>NZ_JARBAE010000001.1:0-604881 GCF_033795305.1 Streptomyces sp. AK02-01A
ACTGGGTTGATAGGCCAGATGTGGAAGACCGGTAACGGTTGAAGCTGACTGGTACTAATAGGCCGAGGGCTTGTCCTCAGTTGCTCGCGTCCACTGTGTTAGTTCTGAAGTAACGAACGGCTGTGTTGTTGTCCGGTGTTCGATATTTTCATAGTGTTTCGGTGGTCATTGCGTGAGGGAAACGCCCGGTTACATTCCGAACCCGGAAGCTAAGCCTCACAGCGCCGATGGTACTGCAGGGGGGACCCTGTGGGAGAGTAGGACGCTGCCGAACAATTGTTGTGGGAATGCCCTGTGCCTTTAGGTACAGGGCATTCCTGCGTTCAAGGCCAATTTACGAGTGCCTTTGCGGTGTGGGCGGTCCGCATCTCTGCCGACTGCCCACACCGCTCCGTCTCAGAGGCGGCCCGCGGCCTTCAGGGCGAGATACGCGTCGGCGAGAGCCGGAGCCAGTTTGTCCGGGGTGGCGTCCACGACGGTGACGCCATAACGCTGCAACTGTTCCGCCGTACGGCGGCGCTGGACCTGTGCCTGTGTGCCGGCGGCAGCCTCGTAGACCGCGTCCACTGTGCCCCGGCCCGCGCTCATCTTCTCGATGTGGGGATCGGCGACCGAGGCGACCACGACCGTATGCCGTTGAGTGAGCTGGGAGAGGACCGGCAGGAGCCCTTCCTCAATGGGCGCTGTGTCGAGGCTCGTGATCAGCACGATCAGCGAACGACGCGGTGCGCTCCTCAGCACGGCCGAGCTGAGCCCGCGAGCGTCCGTTTCCACGAGCTCGGGCTCAAGCGGTGTCAGCGCGTTCACGACTGCGGGCAGCACATCTCCTGCGGAGCGGCCCTGCACCTGCGCACGCGTTCGGCGGTCATAGGCAAGGAGGCCCACGCGGTCGCCCGCGCGTGAGGCGAGCGCGGTGAGGAGAAGCGTGGCGTCCATGGCCGCATCGAGGCGAGGTACGTCGCCCACCCGGCCGGCCGAGGTGCGGCCGGTGTCGAGCACGACGAGGATGTGCCGGTCGCGCTCGGGCCGCCAGGTCCGTACAGCGACCGTCTGCCGCCGTGCGGTCGCCCGCCAGTCGATGGACCGGGTGTCGTCCCCGGGCACATAGGCGCGGAGGCTGTCGAACTCGGTGCCCTCGCCGCGTGTGAGCACACTGGTACGACCGTCCAGCTCCCGCAGCCGAGCGAGTCTGGACGGCAGGTGTTTGCGGCTCGTGAAGGGCGGCAGCACGCGGACGGTCCACGGAACCTCATGGTTGCCCTGGCGGGATATCAGGCCCATCGGCCCGAACGAGCGAACAGTGACGAGTTCCGCGTGCCGGTCGCCGCGGCGCGTGGGGCGGAGAAACGTGGTGAGCCGTCGGCGTTCACCCGGCGGGACCGTCAGCGTGTGGCGGGACGCGGACTGTTCGGAACCGGCGAGCCAGCTACTCGGTGGCCACGCGTCGCGAAGATGTGCGCGAAGACGGCGGCCCGATGGGTTGGTGACGGTGAGATGGACCTCTGCGCCTTCGCCGAGTCGAACTGACGTATCACCACTTCGGGTGAATCGGAGCGTTCGCACTGGTGCGGCGAGGGCGTAGTCGCACAGAATTGCTATCGAGAGCGGTGCGTTGACGGCGAGGATGCCCGCCCAGCTAGGTGCCAGGACGCCGACGGGGAGAGAGCCGAGGGCGGCGAGGAGAGCGGTTCGTCCGGTGAGGGCCACGGTTCACCGTCTCATCGGGGGACGGGGACATGGGCGAGGATCGCGGTGATGACGGAGTCGGCGGTGACTCCCTCCATTTCGGCCTCGGGCCGGAGCTGGACGCGATGACGGAGCGTGGGAAGGGCCAGGGCCTTCACATCGTCCGGGATGACATAGTCACGGCCGGTGAGCCAGGCCCAGGCGCGTGCGGTGGAGAGCAGGGCGGTGGCGCCTCGTGGGGAGACGCCCAGTGCGAGTGAGGGGGATTCACGAGTGGCACGGCAGATATCGACGATGTAGCCCGCTATCTCGGGCGAGACAGCGGTCTTGGCCACCGCGGCGCGAGCCGCGTCCAGGTCGGCGGGCCCGGCGACGGGTCGCACCCCTGCGGCTTGGAGGTCACGCGGATTGAAGCCTTCCGCGTGGCGGTTCAGGACGTTGATCTCGTCATCGCGGGTGGGGAGCGGGACGGTCAGTTTGAGGAGGAAGCGGTCGAGCTGGGCCTCGGGGAGAGGGTAGGTGCCTTCGTATTCGACCGGGTTCTGGGTGGCCGCGACCAAGAATGGATCGGGCAGTGAGCGCGGCGTGCCATCTACCGTGACCTGGCGTTCTTCCATCGCTTCCAGAAGTGCCGACTGGGTCTTGGGCGGCGTGCGGTTGATCTCGTCTGCGATCAGCAGATTGGTGAAAACAGGACCGGGCTGAAAGGAGAACTCTGCGGTTCGGGCGTCGTAGACAAGGGACCCGGTGATGTCGCCCGGCATCAGATCAGGAGTGAACTGGACACGCTTCGTGTCGAGTTCGAGGGACGCGGCGAGTGCCCGGACGAGAAGGGTCTTCGCGACGCCGGGGACTCCTTCCAGGAGGACATGGCCGCGGCAGAGAAGAGCGACGACAAGCCCGGTGACGGCGGGGTCCTGGCCGACCACCGCCTTCGCGATCTCGGTGCGCAGGGCCTCCAGGGAAGCGCGGGCGCTGTCCGAGCTCTCAGCGGTCTCTGTGGTCGGGGCACTCATGAGGTGCGTACCTCTCTTTCGAGGGCGTCGAGTTGGTCCGCCAGGCGGAGGAGAGCGGTGTCGCCGGCCGGGGCCGGGCCGAAGAGCAGAGTACGGAGGTCGAGAGTGGTGTCCGGGAGCCGGGCCGATACGGCGGAGACCAGGGCTTCCGGGGAGTGGGCGTCGGCAGCGGAGACGCCCAGGAGGGGAGCGAGGCGGTCGCGGGTCGCCGAGCGCAGGACCGCGGCGGCGCGATCCCTGGCGTTCGCCCTGCGGTAGAGGCGTGCGCGGCCCTCCGTGGACTCCGAGGCCCGGATGGCGACGGGGAGTTGTTCGGCCACGAGCGGGCCCAGCCTGCGGGCACGCCAGGCGGCGGCCAGCACCGCGGCGAGGAAGAGCTGGAAGGTGCCCCAGAGCCAGCCGGAAGGGATCAGATCCAGGAAGCCGCTGCCGCTGTCGTCGCCGCTGCCTCCGGAGGCAGCGGCATCACCGAGTGAAGGGAGGTACCAGACGAGATGGGGCCGGGATCCGAGGAGTTGCAGGGCGAGCGACGCGTTGCCCCGTTTGTCGAGGCGGTCGTTGTAGAGGAGATCAGGAGAGCCGAGCAGCACCGTGTCACCGGCGTCTGTGTCCGTGTCCGTGTCCGTGCCGGTATTGGTGCCGGCGATTCTGAGCAGGGTCGGCAGACCGTCACTCATGTAGCAGCCGTCGGCGTCGGGCGAGGTGGTGAGATAGCGCTCACCGCCGATGTCGACCGTGCCCGCGCGGCCGGCGGCGGGCAGCGAACAGCCGGGAGCACGGGCGGAGACCGGTGCCGGGGTGTTCGTACGCACGCCGGGGGCCAGGAGATCGACGGAGGGCGGTCCGGCGCCGAGCAGCACGGTGCGTCCTCCGGTGGCCGCCGTCGCGTCGCGCAGGGACCGCTGTTGGTCGCGGGTCAGCAGGTCGGGGTTGGTGACCAGCAGCGTGGTGTCCGGGCCGGTGGTGGCCGTGGCCTCGGTCAGCGTGGTCGCGACATCGATGGAGACCCCGCTGTCCTTGAGCAGTTCGGCGGTGGCGCGGCTGCCGAAACGGTCGGCGGAGCGCGGGTCGAGCCGGCCGTGCTGGTCGCCGGAGCGCAGAGCGGCCATCGCGGTTCCCGCTGCCAGAAGAATCACGAGCGCGAGGAGGAGTCCGCGGCCACGGGTCCAGATCTGACGGACGCCTGGGGAGACCGAGGTGGAGCTGGTCGTGGCGTTCACTCGGCCGTTCCTCCGGCCGTGGCGCTGAGCCGCGACCTCGCCTGTTCCAGGTCGAGGTCGAGTGCGCGCAGACGGAGATATGTCTGCTGGTCGGTGGTGCGGCCTCCGTATGTGACGTCGTCGAACTCCCTGGCGGCCGTGCGAAGCCGGTCCGCCTGGGCGGGAAGCTGGCGCCCGGCTTCGGAGGCGGCCTCGTCCGCGGTGCGGCCCGGGCGCGGGACGAGCAGGACCCGTTTCTCCAGGGAGCGGACGATGGCACGCATCCGCTCCTGGACGGCTTCGTTCCAGCGGCCGGCGGCCGCGTGTGTTTCGGCGGTGGCGCGGTGTTCCGCGGCGCTCTGGGGTCCGTCGTCGAACAGCGAGCCGCCCGCGCTGCCGGGTACGCGGCGAGGGGTCCCGAGACGCCAGAAGAGCGCGGCGAAAAGGGCCATGACGATCAGTGCGATGACGACAAGACCGAGTGGACCGCCCGGGGCGGCGCCGGAAAGGGAGTCGAAGACCTTGCCGATCCACTCCCAGAAGCTGTCGAGTGCGCGTTGGAGGAGATTCGGGTCGTTCTCGTGGTACATCGGCTTGGACAGCTCCCGCTCCGCCGCCTCACGGGCGGGGAGACGGGGAGTGTCCACCGGTACGTCGTCGCTTGCGCCGAGCATCAGCCGTGCTGTTGTCACGCCCCCCGTGATGAACACCGCGTCAGTCCCTGGAGGCGTCGGGGCCCGACCGGTCGGAGCCGTAGCCGGGAACACCGGCGGCCCGTGCCAGTTCGAGGTCGAGGGCCTCGCGACGGATGCGCTGGTCCACATAGAGGAGGACGGTCACCCCGGCGGAGATCGGGTAGGTGAGCGCGGAAGCGATCACCGTGCCGATGCCGGTGATGATCAGCGAGGGCCATCCGAAGTCCGGGCCGGTGTTCGAGATCAGGCCGCTGAGGCCGTCACTGTCGACCGCTGCGGCGACGATGGCGAACGGCACCGCGATGACCATGGAGACCAGGAAGGTCAGCAGCATCGTCAGGGCCAGCACGCCGAAGGTGCGCCACCAGGCGCCGTTCACGAGCTTGGCGGAGCGGCGGATGGACGCCAGCACACCCTGCCGTTCCAGCATGAGGGCCGGCGAGGCCAGGCTGAAGCGGACCATCAGCCAGACGATGACGACGAATGCCGCGAGCCCGCCGAGCAGGGAGAGCGCGACTCCCGCGGCGGACCCCAGCACAAGGCCGGGGACGATGCCGACGGCCATGACGGCGGCGCTCATCAGCGGCAGCAGCAAGGTCAGGCCCAGAAGCTGGGGGAGGCGGGGCCGGGCCTCGGCCCAGGCCTCCGAGAGAGTGACGGTGCGTCCCAGCACGGAGCGGCTGACGACCACGGTGAGTACCGCTGTGGTGAAGAGGGTGCCGATCAGTGTGATGGCCAGCGACGGCGCCAGGCCCAGAAGGCTCGACTGGGCCGCGTCCCCGGCCTGCCGCAGGGCCTCCGACGGGCTCGCGTTGGGATCGGCCTCCACCGGCTCGGGAAGGAGATAGCGCTGGACGAGTATGTCGCCGATCTGCGAGACCACGGCGACGGCGATGGTGACGCCCAGCACCGTGCGCCAGTGGGCGCGCAGGGTGGACACCGCTCCGTCGAGGATCTCCAGTCCACCGAGAGGACGGAGCGGGATCACCCCGGGCTTGGCCGCGGGCGGACGGCCCCAGCCTCCGCCCTGTCCACCGCCGCCCTGGGCGGGACCACCACCGCCCCAGCCCGGTGCGGGCCTGGGCGTGGCGGGGCCCGCGCCAGGAGCGCTGGGCGGCGACCACTGTCCGGGCGGCGGCTGGGCGCTGGACCACTTGGAAGGAGAGCCGGTGTCGTCGGCTGGTTCGGCGGGCCTGGGCACGGTGGCGTCCTGGCCGTCGGACGGGGCGGATCCGGGCGAGGCCCAGCCCGGAGTGTCGTTCACGGTCGTCCACCTCGTGGATTGGTTGGGGATCCGGCTCGGCGAGCCGGCGCTTCAGCGGCGCCTGTCCGCGAAGCAGAGCGGCGGTCCGGCAGCCATCGTGCCACGGGTGGCGTCCTGGTGGACCGGGGACCGTATGCCCTTGTCGCGGTCGTGCTCACCTTCTTTGTCGGTGGCGCAGCGGGCAGACTGGGCGGATGGCTGATCAGTACGCACAAAACGCGGTCGGCGCAGAGCCGTCCATGCTCCCGTCACTTCGCTGGGACGAGCCTCCGGAGGGGCCCGTACTGGTGCTTCTCGACCAGACGCGCCTTCCGGTGGAGGAAGCCGAGCTGGTCTGCACGGATGTGCCCGCTCTGGTGGGGGCGATCCGGACGCTGGCGGTGCGTGGGGCGCCGCTGCTGGGTCTCGCGGGCGCCTACGGCGTGGCCCTGGCCGCGGTGCGGGGCTATGACGTGGAGGATGCGGCGGAGCAGCTCGCACAGGCGAGGCCCACCGCGGTGAACCTCGGGTACGGGGTGCGGCGGGCACGTGACGCGTACCGCTCCGCGGTCGACAAGGGAGCGGATCTGGAGCAGGCGGCCGCCGCGGCGCTCGCCGAAGCCAGAGAGCTGCACCGGGAGGATGCCGAGGCCAGCACGCGGATGGCGGCGATGGGGCTCGCGCTCCTGGACGAACTGCTGCCGGGTGGCGGGCACCGGATCTTGACGCACTGCAATACCGGAGCACTCGTCTCGGGTGGCGAGGGCACGGCGTTCGCCGTGGCGTTGTCGGCCCACAGGGCCGGCCGGCTGCGGCGCCTGTGGGTGGACGAGACACGTCCGCTCCTGCAGGGCGCCCGGCTGACGGCGTATGAGGCGGCCCGCAGTGGGATGGCGTACACATTGCTCACGGACAACGCGGCCGGCTCCCTCTTCGCGGCGGGAGAGGTGGACGCCGTCCTGATCGGGGCGGACCGGATCGCCGCCGACGGCTCGGTGGCGAACAAGGTCGGAAGCTATCCGCTTGCCGTGCTGGCCAAGTACCACCATGTGCCGTTCGTCGTGGTCGCCCCCACCACGACGATCGATCTCGAATGCCCGGACGGTGCGTCGATCGAGGTGGAGCAGCGGCCCGGTCAGGAGGTGACGGAGTTCACGGCGCCGCGGTCGGCGGTTGCGGGAGTGGACGGTGGCGGCGGGATACTGGTGGCGCCGCTGGGAACGCAGGCGTACAACCCGGCCTTCGACATCACGCCTCCGGAACTGGTGACGGCCATCGTCACCGAGAACGGCGCGCTGTCTCCGGTCACCGGGGACGGAATCGCGGAGCTGTGTGCCAGGACACGCCAGGCAACGACAGCCCGTGGGACGACGTCGAGCTGAGCGACGGACGCGGCCACTGTCTGCGCTGACACGTGGAAGAGGGGCCGTGTGACGCCGCTGGGTCGAGGCCGGCTCTGCCGGGTCTCGTCCTGTTCCTCCTCGCCGCCGTCGGCCTCACGTAGGTGGCAGCCGTTCTGTCCGGCCCCGCAGACGATGAGACCGACTCGGAGGGAGACCGTGAGCACGACCCGAAGCACGATGAAGAGTTGGGCGTCCACCGCTCTCGATGTCATCGCGGATGTGTCGGTCGGCTACGCGGGAGGAGCAGCGCCGAGCTGAGCCCAGCGGTGTGCTCGCGTGCGCCGCCAGGGGCCGAACCGGGGCCATAGGGCTTCGACAAGGTCGAGAGCCGTCCAACTGACCTGCGGACGATGGGTCTCTGAGGTCCTGTCAGGAGAACGGCGACCGGCGGGTGCGTTTCGCTACGAGGGCACACGGAGCGGTGTGCCCCGGTCCGGATGCCTCTGAGGACATCGGGAGGGCCGATCTCCGTCGTGCCGATCCCGGAGTCCACCACCGGGCCGTCCAGGACAGGACCCGGCGGACGGGCCGGGTCTCAGAGTCCGGAAGTGCCCGCTGCTCCACTACGGTGTGGGAGCGACGGGAGGCGGGACGGGGACGGGACGGCGCTGTGACAGCCGGCCGGGGCCCGGATCGATGGTGACGGGTTGGACATCAGTGGTTGACATCAACGGCAGCGGACGACAGCGGTCAGTGACGGGCATCGGCACATCGCCGCCGGTCGGTGAGCTGGGTCACGCATGTCTACTCAACGGAAATGAAAATGGGATGATGTCGGTATGAAGGGACGCGTCCTTGTCGTCGATGACGACACCGCACTGGCCGAGATGCTCGGCATTGTGCTGCGTGGTGAAGGGTTCGAGCCGTCGTTCGTAGCTGACGGTGACAAGGCGCTTGCCGCCTTCCGTGAGGCGAAGCCGGATCTGGTGCTGCTGGATCTCATGCTGCCCGGCCGGGACGGCATCGAGGTGTGCAGGCTCATCAGGGCTGAGTCCGGAGTGCCCATCGTCATGCTCACGGCCAAGAGCGACACGGTTGATGTGGTGGTCGGGCTGGAATCCGGGGCCGACGACTACATCGTCAAGCCGTTCAAGCCCAAGGAGCTGGTGGCCCGGATCAGGGCGCGGCTGCGGCGGTCGGAGGAGCCTGCGCCTGAGCAACTGGCCATAGGCGATCTGGTCATCGACGTGGCGGGTCACTCGGTGAAGCGGGACGGGCAGTCGATCGCCCTGACGCCGCTGGAGTTCGACCTGCTGGTCGCGCTGGCCCGTAAGCCGTGGCAGGTGTTCACCCGTGAGGTGCTCCTGGAGCAGGTCTGGGGCTACCGCCACGCGGCGGACACCCGGCTGGTCAATGTCCATGTTCAGCGGCTGCGCTCCAAGGTCGAGAAGGACCCCGAGCGGCCGGAGATCGTGGTGACCGTCCGGGGTGTCGGCTACAAGGCGGGACCGAGCTGAGATGGCCGGTGGCAGCGCTGCTCCGAAACCCGGGGAGCCGGGAGTCCGTGCGGAGCGGGCTGCCGGGCCGGGCCATGCGTTCTGGAGGTTCGGCCGGCTGTTCCGGGGCGACCGGCTGCTCCAGGACGGTTCGCCGGGCGGACCGGTGCTGCGGCTCCTGGTGCGCTGGGTGAGGCGTCCGCTGCTGCCGGCCGTCCGGCTGTGGCGGCGGAACATCCAGCTCAGGGTTGTCGCCGGCACGCTGCTGATGTCGCTCGGAGTGGTGCTGCTGCTCGGCTTCGTCGTCATCGGCCAGGTGCGCAACGGTCTGCTCGAAGCCAAGGAGAAGGCGGCTCAGAGCCAGGCGGCGGGCGGCTTCACCGTCGCGAAGGAGAAGGCCGACGCGACGGCGGCGCCCGGCGGCCGGGAGGACGACGGCGCGAGCGGCAGGCCGGGCAGGAACTCCGTCAACTGGCGGTCCGACCTCGTCGAACAGCTCGCCAGCGGCGGTCCCGGTGCCTTCAATGTGGTGGCGCTGAGTCCCGACTCGGAGGACGCCGCCTCCACCAGCCGTGCTCCCCGGGTCTCGGGCGGAGTCGACCTGGCCAGCGTTCCCGCCGATCTGCGGTCCGCGCTCGCGCAGGGCACCGGGCCCTTCGAGACATACGCCCAGATCACCTACACCGGTGCCACGGACGACCGGGAGTCGGAGCCGGGGCTGATCGTCGGCAAGCGGCTGAATGACGTCGACGGCAACGCGTACGAGCTCTACTACCTCTTCCCGCTGACCCAGGAGGAGCAGTCGCTCAACCTGGTCAAGGGGACTCTCGCCACGGCCGGGCTCTTTGTGGTCGTTCTGCTCGGAGCCATCGCCTGGCTGGTGGTGCGCCAGGTCGTCACGCCCGTGCGGATGGCCGCGGGGATTGCCGAGCGGCTCTCCACCGGACGCCTTCAGGAGCGGATGAAGGTCACCGGTGAGGACGACATCGCCCGCCTCGGTGAGGCATTCAACAAGATGGCGCAGAATCTGCAGCTCAAGATCCAGCAGTTGGAGGAGCTCTCCAGGATGCAGCGGCGCTTCGTCTCGGACGTGTCGCACGAGCTGCGCACCCCGCTGACGACCGTACGGATGGCCGCCGACGTCATCCATGAGGCGCGCGGTGACTTCGATCCTGTGACGGCGCGCTCTGCCGAACTGCTCGGGGACCAGCTCGACCGCTTCGAGTCGCTTCTTTCCGACCTGCTGGAAATCAGCCGGTTCGACGCGGGCGCGGCGGCGCTGGAGGCCGAGCCGATAGATCTCCGTGAGGTCGTACGCCGGGTCATCGGCGGCGCCGAACCGCTGGCCGAGCGCAAGGGCAGCCGGATCCGTGTCCTCGGGGACGAACAGCCCGTCGTCGCGGAGGCCGATGCCCGCCGGGTCGAGCGGGTGCTGCGCAATCTGGTCGTCAATGCCGTCGAACACGGCGAGGGCAGGGATGTCGTCGTCCGGATGGGTGTGGCGGGCGGGGCTGTCGCGGTCGCCGTGCGGGACTACGGCGTGGGCCTCAAGCCCGGAGAGGCCACGCGGGTCTTCAACCGTTTCTGGCGCGCCGATCCGGCTCGGGCCCGCACCACGGGAGGCACCGGACTCGGCCTGTCGATCGCCGTCGAGGACGCGCGGCTGCACGGCGGCTGGCTGCAGGCGTGGGGTGAGCCCGGAGGCGGCTCGCAGTTCAGGCTGACGCTGCCGCGCACGGCGGACGAGGCGTTGCGCGGCTCGCCCATACCGCTGGAGCCCGAGGACTCCCGGCGCAACCGCGAGCGGGCCGGCGCCCAGGAGCTCAAGGAGAGCGCGCACCGGCTGGCGAGCGTGCCGGTCCAGTCGCGGGTGGACCGGTCGGCGCTGCCGGTGCCTTCCCTGCTGCCTGTGCCGCCCCGTACGACGGCCGCGGTCGACCCGGCGGCGCTGCCGGGCAGCGGGGCCCGCGTGGTGGCGTATCCGCCGGGCGAGCGTCCCGTGGAGGACGAGTCCGATGACTCCGCACTACAGGTTCCGCCGGAGCGGGAGGACACGATTCGTGGGCGCTGACCGCAGTCGGTACGGCCGGAGAAGCGCGGTGAGGGTTCCGGTCGTGCTCGGGACGCTCGCTTTGCTGCTGGCGGGATGCGCGTCGATCCCGGACAGTGGTGATGTGGAGCCGGTGAAGGCGTCGGCGCCCGGCGAGTCGCAGGTACGGGTGTATGCCGTGCCGCCCAGGGACAAGGCGGAGCCCGACGAGATCGTGGACGGCTTCCTTGAGGCCATGACCAGCGACGATCCCGACTTCACGATGGCCAGGAAGTATCTGACGAAGCAGGCGGCGCGGAACTGGCAGCCGGAGGCCGGTACGACCGTGCTGCGCGCCGCGCCCGACCCGGCGGGGCCCAAGGAGCCGTCCGGCACCGACAGCACCAGCCTGACGTATCCGCTGTACGGCGACCGGATCGCGGACGTGGATTCCTCGCATGCCTATGAGTGGCTCGCGCCGACCAAGTACAACGGCCGTATCCGGCTGGTACGGCAGAACAGCGGCGGCTCGGAAGGCAAGGAATGGCGCATAGACAGCCTGCCGCAGGGCCTGGTGCTCGGTGAGTCGGATTTCCAGCGCAACTACCGGCCCGTAAATAAGTACTACTTCGCCTCCGGTGAGAACTGGCTGGTCGCGGATCCTGTGTACATCCGCCAGCGAATAGATCCGACGACCCGGATGGACCCGGTCACACAGGCGGTCAAGGTGCTGCTCGACGGGCCGACGAGCTGGTTGAAGCCGGTGGTCGACTCGCCTTTCCCCGCCGGTACGGCTCTTCAGAAGGGCACGACGTCGCTGGAGTTCGACGACCGGAACGCGCTGAAGGTGCCGCTGAACGACAAGGCGTCCAAGGCGGGACGTCCGCAGTGCCGGAGGATGGCGGCGCAGTTGCTCTTCACACTGCGGGGTCTGACGGCCACGCCGGTCGGTCAGGTCGAGCTGCTGGCGGACGGTTCCTCGCTCTGTGTGCTGAGTGGTGACCAGGCCGAGGAGTTCGCGCCCGACCGCACCACGGGCCGTCCCGACAATCCTTACTTCGTCGATGACAAGGGACGGCTGTCGCTGCTGGATGCCTCCGGTGACGGAGCCGTCGACCGGACGCGTGTCATCGGACCGTTCGGCGACGGCGGTGTGAAGCTCGGCGCGGTCGCGGTGGCCCGTGACGAGAAACACGCGGCGGGAGTCACGGACGACGCCCGCGCACTGTATGTGTCGTCCATCCTCTCGGACAGTGAGCTGGGCGACGAGCTCCTGTCGAGTCACGGCGGCCGGCCCGAGGACAGGCTGTCCGCGCCGAGCTGGGACGGACGTGGTGATCTGTGGGTCGCCGACCGCGATCCCGCGAAGGCGCGCCTGCTGTGGTTCGAGGAAGGCGCGGGCACTCCGCGGGAGGTTCCGGTCGAGGGGCTCGGCAGCGCGCGTATCGAGGCGCTGCGGGTGTCGGCGGACGGAGTGCGGATCGCGCTGCTGCTGACGGAGAAGGGGCGGACCACCTTGCAGATCGGACGGGTGGAGCGGCATGGCCCGGCGTCCGATCCGACGGTGTCCGTGGTGCAACTTCGGTCGGCGGCTCCGCAGATGGAGACGGTGACCGCGGTGTCGTGGGCCGGGCCGAGCCGGCTGGTGGTGGTCGGCAAGGAAAAGGGCGGTGTGCAGCAGGTGCGCTATCTGCAGACCGACGGCTCGACCTCGGCGGCCGGTGTGCTGCCCGGCCTGAACCAGGTGACGGGTATCGCGGCGGCGGACGACGACCGGCAGCCGCTGGTGGCTGATTCCGAGGACGCCGGGATCGTACGGCTGCCCACCGGAGCGAACTGGCAGACCCTGGTGAAGGTGGGCTCGTCGCCCGTCTATCCCGGCTGACGGATACGCGCCCCGCCCGGATCGCTTCGGCGACGTACCGGGATCACTCCGGATCACTCCGGTGGCCGGTGCCCGGCCGTGCCGGGCGTCGCGGAGCGGGCGTGACTTCTGAAACACGCCCGAGTTGTCCACAGGGGTGGCCGGGCGCCCCGGACGTTGGCACAGTGTGTCCCATGCGGGGGTGGTGGCGGGAGATCACCGGCCTGGTGCTGCCGGTCGCCTGTGGCGGCTGCGGCAGTCCCAGGACGCCTTTGTGCGAGGACTGCGGGCGGGCGCTGTACGGGACGTGGCCGTGCCGGGTGCGGCCGGCGCCCGAGCCGGTGGGGCTGCCGGCGGTCCATGCCGCGGCGCCGTACGAGGACGCCGTACGGGCGGTGCTGCTGGCGCACAAGGAGCGTGGCGCGCTCGGCCTGGCGGGGCCGCTGGGCCGGGCCCTGGCCGGAGCGGTACGGGCCGCAGCGCCGCCGGGCACGGGCGTGGGCCCGCTGCTGCTGGTGCCGGTGCCGTCCACGCGGCGCGCGGTCGCGGCGCGCGGACATGACGCCGGCCGCAGGATCGCGCTGGCCGCCGCCGCGGAACTGCGTCGTACGGGCCGGTCCTGCCGGGTGCTGCCGCTGTTGCGGCAGCGGCGCGCGGTGGCGGATCAGTCGGGACTGGGCGCCCGCCAGAGGCAGGCGAATCTGACCGGGGCGCTGGAGGTGCCGGTCGGCGGCGCGCGGCTGCTGGAGGGCGGCCGGGTGGTGCTGGTCGACGACCTCATGACGACCGGCGCCTCGCTGGTGGAGGCGGCGCGGGCACTCCGTGCCGCCGTGGGACCGGGCATTCCCGGGTTCGTACAGATGAGCGCGGCGGTTGTCGCCGCGCCTCCTCTCTCTTTCGAAATAAACCGGAACTGACTTGGATCTTTCGGCGTTGCGGGTAAAGAGGGAAGAAAAACAGCCGAAGAGAGGTACGTGCGGGTAGCGGGTGCCGACACCGGTCCGGGGGAGCTATGTTCGGTTGTAAGGAATGGCCGAAGCCATGACTGACGGAATGAAGCGCTGTGCCTCGGCGGTTTTCGGAACCTTCGAAATTTGTGGGAGTGAGGACCTTGTCGACGGGGGAGGAGAGGTGAAAGTCGCCAAGTCCGAGGCTCCTGTGACTACTGGGGTCTGGTGCAACAGGGAGTAACTCCGCAGCGAGGCGGAGTGATCCGGGAACGGAGTTCTGCGTGGACATCGTCGTCAAGGGCCGCAAGACAGAGGTGCCCGAGCGGTTCCGCAAGCACGTGGCCGAGAAGCTGAAGCTGGACAAGATCCAGAAGCTCGACGGCAAGGTGATCAGCCTCGACGTCGAGGTGTCCAAGGAGCCCAACCCTCGACAGGCCGACCGGTGCGACCGGGTGGAGATCACGCTCCACTCCCGTGGCCCCGTGATCCGCGCGGAGGCGGCCGCGGCCGATCCGTACGCGGCACTCGACCTGGCCACCGGCAAGTTGGAGGCGCGGCTGCGCAAGCAGCACGAGAAGCGTTACAACAGGCGTGGCCTCGGGCGTCTGTCGGCGTCCGAGGTACCCGACGCCGTTCCTGGTGTGGCCCAGTTGAACGCGAACGGCGAGACCGCGGCGGAGGAAGCCGCCGCCGCCGTCCCCACTACGATGATCGGCTCGCTGGAGGTGCAGGGCGAGGGACCGCTGGTGGTCCGGGAGAAGAACCATGTCGCCGCACCGATGACCCTCGACCAGGCGCTCTACGAGATGGAACTGGTCGGGCACGACTTCTATCTGTTCATCGACTCCGACACGAAGGAAGCCAGCGTCGTCTACCGGCGCCACGCCTACGACTACGGCGTGATCCACCTCAGGACGGATCCACTGGCCGGTTCGGAAGCGGGCGGCGCCGGCGGCGCCCTCGGCGGCTGATCACAGGCCGGTACACGGCCGGGACGGCTGAGAGCCGTGCTTCGGTGGTGCCCCTGAGCGCCCTCCGCGCCCTCGGGGGCACCACTGTGCGAGCGCAAGGATCACCGCTCCGGCGCCCGGCATGAAATCATGGCGTCGCAAGCCAACAGGTGGTCTGCGAACTGCGGTTGGCCGGCTCTGATGACCTCGGGCCATGGCCTTCAGGGGGAGGAACGATGGCGGACAGCTTCGGGCCGGTGCAGAACCGGAACGATGCCGACGACCGGGTCGGCGGCTCCGGACCCGATGCCGACGCGGAACGGAACGGCTCCGGCAAGGAGCCGATCCGGGTCCTTGTGGTGGACGATCACGCGCTCTTCCGCAGAGGTCTGGAGATCGTCCTCGCCCAGGAGGAGGACATCCAGGTCGTCGGTGAGGCCGGCGACGGAGCGGAGGCCGTCGACAAGGCCGCCGATCTGCTGCCGGACATCGTGCTGATGGATGTCCGGATGCCCAAGCGCGGCGGTATCGAAGCCTGCACCTCCATCAAGGAGGTGGCCCCGAGTGCCAAGATCATCATGCTGACGATCAGCGATGAGGAGGCCGATCTCTACGACGCGATCAAGGCGGGCGCGACGGGCTATCTCCTCAAGGAGATTTCCACCGACGAGGTCGCCACCGCCATTCGCGCGGTGGCCGACGGCCAGTCACAGATCAGCCCGTCCATGGCATCGAAGCTGCTGACCGAGTTCAAGTCGATGATTCAGCGCACCGACGAGCGCAGACTTGTTCCGGCGCCGCGCCTGACGGACCGTGAGCTGGAAGTCCTCAAACTGGTCGCCACGGGAATGAACAACCGCGATATCGCGAAGGAGTTGTTCATCTCGGAGAACACCGTGAAGAACCATGTACGCAACATCCTGGAGAAGCTGCAACTGCACTCCAGGATGGAGGCCGTGGTCTATGCGATGCGGGAGAAGATTCTCGAAATCCGCTGACGGCCCGGCAGTTCCTCGCCTTCGGCGGTCGCCGCCGGGCCTCGGTGTCCGGCTCTCGGCCTCCGGTCCCGCTCTTCGGCAGGAGTCGCGGCCCCGGCGCGCCCGCTCAGACGGCGGCCAGCGCCGCCGTCAGCGGACCGCGCAGCTCCGGTGCGTCGACCCGCTCCACCCGGACGTCGGAGCAGCCGACCCACTCCGCCGCTTCCCAGAGCGCCTTGGCCATGGGAAGTACGGCCTTCGGAGTGTCCAGCGACACCTGCTTGGCCACCAGGGTCTTGCCCTCGCGCGCCGGATCGACCCGCCCCAGCAGCCTGCCGCCGGAGAGCAGCGGCATCGCGAAGTAGCCGTACACCCGCTTCGGCTTCGGCACATAGGCCTCCAGACGGTGAGTGAAGCCGAAGATCCGCTCGGTGCGGGCCCGCTCCCAGACGAGGGAGTCGAACGGCGACAGCAGCGTCGTACGGTGCCGTCCGCGCGGCTCCGTCGCCAGTGCCTCCGGATCGGCCCAGGCGGGCTTTCCCCATCCCGCGACCGTCACCGGGACCAGTCCCGAGTCCGCGATCACGGCGTCGACCTGCTCGCCCTTGAGGCGGTGGTAGTCGGCGATATCGGCGCGCGTGCCGACGCCGAGGGACTGGCCCGCGAGCCGTACGAGCCGGCGCAGGCACTCCGTGTCGTCCAGGTCGTCGTGGAGGAGATCGTCCGGAACGGCCCGCTCCGCGAGGTCGTAGACCCGCTTCCAGCTCCGCCGCCCGGTGCACACGACCTCGCCGTACATCAGCGCGCGCTCGACGGCGACCTTCGCCTCGGACCAGTCCCACCACGGGCCGCCGTTCTTGGCGCCGCCCAGTTCCGTCGCGGTCAGCGGGCCCTCCGTACGGAGCTGCCGGAGCACCGCGTCGTACGCGCCGGCCGGCAGAGCGTGGTACCACTTCGGGTGCGCGCGGTAGGCGCGGCGGCGGAAGGCGAAGTGCGGCCACTCCTCGATGGGCAGGACACAGGCCGCGTGGGACCAGTATTCGAAGGCGTGCGGCCGGGCCTGCGCCGCGCCGTCCGGCGCCGGGGTCCAGTAGGCGTCCTCGACGGTCTTGCGCCCGACGGCGCCCAGTCGCGCGTACGGGATCAGCTCGTGCGACCGGGCCAGCACCGAGATCGTGTCGAGCTGTACGGCGCCGAGATGGCGCAGCACGCCCCGGACGCCACCGCGCCGGTCCGGGGCGCCGAGGAATCCTTGAGCGCGCAGGGCTATGCGGCGGGCCTCGTCGGCGGACAGCTCTGCGGTGGCGGGCGGCACAGTCGTCATGGACCGCACGATAGACCGCGGCACCGACAACCGGTCCGGCGGATCAGCCCCGTGCGGGCAGATACGGGTGGGCGCCCGGCAGCCCGAGATCGGACGGCAGCAGCCCGCCGATCCAGCAGTCGCGGAGGGTGCCCTTGTTGAGCAGCCCTCCGCGCAGGACGCCCTCCACCACCGCGCCGGCCTTCTCCGCGACCGCGCGTGAGGCGGTGTTGCCGACCTCGGCACGCCACTCCAGCCGTACCGCGTCCAGTGCCGTGAAGGCGAAGTGCGCCAGCGCCGTCATGGCCTCGGCCATATAGCCGCGGCCCCGGTGCTCCTTGGCGGTCCAGAAGCCGACCTCCCAGGTGCCCGAGCGAGGATGGTGCAGGCTGATGGCGGCGACCACCGGGCCGCCGTCGCGCGGCTGCACGGCGAAGGTGTACTCCGTGTCGTTCCGCCAGCCGTCGGGGACCAGCCGTCCGGTGAAGTCCTCCGCGTGCCGGCGTTCGTACGGCGACGGGATCGTCGTCCAGCGCTGGATGTCGGGATCCTGGCAGACGGCGTACACGAGATCGGTGTCGTCCGCCGTGAAGGCGCGCAGCCGCAGGCGCTCCGTCGTGAGAGTGAGAGGTTCCATGGACGGATTCTGCTGAGCGGAAGCCGGGCGACACGAATGCTTTTCGCACCTCACCGGCACCTTCCGCGCGGTCCGCGCGTTCTCTTTCCGGGTGACGGCAGGCCTGCGTGACGGCGGCCCTCCCGGCGCGGGCGGGTCCTCGCTTACGATGGCCGTTGCGGTGGGGCCCGCCTGCCGTGCCCGCGCCCGTGTCCGTACCACGACCCACGTGCCAGGCCCGACCGGCAAGGAGACCAGCCTCAGTGTCCGTCTTCAACAAGCTCATGCGTGCAGGCGAAGGCAAGATCCTGCGCAAACTGCACCGCATCGCGGACCAGGTCAACTCCATCGAAGAGGATTTCGTGACCCTCTCCGACGCCGAGTTGCGGGCGCTCACCGACGAGTACAAAGAGCGCTACGCCGACGGTGAGAGCCTGGACGACCTGCTCCCCGAGGCCTTCGCGACTGTCCGCGAGGCGGCCAAGCGCGTCCTTGGCCAGCGCCACTACGACGTCCAGCTCATGGGCGGCGCCGCGCTGCACCTCGGCTATGTCGCCGAGATGAAGACCGGCGAGGGCAAGACCCTCGTCGGCACGCTGCCCGCCTATCTCAACGCGCTGTCCGGCAAGGGTGTCCACCTGATCACGGTGAACGACTACCTGGCCGAGCGCGACTCCGACATGATGGGCCGCGTCCACAAGTTCCTGGGCCTCGAAGTCGGCTGCATCCTGGCCAATATGTCGCCCGCGCAGCGCCGTGAGCAGTACGCCTGCGACATCACGTACGGCACGAACAACGAGTTCGGCTTCGACTATCTGCGCGACAACATGGCGTGGTCCCAGGAAGAGCTGGTCCAGCGCGGTCACAACTACGCCATCGTCGACGAGGTCGACTCGATCCTTGTCGACGAGGCCCGTACGCCGCTGATCATCTCCGGCCCCGCCGACCAGGCCACGAAGTGGTACGGCGACTTCGCCAAGCTGGTCACGCGGCTCACCAGGGGCGAGGCCGGCAACCCGCTCAAGGGCATCGAGGAGACCGGCGACTACGAGGTCGACGAGAAGAAGCGCACCGTCGCCATCCATGAGCCCGGTGTCGCGAAGGTCGAGGACTGGCTGGGCATCGACAACCTCTACGAGTCGGTGAACACGCCGCTCGTCGGTTATCTGAACAACGCGATCAAGGCCAAGGAACTCTTCAAGAACGACAAGGACTATGTCGTCATCGACGGCGAAGTCATGATCGTCGACGAGCACACCGGCCGTATCCTCGCGGGCCGCCGCTACAACGAGGGCATGCACCAGGCGATCGAGGCGAAGGAAGGGGTGGACATCAAGGACGAGAACCAGACCCTCGCCACGATCACCCTGCAGAACTTCTTCCGCCTCTACGGCAAGCTGTCCGGTATGACCGGTACGGCCATGACCGAGGCCGCCGAGTTCCACCAGATCTACAAGCTGGGCGTCGTGCCGATCCCGACGAACCGGCCGATGGTCCGCATGGACCAGTCCGACCTGATCTACCGCACCGAGGTCGCCAAGTTCGCCGCGGTCGTCGACGACATCGCGGAGAAGCACGAGAAGGGTCAGCCGATCCTGGTCGGCACCACCTCGGTCGAGAAGTCCGAGTACCTCTCGCAGCAGCTCAGCAAGCGCGGTGTGCAGCACGAGGTGCTCAACGCCAAGCAGCACGACCGGGAGGCGACGATCGTCGCGCAGGCCGGCCGCAAGGGCGCCGTCACCGTCGCCACGAACATGGCCGGCCGTGGTACGGACATCAAGCTCGGCGGCAACCCCGACGACCTGGCGGAGGCGGAGCTGCGGCAGCGCGGCCTGGACCCCGTCGAGCATGTCGAGGAGTGGGCGGCGGCGCTGCCGGCCGCGCTGGAGAAGGCCGAGCAGGCGGTCAAGGCCGAGTTCGAAGAGGTCAAGGACCTCGGCGGGCTCTATGTCCTGGGCACCGAGCGGCACGAGTCGCGCCGTATCGACAACCAGCTCCGTGGCCGTTCCGGACGTCAGGGCGACCCGGGCGAGTCCCGCTTCTATCTGTCTCTGGGCGACGACCTGATGCGGCTGTTCAAGGCGCAGATGGTCGAGCGCGTGATGTCGATGGCCAATGTGCCGGACGACGTACCGATCGAGAACAAGATGGTGACGCGCGCCATCGCGTCGGCCCAGTCGCAGGTCGAGCAGCAGAACTTCGAGGCGCGTAAGAACGTCCTGAAGTACGACGAGGTCCTCAACCGGCAGCGTGAGGTCATCTACGGCGAGCGCCGCCGGGTCCTGGAGGGCGAGGACCTGCATGAGCAGGTGCGCCACTTCATGGACGACACGATCGACGCGTACATCCAGGCGGAGACCGTCGAGGGCTTCGCCGAGGAGTGGGACCTGGACCGGCTGTGGAGCGCGTTCAAGCAGCTCTACCCGGTGAAGGCCACCGTCGATGAGCTGGAGGAGGCGGCCGGCGACCGTGCCGGGATCACCGCCGAGTTCATCGCGGAGTCCATCAAGGACGACATCCACGAGCAGTACGAGGACCGGGAGAAGCAGCTCGGCTCGGACATCATGCGTGAGCTGGAGCGGCGCGTGGTGCTGTCCGTCCTGGACCGCAAGTGGCGCGAGCACCTCTACGAGATGGACTACCTCCAGGAGGGCATCGGCCTCCGCGCGATGGCGCAGAAGGACCCGCTGGTCGAGTACCAGCGCGAGGGCTTCGACATGTTCAACGCCATGATGGAGGGCATCAAGGAGGAGTCCGTCGGCTATCTGTTCAACCTGGAGGTCCAGGTCGAGCAGCAGGTCGAGGAGGTCCCGGTGCAGGACGCGGCCGAGCGCACGTCGCTGGCGAAGGAGGACGCGGTGCCCGCGGGCAGCGGCCGTCCGGAGATCCGGGCCAAGGGGCTCGACGCTCCGCAGCGCCCGGACCGGCTGCACTTCTCCGCTCCCACGGTGGACGGCGAGGGCGGCATCGTGGAAGGTGACTTCCAGAACGCGGACGGGCCGACGCGCTCCACTTCGGACGGGCTGACGCGCGCCGAGCGCCGCAAGGCGCAGAAGGGCGGCAACAGCGGCCGTCGCCGCAAGAAGTAGCGGCAGGACCGCCCGGCCGCCCGGTCGGAACGACCGGGAAGCCGGGCCGGTGACAGGGCCTGACGGGCCGGGGCGCGCGCACTCGCTGTGTGCGCCCCGGCCCGTCCTCGCGTCTCGGATGTCCTGAATATCCCGGATGTCCTGGCTCAGGCGCCGGCCGGAGTCCGTTCGCCGCCGAGCTCGACCGCGGCGCACCGCCAGCGCAGATCGGCGCCCTGTTCCAGCCGGAAGGCCATCGCGCGCACCTGGTCGCCCGCGGCGATGCTGGCGGACGCCTCGACGGCTCCGGGACGTGGCTGGAAGCCGCGGCAGGTGCGGACGACGGGACGTACGCCCCGTGTTCTGAGCGGAGTGCCCGGTGCGAGCCGGACGAGCTGCTCGTACGCCTCACCGACGGTCTGGCCGAGCATCCAGTGCACCGGGCGGTCGCCGCTGAGGACGGCGAGCAGGCGCTCCGCGAAGAGTTCGTGCGGCGGGATGTACGGTCGCCGCGGCGGACGGGCGGCGCCCGGACGGCGCTGGTCGCGCCGGCCCGGAGGCCGTGGCGCGGCGGCCGTCCTGGAACCGGCGACGACCCTGGCCGCCGAGCGGTCCGCGGCGCCGGTGTCGGACGTGGTGCCGACGGACTTGGTGCGGCCGGACATGGTGCGGTCGGACATGGTGCGGCCGGAGGTGGTGGTTCCGGCCGTGCTGGTCATCTCTGTGGTGCTCACGCAGATCGCCCCCGTTCTGCCCGCCCGGCTCGGATACCGGGCGGTAACTTTTGTTGGGGTTCTTCTACGGGGCTCGGGGGGAGCGCCGCAAGCGGGTCCGCCGACGGAGCGCGGGCCCGCTGAATCACCTATCCGAGTGGTCCACGGGCCGTCGCCGGGCCCGGCGACGGGTCGGTGCGCGGTTCTCGGTGGACGTCCGAGCGCCCGTGAGCGTCACTCCGAAGAGGGACTCCCGCACGTATCCTTAGGTGCTCCTCCGACTACGAAAGCGGCCAGCTCATGCGCGTCTACGTCCCCCTGACCCTCCCTGGTCTCGCCGAGGCGCACAAGGCGGGCGAGCTGGGACCAGGCCCGCTGACCGCGTACGCGGTGACCCCCGGACTGCGCGAGTGGTACGTCTCCGACGACATCGAGGAGCTGGAGTACGCGGCCCTCAGCCGGGCCGCGGCCGGCTCGCTCCGGCTGCTCGCGGCGGATCCGGGCGCGGCCCGCCGCCGGGTGGTCGTCGCGGTCGACGTGCCCGACCGGGAAGCGGTGTCGGACCCGGACCGCGGGCTGGACGCGGGCGCGCTGGGTGAGGTGCGGATCGCCTCGGCGGTCGCGCTGGCGAAGGCGGCGGCGGTGCATGTCGACTCCGACGACGCCGACGAGGACGTCTCGGCCGCGGCGGCGGCGCTCGGGGCGGCGGACCACGGCGACGACGACGCGCAGTTCACGGTGGACGGCGCGGAGGACCACGAGCTGCTCTGGTACGGCGTCCAGGAGATCCCGAACCTCATCGGCCTCGGCTGACGGACGCGCTGAGGGAGTCGGCGAACTCCGCTGTCAGACCCGGCCGGTACCGTGTTTTTCCATGGGGAAGCAGAACATGCATCTGGTCTGGGACTGGAACGGCACCATCCTCGACGACATCGAGGCGGTCATCGGCGCGACGAACGCGGCCTTCGCCGAGATCGGTCTTGAGCCGGTCACGCTGGAGCGGTACCGCGAGCTGTACTGCGTGCCGATCCCGGTCTTCTACGAGCGGCTGATGGGCCGCCTGCCGAGCGACTCGGAGTGGGCCGTCATGGACGCGTCCTTCCACCGGCACTACACGGAGCGGCGCCTGGCGTGCGGGCTGACCGAAGGCGTCAAGGAGCTGCTGGCGCAGTGGCAGCTCGCGGGCCGCAGCCAGTCGCTGCTGAGCATGTACGGGCACGAGGAGCTGGTGCCGGTCGTGCGCGGTTACGGCATCGAGAGCCACTTCATCCGGGTCGACGGGCGCACGGGGCCGTCCGGCGGCAGCAAGGCGCTGCACATGGAGCGGCATCTGGCCGCGCTGGCCTCGGTGGGCGCGATATCCGCCGAGCACACGGTGGTGATCGGTGACGCGGTCGACGACGCGGTGGCGGCGGCGCACGTCGGGGCGCGCGCCGTGCTGTACACCGGTGGCTCGCACAGCCGGGCCAGCCTGGAGGCGGTGGGCGTCCCGGTGGTCGACACCCTCGCGGAAGCGGTCGGCCTGGCGCAGAGCCTGACGCCCTGATCGGCACGGCGGCCGGCCGCGGCACGCGCGCTCAGATCACCGGCGCCTTCGCCCGCAGCACCGTCAGGAATTCGCGCATCCAGGCCGGGTGGTCCGGCCAGCCACGGGAGGAGACGAGGGTGCCGTCCACCACCACCTCCGCGTCGTGGAAGGTGGCGCCCGCCGACTGCATGTCGAGTTCCAGGGCCGGATAGGCGGTGACCCGGCGTCCGGCGAGTTCGCCGATCGCTGCCGTGAGCAAGGGGCCGTGACAGATCTGGGCGACCGGTTTGTCTCCGTCGAAGAAGGACTTGATGATCTTGCGGAGTTCCGGGTCGCCCCGCAGATACTCGGGAGCGCGTCCGCCCGGGATGACCACGGCGACGTACTGGTTCGGGTCGACCTCGGAGAAGGCCAGATCGGCGGGACACGTATAACCGGGCTTCTCGGTGTACGTGTCGAAGCCGGGCTCGACGTCATGGACCACGAACTGGAGCTTTTTGCGGCTAGGAGCGGCGATGTCGACCTCGTATCCCTCCTCAAGCAGGCGCTGGTACGGGTAGAGGACTTCGAGGGATTCGGCGGCGTCGCCGGTGACGATCAGAACCTTGGCTGCCATGACTGCTCCCGGGAAAGAAAGACGTATCGATCTGTCCACCTGTCGACCAGTGTCGTCCCGGTCGGCGTGCCCCGGCGAGGCCGTGTCTGCCATGAGTGTCGGAGCGGGCTCTCTGTCGCTGTCCAGAGTGTCAAACTTGAGCCCCCGCTTTTGTACACATACGGCTCATGACGGCTCCCCGGTGGAGGGCGATAGCCTTGGGCGGTGATCAGCGCGATATGCCGTGGGGGCAGCGAAGCCCCCGGCCTGCGCCCGGAGCGCCACAGCGCCCGGGCGACCGATGATCCTCACTGTCCGGTCGGACCGTCAAAATTGGCCGATAACGCCCCGGACATCTCTCATCGCGGCATAACGTCGATCCCGACCGGAAACCTCGCGTCGTGGCGTTGTACCGCTTCCTTCACCTACGTCACGCAACGGCGCGCGACAGGAGCCAGAGGACATGCAGACCAAGCTGGACGAAGCCAAGGCCGAGCTGCTCGAACAGGCGGCCCGGGTCGCTGAGAACAGCCCGGCGGGAGGAACCGGGGGGCTCGGGGCCAGTCCCCGCAAGGACGAGGCCTCGGCCGGGACCGGCCGAGAGGAGCGTCCGGACCGGGACACTCTTCTGGCGTACCTCCAGCGCTACTACCTCCACACGGCTGCCGAGGACCTGGCCGACCGCGATCCGGTCGATGTCGTCGGCGCGTCGCTCTCCCACTACCGGCTGGCCGCGAACCGTCCCCAGGGGACGGCCAACGTACGCGTCCACACTCCGACCGTGGAGGAGAACGGCTGGACGTCCAGCCACTCCGTGGTCGAGGTCGTCACCGACGACATGCCCTTCCTGGTCGACTCCGTCACCAATGAGCTGTCCCGCCAGAGCCGCGGTATCCACGCGGTGATCCATCCGCAGATCGTCGTGCGGCGTGATCTCACCGGCAAGCTGATCGAGGTGCTGCCCGAAGGCGCCGCGGACCGGCCGCACGACGCGCTCACCGAGTCCTGGATCCATGTCGAGATCGACCGCGAGACCGACCGCGAAGATCTCCAGCAGATCACCTCCCACCTGCGGCGCGTCCTGTCCGACGTCCGCGAGACGGTGGAGGACTGGGAGAAGATGCGCGACCGCGCGCTGCGCATCGCCGAGGAACTGCCCAGCGAGCCGACCGCCGACGACCTGACCACCCAGGAACGCGAAGAGGCACGCGAGCTGCTGCGCTGGCTCGCCGCCGACCACTTCACGTTTCTCGGCTACCGCGAGTATCAGCTCACGGACAGCGACTCGCTGTGCGCCGTGCCCGGCACCGGCCTGGGCGTCCTGCGCTCCGACCCGAAGCACAGTGAGGACGACGACCATCCGGTCAGTCCCTCCTTCAGCCGGCTGACCGCCGACGCCCGCGCCAAGGCCCGTGAGCACAAGCTGCTCGTCCTCACCAAGGCCAACAGCCGCTCCACCGTCCACCGGCCCAGCTATCTCGACTATGTCGGCGTGAAGAAGTTCGACGACAAGGGCAATGTCGTCGGAGAGCGGCGCTTCCTGGGGCTCTTCTCCTCGGCCGCGTACACCGAGTCCGTACGCCGGGTCCCGGTGATCCGCCGCAAGGTCGCCGAGGTCCTGAACGGCGCGGGCTTCTCGCCCAACAGCCACGACGGCCGCGATCTGCTGCAGATCCTGGAGACCTACCCGCGCGACGAGCTGTTCCAGACGCCCATCGACCAGCTCCGCTCGATCGCCACCAGCGTGCTGTACCTCCAGGAGCGCCGGCGGCTGCGGCTCTATCTCCGCCAGGACGAGTACGGCCGCTACTACTCCGCGCTCGTCTATCTGCCGCGCGACCGCTACACCACCGGTGTCCGGCTGCGGCTGATCGACATCCTCAGGGAAGAGCTCGGCGGATCGAGCGTCGACTTCACGGCCTGGAACACAGAATCGATTCTCTCCCGCATCCACTTCGTCGTGCGGGTCCCGTCGGGCACCGAGCTGGCCGAGCTCACCGACGAGGACGTGGACCGGATCGAGGCCCGGCTCGTCGAGGCCGCCCGCTCCTGGGCCGACGCCTTCGGTGAGGCGCTGAACGCCGAGTGTGGCGAGGAGCGCGCCGCCGGGCTGCTGCGCCATTACGGCAACGCCTTCCCCGAGGGCTACAAGGCCGACCACAACCCGCGCGCGGCCGTCGCGGACCTGGTCCATCTGGAGGCGCTCAGCACCGCCGGAAAGGATTTCTCGCTCTCCCTGTACGAGCCGGTCGGCGCGGGTCCCGGCGAGCGGCGCTTCAAGATCTACCGCTCCGGCGAGCAGGTCTCCCTCTCCGCCGTGCTCCCCGTCCTCCAGCGGCTCGGTGTCGAGGTGGTCGACGAGCGTCCGTACGAGCTGCGCTGCGCCGACCGCACGCACGCCTGGATCTACGACTTCGGTCTGCGCATGCCGCTCGGCGGCGCGGACGGCGACTATCTCGCCGACGACGCCCGAGAGCGCTTCCAGGACGCCTTCGCCGCCGTCTGGACCGGCGCCGCGGAGAACGACGGCTTCAACTCCCTGGTCCTGCGGGCCGGTCTGAACTGGCGGCAGGCGATGGTGCTGCGCGCGTACGCGAAGTACCTGCGCCAGTCGGGATCGACCTTCAGCCAGGACTACATGGAGGCCACCCTCCGTACAAACGTCCACACCACCCGGCTGCTGGTCTCCCTCTTCGAGGCCCGGATGTCGCCGGACCGCCAGAGCGCCGGCACGGAGCTGACGGACGGTCTGCTGGAGGAGCTGGACGGCGCCCTCGACCAGGTCGCGAGCCTCGACGAGGACCGGATCCTCAGGTCCTTCCTCACCCTCATCAAGGCCACCCTCCGGACGAACTTCTTCCAGAGCGCCGGCGTGGCCAACGGCCCGACGACCGGCGTCAGACCGCACAGCTATGTGTCGATGAAGTTCGACCCGCAGGCCATCCCGGACCTGCCCGCGCCGCGTCCCGCGTACGAGATCTGGGTCTACTCGCCGCGCGTCGAGGGCGTGCATCTGCGCTTCGGCAAGGTCGCGCGCGGCGGGCTGCGCTGGTCCGACCGGCGTGAGGACTTCCGTACGGAGATCCTCGGCCTGGTCAAGGCGCAGATGGTGAAGAACACCGTGATCGTGCCGGTCGGTGCCAAGGGCGGCTTCGTCGCCAAGCAGCTTCCGGATCCGGCCGCGGACCGGGACGCCTGGCTCGCCGAGGGCATCGCCTCGTACAAGATCTTCATCTCGGCGCTGCTCGACATCACGGACAACCTGGTCGGCGGCGAGGTCGTCCCGCCCGCCGATGTGGTGCGCCACGACGAGGACGACACCTATCTGGTCGTCGCCGCCGACAAGGGCACCGCGAGCTTCTCCGACATCGCCAACGAGGTCGCGGTCGCCTACAACTTCTGGCTGGGCGACGCCTTCGCCTCCGGCGGCAGCGCGGGCTACGACCACAAGGGCATGGGCATCACGGCCCGCGGCGCCTGGGAGTCCGTCGAGCGGCACTTCCGCGAACTCGGCCACAACACCCAGGCCCAGGACTTCACGGTCGTCGGTGTCGGCGACATGTCCGGTGACGTCTTCGGCAACGGCATGCTGCTCTCCGAGCACATCCGGCTGGTCGCGGCCTTCGACCACCGGCACATCTTCCTCGACCCGCACCCGGACGCGGCCACCTCGTACGCAGAGCGCCGCCGCCTGTTCGAGCTGCCGCGCTCCTCCTGGGCCGACTACGACAAGCGGCTGCTGTCGGCGGGCGGCGGGATCCATCCGCGTACCGCCAAGTCCATCCCCGTCAACACACATGTCCGCGAGGCTCTCGGAATCGCGCCCGGTGTCACCAAGCTGACGCCGGCCGAGCTGATGAAGGCGATCCTCGGTGCCCCGGTGGACCTGCTGTGGAACGGCGGCATCGGCACCTATGTCAAGGCGTCCACCGAGTCGAACGCGGACGTCGGCGACAAGGCCAACGACGCGATCCGCGTCAACGGCGAGGACCTGCGGGCCAAGGTCGTCGGCGAAGGCGGAAACCTGGGTCTGACCCAGCTCGGCCGTATCGAGTTCGCCCGGCGCGGCGCCGGTGGCGAGGGCGGCAAGGTCAACACCGACGCCATCGACAACAGCGCGGGCGTGGACACCTCCGACCACGAGGTGAACATCAAGGTCCTGCTCAACGGCCTGGTCTCGGACGGCGACATGACCGTCAAGCAGCGCAACAAGCTGCTCGCCGCGATGACCGACGAGGTCGGCGCGCTGGTGCTGCGCAACAACTACGCGCAGAACACCGCGCTCGCCAACGCCGGAGCCCAGTCGCCCTCACTGCTCCACGCCCACCAGCGGTTCCTGCGCCGTCTGGTGCGGGACGGAGACCTCGACCGCGCGCTGGAGTTCCTGCCGACCGACCGGCAGATCCGCGAACTGCTCAGTGCCGGCAAGGGCCTCTCCCAGCCCGAGGTCGCGGTGCTGCTCGCCTACACCAAGATCACGGTGGCGGACGAGCTGATCCACACCGCTCTGCCGGACGATCCGTATCTGCGCAAGCTGCTGCACGCGTACTTCCCCGAACCGCTGCGGGAGCAGTTCGCCGAGCAGATCGACGCGCACGCGCTGCGCCGCGAGATCATTACGACGGTGCTGGTCAACGACACGGTGAACACCGGCGGTTCGACCTTCCTGCACCGGCTGCGCGAGGAGACCGGCGCCTCGGTCGAGGAGATCGTGCGGGCGCAGACCGCGGCCCGCGAGATCTTCGGTCTGAATGCCGTCTGGGACGCCGTCGAGGCGCTGGACAACAAGGTCGATGCCGCCGTCCAGACCCGGATCCGGCTGCACTCGCGCCGGCTGGTCGAGCGCGGTACCCGCTGGCTGCTGGGCAACCGGCCGCAGCCACTGGAGATCGCCGGGACCATCGCGTTCTTCGCGGCCGGTGTGGAGCGGGTCTGGGCGCAGCTTCCCACCATGCTGCGCGGCTCGGAGCTGGCCTGGTACCGGCGCATCCTGGACGAGCTGACGGAGGCCGGCGTGCCGGAGGAGCTCGCTCTGCGGGTCGCCGGCTTCTCGTCCGCCTTCCCGACGCTGGACATCGTGGCGACCGCGGACCGTACGGGCCAGGACCCGCTGTCCGTCGCCGAGGTGTACTACGACCTCGGCGACCGGCTGCGGATCACCCAGCTCATGGACCGGATCCTGGAGCTGCCGCGGGCCGACCGCTGGCAGTCCATGGCCCGCGCCTCCATCCGCGAGGATCTGTACGCGGCGCACGCGGGCCTGACCGCGGACGTCCTGTCCGTCGGCAACGGCAGTTCGACGCCCGAGGAACGCTTCGAGGCGTGGGAGCAGAAGAACGGCGCGATCCTCAGCCGGTCGCGCTCCACGCTGGAGGAGATCCAGGGCTCGGACGCCTTCGACCTGGCGAATCTGTCGGTCGCGATGCGGACCATGCGGACGCTGCTGCGCACGCACAGCTGACGGCGGTCCGTGCGGGCGGCCGATCGCTGACCGCCGCGACGGACCGAAGTGGCGCCCGGCTCACCGCCGGGCGCCACTTTCCGTGCTGCTTCTCCGCGTTGCCGGCCGTGCGGAGCGCCGTCCCTACTTCTTCTTGTGGGTGAACGCGTCGTACGCCGCGACGACCTCCGCCGCCGGACCGTCCATCCGCAGCGTCCCCGACTCCAGCCAGAGCGCGCGGTCGCAGGTCTCGGTGATGGTCTTGTCGCTGTGGCTGACGAGGAAGACCGTGCCGGCCTCCTCGCGCAGCTCCGCGATGCGTTCCCGGCTGCGCCGCTGGAACTTCGCGTCGCCGGTGGACAGCGCCTCGTCGATCAGCAGGACGTCATGGCTCTTGGCGGCGGCGATCGAGAACCTCAGCCTGGCGCCCATGCCCGAGGAGTACGTCCGCATCGGCAGCGAGATGAAGTCGCCCTTCTCGTTGATCCCGGAGAATTCCACGATGCCGTCGTACCGGCTGCGGACCTGCTCGCGTGACATGCCCATGGCGAGTCCGCCGAGAATGACATTGCGCTCGCCGGTCAGATCGCTCATCAGCGCCGCGTTGACCCCGAGGAGCGAGGGCTGTCCCCGGGTGAAGATCTTGCCCTGGCCGACAGGCAGCAGTCCGGCGATCGCCTTGAGCAGCGTCGACTTGCCGGATCCATTGGAGCCGATGAGTCCGATCGCCTCGCCCTTGTACGCGGCGAAACTGACGCCCTTCACGGCGTGCACCTCGCGTACTCCGGGCGCCGCCCGCCGCGAGACGATCCTGCTCAGCGCGGAGGTGGCGCTGCCCTTGCCGCCGCGCGTGCCATGGACCTTGTAGGTGATGTGGACACCGTCGACGACGACGGTGGGGATCGGCTCAGCCACGTCCGTACTCCTCCTCGGCCTTCCAGAAGAACAGGAATCCACCGGCGCCGACGAGCACCGCCCAGCCGAGCGCGACGGCCCAGACATGCGGCGGGAGCCGGTCGGCGGTGAAACTGTCGATGAGCGCGAAACGCATCAGGTCGATGTAGACGGCCGCCGGATTGCACTCCAGGGCCACCGCCACGAAACGCGGCAGCCGGTCGCCGGAGACCACCTTGTCGACGCTCCACATCACGCCGGACATATACATCCAGGTACGCAGGATGAACGGAGTGAGCTGGGCGATGTCCGGCGTCTTGGCGGCCAGTCTCGCCACGATCATCGAGAGTCCGGTGCTGAACAGCGCCTGGAGCGTCAGCGCCGGCACCGCCAGCAGCCAGCTCACGCCGGGGTACTGGCCGAAACAGACCAGGATCACGGCCAGCGCGCCCATGGAGAAGAGCAGTTGCTGGAGCTGCTGGAGAGCGAGTGCGATCGGCAGCGCGGCGCGCGGGAAGTGCAGGGCCCGTACGAGACCGAGGTTGCCGGAGATCGCGCGGGTGCCGGCGGTGACGGAGCTGGAGGTGAAGGTCCAGATGAAGACGCCCGTCACCAGGAACGGGACGAAGTCCGGGACGCCGTCCTTGGTGCGCAGCAGGACGCCGAAGATGAAGTAATAGACCGTCGCGTTGAGCAGCGGAGTCATGATCTGCCAGATCTGGCCGAGCTTCGCCTGGCTGTACTGAGCGGTCAGCCGGGCGGTCGCGAAGGCGGTGATGAAGTGCCGTCGTGACCAGAGCCGGCGGACATATTCGAGCAGTCCTGGGCGGGCTCCGCTCACGGTCAGGCCGTGCCGGGCGGCGAGAGCGCTCAGGCCGGTCTCCCGGTCCTGGCCGGTGTTCCCGTCCGGACCCGGCGTAGCAGGTGCCGGTGCGGGCGCCGCCTGCTGAGCGGCGGGTGTGATCGTCTGGCTCACGGAGATGTCCTCTTCGGAGAGTGCGCCGGGACAGCACTGACGACGGAACGGGTCCGTATCGTCGCAACGACGAGAGTAGGGTGGTTCCACGTCGCAACGCAACCGTCTCGTCGCCACGCCGCCGTGACGCTATGCTGGCTGCCGATGACCACGGACCCGCGCACCTCACGCCGCGTTCCCGCCGGAGCCGCGGTGCTCCGGGAGGACGTGACCGACGCCATTCGCGCCGCCGTCTTCGAGGAGCTGGCCGCGGTCGGCTTCGCACGGATGTCCATCGAGGGCATCGCGCGCCGGGCCGGAGTCGGCAAGACCGCCGTCTACCGGCGCTGGAAGTCCAAGCTGGCGCTCGTCCTCGACCTGCTGTCCGCGTTTGCCGCGCAGGGACTGCCCGCTCCCGCCACCGGTTCGCTGTACGGCGATGTCCGCGCCCTGCTCGAAGTGGCCTCGCACGCCCTGCGCCATCCGGTGGCCTCGCAGGTCATCCCGGATCTGCTGGTGGAGTCGGCCCGCAATCCGGAAATCTCCGAAGCGATCAAGGCGGCCCTGCTGGACGGACAGCAGGGCATCGCGGCCGTGATCGTCCGCGAGGCGGTCCAGCGCGGCGAGCTGCCCGAGGGCACGGATCCCGACCGCGCGCTGGACCTGATCATCGGACCGCTCTACTGGCGGCTGGTCGTCGTGCGCGGCGCACTGCCCAAGGGCTATCTCGACGAGCTGGCCGCCTCGGCGGTCGCCGCGCTGAGCCACGGCTGACCGTCCGGCCACGGCCGCCGCGACGGACACCCGCGGCGGTGCTCAGGGAGCCGGCGGCGCCGGGCTGCGTTCCTCCTGCGGCAGCGGCAGCGGCACACCGCCCTGCTCGCCGAGGAACACATGGCGTACGACACGCTCCGCCGCCCGCCCGTCGTCGTACGGACAGAAGCGCGCCCGGAACGCCGTCCGCAGCCGGGCGGAGCGCGAGCCGCGCCAGTGGCCCAGCGCGAAGGTGTCGATCAGTTCCTCCTGGGTGTGCGTGACCGGGCCCGGCGGACAGGACCGCAGATCGAAGTAGGTGCCCTGGGCCGCCTCGGCCGCCTCCTGGTCGTCGCAGTGGACGACGATCGGCCGGTCCAGATTGGCGTAGTCGAACATCAGCGACGAGAAGTCCGTGATCAGAGCGTCGGAGGCCAGACAGAGAGTCTCGGTGGACGGATGACCGGACACATCGAGGACGCGCGGATGGGGCGGATACGGCACCTGCGTCCCGTACGCGTGACGGGCCCGGCTCAGCAGGACGAAGCGCGGACCCAGTGACTGGACCACCCGCTCCAGGTCGAGTGGCTGGTGCGGCGAGTGGCGGTAGTCACGGTTCGCCGGTGCGTACAGGACGGCGGTGAAGCCCTCCGGAATGCCCAGCGAGCGCCGCAGCCGCGCCACATCCCCGGCCGTGGCCCGCTGGAAGATGTCATTGCGCGGATGGCCGTACTCCAGTGTCGTACCGGCCGAGGGATAGGCCTTCTCCTGGACGAGTGTGGAGTGGCGGTTGGCCGACAGGGAGTAGTCCCACCGGTCGGCGTCGGCGAGCAGCCGGCCGGCGTCCGTGTCGCCCGCCGCCTCAGGACGGTCCGGCAGCTCGATGTCCGGTGACCGGAGCGGCGTCCCGTAGTGCGTCTGGAGCAGGATCTGCCGGCGGCGCTTGACCAGCCGGCGGTCGAAGTCGGCGTTGCTGACGAGGTACTTGGCGCGGGCGATCGCGGTCCAGTAGGCGAAGGTGCCGGGCCGCAGCCGACGAGTGCCGATCGGGACGCTGTGCTGATGCGCGGCGTGACTGATCCAGGCGGTGCGCAGGCGCGGAGCGAGCTCACGCACCTTGCGCTCGATGGCGGCCGGGTCGCTGGTGTAGCCGCGGTGGCCGAAGGCCGCGAAGACCGCGTGGTCGGCGCGGACCGGAAGCCGTCGCTGGACGGCGTAGTGGAGCCGGAGCACACCGGACCGCACGGCCCGCAGCAGCGTGGCGGCGACCCGGCCCGAGCGCTCGCGCAGCAGACGGGACGTCCGCAGGACATGGTGTGTACGGTGCGCGCCGAGCCGCAGCAGCCGGTGTCCGCGCCGGCTCCTGGACCGGCCGGCGGCGCCCGGCGCGCGGTAGCGGCGGTGGTGCGCGCGCGCCCGGCGGAAGAACTCGGCGCGGCTGCCGCGCGACACCGGGCCGTCCGTGGCGACGAGGGCCGCGAGGTGGTCGAGCATGCGCCGGTGCAGCACCGGGCGCCAGCGGTCCAGCGCGGGCCGCTCGTCGACGAAGGCGAAGACCCGGTCGTACTGGTCGAAGAGATCCATGTGCCCGCGATCGGTCGGCGAGAGACCGGGCCGCCGCTGCTGATGGTGCGTACAGACCCGGTCCAGCGTGGTGATCGACTCGGCGGTCATCAGCACCGGATAGGTCCAGGCGGTGTCCGTGTGGTGTCCGGACGGGAAGGTGAGGCCCTGGCGCTCGACGAACTCCCGGCGGTACGCCTTGTTCGAGGCCGTGATCAGGTACGTCAGCAGGTTCGGCCGGTCGCTGAGCTGGAAGGAGGCGGGGCCGTCCTCGGCGAGCGGCGCGGCGAAGGTGTTCCGTACGGTCTCGCCCGACCAGTACGTACGGTCGAAGTCGTAGACCAGGACATCCGGGCCGCCCGTCTCCTTGAGCCGGTCCGCGAGCGACTGGAGCGCGCCCGGCACGAAGGTGCCGTCGCCGTCGAGGAAGACCACGTAGTCGCCGGTGGCCCGGGCGAGTCCGGCGTTGCGGGCCGGACCGAGCCCGGAGTTCTCGCGGAGATGGACGGCGGTGACCCGCTGCTCGTGGGCGGCGAATTCGTCGGCGACGGCACCGCAGCCGTCCGGCGAACAGTCGTCCACCACGATGAGTTCGAGATCGTCGTAGGTCTGGGTCAGTACCGAGCGCAGGCAGTCCGTCAGATACGCCTGGACGTTGTACGCGGTGACGATGACGCTGAACCGGGGCATGGCCCGGGAACGGCCGGTGGAGTGACCTGGTTACGCCGGACGTGGCGTACGGGGGATCCGCGGCGCGTTCGCGCAGGCCGCGACGGGACGGACAGCGCGGCGGAGGAGGACCGGCCGCGCCGCGACCGGTCCTCCCGCTCCGGCGCTACTTGACCGCGCCCGCCATCACACCCGTCACGAACTGGCGCTGGAAGGCGAAGAACACCACCAGCGGGATCACCATCGACACGAACGCGCCCGGCGCCAGGACATCGATGTTGTTGCCGAACTGCCGTACCTGCTGCTGGAGCGCCACGGTGATCGGCGGATTCTCGGAGTCCGCGAAGATCAGCGCGACCAGCATGTCGTTCCAGACCCAGAGGAACTGGAAGATGCCGAGCGAGGCGATCGCGGGACCGCCGAGCGGCATCACGACCCGCGTGAACAGCCGTATCTCGCCTGCCCCGTCGAGCCTGGCCGCCTCCAGCAGCTCTCTCGGGATCTCCGCGAAGAAATTCCGCAACAGGAAGATCGCGAACGGCAGACCGAAGGCGACATGGAAGATGACCACGCCGAAGGTCGTCTCGAAGATGCCGACGGCGCCGAACAGCTTCGACACTGGGACCAGCGCGACCTGCACCGGAACCACCAGCAGTCCGACGACCACCAGGAACCACCAGTCGCGGCCCGGGAAGTCCATCCAGGCGAAGGCGTATCCGGCCAGCGAGCCGATCACCACGACCAGGACCGTCGCCGGGACGGTGATCAGGACGGTGGAGAGCAGTGAGTTGGTGATCGTGTCGTTGTCGAGGAGCCGCGTGTAGTTCTCGGTGGTGAGCCGCGCGGGCGCGGTGAAGACCTGCCACCAGCCGCTCGCGCTGATGTCCTGGGAGTCGCGCAGTGAGGAGAACAGCAGTCCGATCGTCGGCATCAGCCAGAACAGGCCGACCAGGATCAGGAAGACGCGCATCGCGCCGCCGCCCGCGCGGGCCGCGATCCGGCCCGCGAGGGACTGTTCCGCCTTGACCGCACCGTCGTTCATGGTCATCGGCGAGTCTCCCTTCGCATGCGCCGGACGTTGAAGAGCATCACCGGGATCACCAGCAGAAGCAGCAGTACGGCGATGGCGCTGCCGACGCCGAGATCCGCGTCGGTGCCGAACGACGAGCGGTAGAGCTGGAGCGCCAGCACATTCGCGTCGTCCTGCGACGAACCGGGCGCGATGATGAAGACCAGGTCGAAGATCTTCAGCACATTGATCATCAGCGTGACCATCACGACCGCGAGAACCGGTGCCAGCAGCGGCACCGTGATCCGGCGGAACACCTGCCACTCGTTGGCGCCGTCCACCCGGGCGGCCTCCAGCAGCTCTCGCGGCACGCTCGCCAGACCGGCCGCGATCAGCACCATCGCGAACCCGGCCCACATCCACAGATAGCTGCCGATGATGGCCGGTGTGACCAGCGAGGGGCCGAGCCAGTCGACACCGTTGTACGGCTCTCTGAAGTTGGCCGCGCCGAGCCTGAGCTGCGCGCCGTCGGCCGCCTCGGGCAGGCTGAACGTACCGTCGGCGCCGGCGGTCGCGGTGGCGACGACCTCGCCGCCCTTGACCGCCTCCACCTTGATGCCCTTGAGGCCGAGCTCCTCGGCGTCGATGACATTGGGTTTGCCGCCGCCGCCTCGCGTGAAGTCCAGCCAGGCCGTGCCGGTGATCCGGCCGTCCTCGGTCTTCGCGGCCCTGGCCGGCCGCGCGTCGGACGGCATCTTGGCGGGCGCGACACCCACCAGCGGAAGCTGGACCTCCGTGCCCGCGCGCACCGGCTCCTTGGTGAGGAAGGCGCCGCCGCCGGCGGCCCTGAGCGGATGCACCGGCAGCGGATGGGCCTTGGGAAAGCCGGCCGACTCGTTGAACGTGTCGTGCACGCCCACCCAGACCGCGTTGGCGACACCACGCTCCGGGTCCTGTTCGTACACCAGCCGGAAGATGATGCCCGAGGCGAGCATCGAGATCGCCATCGGCATGAAGACGATCAGCTTGAAGGCTGTGCCCCAGCGCACCCGTTCGGTGAGCACCGCGAAGATCAGGCCGAGCGCCGTGGCGACGGTGGGCGCCACCACCACCCAGATCGCGTTGTTCTCGACGGCGGTGAGGATGGTGTCGTCGGTGAATATCTCCACGTAGTTGCCGAGTCCGGCGAAGCCGTCACCGGACTTGTCGAAGAAGGACCGGTAGACCGAGAACCCGATCGGGTAGACCACGAGCGCGCCCAGCAGCACCAGCGCGGGCAGCAGGAAGCCGGCCGCGACGAGTTTACGTGTGCCTGTCACGCTCTTGCGTTTGTCCCTGACGGGAGGCACCGGCGCGGTGCCTCCCGTGGCCGCCGACGTCATCGCGTCAGCTCTGGTACGCCTTGGCCGCGGCCGACTCCAGCTCCCGCTGGGCCCCCGCGACGTCCTTCGGGTTCTTCAGGAAGTCCTGGAGCGTCTTCCACTCGCCCTTGCCGGGCGTACCGCCGAACGACTGCGGCATCTGGTCCGACATGTCGAAGCGGAAGTCGTCGCCCGCGGCGATCAGCGCCTTGGCGATGTCACGCTGGACGTCGTTCGGATAGGCGGCGGGGTCCAGGGACTTGTTCGGCGAGACGAAGCCGCCCGCCTCCGCCCAGATCTTCGCCGCGTCGACGGACGCCAGGAAGGTCAGCAGCGCCTGCGCGCCCTTGGTGTCCTTCAGCGCCACGGCCGCGTCGCCGCCCGTCACCACCGGCGAGTCGCTGCCGACCGCAGGGAACGGGAAGACCTTGGCGTCCGTACCGATCTTGGCCTCGGTCTGCGCGATATTGACACCGACGAAGTCGCCTTCGAAGACCATCGCTCCCTTGGGCTGGTCACCACCGGTGAAGGTCTGGGTGACGGACGCCGGGAACTCCGTCTGGAGCGCGCCGTCCGCGCCGCCGGAGATCAGGGCCGGCTTGCCGAAGAGCTGGCCGAGTGTGGTCAGCGCGTCCCGGACCGAGCCGTCGGTCCACTTGATCTCGTGCTGGGCGAGCTGGTCGTACTTCTCCGTGCCCGCCTGGGAGAGATAGATGTTCTCGAACCAGTCGGTGAGGGTCCAGCCGTCCGCGCCGCCGACCGAGACCGGCGTGACGCCGGAGGCCGAGATCGTCTCGGCCGTCGTCAGGAAGTCCTGCCAGGTCTTCGGGACGGTGGCGCCGGCGTTCTCGAAAGCGGCGTTGTTGTACCAGACCAGCGACTTGTTGGCCGCCTTGAAATACACGCCGTACTGCGTGCCGTCCACCGCTCCGAGGTCCTGCCAGCCCTTGCCGTAGTTCTTCGCGAGCTGGGCCTTGGCCTCGGCTCCGGCCGGCTTGGCCCACTTCTTCTCGACGGCCTGCTGGATCGCGCCGACCTGCGGAAGCATCGCCACATCCGGCGGACTGCCACCGGCGATCTTCGTCCCGAGGAAGTTGACGATCGGGTCCTGCGCGGGGACGAAGGTGACCGTCGCTCCGGTGCGCTTCTCGAACTCCGTGAGGACCTTGGTGAAGTTCTCCTGCTCTGGACCGGTCCAGACGGCCGCGACCTCGATCTTCTCGCCGTTCAGCTTGGGCAGTTGGACACCGGCCGCGGGCTCCTTGCTCGCCGTGGTGTCCGAGCCCTTGCCGTCGTCCGAGTCGCCACCGCAGCCGGTGAGTGCCACGGCTCCGGCGGCGACGATGGCCACGGCCGCCCTGCGCGTGCCGAGCGCCGTCCGGCGGACATCAAGAACCCCACGATTTTTGCGAGTTGTGCGCATCACTGCCCCGTCTCTCCCGTGTGCGTACGGATCTACGCATGCGGCACGGCGTCGCCGCCGTGACGTGGCGGCGTCGCTGTCGTCCCGTGCGCACAGTCCTACGCCGCGTGACCGGAGGCCGCAATACCGCGCCAGGTGTCAACTCGTCGATCGTGATGGCCTCGTGACGTGGCGCGACGGACGTAAAGGACCTTCAGGGGTGAGCAGGCGTCAGCGGTGCGACCGGTACGGCGTCGACCGAACGCGCGGCCCGCTCCAGCGCGCTGGCGAGCAGCGCCAGATCCGTCGGGCCGTTGCCGAGCTCCCGGACCGGACGGCGGGCGGGCGGATCACCCATCCGCTCCCACTCCAGCGGCACCACCGTGGGCCGCAGGGTCGCCGTACGCGGAATACGGCCCGTCACCCGGCCGCCCTGGAACGGCGTGACCCGGCCGTCCGGATGACCCAGCCGCCCCCGGCCGGGAGCCGGATCGTCCGGAGCGGGAGCGACGGGCGGCGCGTCCAGCACCACCCGCAGCCGCGCGGCCTGCGCCAGCTCCGTGTCGACCGTGCGGTCGGGCCGGGCCGAGGTCGCCACGAGATGCACGCCCAGGCGCTCGCCCTCCCGGGCCACCGCCTCCAGCGCCCGTACGACGGAACCGGCCGCGGGCCGCCCGGGGCTGCCGAGCGCGGGCGCCACCAGGGCGTCGAAGTCGTCCACGAGGACGACGAGGCGAGGCAGCGCCGCGGCTCCGGTACGGGCGGCGGTGGCACGGAGCCGGAGCGTGCCGCCGGCGGGCGTCTCCGCCTCGCCGAGCTGCCCGGCCCGCCGCCCGCCCGGCTGGTCACCGCCGAGTCCCTCGCCGCGGAGGTGATCGTTACGGAGCTGGTCGGTGCGCGACTCGCCGCGCCGGCCCGCCCGTTGCTCCGCGGCGCTCGCCGTGCGCTGGCCGATCATCCGCTCCGACACCTCCTGCCGGCTGTGCCACTCGGTGAAGTCCAGCCGTCCCAGGAACTCGGCCCGCCGCTTCAGCTCCGCGCCCAGCGCCTGCGCGAACTCCCGCATCCTGACCGGGTCGGAAGCGATCAAATGCTCGGTGACATGCGGCAGTTCCGTACACACGGACAGCCCTTCACCGCGCTCGCCGCCGGCGCCGTCGACCAGCAGCAGTCCCAGCGCGTCGGGCCGCACCGCGGCCGCCAGCGAGGCGGCGACGGACCGGAGCAGCTCCGTACGGCCGCTGCCCGCGGGTCCCTCGATCAGCAGATGCGGTCCCTCGTCCGTCAGATCGACGCTCATCGGGCCACGCGGCCCGGCGCCGAGGACCGCCGTGCAGTGTCCGGTGCGGTCGGCCGCCGACGCCCAACGGGCCATCAGGGACGCCGGAGTGGCGCGGGCCAGCCCCAACTCGTCCAGCAGCCTGGACGATTGCGGCAACGCGGTGACGGGCCGCCCCGGGCTGCTCCCGGCCGCCGTGCGCAGCGGCGCCAGCGCCCGTCCGAAACGCTCCGCCCAGGCGGCCGAGACCGCGTCCACGACGGCGACCGTGCCATGCCCGGAGGGCTGTCCCACCGCCGTCCGCAGCAGCCGCAGCGCGGTGGCGACATCGCCGCTCAGCAGCGCGACCGCGCCGCACTCGCGGAATGGCAGCGACGCGGCGCACGCCGCCTCGTACGTCGCCGCGACCGGGGACAGCGCGGAGGCGGCCGGGGTCTCGGCGAGACAGAGCAGATGGATGCCGGCGGCGGCGCCGGCGGCGGCCAGCCGCGCGGTCGTCTCACGCAGCGCGGCCGTACCGGGATCGCCGTCGACGATCACCACGGTGTACGGCCCCGGGTGGTGTGCGGCGGCCTCCGCGACCAGCCCCGCACCGGCCGAGGCCCAGCCCGGGCCCAGCGGCCCGTCGTCCAGCCTGCGGGTCAGCTCGGCGGTCCTGGCGGCGGACTGCTCCCGGTCGTACGCCAGCAGCAGCCGGCAGTCCTGGCCATGGGCCGGCCGCACCTGCGGCAGCCAGCCGAGCCAGCCCCAGTCCTGTCTGCGCTGCTCCAGGCTTCTCGCCCGGTCCGAGCTGATCAGCACGATCTCCAGATCGGCGGGCGAGTGCAGCGCGGCGAGCTGGGCGACGACCGATCTCGCCAGACCGGTCAGCCGCTCCCTGGGACCGGCCAGCCCCAGCGAACCAGCCTCGCGCAGCGCGACGGTGACCGGCGCGCACGGCAGCGGTCCCGCCTCGTCGGAGGCCGGCCGGTCCGCCGTGCCCAGCCGGACGACGAGCGTCTCCGCGTGGCGGTTGTCGCGCTCCCACAGCCTGGGACCGGGACCGAGCGCGGTCAGCAGCACCTCGGCCGGATCGGGCCAGGTCTCCGGGCGGGCGGCGCGTCCCGTCCCGGCGGGACCCGGCGCGCCGGCGACGGCCTCCGGGACGTCCTCGCCACGGCCTCCGGCGAGCCGCCGAGCCCAGGCTCCTATGCCGCGGCGCCGGCCGGCCGCGTCCAGCGGCTCGCTCTCGCGGGCGGCTGTCTCCTGCCGGTGCGAGCCGGAGGTCCTGCTGTGCGGCTGTGCGCCGTCGTCGGCCGGTCCGCCGCCCGTGTGCGGCTGGGCCTCGTCCGCCGGGCCGGGCGCGGTGGCCCTGCTGTGCGTCCCGCCGCCGCTGTCCAAGGAGCCCGCCGCGGACCCGCGGACGCCGTAGTGCGTGTCGGCGGCGCGCGGATCCGGCACCCGTGGCGGACTGCCCGGGGTGCTGCTGCCGTACTGGAGCCCCGGCGTCCGCGGGCCCTGGGCCGCCCGGCTCTCCGCGTCGACGGCACCACGGGCGCCGGAGGCCGAACCGCCGTGCGTCGGAGCGGGCTCGCGTGCGTACCGCGGTCCGGCCGGGCCGTGTCCTGAGCCGCCCGCGCCCGTCGCGGGATCCGCCGCCTCCCGGTGCTGGGCGCCGGTCTCGGCCGGATACGGGAGCGGTGCCGCGCCGGGCCTGCCGATCCGCAGATGGCCCTCGCCGTCCGGAGCCGTCGGCAGCGCCGGAGCCCGGTCGCCCACGGTGAGCCGCAGCGCGGACTCACCGAGCCGCAGCAGCGCGCCGGGGAGCAGCGGGACCGGCCGCTCGCCGACCGGGACGCCGTCCAGCACCGTGCCGTTCGTCGAGCCGAGGTCCGCGACCGAGACCCGGCCGTCCTCGGTGACCGTCACCGCGCAGTGCAGCCGCGAGACGTCCGGGTCGTCCAGCGGCACATCCGCCTCGGCCGAGCGGCCGATCCTGATCTGCCCGCCGTGCAGCAGATGGACACCGCCCGCGTCAGGTCCCGCGACCACCTGGAGCCGCGCCGGCGCGTCCTCGGCCGGAGCGTCGTCCTCGCCCGGCACCTGGAGGGAGAGCACCGCACCGTCGATCAGCGGCGGTTCGCCCAGGGCGCAGCGCTGCGCGTCGAGCCGCTCCCGGCCGGCGTACAGGACGACGGAGCCCGAGGCGTCGGAGCCGGAGACGGCGGTGGCGAGGCCCGACGCGACGGCGGCCAGCGCCGTCCCGGGCGGAGCGGTGACGAGCACGTCGCACACGCGCCCGGCGCCATGGCCGCTGCGCGGCGCGAGGACGGTCAGCCGGATCTGCATCGCCGTCAGCGGTCCCTTCATGCGCGCGGTGCCCGGCGGGGGAACTGCCCTGCGACGCCCCCCACCACACACGGACGCGTCGTCCGGTACAGGTCGGCACGGGCGGTGCGATTCCCCACTCCACACCTCGCGTGCTGGGGGCATCCTCGCACCTGCCACCGACAACACGCCCGGGGGCCAGCGAGAAGTGATCTTGAATGGTCGGCTGTGCGCCTAAAAATGCCCGATTGGGTACTACTTCCAGGTGACTTGGGGCCGTCGGTACGGTCTCCGGCGGCGCCGTCCGGCAACCGCCGGCGGGACGCGGACGTCCTTCTTCCGAACTGGTTCCTTACCGGTTCCTTCCGAACCACGCCGCGGTGGGAGCGGAAGATGACCGCCCGGTGATCCGTTCGGCCGGTCCACGGCCGGTCTACAGTTGGTCGGAAACCCGGCGGGCCGGACCATCACCCGGCGGGCCCGGGATCTTCAGGAGAAACCGACCAGCAGGGAGCGCATGACGTGCGGCCGGTAGGCAGCAAATACCTGCTTGAGGAGCCGCTCGGACGCGGCGCCACGGGCACCGTCTGGCGAGCCCGCCAGCGCGAGACCGCGGGAGCCGAGGCGGCCGTGCCCGGCCAGCCCGGCGAGACCGTCGCGATCAAGGTCCTCAAGGAGGAGCTGGCGAACGACGCGGACGTGGTGATGCGCTTCCTGCGAGAGCGCTCCGTACTGCTCCGCCTCACCCACCCCAATATCGTCCGCACCCGCGACCTGGTCGTCGAGGGTGATCTCCTCGCGCTCGTCATGGATCTTGTCGACGGTCCGGACCTGCACCGCTATCTGCGCGACAACGGTCCGTTCAGCCCGGTCGCGGCGGCCCTGCTGACCGCCCAGATCGCGGACGCGCTCGCCGCCAGCCACGCCGACGGTGTCGTACACCGGGACCTCAAGCCCGCCAACGTCCTGCTGAAGAACGACGGCGAGCGGCTGTATCCGATGCTCACGGACTTCGGCATAGCGCGCCTGGCGGACTCTCCGGGCCTGACCCGTACGCATGAATTCGTCGGCACTCCCGCCTATGTGGCGCCGGAGTCCGCCGACGGCCGTCCGCAGACCTCCGCCGTGGACATCTACGGCGCCGGCATCCTGCTGTACGAGCTGGTCACGGGACGGCCGCCGTTCGCCGGCGCGACGGCCCTGGAGGTGCTCCACCGCCATCTCAGCGAGGAGCCCCGCCGTCCCACCACCGTGCCCGAGCCGCTGTGGACGGTCATAGAGCGCTGCCTGCGCAAGGACCCGGCCCAGCGGCCCAGCGCCCAGAACCTCGCCCGCGCCCTGCGGACCGTCGCGGCCGGTGTCGGCGTGCACTCCACGCCCGCCCAGGTCGACGCCGCGCTGGCCGTCGGCGCGCTGCTCGCGCCCGACCCGGATCCCGCGCCGGTGCCCGACACGCCGGGCGCCTCCGACCCGACCCAGGTCCTGCCGAGCAACGCCGCCTCCTACGACCCCAACGCGGCCACCAGCGTCATGCCCTCCACCGGACCCGCCGCGTACGGCGGTCCCGGCGCGGGCGCCGCCGATCCGACCGCGGTCATGCCGCCCGTACAGCCGCGTCCCGACGGTCCGCCGGAGCCCGAGGGCCCGCATCCGTGGCAGGGCCAGTTGCAGGCCGCGCGCGACCGCAACGAGCAGACCCAGGTGCAGTACCTGGACCCGAGCCAGGACCCGCTGCGCCGCCGTCCACAGCGGCCCGGCGCTCCTCAGCAGCAGCCGCCCGTACCGCAGCGGCCTCAGCAGCAGCGCTACGCGCCGCCGCCTCAGCAGCAGCAACAGCAGCAGTACGCGCCACCGCCCCAGCAGCAGTACGCGCCGCCACCGCAGCAGCAGTACGCGCCGCCACCGCAGCAGCGGTACGCGCCACCGCAGCCGGCGCCTCAGCCACCCGCGCCCCGTGAGCCGCGCCCGCCCAGGCAGCGCGGCGCCAACCCGATGCGCATCCCGGGCCTCGGCTGTCTGAAGGGCTGTCTGTTCACGCTCGTGCTGCTCTTTGTCGCGGGCTGGCTCGTCTGGGAGCTGACGCCGCTCCAGGGCTGGGTCGCACAGGGCCAGAGCTACTGGTCCGCGATAGGCGATGTGATCTCGAAGGTCACGGACTGGTTCTCGGAGCTGGGCGGCTCGGGCTCGGGCTCGGGCTCCGGCAACGGCTGACGGTCCGGGGCGGGATCCTCCGGACATCGCCGAGGCGCTCGCGCGGCCGGTCCCGTGCCGCGCGGCGCCTCGCGCTCTCCGTCGGCTTTTTCCTCCGTTTTTCCTCCGCCATTTCGCCCGAGGGAGTGGGGCCGGCGCCGATCGTGGCGCGGAGCACCTCGATTCCCGCGTACTTTGATGGGCAACGCCAGCCGCTGAGGGAGCAGTCTTGGCACGGAATATCGGCAGCCGGTACACCGCCCATCAGATCCTGGGACGGGGCAGCGCGGGCACGGTGTGGCTCGGTGAGGGGCCCGAGGGCCCGGTCGCCATCAAGCTCTTGCGTGAGGACCTCGCGTCCGACCAGGAGCTCGTCGGACGCTTCGTCCAGGAGCGCACCGCCCTGCTCGGTCTCGACCATCCCCGGGTGGTCGCCGTCCGCGATCTCGTCGTGGACGGCAACGACCTGGCGCTCGTCATGGAACTGGTGCGCGGCACGGATCTGCGCACCCGGCTCGACCGCGAGCGCAGGCTCGCGCCGGAGGCGGCGGTCGCGATCGTCGCCGATGTCGCCGACGGTCTCGCGGCGGCGCACGCCGCCGGGATCGTCCACCGCGACGTCAAGCCCGAGAACATCCTGCTCGACATGGAGGGCCCGCTCGGGCCCGGCGGCGCGCATCCCGCGCTGCTCACCGACTTCGGTGTCGCCAAGCTGATCGACACACCGCGGCGCACCAAGGCGACCAGGATCATCGGCACCCCGGACTATCTGGCGCCCGAGATCGTCGAGGGCCTGCCGCCGCGCGCGGCCGTCGACATCTACGCGCTGGCCACCGTCCTGTACGAGCTGCTGGCCGGCTTCACGCCGTTCGGCGGCGGTCATCCCGGGGCCGTGCTGCGGCGCCATGTCACCGAGACCGTCGTCCCGCTGCCCGGCATCCCCGAGGAGCTGTGGCAGCTTCTCGTCCAGTGCCTGGCGAAGGCACCGGCCTCCCGGCTGCGCGCCTCCGAGCTGGCGGCCCGGCTGCGCGAACAGCTTCCGCTGCTCGCGGGCATGCCTCCGCTGGACGTGGACGAGCCCGACGCGGAGCCCGCCGAGCAGACGTACGAGGAACCGCGGCCGGCCGAGGCCGAGCGGCCACGCCGCCGCGGCGCGGTACCGCTGGTCCCCGGCGCGGCTCCCGACTCCAACCGGGACACCCATACGAGCATGCGCGTCCCCGGCCCGGACGAGCTGGCGGGCGGTGCCCGGGGCACGGCCCGCGCGCCTCGCTCACCGGGCCAGCGCCGGCCCGGCTCGGCCCGCCACAAGGCCGAGGCCGTCCGCAAGCGCCGTATCACCCTGGGCGCGGTGACGGTCCTGCTGCTCGCGGCCGTGGGTGTCGGCGGCTGGCTGGTCACCAGCGGTGACGGCGAGGACGGAGCTCCGCAGGACTCCAAGCGGACGACGTCACCGGTGCCGTAGCGCTGTCACCGGTGCCGTAGCGCGGTCACCGGTGCCTGGCGCGGCTCCGGGAAACGCGTACGGGCACGGCGGCGGTTCATCACGGCTCGGACAGCGGGGGACGGGTTCCGGCGCTCAGCCGTTACGCTGGTCCCGTGGCAGTCGTCGATGTATCCGAAGAGCTGAAGTCCCTCTCCTCGACCATGGGGTCGATCGAGGCCGTCCTGGACCTCGACAGGCTGAGGGCGGAGATCGCCGTGCTGGAGGAGCAGGCCGCGGTCCCGTCCCTCTGGGACGACCCGGAGGCGGCGCAGAAGATCACCAGCAAGCTTTCGCATCTGCAGGCCGAGGTCCGCAAGACCGAGGCGCTGCGCGGGCGCATCGACGACCTGGAAGTGCTCTTCGAGCTGGCCGACGCCGAGGACGACGCGGACACGCGCGCCGAGGCCGAGTCGGAGCTGGAGTCGGTGCGCAAGGCGCTGGACGAGATGGAGGTCCGCACGCTCCTCTCCGGCGAGTACGACGAGCGTGAGGCGCTCGTCAACATCCGCGCCGAGGCGGGCGGCGTCGACGCCGCGGACTTCGCCGAGCAGCTCCAGCGCATGTATCTGCGCTGGGCCGAGCGGCACGGCTACGGGACCGAGGTCTACGAGACGTCGTACGCGGAGGAGGCCGGCATCAAGTCGACCACCTTCGTCGTCAAGACGCCGTACGCCTACGGCACGCTCTCCGTGGAACAGGGCACTCACCGCCTGGTCCGTATCTCACCCTTCGACAACCAGGGACGCCGCCAGACCTCCTTCGCGGGCGTCGAGGTGCTTCCGGTCGTCGAGTCCAGCGACCATGTCGAGATCGACGAGTCCGAACTGCGCGTGGACGTCTACCGCGCGTCGGGCCCCGGCGGCCAGGGCGTCAACACCACGGACTCCGCGGTCCGGATCACCCACATCCCGACCGGCATCGTCGTCTCCTGTCAGAACGAACGCTCCCAGATCCAGAACAAGGCGAGCGCCATGAACGTCCTCCAGGCGAAGCTGCTGGAACGCCGCCGCCAGGAGGAGCAGGCCAGGATGGACGCGCTCAAGGGCGACGGCGGCAACTCCTGGGGAAACCAGATGCGTTCGTACGTCCTTCATCCTTACCAGATGGTCAAGGATCTGCGGACGGACTTCGAAGTGGGTAATCCGCAGGGTGTACTTGACGGCGAGATCGACGGTTTCCTGGAAGCCGGGATTCGCTGGCGCAAGCAGCAGGACAAGTAATCTCGCGCTTTGTCGACAAGCTGAGCTTTGTCGACAAGCTCACAGGATAACCAGCGAACTGCCGCCTACCGGGCGGCAGTTCGCGTTTATGTCACAGTTGCAACCGCACGCGCCGGACAACTGGCTCGATTCCGGTCATCGCGCGCGCAACGTCCTTGACGCGTATATGAAAACTGGGAAAGCTGGCGCGTGGCATGCGTATTTCTGGGGCGCGTGTGACCGGGGGCGGAGCACACGGACCCCCATGGCCGCTGCCCCGGACGCTGCACCAATGACGAATGAGCTACTGGGGGTAGCAGGCAGATGACCAAAAAGACGCGGATCCGCGTAGCGCGCATAGCGGCCGGTGCGGTGATCGCCGCGGGTGCTTCGCTGACCGTCGCGGGCGCCGCACAGGCCGTCGATATCGGCGTCAACATGCAGCTTGGCGACGGTGGCGCCGTTGGTGACGACGGCGGCACCACCGAGGGTGGCACGCAGGGCACCACCGACGGTGCCGATGGCGGCAACACGACCGTCGGCACGACCGAGGGCACCTCCACCGGCACCTCGGAAGGCACGTCCGAGGGCACCTCGGAGGGCACCTCGACCGGTACGTCCGAGGGCACGTCGGAGGGCACCTCCACCGGCACCTCGGAGGGCACGTCCGAGGGCACCTCCACCGGTACGTCCGAGGGCACCTCGGCGGGCACGTCCACCGGCACGTCCACCGGTACCTCGGCGGGCACGTCCACCGGTACCTCGGCGGGCACGTCCACCGGTACCTCGGCGGGCACCTCGACCGGTACGTCCACGGGCACCTCCGCGGGCACCTCGACCGGTACGTCCGAGGGCACGTCCACCGGCACCTCCGCCGGTACGTCGGCCGGCACCTCGGAAGGTACGTCCAAGGGCACCTCGGAGGGCGCCTCCACGGGCACCTCCGGCAGCGACGGCGGTACCGGTACCTGCACCGTCGACCTCGACGGCGCCGAGTGCGCCGACAACACCGACACCGACAGCGCCGGCTCCCAGCCGGTGCAGCAGGGTGAGGCCAAGGAGGAGCTGGCGGAGACCGGCGCCGCCGAGACCACATTCCTGCTGATCGGTGCCGCGACCATGATCGCCGGTGGCATCGGCTTCCGGATGCTGCCGCGTCTCGTCGGCGGTGGCCGTACCGTCGCCTGATCAAGGGCGCGCGCTCCACGTAGGACATGATCTACGGCGTGTACACCGCCGTACGTCATGGACAGAAGGGCCCGGACGCTCCATGAGCGTCCGGGCTCTTCGGCGTACGGACGGGATCGCGCCGGTATTACGCGGTCTGGTGGGCCGCCACCAGCGCCACCGCAGCCACCAGCACTATCAGCAGCGTCAGCAGAGCCACCGGGCTCAGGCCTCCCAGGGGGCCCTGCTGCTGCAGGCGCTCCCGGTTGGCACGGCACACACGGCACCTGCCCTCGCTGACGGGCCCCGCGCAGTTGGCGCACACCAATCGGTCGTAGGTCATGCGCTTTCCTCCTCACCGCGCGGCGGAGCCGCAACCAGTGTCTCTCCGCTCAACGCTCGGGGGAACACGACCGTTCCCCCCTCCACTGTGCCAGTTCCCGGACGTTTCGGCGCGGCCGACGGCGTTCCGTACGGCCCGGCACGAGTGGCGGCCACCTCGCATCCGTGATAATTCGCCCAAGCCCGGCCACAACCCCGGTCGCGAACTGCGCGCGCGGACCCGGTTCGCGTAAGGTCACGCAGACCTACTCCCGGCCGACCGTGGTGCATCCCGTGATCCGATTCGACAATGTCTCCAAGACCTACCCGAAACAGAACCGTCCCGCGCTGCGCGACGTTTCCCTGGAAATCGAGAAAGGGGAGTTCGTCTTCCTGGTCGGCTCGTCCGGTTCCGGAAAGTCGACCTTCCTGAGACTGCTCCTCCGCGAGGAACGCACCAGCCACGGCATGGTGCATGTCCTCGGCAAGGACCTCGCGCGCCTGTCCAACTGGAAGGTGCCGCAGATGCGGCGCCAGCTCGGCACGGTCTTCCAGGACTTCCGGCTGCTGCCGAACAAGACCGTCGCGGAGAACGTGGCCTTCGCGCAAGAGGTCATCGGCAGGTCCCGCGGCGAGATCCGCAAGTCCGTCCCGCAGGTCCTCGATCTTGTCGGCCTCGCCGGCAAGGAGGACCGGATGCCCGGTGAGCTGTCCGGTGGTGAGCAGCAGCGTGTCGCGATCGCACGGGCCTTCGTCAACCGCCCCATGCTGCTGATCGCGGACGAGCCGACCGGCAACCTCGACCCGCAGACCTCCGTGGGCATCATGAAGCTGCTGGACCGCATCAACCGCACCGGCACCACCGTCGTGATGGCGACCCACGACCAGAACATCGTCGACCAGATGCGCAAGCGCGTGATCGAGCTCGAAAAGGGCCGTCTGGTGCGCGACCAGGCACGCGGCGTCTACGGCTACCAGCACTGAGCATCGAAAGCTGAAAGGACGCCATGCGCGCCCAGTTCGTCCTGTCGGAGATCGGCGTCGGTCTCCGCCGTAATCTCACGATGACCTTCGCCGTCATCGTCTCCGTGGCCCTCTCGCTCGCCCTGTTCGGCGGTGCGCTGCTCATGCGCGAGCAGGTCAGCACGATGAAGGACTACTGGTACGACAAGGTCAATGTCTCCATCTTCCTCTGCAACAAGAACGACGCGACGACCACGCCCAAGTGCGCCAAGGGTGCGGTCACCAGCGAGCAGGAGAAGCAGATCGAGGCCGATCTGAAGAAGATGGACAGCGTCGAGACCGTCCACCACGAGACGGCCGACGAGGCGTTCAAGCACTACCGGGAGCAGTACGGCGACACTCCCATCGCGCCCGCGATCACACCGGACCAGATGCAGGAGTCCTTCCGCGTCAAGCTGAAGGACCCGGAGAAATACCAGGTCGTGGCCACCGCTTTCGCCGGCCGGGACGGCGTCCAGTCCGTCCAGGACCAGCGGAACATCCTGCAGAACCTCTTCGACCTGATGAACGGCATGAATGTCGCCGCGCTCGGTGTGATGGCGCTGATGCTGGTCATCGCGCTGATGCTGATCGTGAACACCGTCCGCGTATCGGCGTTCAGCCGGCGCCGGGAGACCGGGATCATGCGGCTCGTCGGCGCCTCCAGCTTCTATATCCAGATGCCGTTCATCATGGAGGCGGCGTTCGCCGGGCTGATCGGCGGCGTGGTCGCCTCCGGGATGCTGATCTTCGGGCGCTATTTCCTGATCGACCACGGTCTTGAGCTGTCGAAGAAGATGGAACTGGTCAATTTCATCGGCTGGGACGCGGTGCTCGCCAAGCTTCCGCTGGTGATCGCCATCGGGCTGCTGATGCCGGCCGTGGCCGCTTTCATCGCGCTGCGCAAGTACCTCAGGGTGTGACAAGCACCCCTGGCGGTGTATGGCCAAGCACCGCTGCGTCGCCGGGGGTTGTCCTAGACTCAACGCCATGTCGGGCTCCGGGTCACACCAGGCGCCCCGCGGCTGCCGCCGCGGGGCGGTCCTGACATTGGTCTTCGTGGGTGTGCTCGCCACGGCCTCGGCGACGGACTCACTGCCGGGCACAGACGACAACTCGGCCCGGGTGCCGGTGCGTTCCGTGGCCTCGACGGTCGACAGCGACGATGTCGCCAGAGCCGCCGCCGAGGCCATGGCCGACGGCAAGTCCGGTACGGAGGCGGCCGAGGAGGTCGTCAGCCGCAGCGGTGACCGCTGGGGCGCGGTCTACGACAAGAGCGAGTTCGAGGAGTTCGAGCAGGCCCTCGACGGCGAGTACACCGGTGTCGGGCTGTGGGCGCGGCGCGGCGCGGGCGGGCTGATAGAGGTGACCCGGGTGCAGCCCGGCGGTCCCGCGCGGAAGGCCGGTGTCCGGCCCGGTGACACCATCCGGGACATCGACGCCGAGAGCGTCGCCGGGCTGCCGGTCACCGAGGTCATGGCGCTGCTGCGCGGTGGCACCGGAAGCGCCGGCGCCGGTGTCGCCGGGTCGACCGTTGTGCTGGGACTGGAGCGGGACGGGCGCAGATGGACGCGCGGCCTGCGCCGTGCCCGGCTCGCCACCGAGTCCGTCACGGTCGACACGATCAAGGGCGGCACGCTGCGGATCAAGGTCGGCGCGTTCACGAAGGGAACGGGCAAGCGGGTCAGGGACGCGGTCCTGGACGCCCCGGCCGGCGCCGGTGTTCTGCTCGATCTGCGCGGCAACGGCGGCGGACTGGTCGCCGAGGCGGTGACGGCCGCCTCCGCCTTCCTCGACGGCGGTCTGGTCGCCACGTACGACATAAGAGGCGAGCAGCGCGCCCTGTACGCGGATCCCGGCGGTGACACCGACCGGCCGGTGGTGGTGCTGGTCGACGGCGGCACGATGAGCGCCGCCGAGCTGGTCACGGGCGCGCTTCAGGACCGCGGCCGGTCCATCACGGTCGGCTCGCGCACCTTTGGCAAGGGTTCGGTCCAGATGCCGAGCCGGCTGCCCGACGGCTCCGTCGCCGAGCTGACCGTCGGCCACTACCGCACACCGGCCGGCCATGGTGTGGACGGCCGGGGCGTCACTCCGGATCTGCTGGTCAGTGAGCGCGCGCAGCAGCGGGCGGAGACGGTGCTGAGCGGCCTCGGCGGCGCACGGTAAAGAAGTTGCGCCGGGGTGCGAAAATGGCGGGACTATGGCTAAGGAAACAGGGCGCAAACTGATCGCGCAGAACAAGAAGGCGCGGCACGATTACCACATTCTCGACACCTATGAGTGCGGTCTCGTACTGACTGGCACCGAGGTGAAGTCCCTGCGCCAGGGACGGGCCTCGCTGGTGGACGGCTTCGTCCAGATCGACGGGCACGAGGCGTGGCTGCACAACGTGCATGTGCCGGAGTACACGCAGGGGACATGGACCAATCACTCCGCCCGGCGCAAGCGCAAGCTGCTGATGCACCGTGTCGAGATCGACAAGCTGGAGTCCAAGTCCGGCGAGACGGGTCACACGATCGTGCCGCTGGCCCTGTACTTCAAGGACGGCCGGGCCAAGGTCGAGATCGCGCTGGCGAAGGGCAAGAAGGAGTTCGACAAGCGGCAGACGCTGCGGGAGAAGCAGGACCGGCGTGAGACGGACCGGGCGATCTCGGCGGCGAAGCGGCGGCAGCGGGCCTGACCCGGCCGCCCGCTCCGGTGGAATAGGCTGGCATCGTCCCGCGTTGGTCACGTAGGATGGGAAGGCACGCCACAGCGGGTGCGCGCTCGAAATGAGCACCTTGAAAAATCAACATGGGGATGATCGGTTTCGACAGCGGATGTCGAAGCAGGGGAAGCGAGCCGAGGAAGCGGCAATGATCTCGTAAACCATATGTCGCAAACAATAATCGCCACTTCTAAGCGCGATTCCTCCGCCTTCGCCCTCGCTGCCTAATTAGCAGCTAGCGAAGACTCTGCGGAGTGTCAGCCCGGGGCTGTTCCCGACCCGGATCCTGGCATCAACTAGGGAACTAAACCTCTGAGCCCGGTCACGGGACACAGAGGGAAACCAAACAGTGACTGAGCCCGTCGGAGACTTGTCCGTGTGATCTCCGGGGCCGAGAAAATCGCAGCGGACTGCGCTCGGAGAAGCCCTGATTCTGCACCGTTGGACGCGGGTTCGATTCCCGCCATCTCCACAATTCCCATGTGAGGCCGAGGCCCCGCTGCCCTACCGGCAGCGGGGCCTCAGTCGTGCCCGGCCCGGCGAGCGCCACGAACAGCGCGACGGCCGAGACGCCGGGCGGCGCCGACGATCATGATCACGGTGCTCGGGCCGAACCTCCGCGCCGGGAGCCGGGCGAGGAGATTTCCGGCGGTGGAGGCGCGTGCGCCGGAGATATCGCGTGCGCCGGGGATATCGGGAAGAGGACTCCGGCGCGGTGCCAGGACCAGGGTGTGGCCCGTGACGGTCAGCAGCGGTGTTTCGGATGACTGCGGCATGGCTCTACCGTCGCGGTGTCTCGGCCTCCGGTCCAACACCTGTTCCATGGCCATTCACGCATCTGTGTTGTTGAATGCGGCGTGCCCCGAGACATCGACCCCCGGCTGCTCCGCTCCTTCGTCGCGACGGCCGAAGAGCTGCATTTCACCCGCGCCGCCGCCCGGCTCCATGTCGCCCAGCAGGCCCTCAGCCGTGACATCCGGCGGCTGGAGCGGGAGCTGGGAGCCGACCTCTTCGTACGGACCACCCGGCAGGTGACGCTGACGGCCGACGGCGAGCGGCTGCTGCCGTACGCCCGGCGGATCCTGGCGGCCCAGGACGAACTGCTGGCCGCCTGTGCCGACGCGACCCGGCCCCTGCTCGTCGACCTCAACACCGAGGGCATGGTCTCCGGCCGGGTGCTGGCCCGGGCCCGCGAACTGGCACCTGCCTGCGAGCTGATGGCCCGCTTCCAGAGTGGCCTCACGGGCGCCGCGGCCGAGATCCTGGCCGGACGTCTCGATGTCTCATTCGGCTACTTCGAGGGCCTCGACCCCGGCCTGCGCTCCGGGCTCTCCCGCCAACTGGTGCGCTACGAGCCGATGGCCGTACTGCTTCCGCACGACCATCCGCTGGCCTCCCGGGCCGAGGTGACGCTCGACGAACTGGCCGGCGAGAGCGTGTACGCCGGAGCGGGCAACCCCGGGACCCTGGAATGGACGGAACTGGCGCGGCGGCTCTTCGCCGGACGTCCCATCGAGATCGCACCGCCCGCGCCCATGGCGGTGGGAGCCGAGGACTTCCGGCGAGTGATGGTGAAGCACCGCAGACCCGTGCTCACCGTGGTGGATTTCCCGGTGATGCCGGGCACGGTGCTGCGTCCACTGGTCGACCCCGTACCGCTGTCACCACTGTCGCTGGTGTGGCGCAAGGGGCTGAATCATCCTGGAGTCCAAGCCCTGCGGGCCGCCGCGGCCGGACTCGCCAAGGAGGAGGGCCGGCCGGGCCGTTCACGCGGCGCCGGTGTCATATCACCGTCACCGGTTTGATGCACAGCATCCTCTGAAGAAGAACTCGGCCGACACCGGCGTGCGCTACATTCATGGTCCGGGTGCGGTGTGGTAGGGGGGTGCTCGGTTCGGGTGGGGGCCCGGCCGACAGATATCCGGCCAGCCTTGTGTGCGCCCAAGACGGTCAGTGGGGGATGTGCGTACCGCAGTGAACAATTGGCGAGAAGACGCCCAGAACGGGCGTATGCATGAGCCGAGTGATATAACCGTCGAGCTTGACGGCCTGGGCCGTCAGCTTTCCGAGCTGCCCGCGGGAACCCGCTCCGCGCAGGAGTCAGGCCCTGCGCAGGAAGGCGGACCGGAGGGCGCCGACGGTCCGGTGTTCGTGGACGCCAGCGGCCGCCGGAGCAAGAAGTTCCGCCGGGCCGGCTGGGTCGTGGCCATCGCCTGCGCCTGTTACGCGGTAACCGTGGTGGCCGCGCTGATGGGCGGCAGTTCCAGCGCGCCCTGGCTCCAGATACCGTTCGCGGACAAGCAGAAGCCGGGCGCCGACACCGTACGGATCCAGCCCAGCGCCACGGTCGGCGCGTCCGCAGGGACGACGCCCGGCGCACCGGCGGTCGGGTCCACGCCCACGGACTCCAACGGCGAGACCCTTCCCGCGTCCTCGGCCAGCGCCACCACGGGCGCGCCCGGGAAGCCGGATCCGGGCACGTCGAATTCGGCGCAGCCGCCCAAGACTTCGACCGGCGGGGCCGGCGGCAACGTACCCAACCCCGGGACCTCGTCGGCACCGGCGGGCAATCCGGGCGACGACCCGGCGACCACGGGCGGATCCGGTGGCGAGCCGCCGTCGGAGCCGCCGGTCGAGTCGAGCCCTCCGCCCGTCGAGGAGAGCCCCAGCGGCGACCCCGCCGCACAGCAAGGCGGCCAGCAGCTTGCCGCGGAAGGCGCACACTAGATGACTTCCTCCGCCCGACGCGCCCGCGACCGGAAGAGCGAGCGCGTCAGACGGCGCAGACTGCCCATGCGCTATCTGCTGCCCTCGCTCATCCTGGTCGCGCTGCTCGCCATGCTGATGCTGCGTGGCTATGTGCACAGCGAGATCCTCGCGGACCACCGCGTCCGTCCTCCGGCCGCCACCGATCAGGTGCCCGAGCGGATCCTGGAAGGCGGCCCGGTCATCGACGCGCGGGGCACGGCCGCCGCCAGGTCGCTGAACATCCCGGACCACAAGCTCGTCCTGACCTTCGACGACGGGCCCGACCCGGTGTGGACGCCGAAGGTCCTCGACAAGCTCAAGGAATACGACGCCCACGGCGTCTTCTTCGTCACCGGCACGATGGCCTCCCGCTATCCGGCTCTGGTGAAGCGGATGGTGGACGAGGGCCACGAGGTCGGCCTGCACACCTTCAACCATCCCGACCTCTCGTACCAGTCCAGGTCCCGGATCGACTGGGAGCTGTCGCAGAACCAGCTCGCGCTCGCGGGCGCGGCCGGCATCCGGACGTCGCTCTTCCGGCCGCCGTACTCGTCGTTCGCCGACGCCATGGACAACAAGTCCTGGCCGGTGGCCCAGTACATCGGCAGCCTCGGCTACATCACGGTGCTCGACAGCACCGACAGCGAGGACTGGAAGCGTCCCGGCGTCGGTGTGATCAGCCGCAACGCCTCACCGAAGGATCCCAAAGGCGCGATCGTGCTGATGCACGACTCCGGTGGCGACCGCTCGCAGACCGTCGCGGCGCTGGGCCACTTCCTGCCGAAGATGCAGGACAAGGGATACGAGTTCACCAATCTCACCGAGGCACTCGGCGCTCCCAGCGCGCACACTCCGGTCGCCGGAGCGAACCTCTGGAAGGGCAAGGCATGGGTCGCCGCCGTCGCCCTCTCGGACAGTGTCACCGATGTCCTGGTCATCGGGCTCTCCGTGATCGGCGTCCTGGTCTTCGTACGGTTCGGCCTGATGCTGCTGCTCTCCTTCGCGCACGCGCGCACGGTGCGCCGCCGCGGCTTCCACTGGGGCCCGCCCGTCACCGAACCGGTGACCGTGCTGGTGCCCGCCTACAACGAACGCGAGTGCATAGCCAACACGGTGCGCTCGCTGATGGCCGGCGACCATCCCATCGAGGTCATCGTCATCGACGACGGCTCGACCGACGGGACCGCGGACATCGTCGAGGAACTGTGGCTGCCGGACGTCCATGTCGTACGCCAGCCGAACTCCGGCAAGCCCGCCGCTCTCAACAACGGCATCGCGCACGCCAGCCACGATCTCGTCGTGATGATGGACGGCGACACCGTCTTCGAGCCGTCCACCGTGCGTGAACTCGTACAGCCCTTCGGTGATCCGCGCGTCGGCGCCGTCGCGGGCAACGCCAAGGTCGGCAACCGCGACACCCTTATCGGGGCCTGGCAGCACATCGAGTATGTGATGGGCTTCAACCTCGACCGCCGTATGTACGACGTGCTGGGCTGCATGCCCACCATCCCCGGTGCGGTCGGCGCCTTCCGGCGCCAGGCGCTGGAGCGGGTCGGCGGAATGAGCGAGGACACCCTCGCCGAGGACACCGACATCACCATGGCCCTGCACCGCGACGGCTGGCGCGTGGTCTACGCCGAGCGCGCCCGCGCCTGGACCGAGGCACCGGAGTCCGTGCAGCAGCTCTGGTCCCAGCGCTACCGCTGGTCCTACGGCACGATGCAGGCGATCTGGAAGCACCGCCGCGCGGTCATCGAAGGAGGTCCCTCAGGCCGCTTCGGCCGCGTCGGGCTGCCGCTGGTCTCGCTCTTCATGGTGCTGTTCCCGCTGCTGGCTCCGCTGATCGACGTATTCCTGCTGTACGGCCTTGTCTTCGGCCCGACGCAGAAGACCGTCGCGGCCTGGCTCGGCGTCCTGCTCATCCAGGCCGTCTGCGCCGCGTACGCCTTCCGGCTCGACCGCGAACGTATGACACATCTGATCTCACTGCCTCTCCAGCAGATCCTGTACCGGCAGCTCATGTATGTGGTGCTGCTCCAGTCCTGGATCACCGCGCTCACCGGCGGCCGGCTGCGCTGGCAGAAGCTGCGCCGTACCGGCGTGGTCGAGGCGCCCGGCTCGATCCCGGCGCAGCGCGGGCGCGGCAACGACCGGAGGCCCGTGGCATGAGCACGCACTCCCTTGACACCGGGAACGCCTCCCGCGCCGGACACAAGGCGGCGCCCGGAGCGGTGGTGCCGGGCGGCGCTCCCTCCGGTGCTGAGGCCGAGACGCCCGCCAGGCCCGGCCGTGACCGCTATCTCGATCTGCTGCGCGCCGTCGCGCTGGTCCGTGTCGTCGTCTTCCATATCTTCGGCTGGGCCTGGCTGACCATTCTCTTTCCGTCCATGGGCGTGATGTTCGCGCTGGCCGGCTCGCTGATGGCGCGCTCGCTCTCGAAGCGGACGCCGTGGAGTGTGATCCGCGGCCGGCTGAGGCGGCTGCTGCCTCCGATGTGGGCGTTCGCGCTGATCATCGTGCCGCTGATGTTCGTGATGGGCTGGAAGCCGGCCAGGGAGGAGGGGCTCTGGGGGCTGATCAAGCTGGCCAACTACCTCTTCCCGGTGGGCGCTCCGCCGTATCCGTTCGAGAGCGGTGACGCGGGCGGTCTGTTCGACCAGTCCTGGGCGGACCAGGCCGCGGGCCCGCTCTGGTACATCCGCGCGTACCTCTGGTTCGTCCTCGCCTCGCCGCTGCTGCTCTGGGCGTTCCGCAAGGTGCCGTGGGCGACGCTGGCCTTTCCCGTCGCGCTGACCGCCGTCATCGGCACGGGCGTGGTGGAGATTCCCGGCGAGACCGGGCTCGCGTTGACCGATTTCGCGGTCTACGGCGCCTGCTGGGTGCTCGGCTTCGCGCACAACGACGGGCTGTTCCAGAAGATCCCGCGCTATGTCACCGTCTCGCTGGCCGCCTTCACGATGGCCTTCGGACTGTGGTGGGCCTCCGGCCATCTCGGCCCGGAGGGCTGGAACTTCGACGAGATCCCGCTGGCCGAGGCGACCTGGTCGCTGGGCTTCGTCGCGATCCTGCTCCAGTACTCGCCGTCCTGGCGGGAACTCCCGGGCAGACTCGCGCAGTTCGACTCGGTGATCACTCTCGCCAACAACCGTGCCGTGACGATCTATCTCTGGCACAACCTGTTGATAATGGCGACGGTCCCGATCATCGACCAGTTCTGGAGCATCCCGGGCATAGACGCCTTCTCCGCCGAACTGGACGCGGCGTACCCGGCTCTGACGCTGGTCCTCATCTGGCCACTGCTCGCGCTGATGATCCTCGGCATGGGCTGGGTCGAGGACGTCGCGGCCAAACGCCGGCCGCGCCTGTGGCCGAACGGCTCCACGTCCGCCGGTGCCGGTGCGGAGTCCGGCGCCGGGCCCGCACCGTCCGGAGGCGCGCACCGGCGCTGAGGCGACGGGACGGCGCCGCGAGTGCGTGCGGTGACGCGGCCCGTCGGCCCGGCCGTTACTCGTGTACGGCCGGGCCGGATCACGCGGCCTGTCTCACCGCCGCCGGTGCACGGCAGTCCCGGCACTTGCCGGGCCGTTCGGCGCGGAAGGGCCGGTCGCACTTCGGGCATTCCTGAAGTGGGACGGTCACCGCGGTGGGCGCCGGTGGCGGCAGGTTGGTGAGGCGGTAGGCCAGCAGGCCGGGAGCGCTGCGGAGGCGGCCGGAGGGGAGATCCTCCGTCAGCGCCCTGGCGATGTCTTGCGGGGACGAGCCCTGTGACAGCCAGTCGGCCACCATCGGGCCGAGGCGCGTCAGATCGCGCCTGGTGAGAGCCAGGCGGGCGTCACGCTCGCGAAGTGAGGCCAGCACGCCGGTAGCCGCGGCCGGAGCCTGTGCGACCGGTTCCGGAGGTGTCGGGGCCGTGAGCTCGGAAGGCGCGTGCGGCGGGTCGGGCTCGGCACCCGGGGCGTCGTACAGCAAGGTGCGTGTCACGATCCGGCCGCCGGGCCCGCGCTCGACGCGTCGCTCCAGCCAGCCCTCTTCCTCAAGCTCGTTGAGGGCGCGGGAGATACGGTCGCGGCCCTCGGCGAAGTGCTCGCAGAGCGTGCTGACGCGGATGGGCGCGCCGTCCGGGAGGGACAGGATGTACGCGGCGACACCGACGGTGACCGCGCTGCCGGGGCGCTGTACGAGCCGGTTCGAAAGGACCGTGAAGTTCTCGGTGTGACGCGTCCGGATATGGATGACGCCGGAGGTGGGCGCGTTAAAGTTGGACTCAGCCATTGGGAAGGTGTTCTCTTCCTGATCGGTCAGGCCCTCGGCGGTGTTGTGAGCACCGGCGGGGGCCATTTACGTATGCGGCAATCGTCGCTGAGCGTAACCCCTTCCCGGCCACATATGCGCCCAAGTCACCCGATGGGGTGAGGATTTGAGGTTTGGGAGAGGAGGAGAGAGTTCTTTACCGGGTTCTTTGGGAAGGGTGCCGGTCCTCCGGCGGCCGGGTTTTCGGCACCTGGAGCGGCGCTGCCGAGGGTCTGAAATCCCGCATCCGGCGCGAACTGCGGTGATGGCCTGGAGTAATGCTTGGGCCAGCGGTCGTGTGGTCCTGAGCCGGTGTCCCGGCGGTGGCCGGCCGCGCGGCGGCTCACAGTCGGCCGCCGCCACGGGTGAGAGCAAGGTTGCGTCGCGGTCACCTTGGGGCACGGCGGCGAAACGCGGCGTCCCTACGGTCGGGCAGCACCATTCGATTCCCGTCCGTGGAGGCGCGATGACTGCCCCGACCACCACCGTCGCAGCACACACAAGGGGCCGCTGGATCGAGCGGTGGGATCCGGAGGACGAGGTGTTCTGGGAGCGGACGGGAGAGCGGATCGCGCGGCGCAATCTGCTCTGGTCCGTCTTCTCCGAGCACATCGGATTCTCGATCTGGACGCTGTGGTCGGTCATGGTCCTGTTCATGGGGCCCGAGTACGGCGTCGATCCGGCCGGGAAGTTCTTTCTGATCGGCATGGCCACCCTGGTCGGCGCGATCGCGCGAGTGCCGTACACCTTCGCCGTCGCGCGGTTCGGCGGGCGGAACTGGACGGTGTTCAGCGCGCTGACGCTGCTTCTGCCGACGGGCGCCGCGTACGCCGTGATGGAGCCGGGCACCTCCTACACGACCTTTATGGTCGTCTCCGCGCTCACCGGCGTCGGCGGCGGGAACTTCGCCTCCTCGATGACCAACATCAACTCCTTCTTCCCGCTGCGGCGCAAGGGCTGGGCGCTCGGGCTCAACGCGGGCGGCGGGAACATCGGAGTGCCCGTGGTGCAGCTCGTCGGGCTGTTGGTGATCGGGACGGCGGGCGCGGCGCAGCCACGGATCGTGCTGGGCGTCTACATACCGCTGATCGTGGCCGCCGCCGTGTGCGCGGCGCTGTTCATGGACAATCTGGCGCCGGTGCGAAACGACGCCGGTGCGGCGCGGGAAGCCGTACGGGACCGGCACACCTGGATCATGTCCGTGCTGTACACCGGCACCTTCGGGTCGTTCATCGGATACAGCTTCGCCTTCGGTCTGGTGCTCCAGACGCAGTTCGGGCGCACACCGTTGCAGGCCGCCTCGCTGACGTTCATCGGGCCGCTGCTCGGCTCGCTGATACGGCCGGTCGGCGGCCGGCTCGCCGACCAGTACGGCGGCGCCCGCATCACGCTGTGGAACTTCGCCGCGATGGCCGTCGCGACCGCCGTCGTGGTCCTCGCCTCCATGACCGGGTCGCTGGCCGTCTTCCTCACCGGATTCGTCGCGCTGTTCCTGCTGACCGGACTCGGCAACGGGTCGACGTACAAGATGATCCCCGGCATCTTCCACGCGAAGGCGGTGGCGAAGGGCATGACCGGTGAGGCGGCCGCGGCGTACGGACGCAGGCTGTCCGGGGCCTCGATGGGCCTGATCGGAGCCGTCGGGGCGCTCGGCGGGCTCGCGATCAATCTCGCGTTCCGGCAGTCCTTCGAAAGCGCGGGCACCGGCACCGCGGCGTTCGTCGCGTTCCTGGTCTTCTACGCGGGCTGCTCCGCGCTGACCTGGGCGGTATACCTTCGAAAGGAGGCGCCCGGCGCCATGGCGGCGCAGACGGAGCCCAGGCTCGGTTTCGCGAAGGTCTGAGCCCGGAGCCCGGAGCCGTACGTAACGGCGGGGAAACGCCGGTGAACCGGGCCTGTCACGCGCCCTTGGGAGGCTCGGTCGCCGTATCCGTAACCGACGCCATCCGTAGCAGCGAGCGGGACGAGGGAGCGATGCACGACCGACAGCACGGACCTCTCGCCGGATTCACCATCGGGGTCACGGCCGCCCGGCGGGCCGACGAGCTCGGCACGCTGCTCCAGCGCCGGGGCGGCGCCGTCGTACACGCTCCGGCGTTGCGGATCGTGCAGCTCGCGGACGACGCCGAGCTGCTCTCGGCCACCAAGGAGCTGATCGACCTGGTGCCCGATGTGGTCGTGGCGACGACGGCGATAGGTTTCCGCGGCTGGGTGGAGGCCGCCGACGGCTGGGGCCACGGCGAGGAACTCCTCGCCTGTCTGCGCGGCGTGGAGCTGCTGGCGCGCGGCCCCAAGGTGAAGGGCGCCATACGGGCCGCCGGGCTCGTCGAGGCGTGGTCGCCGAGCTCCGAATCGATGGCGGAGGTCCTTGACCGGCTTCTCGGCGAGGGAGTGGAGGGACGCCGGGTGGCGGTCCAGCTTCATGGCGAACCACTGCCCGGGTTCGTGGAGTCGCTGAGGGCCGGCGGCGCCGATGTGGTCGTCGTACCGGTGTACCGGTGGATGCCTCCGGAGGACCTTGCTCCGGTCGACCGGCTCATCGACGCCACCGTCGCGCGCGCCGTGGACGCGGTCACCTTCACCAGCGCGCCGGCGGCGGCGTCGCTGCTGTCGCGCGCGGAGACCAGAGGACAGCTCCCGGAGCTGCTCGCCGCGCTCCATCACGATGTACTGGCGGCCTGCGTCGGGCCCGTCACCGCGCTGCCGCTCCAGGCACAGGGCATAGACACCGTCCAGCCGGAGCGCTTCCGGCTCGGGCCGCTCGTCCAGGTGCTCTGCGCGGAGCTGCCGGCGCGCGCCCGGACACTGCCGGTGGCGGGCCACCGGATGGAGATCCGGGGCCACGCGGTCCTGGTGGACGACGATCTGCGGCCGGTGCCGCCGGCCGGGATGTCGCTGCTGAAGGCGCTGGCCCGCAGGCCGGGCTGGGTGGTGTCCCGGGCGGAGCTGCTGCGGACGCTCCCGGGAGCGGGCCGCGACGAGCACGCGGTGGAGACGGCGATGGCACGGCTGCGGACCGCTCTGGGCGCTCCCAAACTGATCCATACGGTCGTGAAGCGCGGCTATCGGCTGGCGCTGGACCCGGCAGCCGACACGAAGTACGGGGCTGTGTGACCACGGGAGACGTCCGGTGTCTCAGCTCTGACGGCGGCGGCCCGCCGAGCACGCCGTGATCGGCGCGCTACGGGCGGGCCGTCCGCTTCATGGCTTGGTGACCGACCGCTTCAGTCCGACCTGCCGGACGCCGGTGGGTCCGGGCTGCGGTGGCACGAGCGCGGCTTCGCCGCGAGGAGCGGCGGCCGCCTCCATGTCGCCGGTCCGCCGGGCGACCAGGTGCCGGAGGCGTCCCAGCGAGAGGAAGAAGCGGTCCGGGAGGAACGCGGCGTCCGCGATGATCATCGCGCCCGAGAAGAGCGGCAGTCCCATCAGCACGGCGATGCTGATGTGCATGCCCAGCAGCGCCGCCAGGACGGGATACTTGAGCCTGCCGAACAGGACGAAGGGGAAGGCGACCTGCAACAGCACGGTCACATAGCCGACGACGGCGAGCAGCATCGTGTACTCGTCCACCAGGACGGACAGCTCGGGCCAGGGCCGGAACAGACCGAGATTCAGTACGAAGTGGAGCGCGGTCCCACTGCCCCAGGAGCTTCCCTGCACCTTGTACAGGCCGGCGGAGCCGTAGAGGATGCAGACCTGAGCGGCGATGACGAGCATGCCGCAGTTGTGCAGCGCCGTGGCCAACGTCTCCCGCGCGTACCGGAGTTGCGGCGGAAGCCCGTGGTGGTCCCGGCCGGTCGGCCACTTCGGCGCCCGGTCCCTGGACGCGCGGATCCTGGCTCTGCGGGCGTCGAGCGACCACCGCCGGCCGCAGGCGGTGAGGACCAGATAGACGGACATGAGGAGGATGAGGTTGTCTCCGCCGTCCGTCATGAAGATCGACCTGGCGTGGAACGACGCCACCACGGCCGCGAACAGCACGGACATCGCTCTGGTCCGCCAGCCCAGCGTGAACAGCACGGCGGTGACGAGGGCTCCCGTGTAACAGACCTCGAAGTAGGCCCTGCTGTCGGACAGCGTGAGGACGCTGACCCAGCCTGTCTGATCGAACAGTTCCTTCGCCAGCGCCGGCGTCCATGGTGAACCCGGACCCCAGATCTGGTCGCGGTGAGGGAACTCGCGCAGCAGGAAGGCGAGATACAGCAGGCCGTAGCCGATGCGCAGCACCGCCGCCGCGTACAGGGACACCGGCCGCTCGGTCAGTACGCCGGAGAGCGCGCCGGCCCGGTCGAGGAGCCGCCGGGCCGGGTTCGCGTCGGCCTCCTGGCCGGTGCGCGGTCCGGGTGCGGATGCCATGGGCGCTTCTTTCTCAGTTCCCATCGGAGGTCACCTTCCACCAGGGGAGCAAGCGGGTGTCGACCGGCGCCGGCGCGGTCCTGGCCGCCGGCCTGGGGCCGTCCGCCGAGGGAGCGGTGACGATGGGCAGAGTGATCACCCGGAGCTGGATGGACTCGAACGGGCCGCCTCGATGGGCGGAGACCCGGTCCGCCGCGATATTGCGCAGATACTTCTGGATCATGGCCGCGCGGTCCGAGTGCGGCTGGTCGTCGCCGCCGTGCAGTTCGAGATAGGTCGTCCAGGCCCGGCGCAGCATGTTCTGCGAGGTGTGGCTCGGGAACGGATTGTGCTCGACCGCTGAGGTGTCCACGGCGTTCAGCTCGAACCAGGGGCTCACCTGTACGGTGCCGTCCGGAGCGGTGTGCGCGGTGCGCGCGGAGATCTGCCGGTTGATCGACTCCGGGTCCGGCGCGAACAGTCGCCAATTCTGCTCGAACAGAGGATAGATCCATGTACTGAGCTGTCGTTCGAACTGCCGCGAGACGGAATTCGCCGGAGCCACATGCAGAAACACCAGAAGCACATGGACCAGAGAAGCCGCCAGACACAGCACGACGGCGACTCCCAGTCCCGCCTTCAGCGGGCCGGCCAACTTCGGAGGCCCGTGGGCCACATGCGATTCTCCGGACGATCGCGGTGTGGCCGGGCCGGCACCGGTCCGCTCCCTGTCTTTCACTTCCGCTGATTCGACACCACCCGGCATAGCCCCGCCCTGCTTTCCCAACTCGGTTTCCTGCATTCGCATGTGTGGTTTCCTCGTCGGCGGCGCGCGGCGGAAATCGAAGACGATCCGCCGCGCGCCGCTTGTCCCGCTCGTATGTATCGGTGAATGCCTCAGGCACTCGGACCGGCCTTGGAGGGCACCCGTACAACGTCACCAGGACGTCATGGATACGTGGCACGAACAGGAATGACACTTCGAGCCGCGAAGGGCTCTCCGTCCATCGGTTTTTTCCGGTGCGCTGCTCAAGGGCTGTCCCGTAATTTCCGGCGGGCGCGCGACGACACCTACGGCGCCTCGCCGCGTTGTCGGAAGATGACGGGACGGTCCTCAGCTGTTGTAGCTGACCTGTGAGAGGGACGGGCCGCGGTATTCCTCGGCCTTCCCGTAGCCGTGGTGCTGGCCGAGGCCGGGCTTGTGGCCGTAGTGGGGCTTTTTGCCGTAGCCGTGGTGCTGGCCGTAGTGGGGCTTTTTGCCGTAGCCGTGGTGCTGGCCGTAGCCGGGCTTCTTGCCGTAGCCCTGGTGCTCGCCGTAGCCGGGCTTCGGGCCGTAGCCCTGGTGGTGGCCGTAGCCGGGCTTGTGGTGGTGCTTGGGGGGCTTGTGGTGGTGGTGCTTGCCGGGCTTGTGGTGGCCGCCGTTGCCGCCGGTGGTCGTGGTGGCGCCCGTGGTGCCCGCGACGACTCCGCCGGAGATGTTGCCGGCCGTGCCGCCGGTCGTGAGGCCGCCGAGCAGACCGCCCAGAAGGCCGCCGCTGGTGGTGCCGCCCGTGGTCACACCGGCTGTGGTCCCGGAGGTGGTGGCACCGGTCGTGGCACCGGTCGTGACGCCGGTGGTGGTGCCGGTGGTGGCACCGGTCGTGGTGCCGGTCGTGGCGCCGGTGGTCGTGCCAGTGGTGGTTCCGGTCGTGGTGCCAGTGGTCGTTCCGGTGGTCGTTCCCGTGGTCGTGCCGGTCGTGGTGCCGGTGGTGGTGGAGGCGCACGACGGGCGGGTGATCCTGTTGGTGTCCAGCGTCACCGAGCCGTTACGGGCCAGCGCGCGGCCGTCGATGCTCGCTCCCGTGGTGACGGTGATCGAGGTCAGCGCGAGGATGTTGCCCACGAACACGGAGTCGGTGCCCAGCGTGGCCGAACTCCCGACCTCCCAGAACACATTGCACGGTGAGGCGCCGTTGACCAGGAGCACCTGGCTGGCGGAGGCCGTCGTCAGAGCCGAACCGACCTGGAACACCCAGACGGCGTTGGGATCACCCTGAGCGTCCAGGGTGAGGGTGCCGGTGAGTCCCAGCGCCGACGCGGAGGTGTAGACGCCGGGGACGAGCGTCAGGCCGCCGGCGTCCGGCGGGAGGGCGGCGTCGGTGGCCTGTCCTGCGGCGTTGTTGAACGCCGTGGTGAGGTCGGTCTGCGCCTGGAGAGCCACCGCGTCCGCGGAATGCTGAACGCCGATCACCAGTCCCGGAGGAAATCCGGTGATCGAGCTTCCCGGACTCACACCGAGATCTCCGGTGATCACGGAAGGACCGGTATTGGTGACCGACTGACCGGCCAGCACAGCGAAACTGTCCGCCGTACCCAGAGGAACAGGTGTGGCGATGGCATTCGCTCGTGTCGACGTCGCGGCGACCACGGTGGCGGCGAGCAGCACGGTGAGTGCGGTTCCCATCCAGGTCGACATGGTGCTCCGTAGCGTGACGACAGGGGTGTCAAGTGTCATCGAGAGGCCAACTCCTGTGGTAGACGGGGATTTATCGGGCAGTTCCCGGAGTGCTGAGGATCGTCGATTTCTGTCGTTTGCATATAACGCCGTCCCGTGCTCCACGATGCGGTGCATACGAGTGATTCGACGAAATCGCCATTCGCATTCAGGTGAAACAATCGCGTATACCAGTGGGCTTATTGATGGCCCGTCATGCCGCGCCGAGGCAACGTGGTGGATCGTTATGGGATTCGGTGGAAGTCCGTTCGTGCCGGCATGGCGGTCGTGAGCAAAAGGGACCGGGTTCGGCGGACGGTGCGCCGGACCCGGCCGGCGCGTACGCCGCTCCGGCCCGGGCTGAAACGCGCGCTGCCGCGCGGAGTTGAGGCGGCGGAGCGGTAAGAAGGACGGGACGGGACGTCCGTCCGACGCGATCACCGCGCGCCGCGCGGGCTTTCGCCGTACGAGGCCACGGGCGCATGGGCGCCTCGGCCGGTACCGGCCCGGCCTCACGCGCACCGGCTCCGAGGGTTCCCGGGGCACTCCGGGGGCAGGCACTCTGAGGAGGACGGCACCTACCGGTGAACCCGAGGCGGTGACAGGCACATGACGGCGGGCATGGGCTCGTACGACTGGCGGTTCGACGCCGGGCGCGTCTGCCTGGATCTGGTGGCCACGGGAGAGCCGGCCGGCAGAGGTACGGAACCGCTCGACGGCGCCGTGCCGCTCGGCCGGTGGCTGGTCGGAGCCGGGCTGGTACCGGAAGGGACCGCGCTCGCCGGAGTCGACGCCCGCTGGATGCGCTCCTTCGCCGAACTGCGCGACGGCGTCGGACAGCTCGTACGCGCCGAGATCGACGGCCGGGACGCGTCCGCCGCGCTGGCGCGGGTCAACGAGCTGGCCGCCGGAGCGCCGCCCGGGATCAGGGCCGTACGCGACGAGGACGGCCGACTCGTACGCGCGCTGAGCACCGAGCCCGGCTGCGACGCTCTGCTGGCGGCCGTGGCCAGGGACGCGGTGGATCTGCTCACCGACCCGGCCGCGCGGGCCCGGCTGCGGCAGTGCGAGGGAGAGACCTGCCGCCGTGTGTATCTGGACACATCGCGCGGACGGCGGCGCCGCTGGTGCTCCAGCGACGTGTGCGGCAATCGCGAGCGGGTCGCCAGACACCGCCGCCGCGCGGCCCTGGCCCGGCCCTGAGACGCGGCCCTGAGACCCGAACCTGAGACCGACGCCCGGCACCGGGCCTCCGGCCCCGGCACCGGCATCCCGCGCCGGGGCCGGTATGGTCCGGTCGGGGCACGCCGTCTCCCGCGCTGGATCTCCACGCGGCGGGTGAGCGCCGTAAAAGATCTTGAAAGTTCTTCTCCGCCCGTTGAACGTCCCTGGGCGGCCTTCCGTAGTGATGGGGGACAAGCAGTCATGAAGGTCTCGACCGGGAGGTTCAGGTGCGCAAGGATGCGGCGGTGGCCGATGACCGTCCTCACCGGGCCCGACACCGGAGCAAGGGACCGCGCGGCAGCCTCTCCGTCCCTGACGAAGAGCTGATGCGAGGCCTTTACCGGGAACACGCCGGACCGCTGCTCGCCTATGTACTGCGTCTCGTCGCGGGCGACCGCCAGCGGGCCGAGGACGTGGTGCAGGAGACGCTCATCCGTGCCTGGAAGAACGCCGGTCAGCTCAACCAGGCGACCGGCTCTGTCCGACCCTGGCTGGTGACGGTCGCCCGGCGTATCGTCATCGACGGTCACCGCAGCCGGCAGGCCCGGCCGCAGGAGGTCGACCCGTCGCCGCTGGAGGTCATGCCCGCGGAGGACGAGATCGACAAGGCGTTGTGGCTTATGACGCTCTCTGATGCGCTCGATGATTTGACCCCTGCCCACAGGGAAGCGCTCGTAGAGACGTATTTCAAGGGACGCACGGTCAATGAGGCGGCCGAGGAGCTCGGCATACCCAGCGGCACCGTGCGTTCACGGGTGTTCTACGCACTGCGTTCGATGAAGCTCGCGTTGGAGGAGAGGGGGGTCTCGGCATGACCACGCACGAGCAGTACGGACTGGGCGACGAAAGTACCGTGCATGATGCCGTCGGCGCGTATGTCCTCGGCATTCTCGACGATGCCGAAGCCACCGCCTTCGAGGCGCATCTCGCCGACTGCCGGCTCTGCGCCTTCCATCTTGAGGAATTCTCCGGGATGGAGCCGATGCTGGCCATGCTGGCGGACATCCCGGGCGATCCGGGCTTCGGCGATCCGGACCCGCTCGACAACGTCCGTCCCTTCGCCTCGCCGATGGTGCCGCCGGCCGCCTCGCCGTTGGTGCCGCCGCCGGCGGTCTCCGTACAGCCCGGCCCGCAGCTCCTGGACCGGCTGGTCGACGAGGTCGCCGCCAAGCGCGCCAAGCGCAGGCGCCGTGGGATGTATCTCGTCGCGGCCGCCGCGGCGCTGATCATCGGCGGACCGGTGGCGACGGTCGTCGCCACCTCGGGCGACGGCGGCGCGGACCGTCAGTCGGTGGCCGCCGACCCGCATCCCACCAGCCCGGCCGAGGACGCCTTCTTCAACCACATGACGGACAAGGTCCGGGCCACGGACGCCGCCACCAAGGTCACCGCGACCGTGGGGATGGAGTCCAAGGGCTGGGGCACGCACACCGTCCTGGAGCTGAAGAACGTCAAGGGCCCGCTCAAGTGCAGCCTGATCGCCGTCTCCAAGACCGGCGAGGAGGAGGTCGTCACCTCCTGGGCGGTACCCGCCTGGGGGTACGGCATCGCCGACAGCGCGCACGAGTCCGCCAAGAAGCCGCTCTATGTGCACGGAGGTACGGCCATGGGGAGCAAGGACATCGATCACTTTGAGGTGCGTACGTTCGACGGCAAGCGACTGGTAGAGGTTCGCGCCTGACATACCCGTCCCCTTCGCGTACGGTTGACGGCTGCCCGACGCACGTCATGAAGGGGGCCTCGGTGGCCGCGCAGGATGCCGCTGTTGAAACCGCTGGACCCGCCGTCGATCCCGTACGCGACACGGGGCACGACTCCGTACGCGCCCGTGAGATCGGCGTCGAACAGGATCATCTGGACCAGGTGTACGGCCGTCTTGAGGAGAAGATCCACGAGGCGGAGTTCCTGATGAACGACGCCGCCAAACGGGGGCAGGTCGGCACGCCGGGGGCTCTCGCGGAGCGGGACGCCCAGGTCTTCCGGGCCGGGATCCATCTCAACCGGCTGAACAACGAGTTCGAGGACTTCCTCTTCGGGCGGATCGATCTGCTGCCCGGAAAGGACGGCAAGAAGGGCCCGGACGGCGCCTACACCTCGGTCGAACCGGCCGACGACGCCATCAGGACCGACGGCACGGCCGATATCGCGGAGACGCTGCACATCGGCCGGATCGGGGTCCTGGACTCCGACTACTCGCCGCTGGTCATCGACTGGCGCGCACCGGCCGCCGCGCCGTTCTACCGCGCCACGCCCGTCGATCCCGGCCGGGTCGTACGCCGTCGGGTCATCCGCTCCAAGGGCCGCAAGGTCCTCGGAGTCGAGGACGATCTGATGCGCCCGGAGCTGACCGCGTCCCTGGACGGCGCCGCGCTGGCCGTCATCGGCGACGGCGCGCTGATGGCCGCGCTCGGCCAGGCCCGCAGCCACACCATGAGGGACATCGTTTCTTCGATCCAGGCCGAACAGGATCTGGTGATCCGGGCGCCCGCCGCCTCCGTCACCGAGGTCTCGGGCGGGCCGGGCACGGGCAAGACCGCGGTCGCGCTGCACCGGGCCGCCTATCTGCTCTACCAGGACCGGCGGCGGTACGCGGGCGGCATCCTGGTCGTCTCGCCGACACCGCTGCTCGTCGCGTACACCGAGGGCGTGCTGCCCTCGCTGGGCGAGGAGGGACAGGTCGCGATCCGCGCGGTGGGTTCGCTGGTGGACGGAGCGGAGGCCACGGCGTACGACGAACCGGCCGTGGCCCGTGTCAAGGGCTCCGCGCGGATGCTGAAGGTGCTGCGCAAGGCGTCCAGGGGCGCGCTGGAGGTCTCACCGGCGGTCCAGGCCCGGCGCGGCGGACCGGGCGGCGCCGACGACCGGACGGGCCAGCTCGCCTTCGGCGACGACGAGCCCGTCGCGGCCGTACGGACCGACCGGCTCCGGGTCGTCGCCTTCGGCCGCAGGCTGGAGCTGGAGGCCGATGAGCTGAACCGCATCCGGCAGTCCGTCCTCGGCGGCACCGCGCCTGTCAACCTGCTGCGCCCGAGGGCCCGCAGGCTCCTGCTGGACGCCCTCTGGTCGAAGTCCGGCGCCGCCGCGCGGGCCGGTGAGTATGTGTCGAAGGGCGACGCCGAGCTGGCCGCGGAGCTGCGTGGCGGCTTCGACGACGACATCACGTCCGAGGACAGCTTCCAGGCTTTCCTGGACGCCTGGTGGCCCGAGCTGACCCCGCGCGGAGTGCTCGCCGCGATGGCCGACGAACGGCGCCTGGGCCGCTGGTCCCGCCGCGTACTCAACCAGGGCGAGATCCGGCGTCTGGCGCGTTCGCTCAGGCGGCTGGGCGCCGAAGGCAAGGGTCCGCTCTCGGTGCACGACGTGGCGCTCCTCGACGAGTTGGAGACGCTGCTCGGCTCGCCGCCGCGGCCGAGGAAGCGGCGTGAGTTCGATCCGCTGGACCAGCTCACCGGTCTGGAGGAGCTGATGCCGGGCCGCGAGGAGTCGCAGCGCGAGCGGGCCGAACGGCTGGCCGCGGAGCGCACCGAGTACGCGCATGTCATCGTCGACGAGGCGCAGGATCTGACGCCCATGCAGTGGCGGATGGTCGGCCGTCGCGGCCGGCACGCCACCTGGACGGTCGTCGGGGACGCGGCGCAGTCGTCCTGGTCGGACCCGGACGAGGCGGCCGAGGCGCGCGACGAGGCGCTCGGCGCCCGGCCGCGCCGCCGCTTCACTCTGACCGTGAACTACCGCAATCCGGCGGAGATCGCCGAACTGGCGGCGAAGGTGCTGGCCCTGGCCATGCCCGGCATGGAGTCTCCGGCAGCCGTGCGCTCCACCGGCGTACGGCCGCGCTTCGGCGTCGTACGGGACGGCGATCTCGCCGGTGCCGTCCGGGCGGAGGCGCGGCGCCTGCTGGAGCGCGTGGACGGCACGGTCGGTGTCGTCGTCGCCATGAACCGGCGTGAGCAGGCGGCGCGCTGGCTGGCCGGACTCGGCGAACGAGTGGTGGCGCTGGGCAGTCTGGAGGCCAAGGGCCTGGAGTACGACGCGACGGTCGTGGTCTCTCCGGCGGAAATCGCCGACGAGTCGCCGGCCGGCCTGCGTGTGCTGTACGTGGCGCTGACCCGCGCGACGCAGCAGCTCACGGTGGTCTCGACGGCGCGGGACGAGCCGGACGCGGAAGGAGTACCGGACTTGCTGCGGGATTGATTCCGAGTCAACTCGCGATGCGGGAATCGCTTGCCGGAGTGGTTTGTTAGCCTGGTGTCGGCACCGGCTCGATCCAAGCCCCCGGGCCCAACCTTAGTCGCTTCGAGCGACCACTTGCCGCGAGGCGAGCATGGCGGGCCGGTGCCACCTTCACCTACGGAAGCAGGTCCCTGCCGGAGTTCCGGCAGGGACCTGCTTCCGTGTGTATGACCGGTATGCCCACGCGTGGCCGCCGCCGACCTCTCCCGCATGGCGGAAAACACTTTCCCGGGACGGGGCCCCTTACCTTCTACCCGCCGGTAGGTGCGACCATCGGATTGCGCCGCCGGGGCATGTGCCGGGCGGCGTGGCAATGAGGCTAGGGAAAGAAGAGGAACACGGTCATGGCAACGGCGCCGAGCGTCTCGTATTCGATGACGGTCAGACTGGAGGTGCCCGCGAGCGGGACCGCGGTCTCCCAGCTCACCACGGCCGTCGAGTCCTCCGGCGGCTCCGTCACCGGCCTCGACGTGACCGCCTCCGGCCACGAGAAACTGCGGATCGACGTCACGATCGCCGCGACCTCCACCGGGCACGCGGAGGAGATCGTCGAGCAGTTGCGCGGGATCGAGGGCGTCGTCCTCGGCAAGGTCTCCGACCGTACGTTCCTGATGCACCTCGGCGGCAAGATCGAGATGCAGTCCAAGCACCCCATCCGCAACCGTGACGATCTCTCGATGATCTACACCCCGGGTGTGGCCCGGGTCTGCATGGCCATCGCGGAGAACCCGGAGGACGCCCGCCGGCTGACCATCAAGCGCAACTCCGTCGCGGTCGTGACGGACGGCTCCGCCGTGCTGGGCCTCGGCAACATCGGCCCCAAGGCGGCGCTGCCGGTGATGGAGGGCAAGGCGGCCCTGTTCAAGCGGTTCGCCGGGATCGACGCCTGGCCGCTCTGCCTGGACACCCAGGACACCGACGCCATCGTCGAGATCGTCAAGGCGATCGCGCCCGGCTTCGCCGGCATCAACCTGGAGGACATCTCCGCGCCCCGCTGCTTCGAGATCGAGGCGCGGCTGCGTGAGGCCCTGGACATCCCGGTCTTCCACGACGACCAGCACGGCACCGCGATCGTGGTGCTGGCGGCCCTCACCAACGCGCTGCGCGTGGTGGGCAAGGCCATCGGGGACGTACGCATCGTGATGTCCGGCGCGGGCGCCGCCGGCACGGCCATCCTCAAGCTGCTGATCGCGGCCGGTGTGAAGCACGCCGTCGTCGCCGACATCCAGGGTGTGGTGCACGCGGGCCGCGAGGACCTGGTGGAGGCCACTCCTGAGTCGCCGCTGCGCTGGATCGCCGACAACACCAACCCCGAGGGTGTCACCGGCACGCTCAAGGAGGCCGTGGTCGACGCGGACGTCTTCATCGGCGTCTCCGCGCCGAACGTGCTGGACGGCGCCGATGTCGCCGCCATGGCCGACGGGGCGATCGTCTTCGCGCTCGCGAACCCGGACCCCGAGGTCGACCCGGCGATCGCCCGTGAGACGGCCGCGGTCGTGGCCACCGGCCGCTCCGACTTCCCCAACCAGATCAATAACGTGCTGGTCTTTCCCGGCGTTTTCCGCGGTCTGCTGGACGCCCAGTCCCGTACGGTCAACACTGAGATGATGCTGGCCGCGGCGACAGCCCTCGCGGACGTGGTCACCGAGGACGAGCTGAACCCGAACTACATCGTCCCCTCGGTCTTCAACGACAAGGTCGCCGGCGCGGTGGCAGGCGCGGTGCGCAACGCCGCCAAGGCGGCGGGCGTGACCGTGACAGCGGTTACGTCCGCTTGACGCCCGGCGCGTCGCGATTCGCCGGGCCCCGCGGCCCCATCTAGGGTGGCGGACCATGAGCCCGCCGCTCCAGGGAGGTTTTCAGGGCCTCCGGCGGGTTCAAGGGCTTCAACGACTCCAGGGGCTCCGAGGCTCCAGGGAGTCTTCACAGGGTCGACGGAACGTCACGACGACGAGGCACTGGCGCTTTTCGTGTGACTCCGGAGAGTGCCGGATTGGCTTTCCCGCCGCTGGTGGGGGCAGGATGCGTATTCGGGCGCGAGGGTCTGTCAGCAGACCCGGGTCCGGGGACTGTCCGAGGGCCCTGGCAGCATCGGCTTCGATCTCACGCCTTACAGGCAAGAAGAACACGGGAGTAACAACATGAACCGCAGTGAGCTGGTGGCCGCCCTGGCCGACCGCGCCGAGGTGACCCGCAAGGACGCCGACGCCGTGCTGGCCGCTCTCGCCGAGACGGTAGGCGAGGTCGTCGCCAAGGGCGACGAGAAGGTCACCATCCCCGGCTTCCTGACCTTCGAGCGCACCCACCGTGCCGCTCGCACCGCTCGTAACCCGCAGACCGGCGACCCGATCCAGATCCCGGCCGGTTACAGCGTGAAGGTCTCCGCGGGCTCCAAGCTCAAGGAAGCCGCCAAGGGCAAGTAACACCCATTAGGCAACGCACAGGGGCGGCCACCCGGACAGGGTGGCCGCCCCTGTGTGCGTCCCGGGCCGTCCCGGGCCGTCCCGGGCCGTCCCGGGACGCTGATGGCCCCACTCCGTCGAGCGGGGCCATCAGCGTCCCGGAGCCGGCGTCACCGGCGCCGGCGGTGTCAGACGAGCGCGCCGCCCGGCAGCTCGACCTTCGCGCCCAGCTCGATGAGCTTGTCCATGAAGTTCTCGTAGCCGCGGTTGATCAGATCGATGCCGTGGACCCGGGACGTGCCCTGCGCCGCCAGCGCCGCGATCAGATACGAGAAGCCGCCGCGCAGATCGGGGATGACCAGATCCGCGCCCTGCAGCTTCGTCGGGCCCGACACGACCGCGGAGTGCAGGAAGTTGCGCTGGCCGAAGCGGCAGTCCGAGCCGCCCAGGCACTCCCGGTAGAGCTGGATGTGCGCGCCCATCTGGTTCAGCGCGGAGGTGAATCCGAGCCGGGACTCGTACACCGTCTCGTGCACGATGGACAGGCCCGAGGCCTGTGTCAGGGCCACCACCAGCGGCTGCTGCCAGTCGGTCTGGAAGCCGGGATGGACGTCCGTCTCCAGCGCGATGGCGTTGAGCGAGCCGCCCGGGTGCCAGAAGCGGATGCCCTCGTCGTCGATCTCGAAGGCGCCGCCGACCTTGCGATAGGTGTTGAGGAAGGTCATCATCGACCGCTGCTGCGCGCCGCGGACATAGATGTTGCCCTCGGTGGCGAGCGCCGCCGACGCCCAGGAGGCGGCCTCCAGCCGGTCCGGGATCGCCCGGTGCGTATAGCCGTCGAGCTGGTCGACACCGGTGATCCGGATCGTCCGGTCGGTGTCCATGGAGATGATCGCGCCCATCTTCTGCAGTACGCAGATGAGGTCCTCGATCTCCGGCTCCACCGCGGCGTTCGACAGCTCGGTGACGCCCTCGGCCAGCACGGCCGTCAGCAGCACCTGCTCCGTCGAGCCGACCGACGGATACGGCAGCCGGATCTTGGTGCCGCGCAGCCGCTGCGGGGCCTCCAGATACTGGCCGTCGGCCCGCTTCTCGATCGTCGCGCCGAACTGGCGCAGCACGTCGAAGTGGAAGTCGATCGGCCGGCCGCCGATGTCACAGCCGCCCAGACCCGGGATGAAGGCGTGGCCGAGGCGGTGCAGCAGCGGTCCGCAGAAGAGGATCGGGATGCGCGACGAGCCCGCGTGGGCATCGATGTCGGCGACATTGGCACTCTCGACATGGGTCGGGTCGAGGATCAGCTCGCCCGGCTCGTCGCCGGGACGGACGGTCACTCCGTGAAGCTGGAGGAGTCCGCGTACGACGCGCACATCGCGGATGTCCGGCACATTGCGCAGCCGACTGGGGCCGCTGCCGAGCAGCGCGGCGACCATGGCCTTCGGCACCAGGTTCTTCGCGCCGCGGACGCGGATCTCGCCTTCCAGCGGGGTCCCACCGTGGACAAGCATTACATCGTCTGTGCCGGTCATGAATCTCGCGTTCCGGAGTGGGCGGGAAGGTGGCCAAGGAAAGGGTAAGGGGCGAGAGCCCCTGTCCCGTAGGGCCTGGGCGGCCTCCGGCGCATAATGAAACCGGCATAACACGTACCGTTCCGCCGCGCTCGCGGAGGGTCACCGGCCGCGATTCCGGACGGCCGCGCGCCGGCGCCGCCGCCGTACGCCCTGAGCTGCGCGCACAGGCACTGCGCCGTGCGTGCCCCGCGGAGACCGAATATGCGGGATCATGTCTCGCATGACCGAGGTGTCCTCGCTCACAGGGCGGCTGCTTGTCGCCACACCGGCCCTCACCGACCCGAATTTCGACCGCGCGGTGGTCCTCCTGCTCGATCACGACGAGGAGGGTTCCCTCGGTGTGGTCCTCAACAGGCCCACGCCGGTGGGTGTTGGCGACATCCTGGCGTCGTGGGGCGAGCTGGCGGGCGAGCCCGGTGTGGTCTTCCAGGGCGGTCCGGTCTCGCTCGACTCGGCGCTCGGCCTCGCCGTCATCCCGGGCGCGGAGGGCCCGCTCGGCTGGCGCAGGGTGCACGGCGCGATAGGACTCGTCGATCTGGAGATGCCTCCCGAGCTGCTGGCACGGGCGCTCGGCTCGCTGCGGATCTTCGCCGGCTACGCGGGCTGGGGCCCGGGACAACTGGAGGACGAGTTGAGCGAAGGCGCCTGGTACGTGGTCGAGTCGGAGCCGGGTGACGTGTCGTGTCCGCGGCCGGAGAGCCTGTGGCGGGCGGTGCTGCGGCGGCAGCGCGGCGAGCTGGCCATGATCGCCACGTATCCCGACGACCCGTCGCTCAACTGACCGTTCGGCCGATCGCGCGGCGGATCGTTCAACAGACCTGCCGGCCGTCCCTCCGGCCGCTTCCGCGCGGGCCGTTCACGGCGTGTCGGAGCGATGCGTGAGCGTATGGCTCCGGAGTGCATGGACCCGGGGACTCCGCGTCGCGGCGCGCGTGGGTACCCTTGGCGCTTATGAGCACTCTTGAGCCCGAGCGCGGGGCAGGTACGGGCACCCTCGTGGAGCCGACACCACAGGTGTCGAACGGCGACGGTGACCACGAGCGCTTCGCCCACTACGTCCAGAAGGACAAGATCATGGCGAGTGCCCTCGACGGCACTCCCGTGGTGGCACTGTGCGGGAAGGTCTGGGTACCGGGGCGCGACCCCAAGAAGTATCCGGTCTGCCCGATGTGCAAGGAGATCTACGAGTCCATGGGCCCCGGCGGGGACAAGGACAAGGGCGGCAAGGACAAGAGCGAGAAGTAGCGGCTGGTCCTCCTCCATGGCTGACGGCCCCCGGGACGCGCGTACGCGCGCCCCGGGGGCCGTTCGCGTTGCACAGGGTGCTTCTCGGAGGCTCCTGGGGTCACAGAGTGGTTGAGACCACTTGTCGACGTGTTCCGGACACGCTTAATCTCCTGCGAGTTGTGCAGCACGGAACGCTCGTTGCGTATGTTGCAACGCCGACCTGTAGGGATCCCGGATGAAGCTTTCAGCCCGAATTGCGGCTCCGGTCGCGGCACTTGCGCTCGCCGGCCTCACCGCCACCGCCTGCGCTCCGCAGACCTCCGACAACAGCGCGTCGAAGGACGAGAAGAGCGGCACGCTGCGCGTATGGCTCTTCCAGGAAGTCAACAACAAGCCCAAGGAGCAGGTCGTCGACGCCGCCGTCGCCGCCTTCCGCGAGCAGCACGACGGCGCGAAGGTCGAGATCGAGTACATCCCGGTCGAGACCCGCGCCCAGCGCATCAAGGCCGCGTTCAACGACCCGAAGAGCGCGCCGGATCTGATCGAGTACGGCAACACGGACACCGCCGGATACGTCAAGGACGGCGGACTCGCCGATGTCACCGCGGAGTTCGACGCCTGGGACGAGGCCAAGGACACCGATCCGACGGCCAGGCAGTCCGTCACGGTGGACGGCAAGATCTACGGAGCGCCGCTGTTCGTCGGCGTCCGGGCGCTGTACTACCGCACCGATGTCTTCGATGACCTGGGCATCAAGGCTCCCAAGTCGCAGGCCGAGCTGATCTCCACCGCCAAGAAGATCCACCAGGCGAAGCCGGACCTGTACGGGCTCGCGGTCGGCGGTGCCTACACCTATGGCGCCATGCCGTTCCTCTGGGCGAACGGCGGTGAACTGGCCGAGGAGAGCGGCGGCACCTACCGGGCCGCCGTCAACAGCCCGGCCGCGCGCAAGGGCATCGAGGCGTACACCTCCCTCTTCGGCGACGACAACTGTCCGGCCGCCAAGTGCGCCTCGATGGGCGGCAACGCGACGGTCACCGCGTTCGCCTCCGGGAAGGCCGCGATGGCGATCGGCGGCGACTTCAGCCACCAGGCCGTCGAGGCCGGTTCGGTGAAGGGCAAGTACGCGGTCGTGCCGCTGCCGGGCGTCACGGCCGGCTCGGTCGCGCCGGCCTTCGCCGGCGGCAACAACATCGGTGTGCTCAAGAGCAGTTCGCACCGCACACTCGCCGTGGACCTGATGAAGTCGTTCACCGGCAAGGACACCCAGGCCAAACTGTTCGACGCGATGGGCTTCCTGCCCACGTACACCGACGTGCTGGCCGCCTCGGCGAAGAAGGAGCCGTTCATCGAGCCCTTCGTGAAGACCCTGGGCGCGGGCGCCAAGTTCGTCCCGGCGTCGCCGGGCTGGGCGCAGATCGACTCCTCGCTGATCCTGCCGACGATGTTCCAGGAGATCGTCAGCGGCCGTAAGGACGTCGCCACGGCGTCGGACGACGCGGCGAAGAAGATGGACGCGGCGTTCACGTCCGCGGGCTGAGAGCCATGACGAACAACACCGGAGCCCGGCGGGACGGCGCCGCGCCCGCCTCCGGCCGTACGGCCACCTCCGGCCGCCGCGTCCTCCTCTCCGCCCGGCCGGGCGGAGGCGGCGACGCGGCGTCCGGCGCCGGAACGGCCATGGACCCGAAGCGGCCCGGACGCGCCTCCCGCCACGCTCCCCGGCGGGCCGGGCAGGCCGGCTGGACGCCCTGGCTCTATCTCGTGCCCGCCCTTGTCGTCCTCGGCGGGCTGCTGGTCTATCCGATCTACCAACTCGGCCTGATCTCCTTTCTGGAGTACACCCAGGCCCAGGTCAGCGGCGGGCAGCCGACCACCTTCCAGGGCTTCGGCAACTACGCCGCGCTCTTCGGCGACAGCCAGTTCTGGCAGGTGCTGCTCGCGACCGTGCTGTTCGCCGCGGCGTGCGTCGTCGCCACGCTCGCGGTGGGCTGCGCGCTCGCCGTACTGCTGACGCGGATCCGGGCGGTGCCGCGCCTCGCGCTGATGCTCGCCGCGCTCGGTGCCTGGGCCACTCCGGCGATCACCGGCTCCACGGTCTGGGTCTTTCTCTTCGACCCGGACTACGGACCGGTCAACCGGCTGCTCGGGCTCGGTGACTTCTCCTGGACGTACGGCCGGTACAGCGCCTTCGCGCTCGTCCTGTTCGAAGTGGTCTGGTGCTCCTTCCCGTTCGTCATGGTGACCGTCTACGCGGGAATCAAGGCCATCCCGGCCGAGGTGCTGGAGGCGGCCTCGCTCGACGGCGCCTCGCAGTGGCGCGTCTGGCGGTCCGTCACCGCGCCGATGCTCAGACCGATCCTGGTGGTCGTCACCATCCAGTCCATCATCTGGGACTTCAAGGTCTTCACACAGATCTATGTGATGACGAACGGCGGCGGAATCGCCGGGCAGAATCTCGTACTCAATGTGTACGCCTATCAGAAAGCCTTCGCGTCCTCGCAGTACAGCCTGGGCTCGGCCATTGGCGTGGTCATGCTGCTGATTCTGCTGGCGGTCACGCTCGTCTATCTGCGCCTGATCCGACGCCGGGGAGAAGAACTGTGAACCTGCTCGGTATTCGCCGTCCGTGGCGGCTGGCCGCCGAGGCATCGGCCCTCGTCATCGCCGTGATCGTGGCCTTCCCGCTGTACTGGATGGTGGTTTCCGCGGTCAAACCGGCGGGCGAGATCCAGTCCACGGATCCGCGACCCTGGACCCTCTCGCCGTCACTCGACTCCTTCCGCCGGGTCTTCGAACAGCAGGAATTCGGCCGGTACTTCCTCAACAGCCTGCTGGTCGCCGGCTCGGTCGTGATCGCCTCCGCGCTCATCGCCTTTCTCGCGGCGACGGCGGTGACCCGCTTCCGCTTCCGGTTCCGTACGACCCTGCTCATCATGTTCCTGGTCGCGCAGATGGTGCCGGTCGAGGCGCTGACCATCCCGCTGTTCTTCCTGATGCGCGACGCGGGACTGCTCAATACGCTCGGCTCGCTGGTCCTGCCGCATCTCGCGTTCTCGCTGCCCTTCGCGGTATGGATGCTGCGGGGATTCGTGAAGGCGGTCCCGGAGGCGCTGGAGGAGGCCGCGTACATCGACGGCGCGAGCCGCACCCGCTTCCTGTGGCAGATCCTCTTTCCGCTGGTCCTTCCCGGGCTGGTCGCGACGAGTGTCTTCTCCTTCATCTCGACCTGGAACGACTTCCTCTTCGCGAAGTCCTTCATCATCAGCGACACCTCCCAGTCGACCCTTCCCATGGCGCTGCTCGTCTTCTTCAAACCGGACGAGAACGACTGGGGCGGGATCATGGCCGCCTCTACCGTGATGACCGTTCCGGTGCTGGTTTTCTTCGTGCTCGTACAGCGACGCCTGGTCTCCGGACTCGGCGGCGCGGTGAAGGACTGATGGTTATGACCTTTACGGATCTCATTCCGGCCGCGCGGGCCGCCGAGTGGAATACCGCCGCCCGTTTCACCCTCGACGCCAGGACGCGTATCGACGCGCGGCCGGGCACCGAGCACGTGGCCCGCTGGCTGCGCGGCACCGTCGGCGCGGCCACCGGCCTGCCTCTCGCCGACGGCGACAGCGGCCCGCACCGGATCGTGCTCAGCGTCAGCCCGGGCGTCGCGGAAGAGCTGGGCGCGGAGGGCTACCGGCTCGCCGTGACCGGCGGCGAGCCGGCCGTGACCATCGAGGGCGGCGGCGCGGCCGGTGTCTTCTGGGGCGCGCAGACGCTGCGTCAACTGCTCGGCCCGGAAGCCTTCCGGCGCGCGCCGCTCACTCAGGACCGCGACTGGCACCTTCCCGTGGGCACGCTCCAGGACCGGCCCCGCTTCGGCTGGCGGGGACTGATGCTCGACGTGGCACGCCACTTCATGCCCAAGGACGGTGTCCTGCGCTATCTGGACCTGCTCGCCGCCCACAAGCTGAATGTCTTCCACTTCCATCTCACCGACGACCAGGGCTGGCGCGTCGAGATCAAGCGCCATCCGAGGCTGACGGAAGTCGGATCCTGGCGCTCGCGCACCAAATGGGGCCACCGCGCCTCCGGGCTGTGGGACGAGAAGCCGCACGGTGGTTACTACACACAGGACGACATCCGCGAGATCGTCGCGTACGCCGCCGAGCGGCATATCACCGTCGTCCCCGAAATCGATGTCCCGGGCCATTCGCAGGCGGCCATCGCCGCATATCCGGAACTCGGCAATACCGATGTCATCGACACGTCCTCCCTCACCGTCTGGGACACCTGGGGCATCAACCCGAACGTACTCGCGCCCACTGACAACACCCTGCGCTTCTACGAGGACGTCTTCGAGGAACTCCTCGCGCTCTTCCCGTCCACATTCATCCATATCGGCGGCGACGAGTGCCTCAAGGACCAGTGGCGGGAGTCGCCGGCCGCGCAGGCCTTGATGCGGCAGCGCGGACTGGCCGACGAGAACGAGCTCCAGTCCTGGTTCATCAGGCACTTCGACACCTGGCTCACCGCGCGCGGCCGGCGCCTCATCGGCTGGGACGAGATCCTCGAAGGCGGCCTCGCGCCGGGAGCCGCCGTCTCGTCATGGCGCGGATACGCGGGCGGGATCGCCGCCGCCAGAGCCGGCCACGACGTCGTCATGTGTCCCGAGCAGCAGGTGTATCTGGACCACCGCCAGGCGGCCGGCGAGGACGAGCCGATGCCCATCGGATATGTCCGCACCCTGGAGGACGTCTACCGCTTCGAGCCCGTACCGGCGCAGCTCACCGAGGACGAGGCGGCCCATGTCCTGGGCACGCAGGCCAATGTGTGGACCGAGGTGATGCAGGACAGCTCCCGCGTCGATTACCAGGTCTTCCCACGGCTGGCGGCCTTCGCCGAGGTCGCCTGGTCGGCGCTGCCCGCACCGGCCGACCGCGACTTCGCCGGTTTCGAGCAGCGAATGGACCGGCACTACCGGCGCCTTGACGCTCTCGGTGTGGCGTACCGGCCGCCCGGTGGTCCGTTGCCATGGCAGCGCCGTCCGGGCCCCGACGGAACCTCCGCCGGTCTCGGACGCCCGATCGAGGGCACGCCCCCGAACGTGTGAGCCCGGCGGGAGGTGCGGGTCCTCCGGCCGGCTCCCTGGCACCGTGGTGGTCCGTCTGGATAAGTCGTACAACGACCGCCGAAGGGAGGCATTCCGCATGTGCCGGTGAAGAGGTGTGAAACCGGACCTTCTTCCTGGTCGGGGACGGATCCGTCCTTCGTGGACCCTCGCGCCGACCGGCCCGGAAGATGTGCCAGAGTTGCCACGTCCGGGCTGTGAGCACGTACGGTACGGCAACACAGGCGGGACAGCCGGGACACCGGAAAGGGGCAGCTGGGTTGACCACGCACGCACCGCAGACGGCGCAGTCCGTGACGCTGCCGGCCTCGCTCGACGAGGCCGTGGCGGCGCTCGGCGCGATGCCCGCCGCCGTTCCCGTCGCGGGTGGAACCGATCTGATGGCCGCCGTCAACAAAGGGCAGCTACGGCCCGCCGGGCTCGTCGGCCTCGGCCGGATCAGCGAGCTGCGCGGCTGGCACTACCAGGACGGTCACGCCCTCCTCGGCGCCGGCCTCACGCACGCGCGCATGGGCAGACCCGACTTCGCGGCCCTCATCCCCGCGCTCGCCGCGTCCGCGCGTGCGGCCGGGCCGCCGCAGATCCGTAACGCCGGCACACTCGGCGGCAATATCGCCACCGCGGCCCCGACCGGCGACGCCCTGCCCGTGCTGGCCGCGCTCGAAGCCGACCTGGTCATCGCGGGCCCCGACGGCGCCCGCCGGGAGATCCCGGTCTCGCACCTGCTGGCCGGCCGGGAGATGCTGGCACCCGCCGAACTGATCGGCTTCGTCCGCGTGCCGCTGCTGCACGCGCCGCAGGTCTTCGTGAAGGCGACAGGACGGACCGGCCCCGGCCGCGCCACCGCCTCCGTGGCCATCGTGCTCGATCCGGCCCGGCGCGGAGTGCGCTGCGCGGTCGGCGCCATCGCGCCGATGCCGCTGCGCCCGCTGGAGGCCGAACGCTGGATCGCCTCGCTGATCGACTGGGACGGCGCGCGAGGACTCACGGCGGAGGCGCTCGCCGCCTTCGGCGAGTATGTCGCCGCGGCCTGTATCCCGGACCCGGCGCCGCCGGCCGGCGGCGGAGAGGCCCCGCCGCTGGCGCCGGCCGTACTGCATCTGCGGCGCACCGTCGCCGCGCTGGCCCGACGGGCACTGGGGAGGGCGCTGTCGTGACCACCGACGAGAATCCAGGTTCCGGTCCCGGAGCGTCGCGGGGACCGGGCGGATGGCAGCCGATCCCGCAGGGCGGCGAGTACGACGGTGAGTCCACCGCGTTCGTACAACTGCCTCCGGAGGACACCACGGACGCGCCGCTGGCCGCGCCCGGACACGGATATGTGCCGCCGCAGATCGTGCCGCTGACGCCGGCCGATCCCGCGCCGGGCGGTCCGCCGGTGACGGGCGGCTGGGCGGCGGCGCCATCCGGAGCCGGGCCGGACGGCACGCACTGGCCGCCCGCCCACCAAGGTGGTGGGCAGCCGGAGCCCGTCTACGACCAGGGCGGCTACGACTCCGGGCAGTCGGGCCAGTGGCATTACGGCGAGAGCGGAGAGACCGGCACGGCAGCCGGGACCGGCTCCGGCGACGCGGGATTCGGCGAGCGGAACGGCGGCGTGGGCGGTTCCTCCGAGCTGACCGGCCAGTGGACCATCCCGGTCGCGCAGGGCGATCTGCCGGACGAATCGGGCGAGTACAGCACCTCGATGCCGGCCTCCCAGTGGAACGGCGGCGCGCCGCCCGCGACCCTGCCGGGCGGCGCTCCCGCGCCCTGGGCCACGGAGCCGGTTTCCGAGGAGACTCCGGCACCGGACGACACCGCCGGCCAGGAAATCCCGGACAGCGCCGAGGCCCCGCTCCCGGGCGACACACCCGGCGGCTGGGACCACGAGACAACGGCCCACGGACCGCTCGGCGAACTCGGACCGCTCGGCGAACCCGGGCCGCTCGGTGAACCCGGGCCGCTCGGTGAACCCGGGCCGCCTGCCGAGGCCGGTGCCGCGAGCGAACCGGCCGCCGAGGCCGACGCCGTACCGGAACCGGAACCCGAGCCGGAACCCGAACCCGCGCCGCTCACCAGCAGCAGCGACAGCGCGGAACACCCGTCGGGCTCCTACGTCCTGCGGGTCAATGGCGCCGACCGGCCCGTCACCGACGCCTGGATCGGTGAGTCCCTGCTGTACGTGCTGCGCGAGCGCCTCGGTCTCGCCGGCGCCAAGGACGGCTGCTCACAGGGCGAGTGCGGCGCGTGCAACGTCCAGGTCGACGGACGGCTCGTCGCCTCCTGTCTGGTGCCGGCGGCCACGGCGGCCGGTTCCGAGGTCCGTACGGTCGAGGGCCTGGCCGCCGACGGTGAGCCCTCGGACGTCCAGCGCGCGCTGGCGAAGTGCGGGGCGGTGCAGTGCGGTTTCTGCATCCCCGGCATGGCCATGACCGTCCATGACCTCCTGGAGGGCAACCACGCTCCCAGCGAGCTGGAGACCCGCCAGGCGCTCTGCGGCAACCTCTGCCGCTGCTCCGGCTACCGGGGCGTACTCGACGCGGTGAGCGAAGTCGTCGCCGGACGGAAGGCGAGCGCGGAGGCCGCGGCCGCCGCGTCCGAGGAAGCCCGAATCCCGCACCAGGCACCCCCAGGGGCCGGCAGCGCCCAGCCCCCGCACTCGCCCGACGGAGGCATGGCGTGAGCAACGACGAGGCCGGGACTCCCGCGCTCGACGGCCCTCAGCAGGAGCCGCCCGCGCACGGCCTCGGCGCCTCCCTGCCTCCGGCGAACGCACGCGCGAAGACCGAGGGCACCTTCCCGTACGCCGCCGATCTCTGGGCCGAGGGCCTGCTGTGGGCGGCGATCCTGCGTTCTCCGCATCCGCACGCCAGGATCGTCTCGATCGACACGTCGGCCGCCGCCGGGATGCCGGGCGTACGGGCCGTCGTCACACACGAGGACGTCCTGGGCGACTCCGCCTACGGCCGCCGGGTCGCCGACCGTCCCGTCTTCGCCTCCGAGGTCGTACGCCATCACGGCGAGGCGATCGCCGCCGTCGCCGCCGACCATCCCGACACGGCCCGGCTCGCCGCCGCCGCCATCGCCGTCGAGTACGAGGTCCTCGACCCGGTCACGGACCCGGAGAAGGCCTTCGCCGCCGAACCGCTGCACCCCGACGGCAATCTGATCCGTCACATCCCGCTGCGCTACGGCGACCCGGAGATCGCCGGGGAGGTGATCGTGGAAGGGCTGTACCGCATCGGCCGCCAGGACCCGGCTCCCATCGGCGCCGAAGCCGGCCTCGCCGTGCCCAGACCCGACGGCGGCGTCGAGATCTACACCGGCTCCACCGACCCGCACACCGACCGCGATCTGGCCGCCGCCTGCTTCGGCCTGGACCCGGAGCGGGTCAAGGTGGTCGTCACCGGAGTCCCCGGCGCCACCGGCGACCGCGAGGACCCGGGCTTCCAGATCCCGCTCGGCCTGCTCGCGCTGCGCACCGGCTGCCCGGTCAAACTGGCCGCGACCCGCGAGGAGTCCTTCCTCGGCCACGCACACCGGCATCCGACGCTGCTGCGCTACCGCCACCACGCGGACGCCGAGGGACATCTCGTCAAGGTCGAGGCCCAGATCCTGCTGGACGCGGGCGCGTACGCGGACGACTCGTCCGAGTCCCTCGCGGCGGCGGTCGCCTTCGCCTGCGGTCCGTATGTCGTCCCGCACGCCTTCGTCGAGGGCTGGGCCGTACGCACCAACAACCCGCCCTCCGGCCATGTCCGCGGCGAGGGCGCGATGCAGGTGTGCGCGGCGTACGAGGGCCAGATGGACAAACTGGCCGCGAAGCTCGGCATCGAGCCCGCCGAACTCCGCCTGCGCAACGTCCTCGCCACCGGCGACCTCCTGCCCACCGGCCAGACGGTGACCTGCCCGGCGCCGGTGGCCGAACTCCTGCGGTCCGTAAGGGACTTCCCGCTGCCCGCGCTGCCCAAGGACACTCCGGAGGCGGCCTGGCTGCTGCCCGGCGGACCGGAGGGCGCGGGCGAGCCCGGCGCGGTACGACGCGGAGTCGGCTACGCCGTGGGCATGGTCCATATGCTCGGCGCCGAGGGCGCGGACGAGGTCTCCACCGCCACCGTCAAGGTCCATGACGGCGTGGCGACGGTCATCTGCGCGGCGGTGGAAACCGGCCAGGGTTTCGCCACGCTCGCGCGCCAGATCGTGCAGGAGACGCTGGGCATAGAGGAGGTCCATGTCGCCTCGGTCGACACCGACCAGCCTCCGGCCGGCCCGGCCGCCCACGGCCGCCACACCTGGGTCTCGGGCGGCGCGGTCGAGCGGGCGGCGAAGATGGTCCGTACGCAGTTGCTGCAGCCGCTGGCCCACAAGTTCGGGATGTCCACCGAGCTGCTCCAGATCACGGACGGCAAGATCACCTCGTACGACGGTGTGCTGTCCACCACCGTCACGGAGGCGATGGACGGCAAGGAACTCTGGGCGACGGCCCAGTGCCGGCCTCATCCCACCGAGCCGCTCGACGCGTCCGGACAGGGCGACGCCTTCGTCGGCCTGGCCTTCTGCGCGATCCGCGCGGTCGTCGACGTGGACATCGAGCTCGGCTCGATCCGGGTCGTCGAGATGGCCGTGGCCCAGGACGTCGGCCGTGTCCTCAATCCGGCGCAGCTCGCCACCCGGATCGAGGCGGGCGTCACGCAGGGCATCGGCGCCGCGCTCACGGAGAATCTCCGCACCAACCACGGCCTGGTCCGCCGCCCCGATCTGACGGGCTACGCCCTTCCGACGTCCCTGGACGCACCGGACATTCGCATCGTCAAACTCGTCGAGGAACGCGACGTGGTGGCGCCCTTCGGCGCCAAGCCGGTGAGCGCGGTCCCGGTGGTCGTGTCTCCGGCGGCGGTGGCCTCAGCGGTGCGTTCGGCCACGGGCCGTCCCGTCAGCCGTCTCCCGATCCGTCCCCAGGCGGCGGTGGCCACGCCCAATTCGTAGTGGCGGGAACCCCGTTGCGGCTGCAAGCCTGGGGTGCGCGGTGTCACAGGTGCTGGCTATGGTGATCTGTGCAGTCGTGCGCACAACGGGGAGGAAGCTGTGGCGGAGGACGACGGGACGGGGCGACCGGTGTATCCGGTCCTGCCCGCCGCGAGTTCGGGGAGTGGCGGCAAGGATCTGGATGTTGACGCCGCGGAACTGATCAAGTTCAAGAACAGGGTCGACGGGCTGCTGACCAAGCTCGACAACTCGGCCGCGGCACCGACAAGGATGGCCGACGGCGCGGTCCCCGAAGGGGATCTCGGTACGAATTTCAGCGAAGCCACGGTGCTTCACTCGGCCCATGTGCGCGTCCATCAGGAGCTGCGGAACCTCTCCAAGGGGCTGGCAGGCCAGATCGAGGCGCTGGGTATCGCTGTCGACGGTTCCCGCAAGGGATACGAGAACATCGACGACGACATCAAGCGGCGAATGCAGCGCATCAGTCATGACGCGCGGCGGGACTGGGATCGCCGCGTTGCGGAAGACCGCGAGAAGTACGGGGAATCCACTCCCACGGACGGGCCGCCTACGGAGAGCGGGAGTGACGTCTCGCGTGGCGCGTCCTGACACAGGCAGTCGCAGGACCACGGGGAAACGGGGAAAAGGGTGCTGAGTCATGACTGACACGGGTTCGGGCGGGGGATTCTTCTCGCTGCCGATCTTCGGCGCACTGTTCGGGACCACCGACTTCGAGTCGCACACGCATCAGGAAATGCTGGGGATGCTGGCCGCGGCGAATCCGGACACGCTCAAGGACCACGCGGACCAACTGACCGATGCCGCCAAGACGATCAATGACATCGGTGAGGACCTCAAGACCTACATCACGTCGGTGCCCTGGGAGGGCGAGGCGGGCAAGGCGCTTGAGGCATGGGGTGAGCAGACCTGGAAGGCCACGCTGAAGCTGGGGGAGTACAGCGCGATCGGCGGTACGTGGATGGGCAACGCGGCGCAGACTCTCCGCGAGGTCAAGGCCAATCTGCCGAAGATGGACGCGGCCGCGCAGGACAATCTCGAAGCGGCGATGAAGTACCACAACGACCCGGACTCGATGTCGATCGCCCGGGACGCGAGGTCCAAGCTCAATGAGGACCATGCCGAGGCTGTGCAGCAGATGAACAAGCTCGCGCAGTCGTACTCGTTCTCGTCGTTCGTGATCGGTGCGGTGGATCCGCCGACGTTTCCGCCGCCGCCTGAGAGCTTCGTTCCGCAGGGGAAGATCTACGACTCCTCGGCCGAATCCTGGTCCAGTAGAGGCAACGGCGGAGGCGGTGCCACCGGCAACGGTTACACCGAGTCCGGGCACCAGGTTTCGAAGGAGACCCGGAATAACCCGCCGGCGGTGACGCAGCCCCAGCCGCAACTGTCGACGCACAGCCCGGACCGGCCCGTACACATGGAGATCGACGGCGTGGCCACCTTGCCGCCGACTCAACTGCCACCGGCCACCACGCCGAACGGCGCTCCGCCGACCGGCCGTCCCGACGGTACGGTCCTGCCTCCGGTCGGGATGATTCCGCCCGTGACCGCCGGCGGCTCCGGTGCGCCGGTAGCCGGAGGAGGCCGCCCGGCCGGTTTCGTACGGCCTCCGGCGCCGTCCGGGCAGGGCCTGTCCGGTGGCGGCCCGGCCGGGCGGATGCCCCGCGACAGCGGGATCGTCGGCGGTCGGCCGGTCCCGCAGAACTCCGGACGTCCCGCCGGAGGTCTTCCGCGCGGCACGGTGGTCGGCGGTGAGGGAACCACCGGCCGTCCTCCGATGACGGGCGGCAGGGCCGGAGGCCCGATGGGCGGCCCCGGTGGCGGCCAGGGCATCGCGGGCGGCCGGCGTCTCGCGGGCGAGACCGGCGGACCGGTGGGCGGCCGGGGCCAGCAGCCCGGAGCGGCCGGTGCCCGTCCCTTCACTCCGGGCGGTTCCGGACTTGTCCGAGGCGGCGCCGGTTCCGGGCAGGCCGGGCGTGGCGGCATGATGCCGCCGTCCAATCGTTCGGCGCGCCGCCGTCGTGAGGACGAGAACGGAGAACGGCCGGACTATCTGACCGAGGACGAAGAGACCTGGCAGCAGGGCAGCCGCCGCATCGTGCCGCCCGTGATCGACTGAGCCCCGTACGGATTCGGTGAGAAGGAAGTTCATGCGTAGCAAGGGCATTCGGGTGAGCCGGTTCCAACGGGTCGGTTCAGCCGTCCTCGGGCTGCTGTTGGCGGGTGTGGCGGCCACACCCGCTCACGCGGAGACCGTCCGCTCCAGGCAGTGGCATCTCGACACTCTGCGAGCCGACGAGCTGTGGAAGTCCAGCACCGGTGAGGGTGTCACGGTCGCGGTCATCGACTCAGGCGTAGAGCCGGTGCCGGACCTTGAGGGGCAGGTGCTCAAGGGCAAGGACCTCTCGGTGAAGCCGGGCGATGAGCGTGAGGACCTCAGCGAGCACGGCACCGGCATCGCGGCGATGATCGCCGGTACGGGTGACAGCCATGGTGGGGACGGGGCTTTCGGACTTGCTCCGGGTGCCAAGATCCTTCCTGTCCGGATTGACTTCGGAGCCGGTGAGAGAGGCGACGCCAATATGGCCGCCGCGATCCGCTTCGCGGCCGATTCGGACGCGAAGATCCTCAACATTTCCGTCGCGGGACTGTACGAGGGCCGGTCGTTGCGGGAGGCGGTGACCTACGCCCTGGACAAGGGCAAGTTGATATTCGCCGGTGTGGGCAATGACGGGCAAAACGGAAACGCCGTGATGTATCCCGCGGCCACGCGCGGCGTCGTCGGTGTGGCGGCGGTCGACAGGGACATCAGCGGTACCAAGGAGTCACAGCGCGGCCCGCAGGTGGATCTGGCGGCGCCGGGCGTCGACATCATCTCCGCCTGCAGTGGTGAGACCGGTCTCTGCAAGAGTCACGGCACCAGTGACGCGTCAGCCCTCGCCTCCGCCTCCGCCGCGCTGATCTGGGCCAAGTATCCGGACTGGACCAACAACCAGGTCCTGCGCGTCATGCTCAACACGGCCGGCGGCCCCACCAGCGGTGCCCAGCGGAACGACTCCATCGGATACGGCTTTGTCCGGCCTCGGATCGCCCTCAAGACCCCCGGCGATCCCGGGCCCGCCGATGAGTATCCGCTGCCCGACTTCGCGGCGGCCGCACCCAAGTCGCCCGCGCCAGTAGCCTCCGAACCCGCCAAGGGCACCGAGGACGACGGCAAGAACGCGCGGCAGCCCGCTGCCGCCGCACCTGACGACGGCAGCGGCCCGGGTCTCTGGATCGCGCTCGGTGTCGGCGCGGCCGTCCTCATCGGCACCGCGGTGGCGGTCCCGCTCGTCCGCTCACGCCGCCGTGCCGCCGCACAGGCTCACCAGCCGCCGGTTCCTGCCTTCGCGCCGTACCAGCAACAGCCGCATCAGCAACAGCCGTACCAGCAGCCGCAGTACCCGCAGCAGCCCTATGGCCCGCCGCAGTCCGGCCAGGGACCGAATCAGTCCTACGGGCCGCCGCCGGGGCCCGGCCATTCGGGCTGACCGAGTCTCGGCCCTTGGCCGCTTCCCTACATCTCGGCTTTCGCATCGGGGGAAACATGTCGTTCGACGACGAATGGGCAACAGCCCGGACCAGCGCCACAGCCAATGTCAGCACGCGGCTGAATCAAGTCCCGGGTGATCCCGGCGGCGGCGGGAGCAGTGTGGACCTGAGCGTCAACCAGGACAAGCTCGGGAGTATCGGCAGCGCGGCGTACGAGCTCTACGACAGGCTGACGGCCGATGGAAACCACGCGCGCGCCAGCACGTCCGACGCCGCGACCATGCTGACGGTCAGCGGCTTTCTGACGGGAGCCGCGATGAGGACGGTCCACGACACCTGGAATTCACAGCTTCAGACGTTGCTCGACGCGTGCGCGAACATCTCCAACCACCTTGACTACAGCGCCGCGTCGCACGCCAAGGAAGAAGAGAAGATTCAGGCCGCCCTCGCGGCATCCCGGATAAACGAGTACTTCAAGTAACGGCGGGGACGGCTGTGCTGAGCTTCAATGATGTCTATCTGGCTCCGCTGGACAAGCTGAAATCCGCGGCGGACGACTGGTCGGCGATGACCGCCAAGCTGGAAAAGCTTGCCGAGGACGCTCATTCCACGATGGCGGCGAAGGCCAGGGACGAGTACTGGCGTGGGGTGAACGCCGATGTGACAAAGCCGTTCGTCGACAAAACAGCCAAGGAGTTCGACGACGCGGCGAAGGCGGCCAAGGGGATCAAGCTGATCCTTGAGGACGGATACGCGGCTTTCAAGAAGGCGAAGGACGACCTCAGGAAAATAGCGGAGACGGAAGCGCCGGCCCAGGGGCTCATTGTCACCGCGCACGGGAAGGTCGAAGCCTCGTATCCCCTCCAGAACGACCAGGGCGCACGGCACGATCCGGACTACAGCGACCTTCTCCGGCAGCAGAACGCCAAGATCGACGCGATGCAGCGACGCATCGACGCCGTCGTGGAGACCTGCGACGACGCCGACGTGTCGACGTCCAACGCGCTCAAGGCCAATATCACCGGCGATCAGCACAACTTCAGCCCGCCCACGTACAGCAGCCTCGACGCCGAAGAGGCGCACCGCGCCATCGACCTGGCGAACAAGGGCCGCGACCTCACGCACACCGAGCTTCAGCAGCTCAATGAGCTGCTGAAGGACAACCACGCGTCACGCGAGTTCTCCAGGGCGTTCTACGACGGCCTGGGCCCGAAGAAGTCTCTGGAGTTCTTCGGGCAATTGGCCACGGACACCTACGACTATGCGAAGCTCGACAAGGAACGCCTCAAGGACGTTCAGGAGTTGCAGAAGAACCTGGGTCTCAACCTGGCCACCGCCACCAGCCCCACCGGCGACAACGACAGGTGGAGCCAGAAGTGGTCCGATGACATGCGGAAGCTCGGCACCGAGCGAATTCCGCTGACCAGGAACGACATGAACGCGCCGTACGGATACCAGCTCCTCGGCGGGATCATGCGGTACGGGAATTACGACCCGAAGTTCCTGAACCCGATCGCCGAGCATGTGGTTCAGTTGCATCAGAAGGACCCGTACATGTTCGCCGACTCGAAGTCGATGGGCGGCTGGCAGAAGAACCTCTTCAATCCCTCCGGAGTGAACGGTTCCGGTTATGACCCGGTCGTCAGCATGCTGGAGGCGCTCGGGCACAGTCCGGAAGCGTCGAAGCAGTTCTTCTGGGCGGAGCCCACGGCGTACAACGAGGATGGCACGGTCCGCACGGGTGCCACGGCGGACCTGGGCAAGGACAAGGATGGCGGCCTCATCGAGAACTACCTCGACTACTTCGGTAACGAGGACTACGAGGCGTTCCCCGACATCGACGGGCACAACCCCGACGACGCGGCGAAGTCCGTGGCGTACATGCCGGACGCACTGGGCCATGCCCTGGAGTCCGCGACGCTCGGGTATCCCTGGGACACGCCGGATCCCCATGCCGTCCGGGACGAGAAAAACGCCGCGATCATGCTGGACGTCGTCGAGAAATACGGACAGGACGCCGGTCTGCTCAAGCATCAGGAGGCGCTGGCGGACAGCATGGGCAACATGGGTGCCGGCTATATCGACGACATCAACTGGGCGTTGGAGGAGAACGACCCCGGAAGCATCTTCGCGCCGGACAAGAATCCGTCCGGACACGCCGAGTTGGGGCGGGACGACGCTCGCCGGTTTCTCAGCGCTCTGGGCCAGCATCCTGATGCGTACGCCTCCGTCACCACCGCCGAGCGGATCTACACCACCAGCATGCTGGAGGCTCAGGTCGGACCGGACGGAAAGATTGATCAGGGCGCGGCACGGGCGGCCGTGGGCATCGGCGCCGAGGTGCAGGGAATGCTCGACCAGTCGCGCGCCGATCAGGTCGAGGCGGAGGGCCTGAAGAAACACGAGGACTACGAGAAGGCGCAGGAGCAGCGTTCCGCCTGGGTCGAATTCGGGACGACCTCGGCGGTCGCCGCCGGTGTCGCGTTCCTGCCGGCCACGGCCGCCGCGGCCGGAGCGGCGGCCATTCTGGTTCCTCTCGCCGTGGACACCGGCAGTGGAGCTCTGGAGCAGATCGCCGGCCAGGTCATCGGAGACTGGTCGGACAACGCGATCGACGAGAGCAAAGAGAAGATCGATGAGTTGACCCGAGCAGAGAAGACGACCGTTTTCAAGGCCGGTGAGCACAGTGCGGAGTCGCCCATGAAGCACTTCCGTGACCAGTACGGCATCGATATGAACAGCGACTTCGGCAGGGATCTGAAGGAGTCCGTGGACCTCGGTTACGCGAAGGGCAATGACCGGGAGAACCAGCAGGGAAATGATCCCGAGACCGGCTGAGACAAGAGAAAGAGTGAGATCTGTGAGGATACGGAACACCGCGCGGACCGCGGGATTCGTGCTGGCCCTCGGCCTTGGTGTCTCGGCGTGCGGTAGCGGTGACGAGGACGAGGGGCCGCGCTTCGTCGGTGCCGAAAAGGTGTGTGATTCCGTGTTCTCCGGCGATGTGGCGGCTGCCTTGGAGACCGCGATCGGCGATACCACGTTCCTCGCGAACGGCGATGGCGCGCTCGACAGAACGGCCACTGCGGTCAAGGATTTCTACGCGGACGGCCAGGACGTCAATCGCGGCCAGAAGTTCTGCTCGGTCAATGGCAAGAAGAGAGGCTCCGGAGGCATGGACATCAGTTTCGGCCTCTACAAGCAGGAGGACGCGTTGAGCGAGGGCCACTCCGCGAGCCAGCGGCCCTACGATCTCGGGAAGCGAGCCCTGGCCGGAACCAAGAATTCTTCGCTCTATTTCGAGTGTGTGAGTCCCAGGCTGGACGGCTCTGACAAGGAGGCGGCGCGCGTTCTGGGTGGTCTGCGTTACTCGGACCGTGAGCTGGAAGGAACCCGTGCCGAGCAGGAGGCCAACCTCACTGTTCTGCACGCGGCTTCGTTGGCGCTGGCGAAAAAGCTGGAGTGCGAGAACAACGGAGGGCTGCCGACGAAGGTGGTGCTTCAGCCGAAGTAGCCGTCCGCCGGGTCGGTGCCCGGGCGGAGCGGCCACGTCATCTCGACTCGAATCGAGGCGCGAGGCGACCACCGAGGCGCCTCTGCCCCGCGGTGACCGCCTTGAGGAACCAGCGGTGACAGCCTTTAGGAAGTCGGGAGGCCGAAGAGGATGACCGCGAGGAGGATCGCTGCGGGAATGACGAGAGCAACGGCTAGTCCTGCCAGGCATCCGAGCTTCGTCAGCCTGGCGCTCGTTCTCGCGTAGTCGTCATTCTTCTGCACGACTTCATCCAACCGTTTCGCCCAGCGTCTTCGCTACGGGTCCCACGGCACTCGGCCGGGCCGGCCGCGGTGAACATCCACCACCGCTGCCTCGATCGTGCCCTGGCCAGGGAGGTAGCGGACCTGACCGCAGACGGACCGCGCTGCCCGTATCCCCTGACTCAGGGATGCTGGAGGCCGTGACCGGAATCGAACCGGCGTAACTCGCTTTGCAGGCGAGTCCCTCAACCACTCGGGCACACGGCCGTGCCTCTCACTGTTCATGACAGTAGGCGGGCGCCGGACGGGGCTCAAGGCTCAGGGATGTCACGCAACGCGACTGCCACACTCCGTTCATGGTGCGGCGCCCGGTCGGGCCCGGCGCGGCAGGCCGCGGCGTACGACCAAGGGACGAGTCCGGTTCGGTCGTACGACAGGGCCCAAAGGTCGCTTTGGCCCTTACCCTGTGGCCATGACCGCCCTGGAGCCAGGCGACGCCGATGTCGCCCCCGCCGACATGTCCGCCGTGACACCGCTGCCCGCCATATCCGGTAAAGCGGCGGCCCCGGTCCTCGGCCAGGGCGGTGACCGCGCGGCGGACGGCGCTCCGGGCCCGGGCGGTGGCCACGATCAGCCGGGCCCGGGCGGTGGCCATGACCAGGCCGTTGAGCCGGATCGCGGCGGCGGCGTGCTGGGACCGGTCCATCGCGCCCTCAGCATCGGCATCGTCTCCGTCGTCCTGCTCATCGCCTTCGAGGCGACCGCCGTCGGCACCGCGATGCCGGTGGCCGCGCGCGAGCTGCACGGTATTCCGCTGTACGCCTTCGCCTTTTCGGCCTACTTCACCACCAGCCTTTTCGCGATGGTGCTCTCCGGCCAGTGGGCCGACCGCAGCGGACCGCTCGCGCCGCTCGCCGCCGGCATCAGCGCCTTCGCCGTCGGGCTGCTGGTCGCCGGTACGGCCGGCACGATGTGGCTGTTCATCATCGGCCGTGCCGTCCAGGGCCTGGGTGGCGGACTGGTCATCGTCGCGCTGTACGTCGTCGTCAGCCGCGCCTATCCGGAGAGGCTGCGCCCCGCGATCATGGCCGCGTTCGCCGCGAGCTGGGTGATTCCCTCCGTCGTCGGGCCGCTCGCCTCCGGCACCGTCACCGAACATCTCGGCTGGCGCTGGGTCTTCATCGGCATCCCGGTCCTCGTGGTGGTGCCGCTGGCGCTCGCTCTGCCCGCGATACGGCGGATGGCGTCGGGACCCGCCGACCCCTCGGCTCCCGTCGCGGCCTTCGACCGGCGCAGGATCCGGCTGGCCCTCGGGATCTCGCTGGGTGCCGGGCTCCTTCAGTACGCGGGCCAGGATCTGCGCTGGCTCTCGCTCCTGCCGGCCGCGGCCGGCGCGGCCCTGCTCGTACCGGCCGTCCGCGGTCTGCTGCCCGGTGGCACCTGGCGGGCGGCCCGCGGACTGCCGTCCGTGGTACTGCTGCGCGGTGTCGCCGCCGGTGCCTTCATCGCGGCCGAGAGCTTCGTTCCGCTGATGCTGGTGACCCAGCGCGGGCTGTCGCCGACGATGGCCGGGCTGTCGCTCGCGGTCGGTGGCGCCACCTGGGCGCTCGGTTCGTACATACAGTCGAGACCGCGCATGGAACCGTACCGCGAGCGGCTGATGGCGGGCGGCATGGTGCTGGTCACCGCGGCCATCGCGACCGCGCCGAGTGTGCTGATCGAGTCCGTACCGGTATGGATCATTGGTATCGCCTGGGGCGTCGGCTGTCTCGGTATGGGCGCGGTGATCGCCTCGACAAGCGTGCTGCTGCTCAAACTCTCGGCGCCGGAGGAAGCCGGCGCGAACTCCGCCGCGCTCCAGATCTCCGACGGCCTCTCGAACGTGCTGCTGCTGGCGGCCGGCGGCGCGGCCTTCGCGGCGCTGGGCGGCGGCTCGGTGGGCGGTCATACCGCCGCGGGCGCCACGGGCTCGCATCCGGCGGCCTTCGCGGCGGTGTTCCTGCCGATGGCGGCGGTGGCGCTGGTGGGAGTGTGGGTGGCGACCCGGGTGCGGACGCGTGAGGCTTAGGCACGGACGCGCGAGGCTTAGGCACTGTCCATGTGACGCCGGTCGGCGTCCATGTGACTCCGGTCGCACCGGCGGTCCGGCCGCTGTTCGGACGAGGATCTTGTCCCGCCCCCGGTAGGGTGGCCCGGTTGTCGTACGTACCCCACGACCTGTCCCACGACCGAGCGCCCGAACCGGAGACCGTGACTACTACCGCCTCCTCCCACCACCTCTCACCCGCCTTCCCCGGCCGCGCCCCCTGGGGCACCGCCAACAAGCTGCGTGCCTGGCAGGAGGGTGCCCTCGGCAGATATCTCCAGGAGCAGCCCCGTGACTTCCTCGCCGTCGCCACCCCGGGCGCCGGCAAGACGACCTTCGCGCTGACACTCGCCTCCTGGCTGCTGCACCACCATGTCGTCCAGCAGGTGACCGTCGTCGCGCCGACCGAGCATCTCAAGAAGCAGTGGTCCGAGGCGGCCGAGCGGATAGGGATCAAGCTCGATCCGGACTACAGCGCAGGACCGCTGAGCAAGGAGTACGACGGCGTCGCCGTCACCTATGCCGGTGTCGGTGTGCGTCCGATGCTGCACCGCAACCGCTGCGAGCAGCGCAAGACCCTCGTCATCCTCGACGAGATCCACCACGCGGGCGACTCCAAGTCGTGGGGCGAGGCGTGCCTGGAGGCGTTCGAGCCCGCCACCCGGCGCCTCGCGCTGACCGGGACGCCCTTCAGGTCCGACACCAACCCCATTCCCTTCGTGGCGTACGAGGAAGGCAACGACGGCATCCGCCGCTCCGCCGCCGACTACACGTACGGATACGGAAGCGCTCTCGGCGACGGTGTCGTCCGGCCCGTCATCTTCCTGAGCTACAGCGGCAATATGCGCTGGCGCACCAAGGCCGGTGACGAGGTCGCGGCCCGGCTCGGCGAGCCCATGACCAAGGACGCGATCTCGCAGGCCTGGCGCACCGCGCTCGACCCGCGCGGCGACTGGATGCCGAACGTCCTGAGCGCCGCCGACCGGCGGCTCAGCGAGGTGCGCAAGGGCATTCCGGACGCCGGAGGACTGGTGATCGCGAGCGATCAGGACTCGGCGCGCGCGTACGCCAAACTCATCCGCGAGATCACCGGCACCAAGGCGACCGTCGTGCTCTCCGACGACACCGGTGCGTCCAAGCGGATCGACGAGTTCAGCGCGAGCGCCGACCGCTGGATGGTCGCGGTCCGGATGGTGTCGGAAGGCGTCGACGTACCGCGTCTCGCGGTCGGCGTGTACGCCACCACCATCTCGACGCCGCTCTTCTTCGCGCAGGCCGTCGGCCGCTTTGTGCGCTCCCGGCGGCGCGGCGAGACCGCGTCCGTCTTCCTTCCGACCATCCCGAATCTCCTCGGTTTCGCCGGCGAGATGGAGGTGGAGCGCGATCACGTCCTCGACAAGCCGAAGAAGGACGGCGACGAGGATCCCTACGCCGAGTCCGAGAAGGAGATGGCGGAGGCCGAGCGGGAACAGGACGAGGACACCGGAGAGCAGGACATGCTGCCCTTCGAGGCCCTGGAGTCCGACGCCGTCTTCGACCGGGTGCTGTACGACGGCGCCGAATTCGGCATGCAGGCGCACCCGGGCAGCGAGGAGGAGCAGGACTACCTCGGCATCCCCGGCCTGCTGGAGCCCGACCAGGTGCAGATGCTGCTGCAGAAGCGGCAGGCCCGGCAGATCGCGCACAGCCGTAAGAAGCCGGATGCCGAGGCCGATCTGCTGGAACTGCCGGCCGAACGGCGGCCGGTGGTCTCCCACAAGGAACTGCTGGGACTGCGTAAACAGCTCAACACGATGGTCGGCGCGTATGTGCACCAGAGCGGCAAGCCGCACGGTGTGATCCATACGGAGCTGCGCCGGGTGTGCGGCGGACCGCCGAGCGCCGAGGCGACGGCCGGACAGATCAGGGAGCGGATCGCGAAGGTCCAGGAGTGGGCCACCCGGATGAAGTGAGCCGGGCCCGGCCGGCGGTCGTTCGCGCGCGGCCGGGCTTCGCGTCCTACCCGGTTTCTCGTCCGTGGCCGCCGCCGGAGTGTCTGCGGCGGCCACTGCACCCTGCGGCGGCCACGGCGCCCTGCGGCGAGGCCGTCCGACATAGCGCCACTGTTCGTCCGAAGTCACCGTTCTGTTGGGCGTCGGGCCTGAAAAGGGACCAACTTCCTTTGTGTGACCGGATTCTGGACGAGGTCTTCCGCTGAGCGGAGCCGCTCGCTAATGTCCCGGCAAAGTACACGCTCCGTCGCAGCGCCGCAGCGGAGCGCAGCCGGTGTGCCATGGCCTGCCGGCGGCCTCTCTTTCTGTGCAGCCGATGGGACCGGTCTCGCAGTCTTGACGAGAACGCCGCCGTCACTCACTCCGAAGGAGAGGGCGTCGTGACCGCGGAGACCTCCCAGACGCTCGACCGGGGACTGCGTGTCCTCAAACTGCTCGCCGACACGGATCACGGCCTGACCGTCACCGAGTTGTCCAACAGACTTGGAGTCAACAGGACTGTCGTCTACCGGCTTCTCGCCACGCTCGAACAGCACGCGCTGGTCCGCCGGGACCTGGGCGGCCGCGCCAGGGTCGGCCTCGGCGTGCTGCGGCTGGGCCGCCAGGTGCATCCGCTAGTACGGGAAGCCGCCCTGCCCGCTCTGCGCTCGCTCGCCGAGGACATAGGTGCCACCGCGCATCTCACGCTCGTCGACGGAGCGGAGGCGCTGGCCGTGGCGGTCGTCGAGCCGACCTGGACCGACTACCACGTCGCCTACCGGGCCGGATTCCGCCATCCGCTCGACCGGGGCGCCGCCGGAAAGGCCATTCTCGCCGCGCGCCACAGCGGCCTCACCGAGCCGCGGTGCACGCTCACCCATGGCGAACTGGAGGCGGGCGCCAGCGGCGCTGCCGCCGCGCTGATCGGAGTGACCGGTGTCGAGGGCAGCGTGGGCGTGGTGATGCTCACGGACTCCGTGCCGGAACGAGTGGGCCCGCGCGTCGTCGACGCGGCCCGTGAGGTGGCCGACGCACTGCGCTGACGGACGGGCCGACGCACCGCGCTGACGGTACGGAGACGGGCGGTACGCAGTCGGGCGGTACGCGGACGGTACGGAGAGACGGACGGTACGGAGACATGGCACCGCACGGCCCGTACCGGCCCGCGCGAGCCCTCGGACGGAGCGCCGGACCGGCCTTTCCCGGCGGCCGATACATTGGCACGGTGTTCTCTCGTCTCTCGCGCCCCGGCGCCCTTGTGATCTGCGCGCTCCCGATCATCGTGCTGTTCCTCCTCGTCGGTGTGGCACCGCTGCCGTACGCCGTGGCGCAGCCCGGGCTGACGGCGAACGTCCTCGGGACCGACCAGGGCCGCGAGGTCATCACCATCCGCGGGGTGCCGGTCCGGGCGACCAAGGGCCAGCTCCGGCTGACGACGATCGAGGCGACCGGGCCGTCCGCCGATGTCGGCTTCGGCGATGTGGTCGACGGCTGGTTCCGCACCGACCGGGCCGTGCTGCCGCGCGAGGCGGTCTATCCGTCGGGACAGTCCGACCGGGAGATCGAGAAGCACAACGCCAGGGACATGGTCGAGTCGCAGGACTCCGCGACGCGGGCGGCCCTCGGCTTTCTGCGCAGGGATCCGAAGACGGTCGAGGTCCGCCTCCATCTCGCGGATGTCGGCGGACCCAGTGCCGGTCTGCTCTTCGCCCTGGGCATCGTCGACAAGCTCAACGGCGACGGCGCGGGCGGCGATCTGACCGGCGGCCGCACGATCGCCGGTACGGGCACGATCACCGGCGAGGGCGAGGTCGGCGCGGTCGGCGGAGTGGCCCTCAAGACTCAGGCGGCGGCCCGCGACGGCGCCACCGTCTTCCTGGTCCCGAAGGCGGAGTGCGCGGACGCCAAGGCCGAGCTTCCGAAGGGACTGCGGCTGGTACCCGTCACGACGCTGAAGGACGCGGTGTCGGCGCTCCGGGCGCTGGAGCACCGCGGCCGGGTGCCGAGCTGCTGACCGCCGAGCTGCTGACGCCAAGCCGCTGACGCCGCCGACGGCCTCCGGCGGCGGTCAGGCGAGCCGGGCCACTACCAGAGTTGCAAAGAGTCCGTTGCAACCTTTTATTTGCAACAAGACCTTTGCGACAGGCTCACAGCGACGGACACGTGGCCGCACACCCATGGCCGCACACCTATGGCGTCACTCCCGGCCCTCCTTGATGAACCCCTCCTTGATCAGCCATTTCTTCGCCACCTCGTGCGGTTCCCGTCCCGCCACATCCACCTGCGCGTTCAGCTCCCGCGCCACCGGCGTGTTCAGCCGCTTCGAGAGCGGATCCAGCAGCTTGGCGATGACCGGGTACTTCGCGTACGTCGCCGTATGCAGCTCCGGCGCCGCGTCGTAGACGGGAAAGAAGTGCCTGTCGTCGACGAGCGTGTCCAGCCGCAGCGCCTTGATCCGGCCGTCGGTCGTGTACACATCGCCCAGCAGACAGGCGCTGCCCTTCGAGACCTGCGTGTAGACGATCCCGGCGTCCACCTTCTTGATGTTGGCGGCGCGCAGCTTCATGCCGTACGCCTTCGCCATGCCGGTCAGTCCGTCGTCGCGGGAGGCGAACTCGTTGTCGACGCAGAGCGTCACCGCCGACGGGTCCCGCCTCGTCAGCGCGGCCACGTCGGAGAGCGTTCTGAGCCGGTACTTCCTGTTGTCGGCCCGGCTGATCGCGAGCGAGTAGGTGTTGTTCAGCGTCGACCTCGGCAGCCAGGTGACGCCGTTGGCCACATCCGCGTCCCGTACCGCCTGCCACTGCCGGCGCGGATCGGTGACCGGCTTCTCCTTGCCCAGATAGGTGATCCAGGCGGTACCGGTGTACTCGTACATCGCGTCGGCGTTTCCCTTGACGATCGCCTCTCGCGCGTTGATCGAGCCGGGCAGATTCGTCCGGTCCAGCACCTCCGCGCCGGCCGCCTTGAAGATCAGGCCGATCATCTCGCCGAGGATGATGTTCTCGCTGAAGTTCTTCGAAGTGACCGTCAGCGACGCGCCCTTCAGCGGCCGTCCGATGCCCAGCCGGCCCGGCACCACGTCGTCCACCATCGGCGAGCCGCTCTTCAGACCGCACCCGGCGAGGCCCGCCACGCCGATCAGCAGCGCCACGGCCGCCGACGCGACTCCTCGTACGCGACGCCTCGCGTGCCCGTCCCGCATCAGCCCTCCTCCAGTCCGCGCGGAGTGAGGATCAGCTCGACCAGGGAGGCCAGCCAGTCGACCATCAGCGCCAGCGCCACGGTCAGTACCGAGCCGATGACCAGGACCGGCATCCGCTGGGTCTGGATGCCCGAGCTGATGAGGTCGCCGAGACCACCGCCACCGCCGAAGGTCGCGAGCGTCGCCGTACCGACGTTGAGCACCAGCGCGGTCCGTACACCGGCCAGGATCAGCGGTACGCCCAGCGGCAGTTCGACCTTGGTGAGCGTGCCGGTCGCCGACATGCCGATGCCGCGCGACGCCTCCACCAGCTCCGGGTCGATGGCCCGCAGACCGGCCACCGTATTGGCCAGCACAGGCAGCACCGCGTAGATCACCATGCCGGTGATCGCCGTCGAAGGGCCGATGCCCAGCCAGATCACCAGCAGCGCCAGCAGTCCGATCGCGGGCGCCGCCTGGCCGGCGTTGGCCAGCGCGGTGACCGGTGTCGCGGCCCTGCTCAGCCCGGGCCTGGTCAGCGCGACACCCAGCGGGATCGCGATGATCAGCACCCAGAAGGTGGAGATCGCGGTGAGCTGGACGTGCTGCCACAGCCGCAGCGGCACATTGCCGCCGGAGAGGGAGTTCCTGGCGATCGAGTCCAGTCGGATGCCGCTGATCCACAGATAGGCCGCCAGCAGGACGAGGACGACCACGGCCGGTACGGTCACCAGCTTCCGCCAGGTGATCAGCCGCTGCCGTGGCGCGGGCGGTGGCGGCGCCTCCTCGTCCCGGGAGGCCGGGCCGCCGCCGTCGCGTTCGCCGGGCGGGCGGTCCGGCCGCGTCGAAGAGCTCATACGCCGGCGCCGCCCGGCTTCCGCTCCGTCCGTGGAGAGCTCGCTTCCGCCTGGTCGTGCTGGTGCTCCAAGGCGGCCAGCCGGTCGGCCTCCAGCATCTCGTGCACGGAGTTCATCAGGGTCTCCATGTCGACGACGCCGAGATACTCGCCGCGCCGTCCCGTCACCGCGACCCGCCCGGCGCTGTCGACGAGCACCGCCTCCAGCGCGTCCCGCAGCGTCGCGTCCTTGGTGACGGTGGAGCGCACCAACTGGCCGGCCCTGGCCAGCGATCCCTTGGCGCGCATCAGATCGCCGCGCCGCAGCCATTTGTACGGCCGGTTCCCGCGGTCCAGCATCAGCAGCTCGTTGTGCGGTCCCGTGCTGAGCGTGTCGAAGACCGACTGGAGCGGGTCCTCGACGGTCACGGTCGGGAACGCGGCCATCCCGACCTCCCGTACGCGCGTCAGATGGAGCCGCTTCAGGGCCGCTCCGGCTCCGACGAAGCCCGAGACGAAGTCGTCGGCCGGATTGGTGAGGATCGCCTCCGGGGTGTCGAACTGCGCGATGTGCGAGTGCTCGCGCAGCACCGCGATCCGGTCGCCGAGCTTGATCGCCTCGTCGAAGTCATGAGTGACGAAGACGATCGTCTTGCGCAGCTCGTGCTGAAGCCTGATCAGTTCGTCCTGGAGATGGCCGCGGGTGATGGGGTCGACGGCGCCGAACGGTTCGTCCATCAGCAGCACCGGTGGATCGGCGGCGAGCGCGCGGGCGACGCCGACGCGCTGCTGCTGTCCGCCGGAGAGCCCGCGCGGATAGCGGCCGTGGAACTCGCGCGGATCGAGGCCCACCAGTTCGAGCATCTCCTCGACCCGGTCCTTCACACGGGCCCTGGACCAGCCGGTCATCCTGGGCACGAGCGCGATGTTCTCCGCGACCGTCATGTGCGGGAAGAGGCCGGAGGACTGGATGGCGTAACCGATTCTGCGGCGCAGCCGCACCGGGTCGATGCCGGTGACGTCCTCGTCGCCGATCCTGATCCGCCCGGACGTCGGCTCGATCAGCCGGTTGATCATCCTGAGCGTGGTCGACTTGCCGCAGCCCGACGGGCCCACCAGGATCACCGTCTCACCGGGTCTGATCTCCAGGTTGACATGGTCCACGGCGGGCAGGGCCTGGCCCGGATAGCGTTTGGTGAGTCCCTCCAGCCGGATACCGGCGCCGGAGGCGGCCGGAGAGCCGGCCCGCTGTCCGGTCCCGGCCGGCCCATGGCTGCCGTGCGCCTCAGGTGTCCCGTGCGCCTCAGGTGTCTCAGGCACGGATGCTCCTCGGGATCGTCAGCCGGCCGAGCAGGAGGTACGCGGCATCGAAGAGCAGCGCGAGGACGACAACGCCGAGCGTGCCCGCCAGCACCTGGTTGAGCGCGTTGGCGCTGCCCAGTGAGGCGATGCCGCGGAAGATCTCATTGCCGAGCCCCGGCCCGGAGGCGTACGCGGCGACCGCGGCGATGCCCATCAGCATCTGCGTGGAGACCCTGATACCGGTGAGGATCGGCGGCCAGGCGAGCGGCAGTTCCACTCTGAGCATCCGGGCCGACCGCGACATCCCGATGCCGTTCGCCGCGTCGATGAGGGCCGGATCCACGCCGCGCAGCCCGACGACGGAGTTGCGCACGACGGGAAGCAGCCCGTAGAGCGTCAGCGTGATCACCGTGGGCGCCACTCCGAGGCCGACCAGCGGGATCAGCAGACCGATCGCGGCCAGCGAGGGAATGGTCAGCAGCGAGGCGGTGGAGAGGATCGCCAGATTTCCCGCCCAGGGACTGCGACAGGTGACGACACCGATGAGGACGCCGAGCGCGGTGGCGATCACCATGCACTGGAAGACGGCGCTGACATGCTGGAACGCGTCCGTGAGCAACTGCTGGTGCTGACTGCCGAGATACTCCCAGAAGCTCACACGCGTCCCCTCGATTCAGTACCGCGTGGATCGCTCCCGGTCGGACTCCCGGTCGGACTCCCGGCCGGGACCGCCGTCGGAGTCGGCCGCGGCCTGTTCCACCAGCGGGATGATCCGCAGTGGTACGGGGTTCTCCATGACGATCGCCGTAGAAGCCCGCACAATGCCATCAAAACCGACAACGCGGTCGATGACCCGCTGAAGATCGGCGTTGGAGCGTGCGACAAGCCGGCAGAGCATGTCGCCCTGGCCCGTGGTGGTGTGCAGCTCCAGCACTTCCGGCACGGTCGCCAAGTGCGCCCGTACGTCGACGCCTTGTCCCTGCTTGATCTCCAGCGTGGCGAAAGCCGTCACCGGATAGCCGAGAGCGGCCGGATCGACGGCCGGGCCGAATCCCCGGATGACTCCATTCGATTGAAGCCGGTCGAGCCGCGCCTGCACCGTCCCGCGCGCCACTCCGAGCCTGCGCGACGCCTCCAGCACTCCGATCCTGGGCTCCTGTGCCAGCAGCACGATCAGCCTGCCGTCGAGTCCGTCGATGGACATGGACCGCCCTCCTCATGGGCCTGACGCACGGGCCTGACGCACGGGCCTGACGCACGGGCCTGATCGTGCTGCTCCGCCCGGCCCGGCCCGTCCGGTTGGCTCAGCCGGGTGACGCCTTGGTCATCCTGTGCACATAGTCCTGTCATTCTCGCCATCCGCTGTGCAGGATGCCCAGCAAATTCGTGAACTGTTGCGCACCTTGTGGAACGGCGAGACGCTGAGCGCATGGCTGACACCTCGATGAACGCTGACACCTCGATGAACATCGACTCCGCTCCCGAGACCGCCCGTGAGGCCGATCCCTTCCCGGTCAAGGGCATGGACGCGGTGGTCTTCGCCGTGGGCAACGCCAAGCAGGCCGCGCACTACTACTCCACGGCCTTCGGCATGAAGCTCGTCGCCTATTCCGGACCGGAGAACGGCAGCCGCGAGACCGCCAGTTACGTCCTCACCAATGGCGCCGCCCGCTTTGTGTTCACCTCCGTGATCAAGCCGTCCTCCGCATGGGGCCGCTTCCTCACCGAGCATGTCGCCGAGCACGGCGACGGTGTCGTCGACCTCGCGATCGAGGTGCCGGACGCGCGTGCCGCGTACGCCTACGCCGTCGAGCACGGCGCCCGCTCCGTCCAGGAGCCCTACGAGATCAAGGACGAGCACGGCACGGTCGTGCTCGCCGCCATCGCCACCTACGGCGAGACCCGGCACACCCTGGTCGAGCGCTCCGGCTACGACGGCCCCTATCTGCCGGGCTTCAGCGCCGCGCGGCCGATCGTCGAGCCCGCCGCGAAGCGCACCTTCCAGGCCATCGACCACTGCGTGGGCAATGTCGAGCTCGGCAGGATGAACGAGTGGGTCGGCTTCTACAACAACGTCATGGGCTTCACCAATATGAAGGAGTTCGTGGGCGACGACATCGCCACCGAGTACTCCGCGCTCATGTCGAAGGTCGTCGCGGACGGCACCCTCAAGGTGAAGTTCCCGATCAACGAGCCCGCGATCGCCAAGAAGAAGTCGCAGATCGACGAGTATCTGGAGTTCTACGGCGGGGCCGGTGTCCAGCACATCGCGCTCGCCACGAACGACATCGTCGGTTCCGTACGGGCGATGCGGGACGCCGGTGTGCGGTTCCTCGACACGCCCGACTCGTACTACGACACCCTCGGCGAGTGGGCCGGCGAGACCCGGGTGCCGGTCGAGACGCTGCGCGAGCTGAAGATCCTGGTCGACCGCGACGAGGACGGCTATCTGCTGCAGATCTTCACCAAGCCCGTCCAGGACCGCCCGACGGTCTTCTTCGAAATGATCGAACGGCACGGTTCCATGGGCTTCGGCAAGGGCAACTTCAAGGCGCTCTTCGAGGCGATCGAGCGTGAGCAGGAGAAGCGCGGCAATCTCTGACGCGCGGGCCTGACTCGCGGATCGCACGCGGCCCCCACGGAAACTGACCCGTGGGGGCCGCACCACATCCGAGCGGGCCGTTCCATGCCGCGGCCCGCTCGGAGCACCGCTCATTCCCGGACGAGGGCTCCTGGCGCCTGAGCCGCCTGCGCGTGCTTGGCCGGTGCGCCCGGAAGCACCGGGTCCGCCTTCTTGGCCGGGGCCAGCGGATGCCGCGGCACCGGCTTCCCGGACGGTACGGTCCCGGAGCCCGGCCCGGATCCGGTCTCTCCTCCGCCGCTGCCGTACATGTCCCTCGGCCCGCCGCCGGACGGCTCACCCAGCGCGTCCAGCGCCTCCCGGGCCTTCGGCGCCATCAACGGTGAGAAGTACGGATTGGCGCGCAGCGCCTCACCGATATGGCGGCGGGCCGGACCGTACATCTCCAGCGAGCGCTCGATCTCTCCGAGGTGGTAGAGGAACAGCGCGCTTCCCGGGCTCTGGTCCGTCGCCTTCTTCGCGAACTTCAGCGCCTTCTCGCCCTCTCCCGCCCGGTACAGCGCCCATCCCAGCGCGTCCGCGACATCCATGCTCCGATGGCCGCGCTCCCACTCCGTCCTCATCCGCAGGACCGCCGCCTGCGGATCGGCGTGGTCGGCCTCGAACCGGGCGAGCACCAGCTCCTGGTTCACTCCGTCGCTCTGCGCCCGCTCGGCCCGCTCGGCCAGCGCCGCGTACTGGGTCTTCGCGTCTCCGTCCAGGCCCATCGACTCGCTCAGCTCACCGAGTTCCAGGGCGTATTCGGGCAGCGGCAGCTTCTCCAGCGCCGTCTGGTAGTCCTGGTACGCCTCGTCCGTCCGGCCCAGCGCGGCCAGCGCCCGCGCCCGGCCGACGAGCGAGGTGGGCTGGTCGTGCGTCGCCACCAGCGCCGAGTCGTAGTGGCGCAGCGCCTCCTGCGGCTCGCCACGCTCCCAGGCCAGCTCGCCCAGCGTGTGCAGCGCCTGCGCCCGCTCCACGGCAGATCCGGCGCGCGTCGACGCCTCCGTCGCCTTCACGACCGCGTCCTCACGCCAGCCGCGGTCGCGGTAGACGGCGGCGGTGCGCGTCAGCACCGGCGTGCCCGGCCGCAGCTTGTTCAGCTTGTGCACGGCCTTCCGGGCCGCCGCGTAGTCTCCGAGCCCGTTGTACGCGTCGATCAGCACCGGATACGCCGTCCACATCGTGGGGTTCTGTCGCACCACCGTCTCGCCCCACTCCTTGGCGGCGGCGAAGTCGTGCCGCGCGTTGGCGAGTGTGGCCATCCCGACCAGCGCCTCCAGGTTTCCGCGCTCGGCCGGCAGCACCGCCAGCGACTGCTGGAGCGCCTGGTCGGCCTTGGGGTAGTAAGCCGAATCCGCGGCGCGGATGCCGCGCTGCACATACGCGGAGCCGAGTACCGCCCAGGACTCCTCGTCCTTGGGATGCTTGCGCAACCAGCTCTCCCGGTCACGGATGAGTTCGGTCAGATCCACGAGCGAGGCCGGCGCGCCCGCGCCCACCGCGGCCATCGCCCGCTCCTTCGGGCCCGCGGGTGGGCCCTGGTCCTTGTCCGGGACGAACATCAGAGCGCACCCGACCAGCACAGCGCCCACTCCGGCCGCCAGCGCCGCCTTCTTGACCTGACTGCCCTGTTCTGTCTTCATGGCGTTCATAATGGTTACTGTGCGTCAATAGTAAGAACACACCCGGTTGTGGTTCCTGGCTCGCAGACGGGTTCACACCGATGGCCCCGAGTGCGAGTCTGGGATCATGGACGATCTCCTCGAACAGCTACGGACCGGGCTCCCCGCCGAAGCCCTGATCACCGATCCGGACGTGACGGCCTCCTACGCCCACGACATGGCGAGCTTCTGCGCGGCGGGCACGCCCGCGGTCGTCGTGCTGCCGCGTTCGGTCGAGCAGGTCCAGCATGTGATGCGGACCGCGACCGCGCTGCGTGTTCCCGTCGTCCCGCAGGGTGCCCGTACGGGACTGTCGGGCGCCGCGAACGCCTCGGACGGCTGCATCGTGCTGTCCCTGACGAAGATGAACCGGATCCTGGAGATCAACCCGGTCGACCGGATCGCGGTGGTCGAGCCCGGCGTCATCAACGCCACGCTCTCCCGCGCGGTCGGTGAGCGGGGTCTCAGCTATCCGCCGGACCCGTCGAGCTGGGAGATGTGCACCATCGGCGGAAACATCGGCACCGCGTCCGGCGGTCTGTGCTGCGTCAAGTACGGAGTCACCGCGGAGTACGTCCTCGGCCTGGACGTCGTCCTCGCCGACGGCCGGCTGCTCACCACCGGCCGCCGCACCGCCAAGGGTGTCGCCGGCTATGACCTGACCCGTCTCTTCGTGGGTTCCGAAGGCACTCTCGGCATCGTCGTCAAGGCGGTCCTCGCGCTCAAGCCACAGCCGCCTCAGCAGCTCGTCCTGGCCGCCGAGTTCGGCTCCGCGGCCGCCGCCTGCGACGCCGTCTGCCGCGTCATGGAGCGCGGGCACACGCCGTCGCTCCTCGAACTCATGGACCGTACGACCGTGCGTGCCGTCAACGCGATGGCGAACATGGGCCTGCCCGACACGACCGAGGCACTGCTGCTGGCGGCCTTCGACACTCCGGACCCGGCAGCCGACCTGGCCGCCGTCGGCCTGCTGTGCGAGGCGGCCGGCGCCACCGAGGTGGTCCTCGCCGACGACGCGGCCGAGTCCGAACTGCTGCTCCACGCACGCCGGTTGGCGCTCACCGCGCTGGAGGCCGTCAAGGGCACCACGATGGTCGACGACGTGTGCGTACCGCGCTCCCGGCTCGGCGACATGCTCGAAGGCGTGGAGCGCGTCGGCGAGAAGTACGGACTGACGATCGGCGTCTGCGCCCACGCCGGAGACGGCAACACCCATCCCACCGTCTGCTTCGACGCGACGGATCCCGACGAATCCCGGCGGGCCCGCGAGTCCTTCGACGAGATCATGGCGCTCGGTCTGGAGCTGGGCGGCACGATCACCGGCGAACACGGCGTCGGTGTGCTGAAACGGGAGTGGCTGTCGCGCGAGCTGGGCCCGGTGGGAATGGAGTTGCAGCGCGGCATCAAACAGACCTTCGACCCGCTCGGCCTGCTCAACCCCGGCAAGATCTTCTGAATGGCACGATCGGCTGAGCGTCCGCCGGGCCTCCGGTCCGATCCGCGAGAAAGGCCCTACACCTCACCGTCGTCGGTGGACTCGTCCGACGGCCACGGGCCTCCGAGCCAGGGATCGTCGACCGGAGCCGGCGCCAGCAGCGCGGCCAGTTCCTCGTCGATGCGGAGCCGTCCCGCCTCCGTGCCCGGGGGCACGATCCGCAGCGTCTGCTCCGCCCAGGCGAACACCGCGGCGCAGGGCGCCTCCAGCAGCGCGTCGCCGTCCGGCGAGGAGAGCGTCACACAGAGGACACCGCGCCCGTCGATCTTCGTGGGCCAGATCCGGACATCGCCGGTGCCGCACGGCCTGAACAGCCCCTCGATCAGCAGCTCCCGGGCGAAGGTCCAGTCGACCGCGTTGGCCGAGCCGATATGGAAGGTGATGTGCACGGCGTACGGATCGTCCGTGCGGTAGGTCAGCCGGGCCGGGACGGGGATGCCGCGCTCGGGCGACAGCACCAGATTCAGCTCCAGCTCGCGTTCCACCACGGTGTGCATGAGTGGCACTTCCTTTCCTGGCGAGGGGCCCGGCGGTTGGGGCCCTGTCAGACGAGAGGCCCAGGACCGCCATTCATGACGCGACTTCCGGCAACGACTTCTGACGACGGCTCCGCACGACGCGGGCCCGGAGGAGAGAGGACGGCGGCGGCCCGGCGCGGCGGTGGGCACAGGTGACCGACTCTTCGCATGTGCGGGCGAAAAAATCTCACCCCCACAGCCCTATGCTTCGCCTCGGCATCCTCGGCAAGCCGCTCCAATGCGGTCATTCTGTCGGTTGTCTTCTTCCGGGTCCTGTGTTCTTCGTTAATGTCTCCCTTGGACAAGCGGAGGTACGCGCCCGGTCGCTGCGGGACGTACGACGCATAGCCCGTGGATATGTCCAGCACCGTGACCCGGCCGCGCTTCCTTCGACCGCGCGCTCGGGGAATCATCGACGCTGGACGGCCGGGACAAGTCAAACGTGCGGTGAGTGAACGGAGTTGGGGTCAGTGGCTACTCCTCCTGGCGACGGCGGGAACGTACCCCGGGAAGGGTTCTATCCAGACCCGTCCATCCCTGGATATGTCCGGTACTGGAACGGCGCCGCCTGGGTGCCCGGCACAAGCCGGCCCGCGCCCGCCGACGGCGAGGCGTCTCCGGGCGGCGGACGGGCACCGGGCGCCCCGGCACCGGCCGCCGTCGAGGAGACGGGACCGGTCTTCCTCGACGAGGAGCCGCCCGGCGATTCCCGGCAGGAACCGGCGTCCGTATGGCAGGCCGACGTCTCGCGCCAGACCGGCTTCGGCGGCGAGCGCGACCACCGCGTCTCCTGGGGAGCGACGGCCGGCCAGGACCCTCGTGTGCCCGACCCGGCGTCCCCGCCCTCCGGCGCGGCCCGGGACATTCCCGCGCCCACGCCGGGCGATCCGACCGGCGGCGCGCTGCCCGGTGTACGCGCGCTGGGACCAGGCGCCGACGACGCCGGGCCGCTCACCGACGGCACGGTCGCGATCCGCGCCATGCGACGCGGCGTCAGGCCCGGCCGGCGGCCCGGCTCCGGCACGGACCGCCAGGACACCGGCCAGGACGCCGCCGGTACGAGCCGGCCGCCGGACCCGCGCGACGGCGCCCAGCCGTCCGTCGACAGCACCATGGCCATCCGCGCCCTGCGTGCCGCCCGGCGCGCCAAGGACGCCGACGCGGACGCCGACGCCGACGCCGAGGAGAGCCGTACGGGACAGGCCGACGGCACCATGGCGATCCGGGCCGTGACCCCGGGCGGTCCCGGCGTGGGCACCGTGCCCGCGCAGTCCCCGCCGCCGTCCGGCCAGGCCGGATCGCGTACGCCCGTCAGCTCCGGCGCCGGCGGCGGCGCCGCGTCCTGGGCCCAGCAGGCGCACCCGCTCGCCCGGCCGCTGCCGTCCGCCGGGGCCGAGCCGCCCGTCGTGCCCTGGAAGCCGCCGGTCGACGACCCGTTCCTGCGAGCCGCGCGGGCCCAGGCGGCGGCCAGGCCGGCCGGTCTCGGCAAGCGGCTCGTGGCGCGGCTCATCGACAGCCTTGTCCTGGGCGCGATCGTCGGCGCCGTCGCCGTCCCGCTCGTCTCCAGGGCCCGCACCCACATCGACGAGAAGGTCGAGGCGGCGAAGCAGACGGGTGAGACGGTCACCGTCTGGCTGCTGGACGGGACGACGGCGGGCTGTCTCGCCGGTGTCCTCGCGGCACTGCTTGTCGTCGGAGTGCTGTACGAGGCGCTGCCGACCGCCAAGTGGGGCCGCACGCTGGGCAAGAGACTGCTCGGTCTTGAGGTGCGGGACATCGAGTCGCACGAGGCTCCGGCCTTCGGCGCCGCGCTGCGCCGCTGGCTGGTCTACAGCGTGCTGGGCGTGCTGGTGGTGGGCGTCCTCAATGTGCTGTGGTGCCTGATCGACCGGCCGTGGCGGCAGTGCTGGCACGACAAGGCGGCCCGTACCTTCGTCGCGGGCTGAGGACCGGCCGGTCGAGGCCCGCTCCGGGCGGACCTGAGGGCCGGTCGAGAACGGCCGGAGGACGGCCGGACGGTCCTTCGGCCGTCCGGCGGGACCACCGGACGGCGCAACGGCGCTCCGCCGACCGGGGCCGTTCCCCCGAACGGCCGGTGAGCCGTTGCGGCTTCCGGCCCGGCGCGGTGCACTGCCCCCATGAGCAACGACCAGCCGCCGCCCGGCGAGCCGCCCGAGGACGACCCGTTCCTCAAGAAGCCGCGTCAGCCGCCGCCGTCCGAGGGCTCGGGTCCCGCGGGCTCGGACGGCTCGCCCTACGGCTCCTCGCCGGGCTCGCCGTACGGCTCTCCGTACGGCGGCGGCGACGGCCCTCCTCCGGGCGACGGCAACGCCTACGGCGGGAACCAGTACGGCGGCGCCGATCCCTTCGCCGGGATGCCGCCGCTCGCGCCCTTCGGCAAGCGGTTCACCGCGCGGGTGGCCGACGCTCTGATCATCTTCATCCCGTTGGCGATCCTGTCGCTGCTCGCCGGAAGCTGGGACTCGTCGGCGAACGGCGGCGGCGGATGGATCGATTTCACCGATCAGGTGAATACGGGCACGCAGTGGCTCTGGTCGCTCATCTCGGTCGTCGCCTATGTCGGCTACGACACCCTGATGACGAAGAAGTACGGACAGACCGTCGGCAAGCGCTGGATGAGGCTGCGGGTCGCGATGCTGAACAACGGCGCGATCCCGGACACCGGTGCCTCGTTGCTGCGCGCGGTGGTGCTCTGGGTGCCGGCGCTGGTCTGCTGCACCGTCCTCTGGTGGATCATCCTCATCGTGTCGATCCTGGTCAGCCGGCCGTACAAGCAGGGCTTGCACGACAAGGCCGCCAGGACCGTCGTCGTGTCAGCGGCGCAATGAGTGCTGGCCGACCCGGGCCTCGGCGCCGGCGTGACTGCGCGCGGCGGGTCCCCGGGACTCAGTGGCTTCACCGGACGCGCCGGACCGGTCGGCGCGGATCGCGCGCGCTGTCCCGGTCCTGCCGGGACGCGGCACGGTCAGCGCGACCAGAAGACCCAGAGCGAGCGCCGCCATTCCGATCACCGCGACACCGATGCCCGTGGTGGTGCGGGAGAGCAGCAGCATCGCGAGGGTCGAACAGACGACGGTGGCGCAACCGTAGGCGAGCTGTGCGGAAGTCGGACGCGGCATGGCGGTATCCGTCCCTCGGAGCATGGGCGTTGGGGGTGTCTCGCACGTAGGTCTCACTGTCAAGCGACTCTACGAGGGTGGATGCCCGTGCGGAACGGGCAGTAAGCGAGTCCTGACCCACGGTGCCGGTGCACAGGGGGCGCATTGAATCATTCACGTTAACAACCGGCTGAAAATGTGCGCCCGTTGTCCGATTTTCTCCACGTCCGGATACCGGAGGAGGTCCTTCGCATAATGCAGTTGACCGGCACAAGTCAAGGGCTGTCTTTTCTCCTTCAACTCCGGTCGAATGTCGTCACTTATGACGCGCATGCGCGCGCGGATCCCCATCTCGCGGTCCGCGGACCGCGTGCGCCGGGGAGGAAAAGCATCAAGTGAGCAGCAATCGACGGGCGAGAAGAATGTCCGCGGTGATCGTGGCCCTGGCCGCGACCGCCGCGACTGCCTCCGCCTTCACCACGGCACAGGCCGAGGACAACCCCGGATCCGGCCCCTCCGGCATCGAGCGCCGTGACCCGGCGCCCCAGAAGGGCCAGGTCGAACATGACCTGGAAGGCCCGTTCAGCAAGCAGCAGGCACAGCAGCGCGACGCGGCGCTCCAGCAGGTCATCTCCGGTGACGCCAAGCTGGAGAAGCGTGGCGCCTCGCAGGTCGTGAAGCTCGGCAACAAGAAGTACGTCGAGCTGGGCCGCGAGAAGACCGACAAGATCTTCACCATCCTTGTCGAGTTCGGCGACCAGGTCGACAGCACGACGACCTACGACCCGGACGGTGCCACCGGACCGCAGCCGCCCGTCCTGAAGTACGGCGGCGAGCCCGGCCCGCAGCACAACGAGATAGCCGAGCCCGACCGGAAGGTGGACAACTCCACCGCCTGGCAGGCCGACTACAACCAGCAGCACTTCCAGGACCTCTACTTCGGCGAGGGCAAGGACCGGAAGGGCCAGGAGAAGAACTCGCTGAAGACCTACTACGAGAAGACGTCCTCCGGGCGCTACTCGGTCGAGGGCGAGGTCTCGGACTGGGTCAAGGTCCCGTACAACGAGGCCCGTTACGGCTCGAACTACTGCGGCAGCTCCAACTGCGCCAACGTCTGGGACACGGTCCGCGACGGCGTCACCGCCTGGGCCGCGGACCAGAAGGCCCAGGGCAAGACGGACGCCGAGATCAAGGCGGACCTGGCGCTCTACGACCAGTGGGACCGTTACGACTTCGACGGCGACGGCGACTTCAACGAGCCCGACGGCTACATCGACCACTTCCAGATCGTCCACGCGGGCGAGGACGAGTCGGCCGGCGGCGGCGTCGAGGGCGAGAACGCCCTGTGGGCGCACCGCTGGTACGCGTACGGCACCGACGCGGGCAGCACCGGACCGGCCAACAACAAGTCCGGCGGCACGCAGATCGGCGACACCGGCATCTGGGTCGGCGACTACACCATGCAGCCGGAGAACGGCGGCCTGGGTGTCTTCGCCCACGAGTACGGCCACGACCTGGGTCTGCCGGACAACTACGACACCGCGGGCGGCGAGAACTCCACGGCGTTCTGGGACCTGATGTCGTCCGGTTCCTGGCTCGGCACCGGCAAGAACGAGATCGGCGACCTGCCGGGCGACATGTCCGCCTGGGACAAGCTGCAGCTCGGCTGGCTCAACTACGCCAAGGGCAAGGCGGCGAAGAACTCCACGCACAAGCTGGGTGTCTCCGCCTACAACACCAAGAACCCGCAGGCGCTCATCGTCGACCTGCCGGCGAAGACCAGCACCACCACCGTCGTGAAGCCCGCCGAGGGCTCCAAGCAGTGGTGGAGCGACATGGGTGACGACCTCAAGAACACCCTGACCCGTTCGGTCGACCTGACCGGCAAGTCCACGGCGGCGCTGGAGCTCCAGGGCTGGTGGGACATCGAGGCCGACTACGACTACCTGTACGCCGAGGTGTCGACGGACGGCGGCGCCAACTGGACGCCGCTCGAAGGTACGGCCGACGGCGCGGCGATCACTCGCGACGCCGCCGACAAGCCGGCGCTGACCGGTGTCTCGGGCGCGTACAAGAAGCTCGCCTACCCGCTGGACGCCTACGCGGGCAAGAAGGTCGACCTCCGCTTCCGTTACCAGACGGACGGCGGCGCGGGCGGCAAGGGCTTCGCCGCGGACGCGATCAGCGTGAACGCCGACGGCGCGCCGCTGTTCACCGACAACGCCGAGGGCGACGACGCGGGCTGGACCTCGAAGGGCTTCTCGCGCATCGGTGAGTCCTTCACCCAGGAGTACGCGCAGTACTACATCGCCGAGAACCGCCAGTACGTCTCGTACGACAAGACCCTTGAGGTCGGCCCGTACAACTTCGGCTTCACGGCGCCGAAGGACGACAAGGTCGAGCACTTCCCGTACCAGAACGGTCTGCTGGTCTGGCTGTGGGACACCTCGCAGAAGGACAACAACACCAGCGTGCACCCGGGCGAGGGCCTGATCCTGCCGGTGGACGCGCATGCCAAGACCCTGAAGTGGTCGGACGGCACGGTCATGCGCAACCGGATCCAGGCGTACGACTCGACGTTCTCCTGGTGGCCGACGAAGGGCCTGACGCTGCACAAGGCCGACAAGGCGACGCGCGTCCCGGCGCAGCTCGGCGCGCCCGCCTTCGACGACCGCAAGGGCACGTACTGGAGCAAGGACAACCCGCAGGGAAGTGTCAAGGTTCCTGACACCAACACCAAGATCACCATCATCGGTCAGCCGCTCGACGGCCAGACGCTGACGGTGCACGTGGGTCCCTCCGGTAGGTAACCACGAGTAATCCCAGCTCAAAACATGATCGGCCGTCGCCCTCTAGCGGGCGGCGGCCGATCGTGTTTAGGTGCGTCCTACGGATCTCTTATTGACATGACGTCTCACGGGGGAGATGAGGGACATGGCAGGTGGAGGCTTCAGCAAGCTCCCGAACGGCAGAGTGGTGGTGGCACTGACCCTGCCGAGCCCGGCCTCGGAAGGCGGCACGGTGCGTGTCCTGGTGTATGCGGCGAACCGCGCCCGCGCGCTGACCAGGCTGCGGAATCTGGGCCTGCGGGCGGTGTATCTCCGCGGCAACGCGGAGCCTCCGACACCGGACGAGATCACCGCGGTGCTGCACCATCCGGACGGGCTGCTCTGGCGCACCACGCCGGAGTGCCTGGACCAGCTCTGGCAGCCGATCCGAGCGCTGCTGCGGCCACAGATGAGGGCTGGGATACTGGAGGGGTCCGCGAGGCGTCCGGTGGGGCCGCCAGGGGCTCGGTGAGCGGAGTTGGTGCGCTCGTCGGTGTCAGACGACCGGCTTGCCGGTCAGTACGACACCCGCTCCGCGCAGCTCCTCCAGGGCGCGGTTCGTGGTCTCCACCGACACTCCGGCCGTCAGGTCGAGCAGCACATGGGTGGTGAAGCCCTGACGGACCGCGTCGAGCGCCGTCACGCGGACACAGACGTCCGTCGCGATGCCGACCACATCGACCTCGGTGACATGGCGCTGCCGCAGCCAGTCACCGAGCGGTACGCCGTTCTCGTCGACGCCCTCGAAGCCGCTGTACGCCGCCGAGTACGCGCCCTTGCTGAAGACCGCCTGGACCGCTCCGGAGGCGACGGCCGGAGCGAAATTGGGATGGAAGCCCACACCCTCCGTACCGGCGACACAGTGCGGCGGCCAGGTGTGCACATAGTCAGGGACGGCCGGGGACGGAGCGAAGTGGCCGCCCGGGTCGATGTGGTGGTCACGCGTGGCGACCACATGCCGGTAGCCCGCCGACGCCTGGCCGATCAGATCGGTGATCGCGGCCGCGACGTCCGCGCCTCCCGCCACCGCGAGGCTGCCGCCCTCGCAGAAGTCGTTCTGGACGTCGACGACGATCAGTGCGCGGTGCATGCGGTTGTCCTTCGGTGAGTGCGGGCGATGACGGGTGGTGCGGGCGGGCGTCATCCGGGGCGGGCCTGAGCGTAGAGACTCCGGCCGTCCCGGGCGAGGGGCACAGCACGGATACCCCTCGGCTGGGACTACGGGACGGCCCTCAGACGTACTCGGTCGGAATCACGGGCTCGCCCCGCGAGAGCTGTATCGCGGACATCGGCAGCCCGGCACGCGCCGCGATGTGCCGGTCGCGCACGGCGTCCAGCGGCTCGCGCGCGACGACGTCGCCGCCCTTCACGAGCTGCGCCAGGAGCTGCCGGTCGAGCAGCTCCGGCGGTACCGGACCCGTGCCGATCACCTCGGCCTCGGCGTACCCGTCCGCGTCCAGCCGCCGCGCCGCCCACTTGCGGCCGCCGATCGAGGTCTTCCCGCCGAGCGACTTCTTCGCGACCGGCTCCAGCGGAGCCCTCGGATCCGTGGACCGCGCCCGCGCGACGATCTTGTAGACCATGGAGCATGTCGGGTTCCCGCTGCCGGTGACGAGCTGCGTACCGACGCCGTACGCGTCCACCGGCGCGGCCGCCAGCGAGGCGATCGCGTACTCGTCCAGGTCCGAGGTCACCACGATCCTGGTGTTGACCGCGCCCAGCTCGTCGAGCTGCTGACGGACGCGGTGCGCGACCAGCAGCAGATCGCCGGAGTCGATACGGACCGCTCCGAGGCCGGGGCCGGCGATGTCCACGGCGGTCCGCACGGCCTCGGCCACGTCGTACGTGTCGACCAGCAGCGTCGTCCCGCGGCCGAGCGAGTCGACCTGCGCCTGGAAGGCGTCGCGCTCTCTGTCGTGCACCAGAGTGAAGGCGTGCGCGCTCGTCCCCACCGTCGGAATGCCGTAGCGGAACCCGGCCGCCAGGTCCGAGGTGGTGTCGAAGCCGCCGATGTACGCGGCGCGGGCCGCGGCGACCGCCGACAGCTCGTGCGTACGGCGCGCTCCCATCTCGATCAGTCCGCGTCCGCCCGCCGCCGCCGCCATCCGGGAGGCCGCGGCGGCGATGGCCGAGTCATGGTTGAGGATCGACAGGATCACGGTCTCCAGCAGCACGCACTCCGCGAAGGAGCCCTCGACGCGCAGGATCGGCGAGCCGGGGAAGTACACCTCGCCCTCCGGATAGCCCCAGATGTCCCCGCTGAAGCGGTAGGAGGCCAGCCAGGCGAGTGTCGCCTCGTCGACGATCTCGCGCTCCCGGAGAAAGGTCAGCACGTCGGCGTCGAAGCGGAAGTTCTCCACGGCGTCCAGGACGCGGCCGGTGCCCGCCACCACGCCGTAACGGCGTCCCTCCGGCAGCCGCCGGGTGAAGACCTCGAAGACGGAGCGGCGCTCGGCCGTGCCGGCCCGCAGGGCCGCCTGGAGCATGGTCAGCTCGTACTGGTCGGTGAAGAGCGCGGTGGACGGCACGCCCACCCGTCGCCCGACACCATCCTGCCGCGGAGGCGTTTCGCGCCCGTCGTCGTCGGGCAGCGCAGGGTCCGGAGTGTTCATACGAGGGATGCTACCTCCAATCTCGTCACATTGACGATTTCTAAGTGGCCGTTTGTGCGACAGGCCCTTCCGGGTGGCAGCATGGACCTCGTGAGGCCCTGAAGCCCGGAGCCTTGGAGCCCCGGGGCCTCGGCAGACCCCCCCGGCAGACCGGTACGCCCCGGCAGAGAAGAAGGTCGTCCCGAACCGTGAGTGTTGCTCCGACTGAGATCGAACGCCCCGAGTCGGCCGAGGAGACTTTCGCCGTCCCCGAACCCGATGTGCCCTGGGTGACGATCGTCCACAACGACCCGGTCAATCTCATGAGTTATGTGGCGTACGTCTTTCAGACCTATTTCGGCTACTCGAAGGACAAGGCACACAAACTGATGCTCGACGTTCACCACAAGGGCCGCGCCGTCGTCTCCAGCGGCAGCCGCGAGGAGATGGAGCGCGACGTGCAGGCGATGCACGGATTCGGACTGTGGGCGACCCTCTCGCAGGACCGCGGCTGATGGCCGGGAACTTCGAGGCGATCCCGGGCGGCGGAGCGGCCGTCGCGCTCGACGAGGTCGAGATCTCGATCCTGCGCTCGCTGGCCGTCCAGCTCCTGGAGCTGATCGGGCCGGGTGACGAGCCCGCGCAGGGCGAGGACCCGCTCGCCGCGCTCTTCGCCGAAGGCCCCACAGAACCGCCGGCCGACCCCGCGCTGGCCCGGCTCTTTCCCGACGCGTACGGCGACGAGGACGACGAACTACGCGAATTCTCCTCGGAGTTCAGGCGGTTCACGGAGAACGACCTGCGCGGCCGCAAGCGGGCGGACGGTCTGGCGGTCGTCCGCACACTGGACGCGCTCGCCTCGGCCGGCGAGGGCGGCGCCGTGCTCAAGCTGAGCCCCGACGACTGTCTGCACTGGCTCGGCGCCCTCAACGATCTGCGGCTGACCATCGGCACGCGCCTTGAGGTGACGGACGAGGACGAGGGCGGCGAGCTGTACCGGCTGCCGGACTCCGACCCGCGCAAGCCGATGGTGATGGCGTACCTCTGGCTCGGCGCGTTGCAGGAGACGCTGGTCGAGACGCTGATGCCGTGACGCCCTGGCGGCGGCCCGCGCGGCCTCCTCGGTACGCTCAAACGAGCCTCAATTCGGCGTAACGATCCCGTCACCGGCGCGGCGGCGTTTGCGGTTCCCGGGGAAATTTGTTCGCTTCTTCCTGTGGGCTGCGCCACAGCGCGGCCCGGGGCCGGGCCCTGCCGCCGTGATAGATCTTCACGATCCCCCGGGGACTCCACCCCTGTCCCCGGGGGAGCTGAGGCCGGCCACCGCCGGTAGCACTTCATCCATATCCGGGGGGAACCGGGAACTGGTCCTACCGCCGAGCACGGCGCGGACCGGCATGGAGAAAGGGCGTACCACCATGACCTCCGCGCAGGTCGACAAGGAGTACGGCGACAAGGGCGCCGAACGTGCCTCGACCGGACAGGGGACGGCCGCGGACGGCGCGGCCGGAGAGGGCTACGAGCGCGGGCTCGGCAGCCGTCAGGTCCAGATGATCGCCATTGGCGGCGCGATCGGCGTCGGCCTGTTCATGGGCGCCGGAGCGAACATCGCCAAGGCCGGCCCCAGCATCATCCTCATGTACGCCCTCGCCGGCGTCGTGATCTTCTTCATCATGCGGGCGCTCGGCGAACTGCTCCTCTACCGGCCGGTCTCGGGCTCCTTCGCGGAGTACGCCCGGGAGTTCCTCGGCCCGTTCTTCGGCTACGCCACGGGCTGGACGTACTGGCTGATGTGGGTCGTCACCGGCATGGCGGAGCTGACCGCCGCCGCGATCTACATCCACTTCTGGTTTCCGCCGATCCCGCAGTGGGTCAGCGCGCTGGTCTTCCTGGTGGTGCTCTTCGGCGTCAACCTGATCTCGGTGAAGATCTTCGGCGAGGTCGAGTTCTGGTTCTCGATGATCAAGGTCACCGCGATCATCGGCATGATCGTGATCGGTCTCGGAGTGCTCACTCTCGGCTTCTCCGACGCCGGTGACACCGCCGCGCCCGCCAACCTCTGGTCGCACGGCGGCGTCTTCCCGAACGGCATCGGCTCCAGCCTGATGACCCTCCAGGGCGTCATGTTCGCCTATCTCGCCGTCGAACTGGTCGGCGTCACCGCGGGCGAGTCCGAGAATCCGGAGAAGACCCTGCCCAAGGCCATCAACACGCTGCCCTGGCGCATCATCGTCTTCTATGTCGGCGCGCTGTCCGTCATCCTCGCGGTCGTCAGGTGGACCGAGTTCTCGGCCGGCAACAGCCCGTTCGTGCACGCCTTCGAGAAGATGGGCATTCCGCTCGCCGCGGGCATCGTCAACTTCGTCGTACTGACCGCCGCGCTCTCCTCCTGCAACTCCGGGATGTACTCCACCGGCCGGATGCTGCGCGACCTCGCCGCCAACAGCGAGGCGCCCAGGGCCTTCGGCAAGCTCAACTCCCGGAAGACACCGGCGCTCGGCATCACCGTCTCCGTCGCGCTGATGGGCATCGGCGTGGTCCTCAACTACGTCGTCCCGGAGAAGGCGTTCGGCTATGTCACCTCGGTGGCCACCGCGGCCGGTATCTGGACCTGGATGATGATTCTGGTCAGCCATATCCGCTACCGCCGCGGCGTGGACGCGGGCCGGCTGCCGGCCTCGTCCTTTCCCGCGCCGGGCGGCGCGGTGTTCAGCTGGGTCGCGGTGGCCTTCCTGGCCCTGGTCACCTGTCTGATCGCCTACGACAAGGACGCGCGGGTCTGTCTGTATGTGGCGGCGGTCTGGGCGCTGGGCCTGGCGGCCGGCTGGCAGTACCTGAAGCGGCGCGATCCGCGGATCACCGAGCGCGGCACGCCGGAGTACGCCTCCGCCAGGGACTGACCGCGCGCTCCGACGGCCCTCGGATCACTTCCCGGGGGCCGTCGCACCGTCCGAGGCACCGCCGTCGGCATCCGGCCCGCTCACCGTACGGTCGGCCGCCGGTCCGGCCCGTTTATATTTCCACCATGCTCACCATCACCCAGGCCCTGCACGACCAGATCGTCGCGCACGCGCGAGCCGACCATCCCGACGAGGCCTGCGGCGTGGTCGCGGGACCGGCCGGGACCGGCCGGCCGGAGCGCTTCATCCCCATGCTGAACGCCGCGCGCTCGCCCACCTTCTACGAGTTCGACTCGGCGGACCTGCTGAAGCTCTACCGGGACATGGACGACCGCGACGAAGAGCCGGTGATCATCTACCACTCGCACACCGCGACCGAGGCCTATCCGTCCCGTACGGACATCAGCTACGCCAACGAGCCGGGCGCCCACTACGTGCTGGTCTCCACGGCCGACACCGACGAGGCCGGCCCCTTCCAGTTCCGCTCGTACCGGATCGTTGAGGGCGAGGTCACCGAGGAGGACGTCGAGATCGTCTGACACACTGGGCGCCGAACCGAGGCGGCAGGACCCAGGAAGCCGGTGCGAAACCGGCGCGGTCCCGCCACTGTGACCAAGCCCAGCTTGGCAGCCAGGAACTGACCTGCCGCCCTTCTCCCACCAGCCAGGGGACGCGGAAATCCCCCGGAGGAGGCCCAGTCGTGTCAGCCATGTCCCGGCGCCGCCGTGCGCTCGCGCCCGCCCTCATATCCGCCGTACTGCTGCCGCTCACGCTCACCGCGTGCGGCGCCTCCACGGACGCGGACGGCGGGAAGCCCGCAGCCGCCGAGGCCGCTCCCGGCTTTCCGTACACCGTCACCAACTGCGGCGTGAAAACCACCTATCAGGCGCCGCCGAAGCGCGTGGTCACCATGAACCAGCACGTCACGGAGATCATGCTGGCGCTCGGGCTCCAGAAGTCGCTGGCCGGAACCGCCTATCTGGACGACAGGATCCTGCCCGCCTACGAGAAGGCGTACCGCGGCGTCCCTGTCCTCGCCAAGGAGTATCCCTCCAAGGAGAAGCTGCTCGCCGCCAACCCGGACTTCGTCTACGGCGGCTACGCCAGCGCCTTCGACGCCAAGGACGGCCGTGGCCGCGACGACCTCAGGGCCTCCGGCATCAACACCCGGCTCAATCTGGAGAACTGCGTCCCGGGCCGGACATCCATGGACGACGTCTACCGCGAGGTCGAGGAGGCCGGACGCACCTTCGGCGTCTCCGGCCGCGCCGAGAAGTGGATCGCGCGGGCCCGTACCACCGTCGCCGCCACCGGGACACGGCTGAAGGGCGTCGAGCCGCTCTCCGTCTTCGTCTACGACAGCGGTGACAAGACCGCCTTCACCGCGGGCGGCAAGGGCATCGGCAACGAACTGATCGAACGGGCCGGCGGCCGCAATGTCTTCGCCGGCCTCGACAAGTCCTTCGGCGACGCCACCTGGGAGCAGGTCGTCGCCCGCAAGCCCGAGGTCATCGTCATCTACGACTACGGCTCCACCACCGTCGCGCAGAAGAAGAAGCGGCTGCTGGACGATCCCGTCCTCAAGGACGTACCGGCGATCAGGAACCAGCGGTTCGCGGTCATGCCGCTCTCCGACGTCGTCCTCGGCGTACGCGCTCCGGACGCCATCGGACGGCTCGCCGCCCAGCTCCACCCGGAGACGGCGAAGTAAGCCGCCGTGAGCCGCGAGACACCGCCCGGCCACGGGCGGCTCCGCTACACCCTGCTGCTGACCTGCCTCGCCGTGGCCCTCGTGGCCGCCGTCGTGGCGGGCCTGGCCCTCGGCTCCGTACGGATCCCGCCCGGTCAGGTGATCACCGCTCTCACCGGCGGCGCGGAGCCGGGACCGTTCCGCACCATCGTGCTCGACGTACGGCTGCCGAGGGTGCTGCTCGGCGCGATCGTCGGCGCCGGGCTGGCCGTCGTGGGCACCGTCCTCCAGGCGCTCGTGCGCAACCGGCTCGCCGACCCGTTTCTCCTCGGCATCTCCTCCGGAGCCTCCACCGGCGCCGTGCTGGTCCTCGTCCTTGGCATCGGCGGCGGAGTGACCACCACCGTCGCCATGCCCGCCGCCGCCTTCGCCGGCTCGCTGGTCGCGCTGGCGCTGGTGTACGCGCTGGCCCGGCGCGGCTCCACGATGACCGGTGGCCGGCTCGTCCTCGCCGGAGTCGCCGTCTCGTACATCCTCTCGGCGCTCACCACGCTCGTGCTGGTCGTCTCCGCGCGGCCGGAACACTTCCAGGAGGCGCTCTACTGGACGCTGGGCGGCCTCGGCAGCGCCCGCTGGTCCACGCTGATCCTGCCCGCCGTCGTCCTCACCGCCGGGATCGGCCTGCTGATGGCACTGGCCAGACCGCTCGATCTGCTGCTGGTGGGCGAGGAGGGCGCGACCGTCCTCGGACTGGACACCGGGCGCTTCCGGGCCGCCGTCTTCGTACTCGCCTCCCTGGTCACCGGCGTGATGGTGGCCACCAGCGGCGCCGTCGGCTTCATCGGACTGCTTGTGCCGCACGCCGCGCGGATGGCCGTCGGCGCGACTCATCGCGTCCTGCTGCCGGTGGCGGCGCTGGGCGGAGCCGTCGTGCTGGTGATCGCCGATCTCGCGGCCCGTACCGTCGCCGCTCCGCAGGACATCCCCGTCGGCGTGCTCACCGCTCTCACCGGCGGACCGTTCTTCCTGTGGCTGATGCGCCGCCGTCCGGAAGGAGCGCCCGTATGAACGGCCCGGTCACCGCGGCCAGGCTCCGGATCGAGGGCCTGTCGTACGGGACGGGCGGACGCCGTCTCGTCGACGGCGCCGACCTGACCGCCGCTCCCGGCGAGACCGTCGGCCTCGTCGGTCCCAACGGCAGCGGCAAGACCACGCTGCTCCGCTGTGTGTACGGGACACTGCGTCCCACGCGTGGCCGTGCCCTGCTCGACGGCGACGACCTGCACACCATGACTCCCAAGGCGAGAGCGCGACGCGTCGCCACCGTCCCGCAGGACGGCCGGACGGACTTCGAGCTGACCGTCCGGGAAGTCGTCGCGATGGGCCGCTCTCCGCACAAACGCTTCTGGGAGCCCGACACGGCCGCCGACGAGGCCCTCGCCGCGGCGGCCCTCGAACGCGTCGGCATCGCCGCGCTCGCCGGACGCGCCTTCCCGTCGCTGTCCGGCGGCGAACGCCAGCGCGCGCTGGTCGCCCGCGCACTCGTCCAGCGGCCGTCCCTGCTCGTCCTCGACGAGCCGACCAACCACCTCGACATCCGCTACCAGCTCGACGTACTCAGCCTCGTCAGAGGATCGGGAACGACCAATCTGCTGGCCCTGCACGATCTGAATCTCGCCGCCTACTACTGCGACCGGATCTATGTCCTCCAGGCCGGCCGGATCGTCGCCTCCGGCACACCGCGCGAGGTCCTCACCGCCGAGCTGCTCCAGACCGTCTACGGAGTGAAGGCCGAGGTCAGCACGCATCCGGTGACCGGCGCCACCACGATCGTCTATCTGCCGCCGTCCGCCTGCTGAACACCAGCCGTCCGCCGTGCGAGATCACATGCGGGGCCGCGGACCGGGAATCGATACGATGACCGCATGGTTTTCCACGACGTGAGCGACAAGACGCCGAGCGGCCCGCTGCTCGTCGCGCGGCTGCACGTCGACCTGTGCCGTCTCGCCAGTGCCATCTGTCCCGACAGCGCCGCCGGCTGAACGCCGGTCCCGAGCGGGGCCTTCCGCATTCGCACCACCCCCTCGCGCGGGGGCCCGAGCCGCGCGCCCGTCACGCCATCTCCCGACAGGAGCCCACGCCATGGCCATCGAGGTCCGCATCCCGACCATCCTCCGCACCTACACCGACGGCGCCAAGGCGGTCGAGGGTACCGGTGACACGCTCTCCGAGCTCTTCGCCGACCTCGAAACGCGCCACGCCGGCATCCGGGAGCGGCTGGTCGACCCGGCCGCCGGCAACCAGCTCCGCCGCTTTGTGAACGTCTACCTCAACGACGAGGACGTCCGCTTCCTCGATGGCGTCTCCACCAAGCTGGCCGACGGCGACAGCGTCACCATCCTTCCGGCCGTGGCCGGCGGCGCTCTCGACATCCACTCGTCCTGATGCGGTACGACTCCCCGCTGGCGGCGGTCGGCAACACGCCACTGGTCCGGCTGCCGAGGCTGTCGCCGTCGGACGAGGTCCGGATCTGGGCCAAGCTGGAGGACCGCAATCCGACCGGCTCGGTCAAGGACCGTCCCGCACTGCACATGGTCGAACAGGCCGAGAAGGACGGACGGCTCACGCCGGGCTGCACGATCCTGGAGCCCACCAGCGGCAACACCGGGATCTCGCTCGCCATGGCGGCCAGGCTCAAGGGCTATCGCATCGTCTGCGTCATGCCGGAGAACACCTCCCAGGAGCGCCGCGACCTGCTCGCCATGTGGGGCGCGCGGATCATCTCGTCACCGGCGGCGGGCGGCTCCAACACGGCCGTACGGGTCGCCAAGGAGCTGGCGGCCGAGAATCCGTCCTGGGTGATGCTCTACCAGTACGGCAATCCCGACAACGCGGGCGCGCACTACGCCACCACCGGTCCCGAGATCCTCGCCGACCTGCCTTCCGTCACCCACTTCGTCGCCGGTCTCGGCACGACGGGCACGCTGATGGGCGTCGGCCGCTTCCTGCGGGAACAGAAGCCCGACATCAAGATCGTCGCCGCCGAGCCGCGCTACGACGACGTCGTCTACGGCCTGCGCAACCTCGACGAGGGCTTCGTACCGGAGCTGTACGACGAGACCGTGCTGACCACGCGCTTCTCCGTCGGCTCCGCCGACGCGGTCACCCGTACTCGTGAACTCCTCCAGCAGGAGGGCATCTTCGCGGGCGTCTCGACGGGCGCCGCGCTGCACGCGGCGATCGGCGTGGGCAAGAAGGCGGTCAAGGCCGGTGAGAGCGCCGATATCGTCTTCGTCGTCGCGGACGGCGGCTGGAAGTACCTCTCCACGGGCGTCTACACGGCGGCCACCACCGAAGAGGCGATCGAGACCCTGCACGGCCAGCTCTGGGCGTGAGCCTCAGCCCGTAAGCCCGCAGCCCGGGAGCGTGGCCTCTCCCGGGCCGGGCGGCAGGTGTCGGACAGGAGCGGTCCGTCCGGACCTTCAGCGGGACAGGTGACGGACCCGCTCCCACAGGACCGCGTCCGCCGTACCGACCCGACGGCGGAACTCCTTCAGCCGCACATCGCGCAGCTCGTCCGTCTCCAGAAAACTCTCGCGCCCTCGTGTGTCTCCCACCGCGCCCGGCGGCAGCGCGATCACGCCCGGCCGCTCGCCGTGGTTCTTCGTGGTGATCTTCGCGACGCGTACCGTCCCGCCGCGCACCGACAGCACCAGACACGGCCGGTCCTTCGACCCGGGACCGTCCTCGAACGGAACCGCCGCCCACCAGATCTCGCCCGGCCGCGGCTTTCCCCCCGGCGTCACGCGGCCGGTCGCCGGGCCGCCGGGCGGCCGGGTGCGTCCACCGGGCCGGCGCGGACTCCGGCCCCGTCCGTCCACCACAGAAGCGATCAGCGCGATCAGCGCCACCGCGGCCAGCGCGAGCCACCAGGTCGTGTCCATCTCCCGAAGGTACCGGCCCGCCGCGCCTGACGCGCCCCTCGCGCACTCCGGTCCCGGCCGCCGCGACACACGTACGACGGCCGCCTCACACTCCATCCGAACCGGTGACAGAGCAGGTGAGTTCGCACACAACGCAACGCGGTGAAGGAGCGACCGGCCGTTTCGCGCTTTAGGCTCGACAAACCGCACAACCCCCGTCGCCCCCCTTCCACGCCACGGAGGTTCACGCTCCATGAAGCTCACCGTCGTCGGCTGTTCGGGTTCGTTCCCCTCCGTGGGTTCGGCCTGCTCCAGCTACCTCGTAGAGGCCGACGGCTTCCGGCTGCTCCTCGACATGGGTAATGGCGCCCTTGGCGAGCTGCAGCGCCACTGTGGTCTTTACGACCTCGACGCCATCTTCCTCAGCCATCTCCACGCGGACCACTGCATCGACATGTGCGGGTACTTCGTCGCCCGCTACTACCGTTTTGACGGCGGCCGCTGCGGCACCATCCCGGTCTACGGACCCGAGGGCACCGAGCAGCGCCTGACCACCGCCTACGGAGACACGCCGACGGACAAGTCCATGAGCGAGGTCTTCGACTTCCACTCGCTGAAACCGGGCTCCTTCCACATCGGCCCGTTCTCCGTCCACACGGAGAAGGTCTCCCATCCCGTCGAGACCTTCGGCATACGGATCGAGCACGACGGCCGGTCGCTGACCTACTCGGGCGACACCGGAGTCTGCGAACCGCTGGTCGAGCTGGCCGAGGAGACCGACCTCTTCCTCTGCGAGGCGGCCTTCACCCACGGCAAGGAGGACATCCCGGGCCTCCACCTCAACGGCCGCGAGGCCGGCGCCCACGCCGCCCGCGCCCGGGTGCGCCGGCTCGTCCTCACCCACATCCCGCCCTGGACGGACGGCGAACGGAACCTGGCCGACGCCCGCGAGGTGTACGGAGGCCCGGCCGAACTGGCCTTCCCGGGCCGGGTGTACGAGATCTGACCGGCTGTCGGGACGCACGACGCGCGAAGCCCCCGCCTCATGGAGGCGGGGGCTTCGTCGGGCGGCGTTCGTGACCGGCGGTTACGCCTTGGTCAGGTCCTCGACCTCTTCCTCGGGCTCACGGCCCGGGGTGGTGAGGTTGAACTTGACGATGGCGAAGCGGAAGATCACGTAGTAGAGCGCCGCGAAGACCAGACCTATCGGAATGATCAGCCAGGGCCTGGTGTCGAGCTTCCAGTAGAGCGCGTAGTCGATGAGACCGGCGGAGAAGTTGAACCCGGCGTGGACGCCCAGCGCCCAGGTGACCGCGAGAGAGAGCGCCGTCAGCACCGCGTGGATCACGTACAGCAGCGGCGCGACGAACATGAACGAGAACTCGATCGGTTCGGTCACGCCGGTGACGAACGACGTCAGCGCCAGCGACAGCATCATGCCCAGGACGGCCTTGCGGCGCTCGGGACGAGCGGCGTGCGCCATGGCGAGCGCGGCGGCCGGAAGGCCGAACATCATGATCGGGAAAAAGCCGGACATGAACATGCCCGCGCTGGGGTCACCGGCCAGGAAGCGGCCGTAGTCGCCGTGGGCGACGACACCGGCGGCGTCGGTGAAGTCACCGAGCTGGAACCAGGCGACGGTGTTGACGAACTGGTGCATGCCGATGGGGATCAGGGCGCGGTTGATCGCGCCGAACAGACCGGCACCGAGGGCGTCCAGACCGGTGATCCACTCGCCGAAGTTGCTTATTCCGTCGCCGATCGGTTCCCAGACCAGGCCGAAGAACACACCCACGATCACGCCGACGAAGGCCATGATGATCGGCACCAGACGGCGGCCGTTGAAGAAGCCGAGCCAGTCGACGAGCTTCTTGCGGTGATAACGCTGCCACAGCACCGCGGACAGCAGACCCATGATGATGCCGCCGAGCACGCCCGGATCATTGAAGACCGCAGGTGTGTCGGCGCCCTTCGAGACGACCGCCTCAGTGACCGGGAACGCCTGGAGGACCTTCTGGTAGACAAGGAATCCGACCACGGCGGCGAGGGCCGTGGAGCCGTCGGCCTTCTTGGCGAAGCCGATGGCGACACCTACACAGAACAGAAGCGGCAGGGCGCCGGTGATCGCGCTGCCGGCGTTGTCGAAGACCGACGCGACCTTGTTCCAGCCGAGACCGTCGGGGCCGAAGACATCCTTCTGCCCCAAGCGGACCATGAGCCCCGCCGCCGGCAGCACGGCGATCGGCAGCTGCAGGCTGCGCCCGACCTTCTGCAGGCCCTGGAACACGCCGGAGCCCCGCTTTTTCGCGGGCGACGCCTGAGCGGTGGCCGTACTCATCAACTTCCTCCATTGGGCAAGGCGCCGCCAGGGGACAGGGAGAAAGGGGGGACGGCGGCGCCTCAGAAACACGGCGCGCGGCCGCGTGGTCTACACCATCCACTGGTGTAGACCAGTTGTAACATGGTGTGGCTGACGTAAGGAACCTGGTCATTCTGTGGTCTGGGTCATAGTCGGCACGGCGGCGGAAGCCCACCTTGAAGCCGCCACCGGGATCCGAGGGCCCGTCGAAGCGGCGGTCCGGCGCGCGGCGGAGATATCAACGGCCTTGCTACGCCTTGGTGTTCTGCGCTTCGCCTGCTTCTTCGAGCTCCTCGGGCTCGCGCCCCGGAGTCGGCAGGTCGAACGCGGTGATCGCGAGGCGGAAGATCACGTAATACACGACGGCGAAGCACAGGCCGATCGGGATGATCAGCCAGGGCCTGGTGTCGAGATGCCAGTTGACGACGTAGTCGATCAGGCCCGCCGAGAAGCTGAAGCCCGCGTGCACGCCGAGTGCCCAGGTGATCGCCATCGAGGCGCCGGTGAGCAGCGCGTGCGCGCCGTACAGCAGCGGCGCCGCGAACATGAAGGAGAACTCCAGAGGCTCGGTCACGCCGGTGACGAATGACGTGAGGGCGACGGAGAGCATCAGTCCGGTGACCCGCTTGCGGTGCTCGGGACGCGCGCAGTGCGCGATGGCGAGCGCGGCCGCCGGCAGGCCGAACATCATGACGGGAAAGAAGCCGGACATGAACTGGCCCGCCGACGGGTCACCGGCGAAGAACCGTGTCAGATCGCCCTGTACGACCGTGCCGTCCGGCTTTCTGTACTCGCCGGCCTGGAACCAGAAGAACGTGTTCAGGAACTGGTGCAGGCCCACGGGGATCAGCAGCCGGTTGGCGACGCCGAAGATGCCCGCTCCCCACGCGCCCAGATCGATGAGCCGCTTGGCGAACGCGGTCAGCGCGTCGCCCACCGGCCCCCACAGCAGACCGAAGAGCACGCCGAGGACGACACAGATGAAGGCCATCAGGATCGGCACCAGGCGACGGCCGTTGAAGAAGCCGAGCCAGTCGACCAGCCTCGTCCGGTGAAACCGCTGCCAGACGAGCGCCGTGAGCAGTCCGATCAGGATGCCGCCGAGTACGCCGGGGTTCTCCGGTGTGCCCTCGGGCCTCGCGCCGGTCACCGAGCCCGCCGTCGGGAAGGCGGCCAGGACGTTGTGATAGACGAGAAAGCCGACGACCGCGGCGAGCGCGGTGGAACCGTCCGCCTTTTTCGCGAAGCCGATCGCGACCCCGATACAGAAGAGCAGCGGCAGACCGAACGCGCCGTCCAGGACCGCGCCACCGCCCTGGCTGAACACCTTCGCCGTCTTGTCCCAGAAGGGTCCGTGCAGATACGCGGAGAAGAGATTGCCGAGACTGACCAGCAGTCCCGCGGCGGGCAGGACGGCGACCGGGAGCTGGAGGCTCCGTCCGACCTTCTGGAGGCCGGGAAACAGCCCTTTCCACCATCGCCTCTCCGGCGCCGGCTGCCGCGCTGCCGTGCTGTCGGCGCTCATCGACGTACTCCCGTTCTGCCGTCCTCCCGTTTCCCGTCCTCCCGTCCGGCACAGGCGGCTCTCTCCTGGTCCGGAACAGGCGACTCCGAGAAGCCGGCCAGGACTGGTGTAGACCAGTTGCGGTAGGCTTCCGAGAGCCGGCCGCGGGCATGGCTGCGCCGGTGACCGCCATCATTCGTTACGTGTCGATCACTCGCCCGTGAAGATGGTCCAACCGTGAGTTACCGTGACGAAACGGACCAGAGTTGGGCCGCAGCAGAGCTTTTTGAGAGTCAGGGAGAAAGACATGGCCACCAAGGCTGAGAAGATCGTCGCCGGGCTCGGCGGGCTCGACAACATCGAAGAGGTCGAGGGCTGCATCACCCGCCTCCGTACCGAAGTCGTCGACGCCTCCCTCGTCGACGAAGCCGCGCTCAAGGCCGCCGGAGCCCATGGCGTGGTCAAGATGGGCACCGCGATCCAGGTCGTCATCGGCACCGACGCCGACCCGATCGCCGCCGACATCGAAGACATGATGTGAAAGACCCCGGGAGCCGGGTCCGCCCTGTTCCTGAGCGCTTGGCGGCGCCGTCGACGGCCGGTGGCGCGCGGCCGTTCGCACGGCGGAGCCGGCTGTGCGCATACCACTGAGGGGCCTGATCCCACCATCGGAGCAGGCCCCTCACGCATGTCCGGATAGGCTCACGCCATGTCTCGAATCGACGGCCGCACCTCCGAACAGCTCCGTCCCGTCACCATCGAACGCGGATGGAGCAAGCACGCCGAGGGCTCCGTCCTCATTTCCTTCGGTGACACCAGAGTCTTCTGCACCGCCTCTGTCACCGAGGGCGTGCCCCGCTGGCGCAAGGGCAGCGGCGAAGGCTGGGTCACCGCCGAATACTCGATGCTGCCCCGCTCCACCAACACCCGTGGTGACCGGGAGTCCGTCCGCGGCAAGATCGGCGGCCGGACGCACGAGATCAGCCGCCTCATCGGCCGTTCCCTGCGCGCCGTCATCGACTACAAGGCCCTCGGTGAGAACACCGTCGTCCTCGACTGCGATGTCCTCCAGGCCGACGGCGGCACCCGTACCGCCGCCATCACCGGCGCGTATGTCGCGCTCGCCGACGCCGTCGCCTGGGCCCAGGGCAAGAAGATCGTCAAGGCCGGCCGCCGTCCGCTCACCGGGACCGTCGCCGCCGTCAGCGTCGGCATCGTCGACGGCGCTCCGCTCCTCGACCTCTGTTACGAGGAAGACGTGCGCGCCGAGACCGACATGAACGTCGTCTGCACCGGCGACGGCCGTTTTGTCGAGGTCCAGGGCACCGCGGAGGCCGAGCCCTTCGACCGCAAGGAGCTGAACGCGCTCCTCGACCTCGCCACCGCCGGCTGTGTCGATCTCGCCGCGCTTCAGCAGGCGGCTCTGGACGAGACGCTCGCCAGGTAAAGAAGCAACCAAGACGCGTCCTCGGCGCGTCTTTCACCGTACGGGCGCACGGGCCGAACCGTGCGCCCGTCCGTAGCTCCTGACCCGTCCGCAGCTCCCGGGAGGAACCGCTCCATGCCCGCGTTCGTACAGTCCGCGTCCGTCCGCCGCCGCCGCGTCACTCTCGCGCTCGCCGCCGCCGCACTGGCCCTGCCGCTCGCCGCCGGCTGCGGCGCCCTCGACAAGGCGCTGGACTGCGTGCAGACGGCCGACACCATCGTGAGCAGCGTCGGCAACCTCCAGCAGGCCGTCTCCAACGCCGGTGACAACCCGCTCCAGGTCAATCAGGCACTCGACGACATCGACAGCGAACTCGACAAGCTCCAGGACACGACGGACAACGCCGACCTCGGCAAGGCCGTCGACGATCTCGACAAGGCGCTGGACAACGTCCGTACGTCCATTGACGGCGGCGACGCCACCCCGGACCTCGCGCCCGTCACCGACGCCGCGTCGGAGATCGGTAAGGTCTGCGCGCCCTGAGCGACGGGCCGGGCTGGATCTCCGCGACGCGCGCGGGCCGATACTGGTGGCATGACGCGCCTGATCCTCGCCACCCGCAACGCCGGGAAAATCACCGAACTCAAGGCCATCCTCGCCGGCGCCGGTCTGCCGCACGACCTTGTCGGCGCGGACGCCTATCCCGACCTTCCCGACGTCAAGGAAACCGGCGTCACCTTCGCGGAGAACGCTCTCCTCAAGGCCCACGCGCTGGCCGACGCCACCGGCCTGCCCGCCGTGGCCGACGACTCGGGCCTCTGTGTCGACGTCCTCGGTGGCGCCCCGGGTATCTTCTCCGCCCGCTGGTCCGGCAGGCACGGCGATGACACCGCCAATCTTGAGCTGCTGCTGGCGCAGCTCGCCGACATCACCGCGCCTCACCGGGCCGCGCACTTCGCCTGCGCGGCGGCGCTCGCTCTCCCGGACGGCACGGAGAGAGTGGTGGAGGGCCGTCTTCGCGGCACCCTGCGCGACCGCCCGGCAGGCCGCGGAGGCTTCGGCTACGACCCGATCCTGCAGCCGGAGGGCGAGACGCGCACCTGCGCGGAGCTGTCGGCCGCGGAGAAGAACGCGATCAGCCACCGCGGCCAGGCGTTCCGCGCGCTGGTCCCGGTGGTCCGGGAGCTGCTGGGCTGACACCGGCCGCCGTACGCCGAAGGGCCGCCCCGCACGGGACGGCCCTTCGGTGATGGTGCGGCCGGTGGGACTCGAACCCACCTAGTCCAAAAGGACAAATCGGACCTAAACCGATCGCGTCAACCTGCTGCGCCACGGCCGCTCGCCCCAACCATGCTATCGGGCCGCCGACTCGCGGGGGAGCGGGCGTGCGACGGTGACATGACGGCGCCGGTGGGCGCTTCACCGGAGGTCGGCGCTCCGGCCCCGGGCCCGGACCAGTTCCGCCGCCTCCTCGTCCGTGCTGACCGAAGGCGGAGAGCCGGCCAGCGGCTTTCCGGCCGTTTCCGCCATCAGCAGCACCGCGACCACACCGACCAGCGCCGCCGCCATGGCGTAGTAGGCGGGCATCAGCTCGCTGCCGGTGAGGCCGATGAGCGCGGTGATCACCAGCGGAGTCGTGCCGCCGAAGAGAGACGCGGAGAGGTTGTAGCCCACCGAGAGCGAGCCGTACCGGACGCCGGTCGGGAAGAGCGCGGGCAGGGCGGCCGACATCGTGCCGAGCAGACAGACCAGGGACAGGCCCAGCATCAGCGTGCCCGCCGCGATCGCCGGGATGCTGCCCTGTTTGATCAGCAGAAACGCCGGCAGGGAGAGAACGAGGAAGCCGAGCATGCCCGCCATCAGCAGCGGCTTGCGGCCGAACCGGTCGCTGAGCCTGCCGACCTGGTTGATGACGAGCATCAGACAGACCATGACGCCCAGCAGGATCAGCAGACCATGGGTGTCGCTGTAACCCAGCTCGTCGGCGAGATAGGTGGGCATGTACGACAGGAGCATGTAGTCCGTGATGTTGTACGCGCCGACCAGGGCGACGCACAGGATCAGCGTCGGCCAGTACTGCCGGAAGATCGTCCCGAGACCGTTCTTGCCGCTGACGGCGGTGGTCCGTGCCGGGTCCGCCGTCTCGCGGGCGCGCGCGTTCTCCGACTCCAGCCGCTGGAAGGCCGGTGTCTCGTCGAGCCGCAGTCGCAGATACAGACCGGCCAGACCGAGCGGCCCGGCGACCAGGAACGGCACACGCCAGCCCCACGCGTCCATGGTGTCGGGACTGAGCCAGGCGATCAGCGCGGTGACCAGGCCCGCCGCGCCGACATATCCGGCGAGCGTGCCGAACTCCAGAAAGCTGCCGTAGTAGCCCCGGCGCCTGTCGGGAGCGTATTCCGCGATAAAGGTCGAGGCGCCCCCGTACTCGCCGCCGGTGGAGAAGCCCTGGACCAGCCGGAAGAAGATCAGCAGGACCGGTGCCCAGAAACCGATCGTGGCGTACGAGGGGATCAGGCCGATGGCGAAGGTGCCGATCGCCATCATGATCATCGTCAGAGCGAGGATTTTCTTGCGGCCGACCCTGTCACCCATCGGGCCGAAGACCATGCCGCCGACCGGCCGCACGAGAAAGGCGACGGCGAAGGTCGCGAAGGAGGCGAGAAGCTGGACCGTGGAGTTTCCCGACGGGAAGAAGACATGGCCGATGGTGACGGCCAGATAGCTGTAGATGCCGAAGTCGAACCACTCCATGGCATTGCCGAGGGCGGCGGCCTTCACGGCCCGCCTGACCGCGCGCTCGTCGGTGACGGTGATGTCGGACCGGCGCAGCCCCGGATTCTCGCGCGGGCCGGCGGTGCGGGAGCGGGCGTGATGGCGTCGGACCGCGGCGGGGTCGGCGCTGTCGTCGTGCTCCTGGCCGGCCATGGCGCGCGTCCTTTCCCTCGCGGAGACGGGGCGATCGGTCCGGGATGTTCCGGCACGGGCCAGGAATGCCTCCGCGCGGTCACGGCGGTCGTCAACCGGGGTCCCACGCGGGTGGGACCCCGGTCAGGCGCCCTCGGACCGGGAATCGCGCGGTGCCTCAGACACCCAGGTCTTTGATGATCTTGGCTACATGGCCGGTGGCCCGCACGTTGTACAGCGCGTGCTCGACCTTGCCGTCCTCGTCGACGACGATCGTCGAGCGGATCACGCCGGTCACGGTCTTGCCGTACATCTTCTTCTCGCCGAAGGCGCCATACGCCTCCAGCACGGCCTTGGACGGGTCGCTGACCAGTGTGACCTTGAGGCTCTCCTTCTCCCGGAACTTCGCGAGCTTCTCCGGCGCGTCCGGCGAGACGCCGATGACGTCGTAGCCGGCGCCGGCGAGCAGGTCGAGGTTGTCCGTGAAGTCGCAGGCCTGCTTCGTGCAGCCGGGGGTGAGCGCCGCGGGATAGAAGTAGACGATGACCTTGCGTCCCTTGTGGTCCGCGAGCGATACGTCGTTGCCGTCCGCGTCGGGCAGGGTGAAGGCGGGGGCGGTGTCGCCTGGGTTGAGTCGCTCGCTCATGGTTCTCCTCGGTGGAGGTCGGGTGTACGTGGCCGAGCGTAATCGGGGGTGCCGCCGGGTGCGGGCACGGCGAAGCTGACAGACTGTCGAGGAAGTACTGCTGAAGTACTGACGAAGGACTCACCGGACACGACGACGGAGGCAGCGCGGTGTCGGATTCCAGGACCCCGGCGCAGATCGAGGCGGACATCGTCCGCAGGCGCGGGCAGCTTGCCGAGACGCTCGACGAGATCGGGGTGCGAGTGCATCCGAAGACGATCATCGGCGACGCGAAGGCCCGGGTGGTCTCCCGCGTGGATCAGACGGCCGGGCGCGCGTTCGTGGCCGTCAACAGGACGGTGTCGGGCGTACGGGCGCAGTTCGTCGGAGTCGACGGCGGGCCACGACTGGAACGGCTCGTTCCGGTGGCGCTGCTCGCGGTCGGGGTCGCCGGACTGCTCGCGGTGTCGATGCGGCGGCGCAGGGAATGACGCGAGCCGCCCGCCGCGAGTGACCCCTGTGGCGGCCGGTGCGGCCATGGACAGGTAGGTTCTGGGGCGTGAGCGAGAACACCCACGACAAGTTGCCCATCCGGATGCTCCATGACCGTGTGCTGGTCAGGACGGACATCCCGGAGGGCGAGCGCCGCTCGTCCGGCGGCATCCTCATCCCCGCCACGGCGGCGGTCGGCCGTCGGCTGGCCTGGGCCGAAGTGGCGGCCGTGGGGCAGAACGTACGGACCGTGAAACCGGGTGACCGGGTGCTGTACGACCCTGAGGACCGCGCCGAGGTCGAGGTGCGCGGAGTGGCGTACGTGCTGATGCGGGAGCGCGATCTGCACGCGGTCGCGGCGGACCGTTTCGAGGGCTCCGAGGACTCCACGGGCCTCTATCTGTAACCGTCTTCCCGCAACCGTCCTCGCGCGGTGCGAAAGGCCTGGCCCCGAGAGGGACCAGGCCTTTCGTGGTCTGTCCGGCGCCGCGGTGCGGCCGGCGCCGGTGTCAGGTCACGGACGGATCACTGACGGAATGACCGGCCGGAACGGGAAGCCGAGGTCGTCGGCCATGGCGTTCTCGGCCCGGCCCGCCTTGCTCGTACCACCGTTGCCGCCTCCGGTGGCCGTACCGCCTCCGGGCTGTCCTGGCGACTCTTTGTGTGCCTCGTGGGGCCGGCCGCCGGTGGTGGTTCCGCCTGTCTTCTCGCGGGACCGGTCCTGCGAGGCGTCATGCGTACCTCCCCGGCGGTGTCCTTGCGGCCGGCCATCGGTGCCGGGCTCCTCCGCTTCCTGGTCCTGTGTCTCCAGTTCCTCCTCAGGTGGTGTCACATCCTCCACGCCCTCCTGCAGCCGCAGGTCGAACTCCTCCGGAACGGAGTCCTGGAGGGCGTCCGCCGTGTACTGGCCCCAGATCTCGGCCGGCGCCCCGCCGCCGTTGATCCTGTTCTGGCCCATGGCTCCGTACAGCGCCCTCTGCTGTGCGGTCACCGGGTCGGCGCCCATGATCGCGATCACCGTCGCCAGGTCCGGCGTGTAACCGGCGAACCAGGCGGCCTTGTCGTCCTCCGCCGTACCGGTCTTGCCCGCGGCCGGGCGGCCGACGGACTGGGCGGCGGTGCCTGTGCCGCCCTCGACGACGCTCTGCAGGATGGATGTGGTGGTGTCGGCGGCCTCACGGCTGATGGCCTGCTTGAACTTCCGCTTGGGCAGTTCGACGATGGTGCCGTTCTTGCTGATCTTTGTGACCAGCGTGTACATGCTGCGCTTGCCGTGGTTGGCCAGGGTCGCGTACGCCTCCGACATGTCCAGGACACTCGCGGTGGCCGGGCCGAGCGCGATGGAGGGCGACGCGGTCAGGTCCGGAGTGTTCCTGGGCAGGCCGAGCGCGACGGCGGTCTTTCTGACCGTGGCCGGGCCGACGTCCTGCGCCATTTGTGCGTAGACGGCGTTGACGGACTTGTCTGTGGCCGTACTGACGCTGATGGGACCGTACTTGACGTCGTCCTCGTTCGCCGGGGCGTAGCCGGTGGGCCCGTCCGGGCCTTCGACCATGCGCTCGTTGTCGCCGTCGTAGATGGTGTACGGAGTGATGGGCATGCCGCTCTGGGTCGCGGACTCGTGCTCGACGGCCGCGGCGAAGACGAACGGTTTGAAGGTGGAGCCGACCTGGTAGTCGCGGCGGGTGGCGTTGTTGACGTACTGCTTCGTGTAGTCGATCCCGCCGTACATGGCGACGACATGACCGGATTCCGGATGGACGGAGGCGCCGCCGACGCGGACGTTCCGGTCGGCCGCGCGGCTGTCGTCGAGCCGTGAGGTCACATGGTCCTCGACGGCGTCGGCGAGAGCGTCCTGCTTCTTTCTCTCCAGCGTGGTGGTGATCCGGTAGCCGCCGCCGGCCAGAGTGTTCTCGTCGAGGATGTTGTTGCTCGTGAGGTACTCCTGGACGGCCTGGACGACATAGCCGCGCTGTCCGGAAAGACCGACACTGGAGGGCCTGATCCCGCCCGGCTCCGGGAAGTCGATCGCGTCCCGGGCGGTCTCGCTGAGCCAGCCCTCCTTGACCATGCCGTCGAGCACGTAGTTCCAGCGGGCGAGGGCGGCCGCTTTGTTCTCGGTGTGCACGACGATGTCGAATTCGCTGGGAGCATTGAGCAGCGAGGCCAGATAGGCGCCCTCGGCCGTGCTGATGTCCCCGACGTCCTTGCCGTAGTAGGCCTGGGCGGCGGCCTGGATTCCGTAGGCGTTGCGGCCGAAGTAACTGGTGTTGAGATAGCCCTGGAGGATCTGCTCCTTACTCTGTTCGCGGTTCAGTTTGATCGCGATGAAGAATTCCTTGGCCTTGCGGATGACGGTCTGTTCCTGGCCGAGGTAGTAATTCTTCACATATTGCTGGGTGATGGTGGAACCGCCTTGCGTGCCCTTGCCCAGAACGGTGTTCCAGGCCGCGCGGACCATGCCTTGAGGGTCGATGGCCGGTTCGTAGTAGAAACCGCGGTCCTCGGCGGCGAGGACCGCCCGCTGTACGCCTTTGGGCACCTGGGAGAGCTGGATGTTCTCGCGGTTGATCTCGCCGTCGCGGGCGATCTGGGTGCCGTCCTCGTAGAGATACACATTGGACTGGGCGGTGGCCGCCGCGTTGGCACGGGGGATGTCGACGACCATGTAACCGGCGATGAATCCGCCGATGAGCGCCAGCGCGCCGAACAGAAACGCGCCCAGCACCATCCGCCAGGTCGGAAGGAACCTTCGCCGGCCCGTGCGCTCGGGATGTTTTCCGTGTTCTTTGTTTTTGTCGTCTTTGCGTTTCGCTTTCTTCGCCTTCTGCGTCTTCTCGGTCTGCTGCGTCGTCTGGGTCATGTTCGCGTTCTCGCCCCGCTCGCCCGGCGGACTGTGTGCGGGGCGGCCGGTGGCCGAGGGGTCCCGTGGGGCCCAGCCCTGCTGTGGCTCGTCGCTCATATGTTTGGAGACTCCTCGGCCGCGGCCGGTGCTTCACTCTCCGGCATAACGGTGTCGTATCAGGCGATTCGCCGCGTAGCCTCAAGAAACGCTGCGCGGCCCCATGAAACACGGCCAGAAGGGAAGAGAGCCGTCGGCTGCTCGGGCGAGTGCCGCCGGTCGGATATCCAGTCGCGACGATTGACCCTGGTGGGCTAAGGTCGTGCGCTTTGGTGCCGTGCGGTGAGAGGGGGCCCTGGTGCGGCTGTATCTGACGGTGGCCGCGGGCGGATTCCGGCGTTATGCCACGTACCGCGTTGCGACATTCGCAGGAGTGTTCACCAATACCGTTTTCGGCTTCATCGTGGCGTACACCTATACGGCTCTCTGGGACGAGCGGCCGCGGCTCGGTGGTTATGACCTCTCGCAGGCCGTGACCTATGTGTGGCTGGGCCAGGCGCTGCTGATGACCTGCGGCATGATGGGCGGCGGTTTCGAGGACGAGCTGATGGAGCGGATCCGTTCCGGCGCTGTCGCCGTCGACCTCTACCGGCCCGCCGACCTCCAGTTCTGGTGGATGGCCGGCGACCTGGGCCGGGCGGCCTTCCATCTGCTGGGTCGCGGGATCGTGCCGATGGTGCTCGGTGCGCTGGCCTTCGATCTGGCGCTGCCGGCGAATCCACTTGTCTGGGTGGCGTTCCTGATCTCCGTCATGCTCGGCGTCGTCGTCAGTTTCGCGATCCGGTTCCTGGTCGCGCTGTCCGCGTTCTGGCTGCTGGACGGTGCGGGAGCGGCGCAGATGGGGATGCTGGCGGGGATGTTCTTCTCCGGGCTGCTGCTGCCTCTCAATCTCTTCCCGGGACTGCTCGGCGAGGTGGCACGGGTGCTGCCCTGGTCGTCGCTGCTCCAGGTCCCGGCGGATGTCTTCCTCGGAAGACACACCGGCTGGGGACTGCTCGGCGCCTACGCCTTCCAGGCCGGCTGGGCCCTGGCTCTGCTGGCCACCGGCCGGCTGCTCCAGTCCGTGGCGACACGCAGGGTGGTGGTCCAGGGTGGCTGAGGACACGGCCGCGAAATCGTCCGGGAGCCAGAGGGGGAAACTTCCGGAACTCTGGATTCCGCGGGCATCCCGGCGCGCGGCGCTCCGGGACGGTCTGCGGGCGTACGGCCTCATCGTGGCGATGTGGACGCGGTCCACGATGGCGTACCGCGCCTCTTTCGCGATGACGGCGTTCGGGAACTTCGCGGCGACCGCCTTCGACTTCGTGGCGATCCTGCTGATGTTCTCTCATGTCGACTCGCTGGGCGGCTACTCGCTGCCGGAGGTGGCCTTTCTGTACGGGACGTCCGGCACCGCCTTCGGTCTGGCCGATCTGCTGATCGGGTCGATGGACCGGCTGGGCCGCCGGGTGCGCGACGGCACGCTGGACACGCTGCTGCTGCGGCCCGTGCCCGTACTGGCGCAGGTGGCCGCGGACCGGTTCGCGCCGCGGCGGCTCGGCCGGCTCCTCCAGGGGCTGCTCGTGCTGGTCTACGCGCTGCCGGCGCTGGACCTCGACTGGACACCGGTGCGGGTGCTGATCCTTCCGATGATGGTGGTCAGCGGTGCGGCGATCTTCGCGGCGGTGTTCGTGGCGGGCGCGGCGTTCCAGTTCTGGGCGCAGGACGCCTCCGAGGTGCAGAACTCGTTCACCTACGGCGGGACGACTCTGCTGCAGTATCCGCCGACGGTCTTCGCGAAGGACCTGGTGCGCGGAGTGACGTTCGTGGTGCCGCTGGCCTTCGTCAACTGGCTGCCGGCGCTGTATGTGCTGGGCCGCGAGGACCCGCTCGGGCTGCCGGACGCCGTCGCGTTCCTGCCGCCGGTGGTCGCGGTGGCGTGCTGCGCGCTGGCCGGAGTCGCGTGGCGGGCCGGATTGCGTTCGTACCGGAGTACGGGGAGCTGAGGAGGTGGAGCGTTCATGAGCACGGATGTCGCGGGATCAACGGATGGTTCGGACTTCATCGAACTGGACGGCATCGAGAAGGTGTTCGACGTGCGGCGCAGAGCGGGTCTGCTGCGCCGTGAGAAGCATCAGGTGCGGGCCGTCGACGGCATCAGCTTCCAGGTGGCGCGCGGAGAGATGGTCGGATACATCGGCCCGAACGGCGCCGGCAAGTCCACCACCATCAAGATGCTGACGGGCATTCTGACGCCGAGCGGCGGCCGGCTGCGGGTCGCGGGCATCGATCCGTCCCGTGAGCGTACGAGGCTGGCGCAGCGCATCGGCGTGGTCTTCGGACAGCGCACCACGCTCTGGTGGGATCTGCCGCTGATCGACTCGTACCGGCTGATGCACCGGATGTACCGCGTCCCGGACGCGCGGTTCCGGGTCAATCTGGAGCGCTGCGTCGAACTCCTCGATCTGAGCGAGCTGTTGGACGTACCCGTACGTCAGCTCTCGCTCGGCCAGCGGATGCGCGGCGATATCGCGGCGGCGCTGCTGCACGATCCCGAGGTGCTGTATCTGGACGAGCCGACCATCGGCCTCGATGTGATCTCCAAGGCGAAGGTCCGGGAGTTCCTGCGGGACCTGAACGCGGAGCGGGGCACGACGGTGCTGCTGACGACTCATGATCTGACCGATATCGAGCAGTTGTGCAAGCGGGTGATGGTCATTGACCATGGCAGGCTGCTGTACGACGGCGCGCTGGCCGGGCTGCACGAGGTGGGCGAGAGCGAGCGGACGCTCGTCGTCGACCTGGAGCGGGAACTCCCGCCGATCGAGGTGCCTGGCGCGCGGTCGGTGAAGGTGGAGGGGCCTCGGCAGTGGCTGGCCTTTCCGGCGGCGGACTCGGCGGCTCCGCTGGTGGCGCGGATCGCGGCCGAGTATCCGCTGGTGGATCTGTCGGTGCGGGAGCCGGACATCGAAGCCGTCATCGCCAAGATGTACGCCGATCGATCTGTTGTGTGACGTACGTCCCGTGCATACGGGGCAGCCCTTAGTCTGCTGCCATGACGAGTGAACGGCCTGAGATACGCGCCTCCGACGCCGAGCGGGACCGGGTCGCGGAGCGGCTGCGCGAGGCAGTGGCCGAGGGACGTCTCGACATGGAGGAGTTCGACGAGCGCCTGGAGGCCGCACTCAAGGCGCGCACCCATGGCGAGTTGGCGCCACTGATACGGGACCTGCCCGCGCCGGGCACCACCGCGGATGTGGCGCGGGTCCCGGAGACGGACGGAAGCGGCTACGCGGCGCGGACGGGCCGGGGCCACGCGACGTCCAAGGGCGCCTTCGCGTTCTGGGGCGGCTTCGAACGCAAGGGGACCTGGACGGTGGGCCGGCTGTTCACGGCGGTCGTCTTCCAGGCGGGCGGCGAGATCGATCTGCGCGAGGCGCGGTTCGAGGACCGTGATGTGGTGATCCGCTGCTTCACGGTGATGGGCGGTGTGCAGGTCGTCGTACCGCCCGACATGGACGTCCAGGTCAGAGGCTTCGGCCTGATGGGCGGCTTCGCCGAGACGGGCGAGGATGAAGGACGGATCAGTCCGGCTTCGCCTCGGGTGATCGTCACCGGCTTCGCGCTGATGGGCGGCGTCGGTGTGGAGCGCAAGCTCAGAGGAGCGGACAAGCGCCGCCTCAAGGAGGAGCGCAAGCGGGCGCGCCTGGAGAAGAAGGCGAACCGCGAGGAGCTGGACTGACGGGAGGCGCCGCGACCGCCGGCGCCCGGAGCCGTCCGGGACAGCCGCCTCCTGGTCAGAGCTGGGCGGCGGTCCTGCCCTCCAGAGCCCGGAGATCGATGGCCCGGCTCATCGCCCGGTAGCCCGCGTCGCTCGGATGCAGGGCGTCGCCGGAGTCGTACGCCGGCCTGAGCCGGTCGGGAGCGTACGGATCGCGCAGCGCCCGGTCGAAGTCCACGACGTCGTCATAGATCAGGCCCGACCGGATCTCCTCGTTGACCCGGTCGCGTACGGACTCGGTGACGGCGTCGTAGCCGCGGTGTCCGCCGAACGGCGCCAGCGTCGAGCCGATGACGCGCAGCCCGCGCTCGTGCGCCTGCCGTGTGAGCTCCCTGAGTCCGGCCGTGATCTTTTCCGGATCCCTCTCGCGGCCGCGCAGGATGTCATTTATGCCGAGGTCGATGATGACGGCCCTGACACCGGGCCGGTCGAGGACATCGCGTCCGAACCGGGAGATGCCGCTCGGGCCGTTGCCGATGAGCGCGGTGTCCGCCAGGACGCGGTTGCCGCTGATGCCCGCGTTGAGCACACCGGTGTGCCGGTCGCGCAGCCGGTCGGCGAGCCTGTCCGGCCAGCGGTGATTCGCTCCGGCGCGCGAACCCTGGCCGTCGGTGATCGAGTCGCCGAAGGCGACGACCGCACCGGCCGCCTCGCGATTGAGCACATCGACGGCGGTGACATAGCGCCAGGCGGTGGTCGGCTCGGTGTACGCGGTCCCACCGGGATCCAGCGCACGGTCGCCGTCGGCGAGATACGAGGTCTGGAACGCGCGCGGGTGGTACGTGACGGGGCCGCCGGACATCGGGGTGTACAGCGTGACCAGCAGATCGCCGTCGTACGGCACCCGCAGCGCCACCGGGTCACTGACGATCTGTCCGCCGGGCGGCACGGTCACATCGGTCCGCCCGCCGAAGGCCAGCTCCCGCATCGTCCCGGCGACGGCCTCGGCTCCACCGCCCTGCTCACCGACGCCGACCGAGCCATGGCCGATGAGCAGCGGGACACGGCTGAAGAGGTTGGAGAGAGTGATCCGGACACTCGTACCACCGATGCTGGTGTGCACGACGTTACGGATGGAACGCCCGGCGTGGCCCGTCGGAGCGCCTGGTTCGGCTCCGCCGGGAGCGGCGGACCAGGTGCCGGTCCAGCCGGCCGCCGAGGCGGGCGCCGCCGTGCCGACGGGCACCCGGGCCCGCGTGCGGGAGTCCGGTGAGCCGCCGGACCGCTCCGTGTCCGAGCCGGTGTCCAGCAGGCCGAGCCCGCCGATGATGGCGGCACACACCAGGGCCACCACTCCGACAAGCGCCCCGAGCAGGGCGAATCCGTGCCGTCTGGTCATAGCCCCCGTGTCCCCTCACACCTGTGTACAGAACACATCATCCGGCATCGCGCGGGAACTCGGCATCCGCGTCGGGAGTCCACCTAAGGGCTGGCCCATAATCCCCGGCGGACGCGCGGCGTCAGCTACGGCACCTCGCCGCGTTGTCGGAACGCCCCCATACACCCGGTATGGGGACGCCTCTCCGCCGTGCGATGCACCGCATCCGACGCCGCGCGCTGATCCACCAGGGATTACCGGACAGCCCTGAGGCGAGACAATGCGTACGAGTGGGCCGCGGGTGGATCTGAGGCACGACGCGTACGCAGACGGGTGGAGCGGATGGAACACACGAATCCGGAGAAAACGGCGAAGTCCGGTACCGGGGCCGGTGCGGACGCCGGGGAGCCGGGCTCTTCCGGTGTGTCCGGCCGGCGTTCGCCGCTGGCGTCGTTCTCGTACACCGCCGCCGACGAGGAGAAGCGGCGCGGCGTCCGCCGGATGAAGACCACCGCCACCGGTCTGCTGCTGCTCGTCGCCGTGATCTATGTGCTCGCGACCTGGGCGAAGGACTCCGGCGTCGGCGGCTGGCCCGGTTATGTCGCCGCGGCGGCCGAGGCCGGCATGGTGGGCGCGCTGGCCGACTGGTTCGCGGTCACGGCGCTCTTCCGGCGTCCGCTCGGCCTGCCCATCCCGCACACCGCGATCATCCCGAACAAGAAGGACCAGCTCGGCGCCTCGCTCGGCGCGTTCGTCGGAGAGAACTTCCTCTCCGCCGATGTCGTACGGGCTCGGCTGCGCGGCCTCGGCATCGGCGGCCGGCTCGGCGCCTGGCTGGCCGAACCCGACCATGCCGACCGGGTCACCGCCGAGCTGTCCACGGCGCTGCGCGGCGCGCTGACCGTCCTGCGGGACTCGGACGTCCAGGCGGTCGTCGGTGAGGCGATCACCCGCCGCGCGAACGCCGTCGAGATCGCTCCGGGCATCGGCAAGACCCTGGACAAGATCGTCTCCGACGGCGCACACCACCGGGCCGTCGACCTGATCTGCGCACGCGCGCACGACTGGCTGGTGGAGCACGGAGACTCGGTCGCGGACGCGATCCAGGGCGGGGCGCCCGGCTGGACGCCACGGTTCGTCGACCGCAAGGTCGGCGACCGCGTCTACAAGGAGCTGCTGCGCTTCGTCACGGAGATGCGCGACATGCCAGGCCATCCGGCGCGCGCCGCCATCGACCGCTTTCTGAGCGACTTCGCCACGGACCTCCAGTCGGACACCGAGACCCGGGCCCGGGTCGAACGTCTCAAGGGAGAGCTGCTGTCCCGCCCGGAGGTCCAGGACATCATCGCCTCGGCCTGGTCCTCCGTACGCGCCATGATCATGTCCGCCGCCGAGGACGACCGCAGCGAACTGCGCCTGCGGGCGCGCGCCTCACTGCTGTCACTGGGCAACAGACTCGCGACGGACGGCCGGTTGCAGGGCAAGCTGGAAGGCTGGATCGAGGACGCCGCCGCGTATGTCGTGTCCACGTACCGAGGCGAGATCACCTCGCTGATCTCGGACACGGTCGCGAGCTGGGACGCCGGCGACACATCCAAGAAGATCGAGGCGCACATCGGCCGTGACCTTCAATTCATCCGGATCAACGGCACGGTGGTGGGCGCCCTGGCCGGCCTGCTGATCTATACGGTCTCGCGCGCCCTGGGCGCGTAACGCGCCGTCGGAGCGGCCCATGACGGGCGGCGGCGTCCGTCGGCCACCGGCGGACGGCGCGAGTCGTGGCGCGCGCACGCGTTACAGCGGGCCCCAGCTTCGCGCGCGCTCCCTGAGTCTGCTGTGCACCAGGGCGAGGGACGGATTGGCGAGGCCGCCCGCGCGGATCGCCAGGTACAGGGTGTTCAGCGGAGGCGCTTCGGGCTGGTGCAGCATCTCGACCGAGCCCGCGGTGATGGCCGGATCGGCGAGATAGCGGGGAAGCACGGACACGCCCGCTCCCGCCACCACCGAGGCCAGTACGGCGCGCAGATCGGGCACCACGACCGAGACGGCGTTGGGCGGACGGCGGCCGAATTCGCTGCGCCAGTAGCGGCGGATGATCGGCAGCTCCTCGCCGTACGCGACGAGCGGCAGATGCGCCAGCGCCTTCACCGGCTCCTCGGCCAGCCGCGCGGCATCGACCGTACGCGCCAGGGCCGGCGGACCGACCAGCAGGAACTCCTCGTCGACAAACGGCGTCGCGACCAGATTCCTGGCCTCGGGACGGACGGCGGAGACCACCAGGTCGAGGCGTGCGTTCGCCAGCGCCGACAGCAGATCGTCCGCGAGCCCGAGAGTGATACGCAGCCGCAGTCCTCGGCTGGTCAGCGGAGCCAGCGCGGGCAGGACGCGGGCGGTCATCAGCTCACCGGCGCCGCCGATGTCCAGGCTGCCCAGATCGGCCGACCGGTCCTCGCCGGAGGCGAGCGCGTGCCGCAACTGGTCGAGCGGCATACCGACCCGCCGCGCCAGCTCGTCGCCTCGGGCGGTGGGGCGCACGCCTTGCCGGGAGCGTACGAACAGAGGACCGCCGAGCTGTTCCTCCAGCCGCGCGAGCCGGCCGCTCACCGCAGGCTGCGTCAGCCCAAGCCTGGCCGCGGCGGCGGTGATCGATCCGCACCGGTAGATCTCCAGGAAGGCCGACAGCAGATCGAGATCTCCCACGCAAGCCACCATCCATCACAGATTTTATGACCCGGAGAATCGTAGTGGATGAATTCTGATGACGTCCGCGGTTGTCACCACTGTCGCGGGAGAACCGCGGCCGGACGGTTGCCGGTGTTTGTCACCGACGCCGTACGGAACCGAGTAGGAAACAGAGGAACACGCGTCATGGCAAAGATCCTGATGGTCGTCTCCGGCGCCGACACGCTGACGCTGGCCGACGGCACGGCTCACCCCACCGGCTACTGGGCCGAGGAGGTCGCCGCCTCGCACGAGGTGCTGCGGGACGCCGGAGCGCAGGTCGACATCGCCACTCCGGGCGGAGTCCGGCCCACCGTCGACCCCATCAGCCTCGACGGGCGCGGTGGAGTGGAGGAGGCCGACGCGAAGCGGTTCCGCGCGTACCTCGACTCCATCGCGGACGCGCTGGCCGAGCCGCTGGTGCTCGCGGATGTCTCGGCGGCCGACTATGACGCCGTCTACATCCCCGGCGGCCACGGCCCGATGGCCGACCTCGCGCGCGACGCCGACCTCGGCCGGCTGCTCGACGAGACCGACCGCGACGGCCGGGTCATCGCCGCGCTCTGCCACGGCCCGGCGGCGCTGCTCAGCGCGGTGCGCGCGGACGGCGGCTTTGTCTTCGCCGGCCGTACACTCACCACCTTCACCGACGAGGAGGAGCACCAGGGCGGCCTTGGCGACGCCTCGCCGTACTTCGTCGAGGCGGAACTGCGCGAGCGTGGCGCGGTCATCGACGCGGGCCCGGCCTGGACGAGCAAGGTCGTCGTCGACGGCAATCTGATCAGCGGCCAGAACCCGCAGTCGAGCACGGACACGGCCCGCCAGGTCGTCGCGGCGCTGAAGATCTGACCGCGACGGGCGTACGGCACGGGCGCGCGGCCGGCCCGCCGTAGCGGCCCTGGCGCACTGCCGGAACCGGCCGGCCTCGTGGCTTCGGGCCTCGGGGGCGGCCGGTCTTGGTTTGGCTTCGGGCCTCGGGGGCGGCCGGTCTTGGTTTGGCTTCGGGCCTCGGGGGCGGCCGGTCTTGGTTTGGCTTCGAGCCTCGGGGACGGCCGGTCTCGGCCACCGGGTCGGTCAGGACCCGGTTGGACTCGGTGTGACCCGGTTCGGCCGGCTGTCAGGACTCGGTTCCTCAGGACTCGGTCCGGTCAGGACTCGGCCGGTCAGGACTCGGTCGGTCAGGACTCGGCCGGTCAGGACTCGGTCGGTCAGGACTCGGCCGGTCAGGACTCGGTCGGTCAGGACTCGGCCGGTCAGGACTCGGTCGGTCAGGACCCGGCTCGGCGGGTGACGGCCCAGGACGCGACCGCGACCCCGCCGGCCACCGCGAAGACGGCGGGCCAGGCCCCGACCTTCTTGGCGAGCGGGTGCGATCCGGCGAAGGCGGCGACATACGCGGCGCTCAGTCCGACCGCGGCCTTCGTCCCGCTGCTCCGCTGCCACTGGCGCGCGGCCACAGCGCCGGCGGCGGCCAGCGCGACTCCGCCGAGCGGCCGCTTCCTGGTCCACCGGGCGAGACCATAGCCACCGACGATCCCGCTCGCCGCCACGGCCGCTGCCGGAATCTCTGCCATCGCTGCCACCTCTGCCGTCTTCAACCGATCTGGACGTGATCGAGCCTAAGGGCTGTCCGCGCCACCGCAGGGGCCGCGCCGCGTTTGGAGGCCGCTCCGCGCGTCCCGTGCCATCCGCGTCCGCGCCACAACGCCGGCGCGACTGAGCGGGCACATCTGATGCCGGCGTCCCGTGAGCGTCTATTCTCAAAATTGCTCACAAATGCTCGCTCGGGGTGTAGGCTACGAGCATGAGCAGCAATATCCTCGTCGACGACACCACCCACGCCCAGATCACTCTTCTGGCCCGCGCCTGGAATGTGACGCCCGGGGAGGCCGTGCGCCGACTCGTCGAGCACTTCCAGCAGCCTTCCTCCGTCATCCAGCCCTCTGATGTCCCCGCGGGTCGGTATGTGGCCGTCCACGCCATCTACGACGGCGTGCGGGTTCCCGGCCTGTTTGATCCCACCACCCAGGCGCTCACGATCACCGAAGGCCCCGCCTCCGGCTCCTATCGCACTCCCAGCGGGGCAGCCGGCGCCGTACTGCAGGCTCTGAACCCACATGTGAAACCCAACCGCAACGGCTGGGGATTCTGGACGATTGACAGCAGCGGCGAGCTTCTGCAGACCCTGCGGCGACGCTAGAAAAAAATATCGCCGATTCTCCAAACTCACACTTGCTCACGTGACTGGTATCTGCTACTCTTGGTCGACTCTGGCGATGGTGCGTGCCGTCGCCGCCCGTACGGACAGGGGAGCCGCACTTGCACGACGACCGTGACCCACTGCTGAGCCAGCGCTCGGCCCTCGTTTTCCTGCTGGGCGCATGTGTGGGTATCGGGGCGACAGTTCTGGCTGCGTGGGGGGATGCCGGCCCGGCGACCGCCATGCTGACCGGCGGAGGCAGTTTCGGCGCCGGTGTCTACTTCTTCCACTCCATCATCGGCTGAGGCGCGCGAGCTCCCGTCAACGGCGCCGTGGGTGCGGGGACCGGCCTGCGGGCTCTCCGGGGTCGCGCTCCGGCGACGGCTCGTCCTGCCGGACCGGCGGCCGTGCTCTCCCAGGCTCTCTACGGCCATCCGGCCTGCCGGAATGCTCGCGGCGGAGGGGACACCGAGGATGGAGAGCGAGGCCGTATTCCTGGGCGGGCGGCTGTTACGGCGTGGAGAGCGGCCGTCCCGGCAAAGGCGGCAGCTCCGGCAAGGGCAAGGAGGGCCGTGTGCGAGCGATCGTCGTCAATGAGACGGGTCCCGCCGAAGTCCTGCGACTGGCGGACATCCCGGTGCCCCGGCCCGGTCCCGGTGAGATCACCATCGATGTCGACTACGCGGGCGTCGGCTTCGTGGACACGCTGCTGCGCGAAGGAATCCTGCCGATGCCACTGCCTTTCGTCCCGGGCATCGAAGTCACCGGGCGGGTCCGCGAGACCGGCCCTGGTGTCGAGGGCTGGAGCCTCGGCCGGCCGGTGGCCGCGCTCCTGAACGACTTCGGCCGCGCGGCGCGCGCCGGCGGCTACGCCGAAGTCGCCGTCGCCGCCGCGGACCTGGCGGTCCCTCTGCCCGAGGACGCCGACCTGGCTGCCATGGCGGCCGCTCTGTCCAATGGCGTCACCGCCTGGATGGCGCTGCACGACCTGGCACGTATCTGTCCCGGCGAGACCGTCCTGGTGCTCGGGGCGAGCGGCGGACTCGGCGGCATCACCGCGGGCCTGGCACGAGTCCTGGGCGCGGGCCGCGTCATCGGTGTACTGGGTTCGGACTCGGAGGCCAAACGGAACGCCGCGCTGGAGGCGGGCTGCACGGAAGTGATCACGGCCATGGAGCTGCCGGAGTCTCCGGGCGGGCTGGGCCTCGGACAGAGCCTTGGGCAGGGACTCGGACTGCGCCTTGGACAGGGCATCGATGTGGCCGTCGACCCGGTGGGCGGGCATCTCCGCAGCAAGGCCCTGGACGACCTCGCTCCGTTCGGCCGGCTGGTCATCCTGGGCGGCGCCAGCGGAGTCGACGAACCGCTGTCGGGCGACCTGATCTGGCAGGACACCAAGTCGGTCATGGGCCTGAACGTCGACGGCATCGCGCACCTGGCCCCGGCCCGAGTGGCGGACGCCGCGGCGGCGGTGGTCCAACTTGTCCACAGCGGCACCCTGCACCAGCCACCGCCCCACCTCCGCCCCTTGGCCCAAGCGGCCGAGGTCCACAGCGCGTTGAAGCACCGAGCGATCCCAGGAAAGACGGTCCTGACCCCGCACGCCCCGGCCTGACGCTCCCGCCGGCCTGCTTACGGCCGCAGCCGGCGCGACGGCGAGGGCCTCACTTCTCGTGGTCAGAGTCCAACGTGTCGTGGCCCAACGATGGTTCCACCGCCGCGAATCACTCAACCGGACTGCTGATGGCGCAGAGCGCGGGCCCAAGGCAGTTCAGTGGTCCCGGGCAGTTGAGCGTGTTGATCAAATTCGATCGGAAACCGCGCCGTCCTGTTCTAAATTTGTGCCATGGGCATACAAGATCTGCTTCGTGAGATTGCTACTACGTACGACGCGACAGCGGGGACGAAGCGGGATGTTAAGGGGCAGCTCGTCCTGCGTGCGGTCGCGAAGCGATCCGACCTACGACTCCCGCCGCCACTCTTCGCCAAGGGGTATGGGGGGCAGTCAACCGCTGCGGCGACGCCCTGGGTTGGCGTTTTCAATCCAGAGGTAAACAGTAACGCTGGGAAGGGGTTGTACCTGGCTTATATCTTTAGCGCGGATCTCCGGCAGGTGTGGCTGACGCTTCAGCAAGGAATTACGCATCTTGAGGACCGGCTCGGCAGAGGGGGAGCACGTCAAGAACACCTTCGGCGTCAGGCGACCAGGCTCCGTCGGGCAGTGGCTAATCGGCGAAGGAGTGGATGGGTGGATGAGCCTGAGTTGCGACACGAGGCTGATCGACCCAGGGCGTACGAAGCGGCTAGTGTTATCGCCCGCTCCTACAAACTATCCGATCTTCCTGTGGAGAGTATTCTCCGGGAAGATCTCGTTTATGCGGCAGGACTGCTAAAACGGGCGGATCTCGCGGACCGTCTGTGGTGGTCCGAGGATGGCCGCAGTCCGCTCGAAGTTAACTATGACCCTGATGGTCGTGTCGTAAACGAAGGTGATCCGCTTGCTGGATTTCACCCAAAGGATAGCTCTGACTACATCGCGAACATCATTGCCAGGCAACAGGTCAAGAAGCGCCATCATGAAGCGCTCATCGAGGACTTTGGCCTATATGTCGTGACACGTGGCTACATTCCGACCACTAGGTTGACGCATCCCAAGGATCTAGTGCTACACCGCCAGGACAATGAATCAGGTAACGGTGATGAATGGCTAGTGGAGGCGAAGGTTGTTCGCGCGGGAAATCCCACGGAGGCGGTACGGCAGGCCGTTGGTCAACTCTATGAATACAGTCACTTCTTGTATCACGAGCGCAAGCGTCGAGACCCGCATCTCATAGGTCTTTTCAGCGAGAATGTCGGCGTGTATTCAGGTTACTTGGAGCGGCGAGGAATCGCCTCAATTTGGTATTCCGGCGACGGATGGGATGGCTCACCCATGGCTGCCGATTGGGGAATGATTGGATAGAATTCTAGACTGCGGTTAATCGAGTAGAATTGATGAGGAGCTCTCCGCTAAGTCGGCGGTGACTCCTCCGGAAATCTATCAGCTCGCGCAGAAGATAGGGACGCGCCGGGGAGCCATCGTCCAGCGCGTCCGTCATCCAGGGTCTCCTCATCGGCATGTTCGATTTGTATTTCTAAGCGCTGTCCCGTAATCCCTGGTGGGTCAGCGCGCGGCGTCAGATGTGGTGGATCGTAAGGCGGAGGGGCGTCGCCATACTGGGTGTACGGGGGCGTTCCGACAACGCGGCGAGGTGCCGTAGCTGTCGTCGCGCGCCCGCCTGGGATTACGGGACAGCGCTTAGCAGCAGCCGCTGACATCCATGGGTGAGGGAACTGCAGAGAACCCGTTCTACGCCACCCCGTGGCACTCCCGGTACGCCTTGCCCGAGCCGCACCAGCAGGCCGCGTTGCGGGACGGGGGCCAGGGCGTGGCTCGGCCTCGGGCCGCGAGGGTGGTGGCGTACTGCGGGAGCAGGTTGGCATCGGAGGGAGTGGTGGCCTCCGAGGCGGCGAAGGCCTCGTACGAGGGGACGGTGCCCGTGACGATGCCCAGGTTGGGCGTGCCCGTGGAGGCGAGGTCGCGCAGGGACGCCTCCAGTTGGGTCAGGTGCGCCTCGTGCGAGGGATATTCGGTGGCCAGGGCCGGGTAGGCGGCGAGGAGTTCGCTCAGTTCCGGTTCCGGCCAGTGCAGCACCGCGACCGGGAACGGGCGGGACAGGGCCGTGCGGTAGGAGCCCAGTTCGGCGCGGAGGCGGGTGATCTCGGCCTGGAGTTCCGCCGGGTTGTCGGAGCCCAGGGCCCAGAGGCGCTTCGGGTCGTGGAGTTCGTCCAGCGAGACGTCCGCCTTGTGCAGGCGGTCGGCGAGGCCGTCCCGGGCGTCGTGGTCGCGGCCCAGCAGACGGCGGACGCGGTGGCGGCCGACGAGGAGGGACTGGATCGGATACGGGACCTCCTCGTCGGGTGAGAGGAGCAGATCCAGGGCCGTGGTGAAGGAGTCGTGGGCCGCTTCCAGCTCGTCGTGGGACTCCAGGGTCTCCGCCACGATCTCCCACGGCGCCGGGTCGAGCGGGGCCGCGGCGCGTACGCCGTCGATGATCGCGTGTGCCTCCGCCTCGTGGCCGTACTCCCAGAGGTTGGCCGCCTTCAGCGCCTTCACCAGATGAGGGCGTTCGGGCGAGGCCGCGAGGAGGGTGTCGTAGAGGCCGGTGGCGCGGTCGCGGGCGCCGGCCAGCTCCAGATGGGCCGCCGCCTGGAGAAGCAGCGGTTCGCGATCTTCCGGATACTGGGCCGCGGTGCGCAGCAGGCGCTCGGCTTCCGTGGTGTGGTCAGCAGGCATGTCGGGGCGCATGATGCACACCGTACTGCTGTACGGGGGCCCTGGCGGGGGGTTGCTGTGGCTCCGGAGCGTTACGGTCCGGACCGCCGAGGTGAGGGAGGCGCGGCCCGCTCCGTCTCCGCCGCGAGCGGTACAGCGACCGGTACCGACCGGTGAACCTCGCCCGCGGCGATCATGGGACAGACCTTAGGGTCCTGGTGTGTTCAGACACCGACCTCATCTGCTCTGGCTGCTGTTGCCCTTCGTACTGTTCCTGGTGGCGCCGCCCTGGGTGAACCGGGTGGAGCCCGTTGTCCTCGGCCTGCCGTTCCTCTCCCTGTGGCTGCTCGGCGCGACGCTGGTGACGCCGGCCGCGGTGTGGCTGGCGTACCGCGGAGACCGGCGGCTGTCGGCTCGGCGGCGGGAGGGCGCGAGATGAACGCGGCGGTCGCGACGACGATCTTCGGCGTCTTTATGGTCGGGACCGTCGCGCTCGGGCTGTTCGCGGTACGCGGACGCGGCGGCGGAGGCGGACTCGCCGAGTGGTCGGTGGGCGGGCGCAGTCTCGGCGCCGTCTTCATCTGGGTGCTGATGGCGGGAGAGAGCTACACCAGTTTCAGCTATCTGGGTGCGGCCGGCTGGGGCTACAACTATGGCGCTCCCGTGCTCTATGTGGTCGCCTATATGTCCTGCGGCTACGCCGTCGGCTATGTCGTCGGACCCATGTTGTGGAGCTACGCACGGCGCCACAATCTTGTGGGCATTACGGATATGGTCGCCCACCGCTTCGGCCGGCCCTGGCTCGGCGCCCTGGTGGCGTTGCTCGCGACCGTCTTTCTGCTGCCGTACATCCAGCTCCAGATCACCGGCATGGGTGTGGTCGTCTCGACCATCTCGTACGGTGCGATAAGCCTCAACTGGGGATATTTCATTTCCTTCGCGGTGACCACTGGATTTGTGGTGGTGAGCGGTCTGCGAGGCAGTGCCTGGGTGTCGGTGCTCAAGGACGTACTGGTGATCGGGACCCTGGGATTCCTGGCCGTCTATGTGCCGCTGCACTACTTCGACGGCTACGGGCCGCTGCTCGACCGGCTGGTGGCGGAGAAGCGCGAGTGGCTCACGCTCCCGGGCCATGGCGGCAGTGGCCTCGGCGGCGCGTGGTTCGTCACCACCTCGCTGCTGAACGCGCTGACGGTCGTCATCTTCCCGACCACCGTCGCCGGGTATCTGGGCGCGCGCAACGCCGACGCGCTGCGCCGCAACGCGATCTGGCTGCCCGCCTACAACGTGCTGCTCTTCGTGCCGATGGTGCTGGGCCTGGCGGCGCTCTTCGTCGTCCCGGGCCTGGCCGGCGCCGATTCGAACCTCGCGCTCTTCAAGCTGGTCGTCGACTCGCTTCCCGCCTGGGCGGTCGGGATCATCGGGGTCGCCGCGGCGCTCTCCTCGATTGTGCCGATGGCCGTGTTCATGCTGGTGATCGGGACGATGTGGGGCCGTAGCGTGCTCTCGCTCGTGCCGCGCTGGAAGGCACGGCAGAAGGGCGCCGCGCAGGTGGTGGTCGTCGCCGCCGGCACGGTCGCGCTGATACTGACGTACGCCGCGCCGAACACCCTCGTACGGCTCTCCCTCATCTCGTACGAAGGCATGGCGCAGCTCCTTCCCCTGCTGCTGCTCGGTCTGGTGTGGCGGCGGCTCACTCTGGCCGGCGGGCTGAGCGGGCTCGCGGTGGGAGTGGGTGTGGTGTGCGCGCTGGTCTTCACCGGACGCGACCCGGTGTGGGGCATAAACGCCGGGATCGTCGCGCTCGGCGCGAATCTGGTGGTGGCGCTGGCGGTGACCTACGCGGGACCGGCCGACCGGGACACCAGGCCGGACGGAGACGTACTGGCCCGCGATCCGCTCCTCGACGGTGTGCCCGACGGCGCCGACCGGCCCGATGGTGACTGGCCCGACGGCGCCGACCGGCCCGACAGTGACCGGCCCGACAGTGACCCGCTCATGGCGGATCCGGTGAGCGGCGATCCGGTGAGCGGCGATCCGGTAGGCGGCGATTCCGTCGGTGACGATCCGGTGGGCGGTGTCCGCTCGACGAAGGTCTGATCCGTCGCCGGCCTCGCTCCGGGCCACCTCCCGCCGCCTGCCGCGTCCATGACCCCTACGGCCGCCGGAGGCCGATCGTGTATAACGGTTGAAGTGGCTTTTGCCATACAGAAGCGTCGGCAGCCAGAAGCGTCGGCAGCCACCAGAAGCGTCGGCAGCCACCAGAAGCGTCGGCAGCCACCAGAAGTGCCGGCAGCCACCAGAAGTGCCGGCAGCCACCAGAAGCGCCGGCAGCGCCACGGTACGCGCCTGCGGCACCGGACGAGCGAGGAACGACAGCGACAGGAGGAGCAGACCATGGTCCGCAGCGCGCTGCGCCTGCTGCGCCCGGTCGGGCTGCTGCTCTTCCTTCTCACCGAAGTCCTGCTGATCGACGCGGGCAGCCTTTCCGCCGCCGTCGCGCTCGCCGCCACCGCCGCCGCGGGCTCCGCACTCGGCGTCTGCGCCGTCATCAGCGCGCGCTCCGTGCCCGCCGTGCCGCACCACCGGGTGCGGACGGCCATCCGCGACCGCGAGCAGCGCACCGCCTTCCTGCCTCAGCGAGATCCGGACGCGTCGGGCCGCACCAGGCCCCGAGCGCCAGGCCGTCGGCTGCCGACGGCCGCGTAGGGGCACGCCTCTTCGTTCCCGGAGCCTCGTACTCCGTACGTCCGGTTCTCCGTACCTCACACGGGTCGTCACGCCGAGCTGTCTCCCGCCGCGCTCGCGGCGCGGGCCGGCGGTTTCCGCCGCCGTGTCCCTCGCGTCCGCCGCGGCCAATCCGGCACGACGAGACCTCCGGAGGGCTCACCATGTCCGTTTTCGCCAATCTGGTCGGAAACCTCGCAGACCTGCTCCAGCCGCTGTTCCACACCGGTGCCGCAGCCGCGGCGATCATCCTCTTCACCGCCTGCGTACGGCTCGCGATCCATCCGCTCTCCCGGGCGTCGGCCCGTGGCCAGAAGGCCCGTACCAGGCTGGCGCCGCAGATCGCCGAACTGCGCAAGAAGCACGCCAAGAACCCGGAGCGCATGAAGAAGGCGCTGATGGAGCTGCACGCCGAGGAGAAGGTCTCGCCGTTGTCGGGCTGCCTGCCGAGCCTGCTGCAGATGCCCGCCTTCTTTCTGATGTACCACCTGTTCTCCAGCCGGCAGATCGGCGGCGAGCAGAACCAGCTTCTCGGCCACTCCCTGTTCGCCGCACCGCTCGGTGAGCGCTGGACGGACGCGCTCGCGCACGGCGGCGTGTTCGGTGGCGCGGGGCTGGTGTACGTGGCTCTCTTTGCGATCGTCGCCGGCGTCGCCACCTTCAACTTCCAGCGCACGAAGCGGCAGCTCGCGGCGGCGCCCGCGATGCCCGCGGGCCCGGACGGACAGCAGATGCCGGGCATGGGCGCGATGACGAAGATGATGCCGCTGCTCTCCTTCGCCACGCTTTTCACCGTCGCCGTGGTGCCGCTGGCGGCCGCGCTGTACGTGGTGACCAGCACGACCTGGACGGCGGCCGAGCGCTACTTCCTCTACCGGGACCTGCCGGTCGCCGGCGTGCTGGCCGCCGCCTGACGATCCAGGAAGTGAACGGGACTTGCAGAGTGATCCGATGTCTTGGAGGATCGCCAAGGCTCCCGATGGCCGTGCCCATCGGCCGGCCCACGCTCGATCCAGAGGGAGACAGAGACCATGAAGCTGCTGCGTGTCGGTACGGCGGGGTCGGAACGCCCCGCTCTTCTTGACGAGGACGGGGTGACCGTCCGGGACCTGTCCGGGCTGGTCAGAGACATCGACGGCGATCTGCTCGCCGATGATGCGGCCCTCGACCGGATCAGGGCGGCCGCCGTCGCCGGTGAGCTGCCCGTACTCGACGGAGCCGCGTCCCGGATCGGCCCGCCGCTCGGCCGGATCGGCAAAATCGTATGTATCGGTCTGAACTACCACGATCACGCGACGGAGACCGGCGCGGAGATTCCGACCGAGCCGATCATTTTCTTTAAGGCGCCGGACACAGTGGTCGGACCTGAGGACACCGTTCTGGTGCCGAGGAACAGCCGTAAGACGGACTGGGAGGTCGAGCTCGCGGTGGTCATCGGGCGCACCGCCCGCTATCTGGATTCGGCGGCGGACGGACTGGCGCATGTCGGCGGATACGCCGTCTCGCACGATGTCTCCGAGCGGGAGTTCCAGATCGAGCGCGGCGGCACCTGGGACAAGGGCAAGAACTGCGAGACGTTCAACCCGCTGGGCCCGTGGCTGGTGACGGCCGACGAGGTGCCGGACCCCCAGGCACTGTCGTTGAAGCTGAAGGTCAACGGCGAGGTCAAGCAGGACGGTACGACCGCCGACCAGATCTTCGGTGTCGGTGAGCTCGTGCGGTACGTCAGCCAGTTCATGACGCTGTATCCGGGCGATGTCATCAACACCGGTACACCGGCGGGTGTGGCGCTGGGCCAGCCGGAGCCGAAGCCCTATCTGCGGGCCGGAGACGTGGTGGAGCTGGAGATCGCGGGACTCGGCGCACAGCGCCAGGAGTTCAAGGACGCGTAGCGGCTGCCACCGGCGCGCCGCCGGTAGGTGTGACGCGTGGGTCGGGTGGTACGGCCGTCGTCCGTACCACCCGGCCCGTGGCGTCAGCCGCGCAGTCGCTCCAGCGCCTCGACCACCATCGCGTGGTCCTCGGCCTGCGGAAGTCCCGAGACCGTGACCGTACCGATGACTCCCGCGCCTTCCACCGCGATCGGGAACGAGCCGCCGTGGGCCGCGTACACATCGGGATCCAGCCGCGAGGAGTCCTCGAAGGTGGTGCCCTTGGCGCGGAAGCGGCTGCCGACCAGGAACGAACTCTCGCCGTACCGCTCCACGACCCGCCGCTTACGGTCGATCCAGGCGTCGTTGTCCGCCGACGAGCCGGGCAGCGCGCAGTGGAAGAGCTGCTGCGCGCCACGGCGGATGTCGATCGCCACCGGCGCCTGCCGCTCGCGCGCCAGCTCGACCAGCAGACCGCCCAGCGTCCACGCGTCGGCGTAGCTGAAGTGGCTCAGGACCAACCGAGCTTCCTGCGCTTCGAGTTCGGCCACACTGACCGCCGGGCCGCTCATGCCTGGACCTCCAGAGTGACCGTGCGGCCTTCGCGCGCCGAGAGCCGCGCCGCCTCCAGGACATCGAGGGCCGCCGCGGCCTCGTGCGCCGTCACCGGCGGTGCGGTGCCCTCGCGCAGTGCGGTGGCGATGCCCGCGTAGTAGGCGGGATAGTCGCCGGGCTCCGTCTCCACCGGGCTGCCGCCGCCTGTCAGCGGTGACTCGCCCGCGCCGATCCGGCCCCACAGCGACTCCGGCTCCACGCCCCAGCGCGCTTCCGTGCCGGGCCGCTTGCCTTCGCGCAGATCGGCCTCCTGTGGATCCAGGCCGTACTTCACATAGCCCGCCGCCGAGCCCAGCACGCGGAAGCGCGGGCCGAGCTGCGCGGTGGTGGCGCTGGCGTAGAGATGGGAGCGGACGCCGTTCGCGTGCGTGATCGCGACAAAGGTGTCGTCGTCGGTCTCGGCGCCGGGACGGCGTACGTCGGCCTCCGCGTAGACCTGTACCGCCGGGCCGAACAGCACCAGCGCCTGGTCGACGACATGGCTGCCGAGGTCGTACAGCAGCCCGCCGATCTCCTCCGCCGCGCCCGACTCGCGCCAGCCGCCCTTGAGCTGTGGACGCCAGCGCTCGAAGCGGGACTCGAAGCGCTGTACGTCGCCGAGCCGGCCGGTCTCGATGAGGCGGGCGAGAGTGAGGAAGTCGTTGTCCCAGCGGCGGTTCTGGAAGACGGAGAGCAGCAGCCCGCGCGCCTCGGCGAGCGCGGCCAGCTCGCGCGCCTCGGCGGCGCCGCCCGCGAGAGGCTTGTCCACGACCACCGGCAGACCGGCCTTGAGCGCGGCCGTGGCGATCGGGACATGTGTCTTGTTCGGTGAGGCGATGACGATCAGGTCGAGCTCACCGGCCCGCTCCCACAGCTCGTCCGGCGAGGCCGCGAACCGTACGTCCGGGAACTCGGCCCTCGCCTGCTCCCGGCGCTCCGGGTCGGACGTCACGACCGTGTCGAGAGCGAGGCCCTCGGTGGCGGCGATCAGCGGAGCGTGGAAGACGGAGCCCGCGAGGCCGTAGCCCACGAGTCCGACGCGCGGAGAGGTGCCGGTATCAGTCATACGTCCACTTAAGCAACGCTGTTGCCAAAGTGCAAGAGCGGTGGAGAATGGCGGATATGGCGGATGTGAACAGGAGCAACGGAGGGCAGGCGCGCCGAGCGGCTCACGCGGGTGCCAATCTGCCGGTGCTGCGCGGCCACAACGCGGCGCTCGTGCTCGATCTGCTGCGTACGGCGGGTGAGGGCGGCATCAGCCGGCTGGAGCTCGCCGAGCGCACCGGGCTCACGCCGCAGGCGGTCAGCAAGATCACGGCCCGGCTGCGGACGGAGGGGCTGGCGGCGGAGGCCGGCCGCCGTGCCTCCACGGGCGGCAAGCCCAGGACGGTGCTCCGGCTGGTCCCGTCGGCCGCGCACGCCGTGGGCCTGCATCTCGACCGCGACGAGCTGACGGCGGTCCTGGTGGACCTGGCCGGCACGCCGGTCGCCGTACGGAGCGTGCCGCTCGACCTCGGCACCGGGACCGAGCGGGTCGTGGAGGCGGCGGCGGCGCAGGTGGCGGCGGTGCGCGCGGCGGCGGTGACGACGGCCCAGGTGCGCACGGCCGAGGTGCGCACGGCCGGTGCGGTACGGCCGGACACGGCGTCGGGCGCCGGCGGTCTTCTCGGCGTCGGCGTCGCGATGCCGGGCCCGCTCGACCACGCCACCGGTGTGCCGCGGCGGGTCACCGGCTTTCCGCGGTGGGACGGCTTCCCGCTGCGTGATGTCCTCGCCGACCGCCTCGGTCTGCCCGTCGTACTGGACAAGGACACCAACGCCGCCGCGCTCGGCCTCTCCCTGCGCGACCCCGGCGACTCCTTCGCGTATCTCCATCTCGGTACGGGCCTGGGAGCCGGACTCGTCCTCGGCGGCGTCCTTCACCGCGGCGAGCGCACCGGAGCGGGCGAGTTCGGCCACCAGGTCATCCAGCTCGACGGGCCCGGGTGCGACTGCGGCAACCGCGGCTGTGTCGAGGCGCTCTGTCTGGCGGCCGTCGCCCGTGGCGATCTGGCGGAGGCGGCGCGGGTGCTCGGCACCGGAGCCGCGAACCTCGTCGGCCTGCTCGACATCGACCGTGTGCTGCTCGGCGGACGGACGATCACCGCGAACGAGGAGTGTTTTGTACGAGGAGTGGGCGCCGTGGTCGCCGGACGCGCGCCGGGCGCGGTCATCCCGGTGACCGTGGCCGGCGGCGGCGCGCACACGGTCGCGGAGGGAGCGGCGCAACTGGTCCTGGCGCCGGTGTTCGGCCACCGCCGGGGCCCGGAGCTGGCATGACGCGCCGGCCGGACGGCCGGGGCCGGTGACCGGGCTGATCAACTGGTCCGAGGTGCGGGCCGATCGGCGGTGCCGGGCGGTCGCCCAACTCGGCCAACTCGGCTAATAGGGTGTATTCATCCGATTTTTAGGCCATTCGAGTTCATAGTCCCCTGCGACGGCCGTCCACGCGTGCCAGTGTCGTGACTCTGGTGCGGCTCTTCGGCTCCACCGGAGAACACCCTCACCGCTTCCGCGATCAGCAAAGGCCAAGCGAACCATGCGACTTCGTCATGCTCTGGTGATCGGAGCCACCGCGGTCACGACATTGGCTCCGGTGGTGCTGCCCGCCGCGCCGTCGCTCGCGCGGGCGTCGGCGGCCCAGATGTCGCCCGCGACATCCGTACCCGAGGCCGTACCCGAGGCCGTGGCCGTCCGCCGGCAGGCGCGCGCCGCCGACGCCGGACGCACGGCTCTGTCCGGGCCGGTGCCGGGCGCTCAGGGCCGGCCGAAGTGCGGCAAGACGTCCGCCCGTGGCTTTCCGATCGAGACCCGTATCCATGGCGGCCCCGCCGCCTATCGGCCCGGAGGCGAGGCCGGGAACTGGTATCTCGATCTCACCAACACCGGCGCCGAGGCCTGCTCCGACATTCATCCCGTCGTCGTCCTCACCGACCGGGACCGGGTGCTCGGCACCTCCCAGGTGAAGCTGGAGATCTCGGACGACGAACGGCGCTGGCGGACGATGTCGCTGGAGAAGTCCGACGAAGACGAGGTCATCGGTGTTCTCGACGACGGCTCGCCGGGTTTCGCCGTACCGGCGGGCCGGACCGTCACCGTCCGCGCGCGGCTCGCCTTCGCGCCGGGAACGCGCTCCAACGAGATCGTGGTCAGCGCCGCGACCGTACAGCGCCGTGGTGACGACGGCGACTGGGTCGGCGTGTCCAACGACTACCGTTTCGCCGTCGACGGCGAGAGCAAGAACGGCGGCGCCGGAGGCGGCCCTCGCACCAGCGCGCCCTCCGCCTCTCCCTCGGCGACCGCCGGCCCGGCCCCGGCCGAACGGTCCGCTCCGACGGAGTCGGGCACGCCTGACGCCGCGTCGGCCCTGCCCGGCGCCGCCGGGACACCGGGCGACCTGGGCAGCGCCACACCGACGCCCACCGGCGCTCCCGCCGCCGACGGCACCGGCGCCGACAGCACCGCCGCAGAGCCCGCCGCCGAGCGATCCGGCGCCGCCGAGGAGCCGGCCGCCGAGGAACTGGCCGAGGAGGAACCGCTCGACGAGGAACCGGCCGAGGAGAAGCCGGCCGCCGCGGAACCCGGTGACGTTCCCAAGCCACGCGCCGTCGAGCGCGCCTCCGACGACACGACGTCACGCGCCGCCAAGCCGCGCGAGCTCGCCCGCACCGGCTTCGGCGACCTCATGGGCCGGTCGGCCGCCGCCGGATTCCTGGTCGCCGCCGGTGCCGCGCTGTTCATGGGCGTACGGCGGCTGCGCGGCAGGCGCCACTGAGCGCCGCCGCCGGACCAGCCGCGGCGGCCCATGTCGCTCTGCCGCCACCGGAGTTGAGCGAAGCCGACGGCCGCCCGGCGAGCGGTGAGCCGTCCGTACGGTGCGAGACCCTCCGAGGTGGTGACACCTCGGAGGGTCTCCGGCGCCCGGTGGACGGCTCTGCCGCCCGCCGGGCGCCCTGGTTAGGCTGGGCGTGTCCGGCCTGACCGCATGGTGTCGGGCGGATCCGGACAGCGGATTATTGGCCACCGCAGAGCGGAGAACAGTCCAGTGGCAGAGCGCAAGCCGATCGAATCGTGGCTCACCGACATGGACGGTGTCCTCATTCACGAAGGGGTTCCGATCCCCGGCGCCGCCGAGTTCATCAAGCGACTGCGGGAGTCGGGCAAGCCCTTTCTCGTCCTTACCAACAATTCCATCTACACACCGCGCGATCTACAGGCCCGGCTGGCCAGGATGGGTCTCGACGTACCTGTGGAGAACATCTGGACCTCGGCGCTCGCCACCGCCAAGTTCCTGGAGGACCAGCGGCCCGGCGGTACGGCGTATGTCATCGGCGAGGCCGGGCTGACCACCGCCCTGCATGACATCGGCTACATCCTCACCGACCACGAGCCGGACTATGTGGTGCTCGGCGAGACCCGTACGTACAGCTTCGAGAGCCTGACCAGAGCGATCCGGCTGATCAACGGCGGCGCGCGGTTCATCTGCACCAACCCCGACGAGACCGGCCCCTCGACGGAGGGCCCGCTGCCCGCCACCGGCGCGGTGGCCGCGCTGATCACCAAGGCGACCGGCCGGGATCCGTACTTCGCGGGCAAGCCGAACCCGCTGATGATGCGGACCGGACTCAACGCCATCGGCGCGCACTCCGAGACCAGCGCGATGATCGGTGACCGCATGGACACCGATGTGCTGGCCGGTCTGGAGGCCGGGATGGAGACCATCCTGGTGCTGACCGGCGTGACGGGAGAGGCCGATATCGACCGCTATCCGTTCCGTCCCTCCACGGTCGTTGACTCGATCGCCGATCTTGTGGACCGCGTCTGAGCACGTCAGAGCGGCGTACGGGTCAGTAATCGGTCTCTGCGGATGCGAGAACCGGTGGCGCGAGTGAGTCTCTTGTTATCAGGAGGTTCACGATGCGTACAGGTTTGCTCGCACTCCGTGCCGCAGGGGCGGCTGCCGTCCTCGTGGCCGCGCCTGTCCTCGGCCTTGGCGCCGCCCACGCGCAGGCCCGTGAATCCGCGCGGGGCCCGGTCGCTCCGGTCGCCGTGGCTCACGACGACGCGGCCGGGATCCAGGCCAGTGGCTGCGAGAGTTCGCCGATCCTGGCCTCGTCCCAGGCCCTCGCCGGCGAGCCGCGGCCTTCGGGCCGGGACAGGAAAAGCGACGGCGACGGAGGCCGGGATGCGGCACCGTCCCGGGACACGAGAAACAGGTCGTCCGCCGTCGCGGGCAACCATGGAATCAACGTCAGATGCGACGGACAGGGACACGGCCGGGGTCGCGGCCGGTCCGGCTCGGGCGACGCCCGGGTCCTTCACCATGGCCGTCCGACACCGTTCGCGCCGGTACGGGCCGGTGGCGGCGGTGCGGCGACGCTCGCCGCGGACCGGAAAGCCGACGTCGAGGAGACCGGCCCCGGCATTCCGCAGGCCGTGATCGGCCTCGTCCTGGCGAGTGTGGCCGCCGTCGCCGTGGCCCTGCGCAGCGCACGGCGCCAGCGCAGGGCCCCACGGGACTCGGACTGACATGTTCTCGTTCTCGGGGAAACGGCACGGCGTCACGGGCAGCGGCAGGCTGCTCACCGGCGTGGCCTGGGCCGTACTGCTGCTCGGGCTGTCGCTGTGGGGCCGCGGCGGAGTCGAGGGCTCCGCCCGTTTGTCGGCGCCCACCACCGGCGATGTGGCGGCCGTCGGCCGGCCGCCGGGCGTGGCTCTGCCACCGGCCAGGGCTCCGCTGAAGCCGGCCGAGCCGCGGCGGGTGGAAGTGCCGTCGATAGGGATCGAGGCGCCCGTCGTGGTCCGCGGGCTCGATGGCACCGGTGCGGTCGCGCCGCCGCCGTCCGCGACGCCGCACGCGGTGGGCTGGTACGGCGGCGGTGTCCAGCCGGGCTCCGCGGGCACCGCGCTCTTTGTCGGCCATGTCGACACCGAGACCAGACCGGCCGTCTTCTACGGACTGAGCGGCGCCCGGCCCGGCGGCAAGGTCCGGGTGAGCAGGACCGACGGCTCGGTCGCGGAATTCACCATCAACGATGTCCAGGTCGTCAGCCGGGACCGGTTCGACGCGGAGAAGGTCTACGGGACCCGGGAGAACTCCCGCGCGGAGCTGCGGCTGATCACCTCCGGCGGCACCTTCGACCGGGAGTCCCGCGCCTACACGGCGAATGTGGTGGTGTCGGCGTATCTGACCGGCGTGACCGAGTCACGCGCCGGCTGACCACGCGCCGCCAGGGCCTGTGTCTGTCCAGCGCCTCCGCGTATCCAGGGCCTCCGTGTATCCAGCGCCTACGCGTACGGCTTGTTGTGGACTGACGTGTACGGGCTGATCGAAGCGGCCGGGACCGGCGGAAGAGCGCCGGTCCCGGCCGCTTCCGCCGCGGCGGCCCAGTGGCCCGGCCGAGTGTCCGCCGGATGACTCCGGTGTCCCAAGTCGCCACGGGCCCAGGGCCGTTCGGGACCTCGGCCGGCCGCTCTCCCGGAGCCGTCCGAGATGAGTCAGGTGTCTTCGTCCGAACGAGCGAAGCCCCCTCACCTGGAGTGAGGGGGCTTCGACTGTGCGTGCGCCGCCAGGGACTCGAACCCCGGACCCGCTGATTAAGAGTCAGCTGCTCTAACCAACTGAGCTAGCGGCGCCTGCTGACCTGGAGAACTCTACCCGATCGGTATGAGTGGTCCCCACCATTCGATGAGCGTTGCGGCCTGTCGGATTGTCCTTTCTTACCGTTGATCCGTCAAAATGTGATTTGCCCGGACAGTTGGGACGTCGGCGCCGTGCGGCCGCGTCGGAAGATCTTGTTGAGTGTGGAGAGGATCACATGGCCGTCCCGGTCTTCGAGGAGTACGAGCCCGCTCTCGACTGCCCCTGCGCCGGATGCGCCGAGCAGCGGCGCGATCTGGCCCGAGGGCTTCCGGTACGGGCCGGCGGCCACCCGGCGGCGCACGGCGCACGGCGGGCGCTGGTCCTGGTCACCGCCGCGGGTGTCGCTCTGGGCGCGACGGCCGCGGCCGCGGATCTGGCGCGGGCCGAGAATCCGCCGTCCGGTCCGGCCGGTCCACTGAGCGGTCCGGCGCGTACGGACGCGGCGGCCTTCGATCCGGAGCCGGTGAACCCGCAGGGCGGCGTCGGTCCGCTGCACGGCCGGCCTCTGCCGGGCCCGCCCGGCTCCGGATACCGCCCGCCGGCGCTGCGCAAGTCCACCCGGGCCGACATCATCAACCGCGCCAAGCGCTGGGTGGACGCGCGGGTGCCGTACAGCATGGACAGGTACTGGTACGACGGATACCGCCAGGACTGCTCCGGCTATGTCTCGATGGCCTGGAATCTCGGCGGCAACGAGTGGACGGGCAGCCTCGCGGAGTTCGGTGTGCGGGTCGAGTGGGACGATCTTGAGCCGGGCGACATCCTTCTTTTCCACAATCCGTCCGACCCGAACCGGGGCTCGCACGTCACGATCTTCGGCGGCTGGACGGAGTACACGCACTCCTACTACATGGCGTACGAGCAGACGCAGACGCACACCCGGATGCAGCCCACACCGCTGGCGTACTGGAGCAACTCCCGCCACTACGAGGCGTACCGCTACCGGGAGCTGACCGGCGGAGGCGTCGACAGCGAGCCGGTCACCGACGGTGTGGACGCCGGAACCGGTACGGCGGCCTCGCCGGAGTTTCCTGGTGCCTCGGCCTTCGGGACCGGCGCCAACAACGCCTACGTCACCCGGCTCGGCGAGATGCTGACGCGGCGCGGCGGCGCCGGCTTCTACCGCCAGGGACCGGGGCCACGCTGGGGTGAGGCGGACCGGCGGGCCACTCAGGCGTTCCAGCTCGCGCAGGGCTGGCGGGGCTCGGCGGCGGACGGGCTGCCGGGACAGCAGACCTGGCGGTATCTGGTGAACGGTCTCGGCAAGGACATCAAGGGTGCGCCGGTGCCCGTGTCCGTGCCCACGGACACCGGTGGCACGGCGGAGGCGTCGGTGTTCCCGGGCTCCGGATACTTCCGGCCGGGCCAGTCCAACTCGTATGTCGCGCGGCTCGGCAGACAGCTCATGAGAAAGGGCTTCGGCAGGCACTACCTCTCCGGGCCGGGCCCGCGCTGGACCGAGGCCGACCGGCGCAATGTCGAGGCATTCCAGCGGGCGCAGGGCTGGCGGGGAACCGCGGCCGACGGATATCCGGGCCCGCAGACCTGGCGGCGACTCTTCGCATGACGGAGGCAAGGATGACGACACCGACCTCGCGACCGAACGACGACGGGACACCGCGGCGGGACGCGCCGGAGGTACCGCCGGAGCCGGTCACGGCCGACCACGCGTACGCGCCTCCGGCCCTCCCGTCCACCGCGCCCGACGCGCTGCCGGCGCCGGGCGAGTACGGGCCGCGGGCACCGGGTCCGGTCGCGGAGCCGGGTGCGTCCGGCCCGGTCCGGGACCTGTCCGGTTCGTCCTGGACCGGTGAGGAGCCGCCCGTCGGTCCCGCGCGGGTGTTCTCCGGCAGGCAGACACCGGTGCGGGCCGCTTCCGGCCGGGAGAGCGCGGAATCGGCGCCGGTGGCGGGTGATACGGCGACGGCCGGGCCGGCGCCTGCGGACCCGGGTCATGAGATGCCCGGCGAGGACGCGCTTTCGGACGTCGGACCGGATGCCGGACCGGAGACACCGGCGGCCATGGACGGCCAGAGCGAGGACGAGCATGCGGAGCGGTCCGCGCGCGCCGTCTTCGGCGCCGCGATGATGGGACCGTCCGGCAGGCCGCACCGGGAGACGCGAGCGCCGGAGACGGAGACGGAGACAGAGACGGAGGCGGCTCCGGCGGACCGGGACGGCGCGGCGGCGTCCGGACCTCAGCCGCCGGATCAGGACAGCGGGACGGCCGGTGGCGGCGACGACGAGCACACCGATCCCGGTGGCGCGGCGCCGGTCTTCGCCGTCGATGACGCCTCCGTGCCGGAGGACGCCGCCGACACGGGATCGGAGACCGCGGGCCGGGACGCTTTCGTACGGGCGGACATCGCGGCCTCCGCGCATACGGGAGGCACGGGAGGCACGGGAGAGCCTCCTCGGTGGACTCCGCTCATCGTCGGCGAGAACACCCAGGAGATCCCGGTCCATCTCCTCTTCCGCGACGAGGCCGAGGCGCTGGAGGACGCCGGGGGCCCCGTCAGACCGGCCCCGGCCGGGCGGCGATGGGGCACCGGAGAGCAGCCTCGGATCCGGCGCGCGGCGGCGCCCGCCGGATCGTCGCGCGCGGCTCCGCCCGGTGACCCCAGGCTGGCCGAGCGGCCCGGGCCCGCACTGCCCGGCTGGGCCGTAGTGATCGTCGGCCTCGGGGCGCTTCTGGTGTGCGTGGCGGCGGTGTGGTGGATCGGGGCCGTGCCCGACATGGTGACCAAGGTGCTGGGGCTGCCGTCGAATCCGTACCACGGCATCGGGATCGGACAGTGGGCGCTGCTCTCCTTCGGCGTGATCATCACGTTCTTCACCTTCGGCGGGCTCGGCCGTGGGCGGGTCGGCCAGGCATGGGTGCTGACGCTCTTCGGCGACTACCGGGGCAGTGTGCGCCGTACGGGACTGCTCTGGGTCAGTCCGCTGCTTGTGCGCCGCAAGGTGGATGTGCGGCTGCGCCACTGGCGCAGTGAGCCGATGCCGGCCGTCGACTCGAACGGCACGGAGCTGCGCGTGGTCGTCCTGGTGGTCTGGCGGGTGCGGGACACCGTACGCGCGGCCCTCGGCGTCGAGAACCACGAGGAGTATCTGCGTCAGCAGGTGGAGGCGGCGATGGCGCGGGTGCTCTCGCAACTGCCCACCGACGCCTTCCACGAGGAGGCGCCGACCCTGCGCAACGCCGAGGCGGTCGGTGACGCGCTGACCCGGATGCTGTCGGCGGAGTGCCGTCCCATCGGCGTGGACGTCTTCTCGGCGCAGCCGACGCGGATCGAGTACGCGCCGGAGATCGCCGCGGCGATGCAGCGCAGCCGGATCGCCGCCATCGACGCCAAGCACCGGGACGGAGTGCTGACCGCCGTGGTGGACGCGGTGGACGACACGGTGAACCGGCTGACGTCCCGTGGACTTGTCGAGCTGGACGACTATGAGCGCAAGGCACTGGTCAAGGACCTCACCGTCGCCTTCTACACCGGCAGGCAGGGACCCGGCGAGAGATTGTGATTGGTCTGGACCGCGCTTGTTATGGACACGGTCAAGTTCCGTTAATACTCTAGGACTTGGTCTAGACCGCAGATTGACAAAGCGGCGGATTGCTCTCCCTGCACGCGTGCAGTACGGCTCACCGAACTCCCCACGTTCTCTGGAGCGAAGCATGCGAAAGAAGATTGGCGCGGCCGTGGTCGGCCTCGCGGTCGCGGGCGTTTCCCTGCTCGCCACCGGCAGCGCAAGCAGCCATGGCTACACCGACACCCCCATCAGCCGTCAGAAGCTCTGTGCCAACGGCACGGTGACCAACTGCGGCAACATCCAGTGGGAGCCGCAGAGCGTCGAGGGGCCCAAGGGCTTCCCGGCGGCGGGTCCCGCCGACGGCAAGATCTGCTCGGGCGGCAACAGCCAGTTCGCGCAGCTCGACGACCAGCGCGGCGGCTCCTGGCCCACCACCAAGCTCAACGGTGGCCAGAACTACACCTTCCGCTGGCAGTTCACCGCCCGGCATGCCACGACCGACTTCAAGTACTACGTCACCAAGAACGGCTGGAACCCGTCCCAGCCGCTCACTCGCGCGGCCCTGGACTCCCAGCCGTTCCTGACGGTGCCGTACAACAACCAGCAGCCGCCGGCCACGCTTTCGCACTCAGGCGTTCTGCCGTCGAAGTCGGGCCGGCACATGATCGTGGCGGTCTGGACGATCGCGGACACGGCGAACGCGTTCTACTCGTGCTCGGACGTGCAGTTCTGACGTCCGGTCCGTGTGCCAGGACCTGTTGGTCCGGTTCTGGTATCTCTCGCTGGCCCCGTCATGACGGCCGGTCAGTGATCGCCTGAACCTCGGGGAGCGCGGCGCCAGGGGCCCGCGCTCCCCGAGCTGTGTCTCCCGCCGACTCCGCCGGGCCAACAGTGGCGCTTCGGCCGGAGCGGATCGGTCAACTGCGGACAGACCCGTCACTGGCCCGTCAACTGCCTTCTCGGGAACGGGTGTTCGGCGTCGCAGGGGTTTGCTGACGCCGGGATTTGGGGGACGATTCCCGCGGTGGTCATCGCGCGTAGACCCGTGCGACAGCCGTGCCGCTCACTCTGATGGCGCTCCGTGCCACTGGGCAGGGAGCGACTCCCCCCATTCCTGTCGGAGGTATTCCGCAATGCGCAGACGTCTGGCACTTCCGCTCGCCGCGGCCATACTCGCCCTGCCCGCAGCGCTTCTGACGGCCACTCAGGCCTCGGCGGCGCCGGCCGACAAGCCGCAGGTCCTCAGCGGCTTCACCCAGGAGTCCGCCGCCAGCTACAACTCCTGGGTCGCGGCCCGTGGAAACCAGGGCTCCTGGTCGGCCTACGGCTTCGACTGGTCCACGGACTACTGCTCGACCTCGCCGGACAACCCCTTCGGCTTCCCGTTCCAGACTCCGTGTGCCCGCCATGACTTCGGCTACCGCAACTACAAGGCGGCCGGCACGTTCAGCGCCAACAAGGCACGGATCGACTCCGCCTTCTACGCGGACCTGAAGCGGGTGTGCTCGGCGTACTCGGGCGCGACGAAGGCGTCCTGTGACGCCACGGCGTGGACGTACTACCACGCGGTCGACATCTTCGGCCTGACCGCCGCGGTGGACGGCAAGAAGTCCGTCGTCTGAGACCGGCTCCACCAGCACCGGCTCCATCAGCACGCGCCTCGCACACACCGGCTCCACCAGCACGCGATCCACGCGCGGCCGCTCCGTATGTCCGGAGAAACGAGCAGGGGCTCCTCGCTTCCGCGAGGAGCCCCTGCCTTGTCTGTGCGCCGCCAGGGACTCGAACCCCGGACCCGCTGATTAAGAGCTCGCTGGTCGGCGGTCCGGGGTGTGTCGCGCCGACTCGGCCCGCTCGATTGGCATTGTGAACATACAGCTATGACCGGTGAAAGTGGATGAATCATCCGCAGAGGGCGAACTGAGTTGCAGGACAATCCTTAGCCCGGCTACGAAGACCGGGTCATCGCGCACCTCGCACGGCGGCCCCACCCCACCCGCCCATCGCACACTTGACAGGACGACATGAGAGGCTCCCACCCCAAGGAGAACCCGGCCGAGGAGATTCCGACAGCGGAGATCCCCCGTCTTCTGCTGCGCATGATCCCAGGATCCGCCGACCCCATTGCCGAGATGTTCCACCAACCTGCGGAAGCGGCTGTCCTGACCGAGGACGCGGCCGTGATGCTGTACGAACTGCTGGCCGGATGCTTCACCACGCCGGTACTGATGCCGCAACTGGAGAGCGACAGCCCGGACACCGAGCTGCTCACCCGGTGCTGGGACTTTGTGGAACGCATCGTGGCCCACTCCTCGCAGCACGTCAGGGGAGCTGTCTACTTCGAGGTCCTCGAACAACTCCTGAACGCCGAGGGCCTGGTGGAAGCGGCCTGGCCCTACATGAAGGAGCGGACCCGGGCGCGCACCCTGAAGATGCTGGACACCTTCGCCGTCTATGTGCCCGGGATCAATCGGCGTTAAAGGATGTCCTGTAACTGCTCCGAGTGCCCCCAGCCGCCTCGGTGACCCTGCCGACTCGATCCAAGGCGGTCTTCGTTAGGCCATGGTGTGGACCCGCGAGCGAATTTACGTCCGGCAGCAGGCAGGGGAGCGGCCCTCGCCGGTCATGGTGTGGGACCGGCGCCGTCAGTGGAAACAGCGCATCGCGGCCGGACCGAAATGGATCGGCACCAGGCTCCTCTTCACCAACGACGACGGCACCCCTCTGCACCCGGCCTGGGTCACCGTCCAGTTCAAGCAGCTCGTTCGCGAGGCCGAACTCCCGCCTCCGCCTCCACGACCTGCGTCACGGCGCCGCGACCCACGCCCTCTCGGCCGGCGTCGACGTCAAGGTCGTCCAGGACATGCTCGGTCACTCCTCCTCGACCCTGACCCGGGACACGTACACGAGCGTGGTCGACGAGGTGAAACACCACGCCGCGGGCGCCGTCGCCCGGATCTTCCTGGCCGCCGGCCTCCAGCAGCCCCCACACCGCGACCGCCGACAGCGGCGATAACTCCTCGCCGGACCGACCACCACGCCGGGCACCCCTGTGAGGCAGGGGCGCCCGGCGCACCTCCACGCACCAGCGCTTCCCGTCTGTCCTCCATATGATCGCGTCGTTACGGAACCAGTAGGGCCCCGCCCGAGCGGCCCTGCCGCCCACTCCGCCCCGGTCGATGAGGCCAATGGGCCCGGAAACCCCCGACCAGCTAACGCGTCCACCGACGCATCTCCGGCACACGGACCCGTATCAGCCCCATACGCGATCTTGAAACGCGAAAGGGCGTCCTCGGAAACCGAGAACGCCCAGGTCAGCGACATGATCGCGAGTGCGCCGCCAGGGACTCGAACCCCGGACCCGCTGATTAAGAGTCAGCTGCTCTAACCAACTGAGCTAGCGGCGCCTGCCGACTCGAAAATAATACCCGGTGCTCCGGGATGCTCCGGACCAGGCCCGCCGCTGGTTCAGATCGTCAGCGAGAGCGCCACCGGCGCCGCGCCGCGGTTCAGCGTGTCCGCCGCCGAGCGCAGCCGGTGAGCGTGCTCGACCGGGAGCGAGAGCGCGAGGCAGCCCATCGCGGAGCCGGCCGTCAGCGGCACCGCGGCGCAGACCGTGCCCACCGCGTACTCCTGGAGGTCGAGCACCGGCACCGTCGGCGGCTGGCTGTCCAGCCGGGAGAACAGCAGGCGCTCGCTGGTGATCGTCCGGGAGGTGAAGCGGGCGATCTTGTGACGGGACATGTGGTCCCGGCGGCCGTTCTGGTCCAACTGGACCAGCAGGCACTTGCCGATCGCGCTGGCGTGGCCCGTGGAGCGGAAGTCCACCCACTCATGGACCGCGGGCGTGTGCGGACCGTCGGCGACCTGCGTGACCTTGATCTCGCCGTCGATGTACCGGCTGATGTAGACGGCGGCGCCGACGGAGTCGCGCAGCTCGGTGAGGGTCTCCCTGAGCTTCGCCTCGACGGCCTGCTGCCGGGCGGCGCCGGAGCCGAGCAGAAGCAGGAGCGAGTCGCCGATCGCGTACGCGCCGTCCGTGATCTGCTGGACATATCCCTCGCGCCGCAGCATCGACAGCAGCGGAGCGAGATGTCCGGCCGGCAGTCCCGTCTCGCGGGTGATCTGGAGGTCGGTCACACCGCCGCCGTACTTGGAGACGGCCTCCAGGACGCGGAGCACGCTGTGCACCGAGTGGAACGGCACGGTCGGTTCCGGCTTCAGCACCACGGTTCCCCCTAGCAGGTTGTGACCGCAAGCTCACGCACCACGATAGCCGTCAAGAGCCCGTCTCGGGGCTGCGGTTGACGACACGGAAGGCCCGGTCCAGGGCCATACGCTGGACCGCACCACCGTGGCATATGCCACTGGCACACTTAATCGGCAGAGTGACAGGTCAGAGCACCGCGCCAAGGAATTCGCGCGTGCGTTCGTGTTCCGGAGCGGAAAAGATTCTCTCCGGCGGACCGGACTCGATGACCTTGCCGGAGTCGAACATCAGGACGTCGTCCGAGATGTCCCGGGCGAAGTTCATCTCGTGGGTGACACAGAGCATGGTGATGTCCGTGGTGCGGGCGATGTCCCGCAGTACGTCCAGCACTCCGGCGACCAGCTCGGGGTCCAGCGCCGAGGTGACTTCGTCCAGCAGCAGCACCTTGGGCCGCATCGCCAGCGCCCGGGCTATCGCCACCCGCTGCTGCTGGCCGCCCGAGAGCTGGGTCGGCTTGGCCGCGCAGCGGTCGCCGAGGCCGACCAGGTCGAGCAGCTCACGGCCGCGCTGCTCGGCCTCGTCCTTGCTCAGGCCGAGCACCCGGACAGGCGCCTCGGTGACATTGCGCAGGACGTTCATATTGGGAAAGAGGTTGAACTGCTGGAACACCATGCCGATCTGCTTGCGCACCTCGCGCACCCGCTTCTCGGCGGCGGGAAAGAGCTGCTCGCCGTTGACCGTGATGGTGCCCTCGTCCGGCCGCACCAGCGTCATCAGCAGCCGCAGGATCGTCGTCTTGCCGGAGCCGGACGGGCCGATCAGGGTGACGTGCCTGCCCGGCCGTACCGAGAAACAGAGATCGTCCAGGACGGTGTTCGCGCCGAACCGCTTTGTCACCTTGTCGAAGCGGATCAGTTCGGTCGACTCACCGGCCGCGGCGCCGGTGGTGGTAGCGGCGGTTTCGGCGATAGGGCTGTCAGCGGACAAGACGACGCTCCAGGGCTCGCATGAGAAGAGAAGCCGGGTAGGCGATGAGGATGAAGGCGACACCGACCACGGTCAGCGGCTCGGTGTACTGGAAGGTGGACGCGCTCTCCAGCCGGGACTGCTGGAGGATCTCCAGCACGCTGATCCCGGCGAGCAGCGGAGTGTCCTTCAGCATGGAGATGACGTAGTTGCCCAGCGCGGGCACGATCCGGCGGATCGCCTGCGGAAGGATCACCACCTGCCAGGTCCGGCCGGCCGGAAGGCTGAGCGCCTTGGCCGCCTCCCACTGCCCGGCCGGCACCGCGTCGATGCCCGCCCGGTACACCTGCGCGGTGTACGTCGAGTAGTGCAGACCGATCGCGATCGTCCCGGTCGTCAGCCCGGAGAACTGCACTCCCCACTCCGGCAGCACAAAGAAAAAGAAGAAGAGCTGCACCAGCAGTGGCGTGTTCCGGATGAACTCGGTGACGACCTGGACCGGCCAGCGGACCAGGCGCGTCGGCGACCGGAATCCGATCGCCCAGACCAGGCCGAGCGTGAAGGAGAGGAGCGAGCCGAGCACCAGCACCCGGAGGGTGAGAAGCAGGCCGTCCCAGAAGCGTGGCATGAAGTCCGCGACGGCGGACCAGTCCCAATTGTTCACCGGGCACCTCCCGTGGCCGCGGCGACGCCGATCCCGGCCTTGGTCCTGCGCTCAAGCGCGCGCATACCGCGGGCCAGGACGAACGCGATCACGAAGTAGATCACCAGCGTCACCGAATAGATCCGCGCGCTGTCCTGAGTGGCCAGACGCACCAGATACGCGGCGAACGACACATCGGCCACGCCGAGCAGCGAGACCAGCGCCGTGCCCTTCAGCAGCTCGATGAGGAGATTGCTGAACGGCGGGATCATCTCGGGCACCGCCTGCGGCAGCAGGATCAGCCGCATGCGCTGCCACGGCGTGAAGTTCAGAGCGACACCGGCCTCGCGCTGCGCCGGTGCGACGGAGTTCAGCGCGCCGCGCACGACCTCGGCGCCGTACGCGCCGTACGACAGGCCCAGTGCCAGCACGGCGGCCCACATCGGCACGAGCGCCCAGCCGAACAGGCCCGGCATCACGAAGAAGAGCCAGAACATCAGCACCAGCGCCGAGGTGCCACGGAAGACCTCGGTGTAGAAGCCCGCGACAAAACGCACGAGACGCGAGCGATGAGTGCGGGCCATGCCCACGGCGAAGGCCACGGCGGTGGCCAGAGCGGCGCTGTAGAAGGTGAGCTGAAGAGTGATCCAGATGCCGGGCAGCACCCAGTTGGTCCAGAGGCCGGCCGTCATGCGCACAGCTCCTCTGCGGTCAGTGTGGTCATCTCCGACTCGGTGAAGCCGAACGGCTTGAGCAGGCGGAACAGCTCACCGCTCCGCTTCATCCGGCGGATCTCGACGTTGAAGGCGTCACGGAGGCCGGTGTCGGTCGGACGGAAGGCGAAGCCGCCGCCGTCGATCACCTTCTCGCCGTCGACGAGCGGCGCGAACGGCTCTGTCGCCTCGGCCTTCCGGCTCTTCTTCACCACGTCACGGCCGGTGAGCGCGGTCCCGGCGAATACGTCGACCCGGCCGGACTCGACGGCGTTCAGGCCCGCCACCGGGTCCTGGAGAATGACGATCTCCTTCTCCGGGATTCCGGCGGCCATCGCGTAGTCGATCTCCGCGTAGCCCGTGCCCGTGGCGATCTTCGCCTTGGCCTTCACCACGTCCTGGTACGAGGTGAGTCCCTTGGGATTGCCCTTGCGCACGATGAACGAGTCGAGCATCTGGTATTCGGGATCGGCGAAGATGACCTGGGCGCAGCGCTCCTTGTTGATGTACATCCCGGCCGAGACGACATCGAACTGCTGTGAGTTGAGGCCGGGGATCAGCGAGGAGAAGTCGGTCGCCACCGGCTGTACGTTGCCGATGCCCAGCCGCTTGAAGATCACCTTGGCGAGTTCCACGGCCTCGCCGGTGAAGTCGCCCTGGTCATTGATGTATCCGTACGGCGCCTCGCCGGCGATGCCGAGCCGCACCGTGCGCTGCGACATCAGCCGGGCGAGGGTGTCACCGGTGGGAACACGGCCACAGCCCGTGGCGCCAAGAGCCCCCGCGGCGCCCAGTGCCGCCGTGCCCAGCAGAAGTGAGCGGCGGCCTATGAGTCGTTTTGTTGTTCTTTCTTTGTTCTGCGGTGGTGGTGGAGCCATGGGCGCGCGGCTACCCGAGTCCAATCGGGTCATGCACATCATTTTCAGACGATCATGCGTCCTTGACTCGGCGGATCAGATGAGGACCATGAGGGGATGACCGACCGATTCGTAACTGTGTCGCTCGACAAGCGCGGAGTGCGGTGCACCGCGAAACTCCTGGACGACCGGGCTCCGGTCACCTGCGCGGCGGTGTGGGAGGCGCTGCCGCTGGGCTCGGACGTCTATCACGCCAAGTACGCGCGCAATGAGATCTACGCGCTCTTTCCGGCCTTCGCCGCCGAGGAGCCGCCGCTGGAGAATCCGACCGTGACTCCCATCCCCGGCGATCTCTGCTATTTCACCTTCTCCGACACCGAGCTGGGCACGTCCTCCTACGGTTATGACGAGAAGGCCGTGCGCGGCCGCCGTACCGTCGTGGACCTCGCTCTCTTCTACGAGCGCAACAATCTCCTGATCAACGGCGACATGGGCTGGATCCCCGGCATCGTCTGGGGCACGGTCGTGGAGGGTCTCGACGCGATGGCCGAGGCATGCCAGGACCTGTGGCGAGCGGGGGCCGTCGGCGAGACGCTCAGCTTCCGCCGGGCCTGACGGCGCCGGCCGCTCAGCGTCCGGCGGGCGCCGGGACGCGCGCCGCGCCCGACTCGTACAGCGCGTGCGCCGCGCGCAGCACCAGCGAGTCCGCGTGCCGGGCCGCGACGAGCTGGACACCGATCGGCAGTCCGTCCTCGTCGACGCCGCACGGCACGGTCGCGGCGGGCTGCTGCGTCAGATTGAAGGGATAGGTGAACGGCGTCCATCCCGTCCAGCGGTGCAGGCCCGAGCCCTTGGGCGTCTCGCGGCCCGCCTCGAACGCGGTGATCGGCAGCGTCGGTGTGACCAGCAGGTCGTACGACGTGTGGAAACGGCCCAGGCGCCGGCCCAGCTCCATCCGGGCGTCCACCGCGGCCAGATAGTCCAGTGCGCTGTAGCCGGCACCGGCCTCGCAGATCTCCCGCAGTCCCGGATCGAGCAGCTCCCGCTGGGCCGGGCCGAAGGGCTCCACCAGCCGGGCCGCACCGCTGAACCACAGGGTGTGGAAGGCGTCCACCGGATCCGCGATGTCCGGATCGGCCTCCTCGATGTACGCGCCCAGCTCCGCGAGCCGGCTCACCGCGTCCCGTACGGCCGAGGCGACCGCCGGGCGCACCGCGACCTGGCCGCCGAAGGACGGCGAGTAGGCGATCCGCAGGCCCTTGACGCCGTCCGTCAGCGAGTCGCTCACCGGCGGCGCCGGCGGGAGCTGCGACCAGTCCCGCGGATCCTGGCCGCTGATCACATCCAGGAGCAGCGCGGCGTCCGCCGCGTCCCGCGTCATCGGCCCGCCGTGCGCGAGCGTGCCGAAGGGGCTGGACGGATAGAGCGGCACCCTGCCGTAGGTCGGCTTGAGGCCGAAGATCCCGCAGAAGGAGGCCGGGATACGGACCGAGCCGCCGCCGTCCGTGCCGAGGGAGAGCGGAGCCGCGCCCAGTGCCACCGCCGCCGCGCTGCCGCCGCTGGACCCGCCCGCGGTGCGCGACAGGTCGTACGGATTGCGTGTCACTCCGGTCAGCGGCGAGTCCGTGACGCCCTTCCAGCCGAATTCGGGAGTCGTCGTCTTTCCGACGAGGACCGCGCCGTGCTCACGCAGCCGCGCCACCGCCGGCGCGTCCACGTCCCAGACTCCCTCGACCGCCACGGCCCTGGAGCCGCGCAGGGTCGGCGCGCCGCGTTGCAGGAAGATGTCCTTCACCGAGACCGGCACGCCGTCCAGCAGTCCCCGTGGTTCCTTTCTGCTCCAGCGTCCGGCCGACGCCTCCGCCCGGGCGAGCGCCTCCTCGGCGTTCACCCGGACAAAGGCGTTGACGAGCGGCTGCACCATCTCGATCCGTTCCAGCACGGCGCGGGTCACGTCGACGGGCGAGAAATCACCTTTCTCGTAGCCGGACAGGAGCTGCCGAGCGGTCAGGTCGGTCAGGAACGTGGGATCAGTCATGCATGGGGACGTACCCACGTTTCTTGTCCACCACGTTCGGCAAGGGCTTTCCGGCGGCCCAAAGTTCATACAAGTCGACGAATTGTGCCGCCAGCCGGTCGCGCCAGCCGACCGTGTCCCCGCTCATGTGCGGTGACACGATCAGCCCGGGGACGTCCCACAGCGGGCTCTCCGGAGCGAGGGGCTCCTGCTCGAAGACATCGAGGGCCGCGCCCGCGATCCACCGCCTGGACACCGCGGCCACCAGATCGTGCTCGACGACAAGCTGGCCGCGGCCCACATTGATGAAGTGGGCGGAGGGCTGCATCAGCCCGAAGAGCCGCGCGTCGAACATCCCGCGTGTCGCGTCCGTGAGCGGCGCCGCGCAGATCACCCAGTCCGCGAGGGTCAGCAGCCGGTCGAGCTGGTCGGCGCCGTGCACGCCGGGACGTGCCGTACGGCCGGTGACGGCCACCGTCACACCGAGCGCCCGCAGCGTGGTGGCGACGGCGCGGCCGATCGGGCCCGCGCCGACCACGGTCGCCCGGCTGCCGGCGACCCGCAGGCCCTCGCGATGGCGCCAGCGGCGCTGACGCTGCAGCTCCAGCGTCCCGGTGAGATCCTTCGCCATGGCCAGCACCAGCGCCGCCACATATTCGGCGATGGGTTCCTCGAAAATGCCGCGGGCATTGGTGACGACCGTGTCGGAGGCGATCAGCTCGGGACACAGCAGCCGGTCCACACCCGCGCTGGCGGTGTGCACCCAGCGGGGCCGCGGGCCGTCGCCGGGCCAGGCGTTCCGTACCGCGTCGGAGGTGAAGTCCCAGGCCAGCAGCGCGTCGGCGGACGGGAGTTCGGCGGCGAGGCTGTCTTCGTCCGCGTAGCGGATCCGGGCCCGGCCCGTCAGCCGGCCGAGCCGCGGCGGCGGATCCGCCTCCAGGACGAGAAGTGTCGGTGCTGGCATGAGGAGGAGCCCTTCTGACGGGGCGGGTGTGGCGGTGTGCGTCAGCCGAGCCGGTGGTGGTGAGGTATTTCCCGGAGGAAAATTCCGTGCAACGTCTGAGATGTACGGATTGACCACGCTCGCACCTGGCTCCTACCGTCGTCAATAACAGGCTAAGGGGGCCCGTCTTGCAAGTCTCCTTTCTGGGTGGACCGCAGCCGCAGCGTGGAGTCGGCGTAGTCGCCCCTTTTGATTTCGCACTCGATCGTGAGTTGTGGCGCTGGGTGCCCGACGACATTTCGTTGCGCGTGACCAGGACGCCATACGTGCCGGTCGAGGTCTCTCTGGACCTCGCCCGGCTGGTGAGCGAGCACGAAACACTCGGCGAAGCGGTCAGAGCGCTCGGGGCGTCCGAGCCCGAGGTCATCGCGTATGCCTGCACCTCGGGCAGTTTTGTCGGCGGCCCGGCCGGCGAGCGGGCCATGTGCGAGGCGATGACCCGGGCCGGTGAGGTCCCGTCGCTCACCACCTCCGGCGCGCTGGTCGAGGCGCTGGCGGAACTGGGCGCGAGCCGGATCGCGCTGGTCACGCCCTATACCGAGTCCGTCACCCAGTCGCTGGAGGAGTACCTCGGCGAAGTCGGGGTAACGGTCACTGGTCGCGCTTTTCTGGGGCTGACCCGGCACATCTGGAAGGTGCCGTACCGCTCGGTCGTGGACATGGCGCGGCAGGCCGTCGTCGGGGCGGCCGACGCGCTCTTCATCAGCTGCACGAATCTGCCGACGTACGACGCGATTCCGCAGCTTGAGGCCGAGCTGAGGATGCCGGTGCTGTCCGCCAACCAGGTCACCATGTGGGCGGCGCTGCGAAGGCTCGGCGCGCAGGCCGTCGGCCCGTACCAGGCGCTGCTCAACCCGCCTCCGGCGCAGGCGGTCGTGCCGGCTCCGCCGGCACCTCCGGTCCAGCCGGTGGAGGCCATGCCGCCGGTGGCACCGGTCGGACCGTTCCCGCCGGTGCAGGCGCTGGCGGCGGAACCGGTGCCGGAAGATCAGGAAGGCTGGACATGACGACCGTCGGACTCCTCTATCCCGGATATTCCGCGGAGGACGACTACCCGCGCATGGAGATGCTGCTCGGCAGCGACATCAGACTGCCCGTCTTCCACACCGACATCGGCGAGGACGCGCACCGCGTCGACGCGCTGCTGCGGATGGGCGCGGCGGAGCGGCTCGCCGCGGGCGTGGAGGAGCTCCGGCTGGCCGGCGCCGAGTCCGTGGTCTGGGCCTGCACCAGCGGCAGCTTCATCTACGGCTGGGAGGGCGCGCACGAGCAGACGCGCGGGCTGGCCTCGTCGGCCGGGCTGCCGGCGTCGAGCACGTCGTTCGCCTTCGCTCACGCCGTGAGGGAGCTGGGCGCCGAGCGGGTCGCCGTCGCCGCCACCTATCCGGAGGATGTCACCGAGTACTTCACCGCTTTTCTGAAGGCGGCCGGCATCGAGGTCGTCTCCGACCGCGCCGGCGGGATCATCACGGCGGCCGAGGTCGGGACCTGGGATCGGGAGCGGGTACTCGCGCTGGCCCGCGCGGGAGACCATCCGGACGCGGAGGTCGTGCTGATGCCGGACACGGCCCTCCATACGGCGGCGTATCTGCCGGAGCTGGAGGAGGCGCTGGGCAAGCCGGTGCTCACGGCGAACCAGGTGACGGTCTGGGAAGGACTGCGGCTGGCGGAGCGCCGGGCGTGGGCGCCGAAGCTGGGCACGCTGTTCGCGAGCCGGGAGTAGCCGGGCCGGTACAGCGGGCTCCCGGGCACGGCGGGCTCGGTGTGACGGGCTCGATGCGACGGACTCGGTACGGGCTGAGTACGACTTCCCGGTACGCCGGAATACGGCGAACCGGGAATAAACGGAGAGCGCCTCCTGTTGATGCTGTTTCGTACAGTTTTCACGCGCGGGAGGATTGACCAGTGGACGACGCGAGCCGGGACACACAGGACGCGATTCCAGGTACGACGGACGCGGTCCGAGGCGCGGCGGCCGGCACGGCACCCGTACCGCTGTCCGTGCTGGACCTCGTCACCGTGGGCAGCGGCTCCACCGCCACCCGGGCCCTGGAGACGAGCGTCGCACTGGCGCGGCTCGCCGAGCGAAGGGGTTACCACCGGCACTGGGTCGCCGAGCACCACTCCATGCCGGGGGTCGCGTCGTCCTCACCGGCGGTGATCCTCGCGCATCTCGCCGCGCACACCGAGCGCATCCGCCTCGGCTCGGGCGGTGTGATGCTGCCCAACCACGCTCCGCTGGTGATCGCCGAGCAGTTCGGCACCCTGGAGGCGCTCGCTCCGGGCCGTGTCGACCTGGGCCTGGGCCGCGCTCCCGGTACCGACGGAGCGACGGCCGCCGCGCTGCGCCGTACGGACCGGCTGAACGAAGGCGCGGACGACTTCCCGCAACAGCTCGCGGAGCTGACCCGCTTCCTGGACGACGACTTCCCGGACGGCCATCCGTACGCGCGGATCCACGCCGTCCCCGGCCCGGTCCAGGGGCCCACCGGACGTCCGCCGGTGTGGCTGCTGGGCTCGTCCGGCTTCAGCGCGCGGCTGGCCGGAGTGCTCGGCCTGCCGTTCGCCTTCGCTCACCACTTCTCGGCGCAGAACACCATCCCGGCGCTGGACCTCTATCGCGAGTCGTTCCGGCCCTCGGCGGTCCTCGACGCACCGTACGCGCTGATCGGCGTCGCGGCCCTCGCCAGCGACGAGGAGCGCGAGGCCCGCCGCCAGGTGCTGAGCGGCGCGCTCTCGATGGTCCGTCTGCGCACCGGCCGCCCGGGACTCGTCCCCACGCCGGAAGAGGCCGAGGCGTACCAGTACAGCTCGATGGAGCAGGAGTTCGTGAACACCTGGCTCGCGAACATCGTCCATGGCACGCCGGACGCGGTCCGTGAGGGCCTCAACGACCTTCAGAAGCGCACCGGCGCCGACGAGTTGATGATCACGGCCAACGCCCATGGCGGCGAGGCGCGGCTGCGCAGCTACGAACTGATCGCGGACGCGTACGGCCTGCCGGCCGTCTGACGGCCGCCTGGCACCGGCACCTGATTGTCAGTGGTGGCTCGTAGCGTGAAGGCAGTTGGACGCGGTGCGAACGGATGCCGCGTCCTCCCTGGGGAGGGGTCTGCCATGCCGCGTGCCACGACATATCTGGAGCTGTCGCAGGACGGCGCCGGGGCGCACAAGTTCTACGAGGTGACCGTGGAGGGGACGGTCGTCTCGGTGCGTTACGGACGGATCGGCGCGAGCGGTCAGTCGGGCACCTCGACCTTCCCGACCGAGGCCAAGGCGCGGGCCGCCGCGGCGAAGAAGATCGGCGAGAAGGTCCGCAAGGGATACGCCCCGGCGATCCAGGGACAGCGCGCGGCGCGGGCGGTGACGCGTCGGCAGGCCACGTCGGTGCCGTCCACGGCCCGCGCCGTCGCACCGGTGCTGTGGCGGTTCCGCACGGGCTCCGCGGCCTTCGGGATCCATATCGACGAGGACCGCTGCTGGGTGGGCAACCAGGCGGGCGACGTCTACACGCTCAGCCACGGCGGTGACGTGCTGGCGCGCTACGCGCTGCCGGACGGCGTCAAGTGCCTGGTGGCGGACGACTTCTGGATATACGCGGGCTGTGACGACGGCAAGGTGTACGACCTGTCGTCGAAGCTGCCGTTCGCGGCGTACGACATCGCGGCGGACGTCGACATCTTCTGGCTGGACATCCGCGAGGGAGTGCTGAACGTGTCGGACCGCGACGGCGGCCTGACGGTCATCGACCACGAGGACGAATACCAGTGGGCACGCAGGTCCCAGGGTGGGCACGGCTGGATGGTGCGGGCCGACGACCGGGCGGTCTACCACGGGCACCAGCGCGGTGTGACGGCGTACGAGCCCGGCGGCGCGGGAGAGCTGTGGCACACGCCGACGGCGGGCGGCGTGCTGTTCGGCTGGCAGGAGGACGAGTCGGTGTACGCGGGTACCGGCCGCCATGTCGTACAACGCCTGTCCAAGGCCACGGGCTCGGTCGAGGCGACGTACCGCGCCGACACCGCCGTGTACTCGTGCGCGACCGCACCGGGCGGGCGCTTCGTCTTCGCGGGCGACAGCGCCTCGTCGGTCTACTGCTTCGCGGCGGACGGCACACGGCTGTGGAAGCTGGGCACGGGCAGCGGCTCGGCGCTGTCCATGCAGTATCTCGACGAGAAGCTGTACATGGTCACCACGGACGGCTCCCTGGTGTGTGTCGACGCGAGCGCCGCCGGTATCGCCGCCGCCCAGCAGGGCACGATCCCGGTCACGGTGGACGTCAAGTCGGCCGCCGCGCTGCCGACTTACACTCCGGCGGCGACGGTGCGGACGGTCTCGTCGGCGTCGGTACCGGCCGGCGGAGTGGTCGTGGAGTGTGTGCGGGACGGCGGCCGGCTACGGGTCCACGTGGTCTCGGACGGCTTCGAACCCTCATGGAATGTGCAGTTCCCGCGCGGCATGCGGGAGCCGGGCACCCGCTATGTCGTCGAAGCCCTGCATCCGGCCCAGGCCGGCTTCTACCGGGTCCGCGGCGAGATCAGGCGCCTGATCTGAGGAGTTGTATGTCAGGACCGTGGCGCGGTGGCGGCGATCATCTCCGCGATCCGCTCCGGCGCCACCGGGCGGGAGAACAGCCAGCCCTGTCCGGTGTCGCAGCCGATCCGCTGGAGCCGGGCCGCCTGACCCGAGGTCTCCACGCACTCCGCCGTGACCGTCAGTCCCAGCCGGTGCGCGAGCTGGACCAGGGCCTCGACGATCGTCTCGTCGGCCGGGCTCGGATGGACGCCGTCGTCGTACCGGAAGCCACGGACGAACGAGCCGTCCAGCTTGAGGACGGAGACCGGCAGCCTGCTGAGGTAGGCGAGGTTCGAATAGCCGGTCCCGAAGTCGTCGATGGCGATCCGCACGCCCATGTCGCTCAGTGCCTGGAGCGCCTGAAGAGGCCGGCCCGCCGATCCCATCACCGCGGACTCCGTCAGCTCCAGTTGCAGTAGCTGCGGGGCCAGCCCGGTCTCCGCGAGGATCTCGGCGACATCGGTGACCAGATCGGAGTCCCAGACCTGGCGTACGGCGACATTCACGCTGACGAAGAGCGGCCGCACACGAGGATGGTCCCGCTGCCACTGGCGCGCCTGGCGGCAGGCCGTGTGCAGCACCCACCGGCCGAGCTGCACGATCGAGCCGTCCTCCTCGGCGATCCCGATGAACCGATTGGGCGAGAGGGTGCCGAACTGCGGATGATTCCAGCGGACCAGCGCCTCCACGCCTCGTACGACGCCGTCGGCCATTCCCACCAGCGGCTGGTACTGGAGTACGAACTCGTCGTCCTCGATGGCCGGACGCAGCGCCGAGGTGAGCGCCTGGCGGGTCATCCGATGGGCGTTGCGCTCCGGGTCGAACAGGGTCCAGCGGGCCTTGCCGTCGGCCTTCGCCCAGTACAGCGTGGTGTCGGCGGCCTGCATCAGACCGGTCGGAGTGGTGCCTGCCACGGCTCGCTCCACGACGCCGATCGAGGCCGAGACCGAGAGTCGCTGTCCGGCCAGATCAAAGGGAAGCTGGAGCGTGGTGAGCACCGACCGCGCGAGATCGGCGAGTTGTTCCGTGCCGGTGGAGTCCTCGACAAGGATCGCGAACTCGTCACCGCCGAGCCGGGCCACCAGATGACCGCCGCTGCGCGTGTAGCCGTCGTGGTCGGCGCACTCGGTGAGCCGGGTGGCGACGGCGGCCAGCAGCCGGTCGCCGGTGCGATGGCCGAGGGTGTCGTTGACGGCCTTGAATCCGTCCAGATCCAGATAGCACAGGCCGATCCGGCCGGTGCCGCCGTGGCCGTACGACCGGCCGTCGTGGCCGCGGGCTCCGGTATCGCCGAGCGGCCCGCCCTCGGAGTACACCGCGCTCCCGCCGCCGTACGGCCTGCCCTTGCCGAACGGCCCGCCGCCGTTGTACGGCGAAGCGTCCAGCGCCGAGGTGAGCCGCTCGAAGAAGAGCGTGCGGTTGGGCAGCCGGGTCACCGGATCGTGCATCTGAAGATGGCGCAGCCGCGCCTGCAGCTCGCGCCGGTCGCTGATGTCCGCGATCGACAGCAGCACACTGCGGCTCTCAGGTACGGGCGAGACATTGACCTCGGCCCAGAGAGCGCGCCCGTCCGGGTGTTTGAGGCGGCGGGTGCAGCGCAGGCGTGCGCGCCGGCCTTCCAGCACCTCGCGGTAGGCGTGCCAGGTGCGGATGTCCGAGGCGAGGTCGACGAGATCGGCGGCGGTCTGTTCGAACAGCGTGCCGGGCTCGGTGCCGAGCAGCTCGGCCAGCGCGTCATTGGCGCTGATGACGGTGCCGTGGTGGTCGAGAACGGCCATGGCGAGATGGGCGGTCTGGAAGACGCCGCGGTAGTCGCGGTGCCCGGCGGCGGCCCGGGCGACGCTTTCGGCGGCGGCCCGGTCGGCGCTATGACGCTCCGTGACCGGTGGCCGTACGGTGCCTGACGCCGCGACGGCCGCGGGGCGCGGTCCTTCGGAGGTTCCGCTCACGGCTCGCTCCCGCGGTGCAGTCGTGTCGTACAGGGGTGGTCGCGACGGTTGGCCAGGGAAAGTGTGCCGATCATAGAGGCAGGCCGGGCGGCCGTTCCAGCTCCTGGGTGGGGAACGGGATCGCGGGAGGCCAGGAGATGTCGCCAGACGATCGTTTCTGCACGTGGGTGGCCCTGCACGACTGTGATGTGACCAGTTGTGACTTTCTGTAAGTCACCGGGGTGTCGGGCTTCTCACCCGTGTGGGGCAGTGGAACAGGGCGTACCACCTTAAAACAGCACAAGGTGGGTGAGGTGTCCCGCATTCCGCAGCCGGAGGTCTATGTGGAGCCTCAGCAGCCACCCGGGGGAGTGGAACGGCCTCGCCTGCGCAGCACAGCGGCCGCCTTCACCTCCCTCATGGCGCTCGCCGCCACGTCCCTGGTCGCAGGGCCCACCGTGGCCGCGGCCCCGGAGGGCCCGTGCGCCCTGCCTCGTACTCCCGCCCATCACTCCCTCGGCCTCGACACCTGGAACGCCTCCTATCCGCGTCCGGACCACGCACTCGACGCGGTCATGATCTTTCTGTCCTTCCCGGACTCCAGACCGCTGACCAGTCCGGCGGAGCTCGCGGCCGACCACTTCCCGGCCACCAGCGGCTTCTACGAGCGGGCGTCGTACGGCAAGTTCAGGCTGCGCGCGCACTCCGAGCCGCGGTGGCTCGAAATGCCGTACGCCTCCACCGCGTACGGGATAAGGCGTGACTGGGACCCCAAGCGGCGCAAGGCGTATATGCGGGACGCGCTGAGCGTCGCCGATCCGCTGGTGGACTTCTCCCAGTACGACGTCGTCTATCTGGTCGCCGACCCGGATGCGCCCGGCGTGGACTCGGACGCCACGAAGGTGGTGAATTTCGACCGGCCGCTGCGAGCGGACAAGACGGATATCAGCCGTGTCGTCACCGTCTTCGAGCGGCATCCGCCGGACCGGAATGTCCTGGCGCACGAGACCGGGCATGTCTTCGACCTTCCGGACCTCTATCACCGGCCCGTGGACGGCAAGGGAGACTGGGACACCTATGTCGGCGACTGGGATGTGATGGGCAGTCAGTTCGGACTGGCGCCCGACCTCTTCGGCTGGCACAAGTGGAAGCTGGGATGGCTGGACCGGCGGCAGGTGCGCTGTGTGGCGCCGTCCGGCACGAGTCTGCTCACGCTGGAGCCGATCGCCGCCGAGCAGGCCGTCGGCGGGAGCGCCGGGACAAGGCTCGCCGTGGTGCGGACCGGCAAGAACACCTCGCTGGCCATCGAGGCGCGCGGTGCGACCGGCAACGACGGCCACACGTGCACCGAAGGAGTGCTGATCTACCGGGTGCGGAGCGAGGCGGCGTCCGGCCGCGGCCCGGTCGAGGTGGTGGACACCCATCCGCGCAGCGAGGCCTGCTGGGAGCAGTCGGTGTATCCGCCGCTGGCGGACGCGCCGCTGGGGATCGGTGAGACCTTTACGGTGCCGGGCGAGCGGACGCGGGTGGAAGTGGCGGACCGCACACCGACGGGCGCCTGGACGGTCAAGATCACCACAGGTGCGTAGCCGACGGGACGCGGATACAGAAGGAAGGGCCTCTCGCTGTCGCGAGAGGCCCTTCCTTTGTCTGTGCGCCGCCAGGGACTCGAACCCCGGACCCGCTGATTAAGAGTCAGCTGCTCTAACCAACTGAGCTAGCGGCGCCTGCTGACGTCGTAGACCTTAGCACCCGCATCGTGGCGAGGAAAAATCGATATTCGGGTGAAGGAGGAGGCCGGGGCGGTGCGAGCGCCGGAGCCGGCCGAGTGTTGCCCGCGCGTTTCCTTCGTTGATCTTTCGCAAGATCTCTGTCCCGATGAGTGATCGCTGGCTACTGTCCAGGCGTTCCCACAGGTTTTCGACGCTAGGAAGACCCATTGAGACAGAGATATCCCGGCAGACACCGACTGCTGGCTATCGGAGCGGCTCTGGCGGTGCTGACGGCGACCCCGTCGGCCTTCGCGATCGGCCGCGACACCACCGCACATCCTGACAACGTTGCCAAACCGGACACCGCTGCCGGATCCGGCGCTCGGACCGTCACCCTGCTGACGGGTGACCGTGTGACGGTCACGCCGGGCGGCGGCGGCCCTGACACCGTCACCGTGGAGGGCCCGAACGGCCGCCGCGCCGACGCGCGCATCACCACACAGGGCGGTGACACCTATGTCTATCCGTCGGCCACGGACGCGTATGTGGCGGCCGGCCTGCTGGACACGAACCTCTTCAATGTCACCCGGCTGATCGCTGACGGCTATGACGACGCCCGCGCCGACGGCATACCGATGATCTTCAGCTATGGCTCGAAGTCCCGCCGGATGTCCGCGGCCGCCTCCCTGCCCGACGGCGCGAGCGAGGTCCGCGCGCTCACCAGCATCGACAGCACCGCGCTGGTCGCGGACCACAGCCGCGCCGAAGGATTCTGGTCGGCGCTGACCGCTCCGGCGGGCGGCGCGGCCTCCCGCGCGAAAGACTCCAGGCCCGCGCTCACCGGCGGGATAGCGAAGATCTGGCTGGACGGCAAGGTGCGGGCCGACCTCGCGGACAGCACCGCGCAGATCGGCGCGCCGGAGGTGTGGGCCCGAGGCAACACCGGCAAGGGCGTCGACGTGGCCGTACTCGACACCGGCTACGACACCGGACACCCGGACCTGGCCGCCGCCGTCACCTCGTCCGCCACCTTCGTGCCGGACGAGGACATCACCGACCATGTCGGCCACGGCACCCATGTGGCCTCCACCATCGCCGGCGACGGCGCCGCGTCCGGCGGCAAGGAGCGGGGCGTCGCTCCCGGCGTGAACCTGCATGTGGGCAAGGTCCTGGACAACGGCGGCAGCGGGCAGAACTCATGGATCATCAGCGGCATGGAATGGGCCGCCCGGGACGCCAGGGCCCGCGTCGTCAGCATGAGCCTCGGCTCCAGCGAGGCATCCGACGGCACCGACCCGCTGAGCCAGGCGGTCAACGAGCTCAGTGAGGAGACCGGCACGCTCTTCACCATCGCCGCGGGCAACTCCGGTCCCGGCAACTACACCGTCGCGTCACCCGGAGCCGCCACCGACGCCCTCACGGTCGGCGCGGTGGACTCCCAGGACGCCTCAGCCGACTTCTCCAGCCGTGGGCCACGGCTGCGTGACGACGCGATCAAGCCGGAGATCACCGCGCCCGGTGTGGACATCCTCGCGGCGCGCTCTCAGTACTACTCGTCCGGAAGCGGCTCGTATACGACGATGAGCGGCACCTCCATGGCGACTCCGCATGTCGCCGGTGTCGCCGCGCTGGTCGCCGCGCAGCATCCCGACTGGACGGGTGACCGGATCAAGGACGCCCTGGTCAGCACCGCCGCTCCGACTCCCGCGAACCCGGTCGAGGCCGGAGGCAACGGGCGGGTGGACGCCGCCGCGGCCACCACGGCGACGGTCTTCGCCGACGGAACCGCCGACTTCGGCATCCACTCACCGGACGCCGAGTCCGGTGCCGGGGCCGACCGGAATGTCGACAGGACCGTGGAGTGGCGCAATGACGGCCCCACCGCCGTCACCGTGGACCTCGCCGTCGACGCGCCCGGCGCGCCGAGCGGTGTGTTCACGCTCGCGGACCGGCAGCTCGTCGTCCCCGCCGGCGGTACGGCCGCCACCACCGTGACGGCGCACCTCGACCGGGCTCCCGACGGCAACCGCTACTCCGGCGGGATCACCGCCACGGCCGGCGGCACCTCGCTCACCAGGACCCTGCTGTCCGTCAGCACCCGCGAGGAGGACCACCATCTGCGGGCGCGCATCACCGACGACCGCGGTGTCCCGGTCAGTGTTCTGGTCATCTACCAGCGCCAGGGCGACGAGTACTCCATGTCCGCCTACAGCCAGGGCGGCGTCTTCGACGCCATCGTGCCGTCCGGCACCTACACCGTCTGGACCTGGGTGGTGGTCGAGGGCACTCATGGTGAGTCCTCGGCGGGCCTGGCACTGCTGAGCGCTCCCAGCGTCGAGGTCGTGACGAAGGACGCCGAGGTGGTGCTGGACGGCACCAAGGTCCGGCAGACCCGACTCGTGACACCCAGGAAGAGCACGGACAGCGACATCCGCGTCGACTTCAGCCGGTCCTTCGCCGATGGCTCGCCGGCGGCCACCGAGGCTCATACGGTCGGCGACGGTTTCGACAGCCTCTGGGCCCTGCCGACGGCGAAGCCCGCCTCGGGCGATCTGGTCTACACGGCCCGCTGGCGGATGCAGCAGCCGCTGCTCAGCCTCACCTCCGGCGGCCAGGACTTCGACGATCTCTGGATCCAGCCGGGATCCGCGCGTCAGCCCGACGGCGACCGCACCCTGGACGCGGTCTACGCGGGCGACGGCATGGCGGACGACTACGCCTCTGTGGACGCCAAGGGCAAGGTGTCCGTGATCCATTACGTACCGGTCGGTGAGGACGACGACGAGGACGCGCCGTCACCCAGCGACGCACAGGTCAAGGCGGCCGAGAAGGCCGGTGTCGCGCTGCTGGTGATGGTCAACGACCTCAACGGACGGCTCTACGAACCGCTCCGCCGGACTCCGATCACCGTCGTGGGCTTGACCCGGACCGAGGGCGAGAAGCTCATCGCGCGCATCGAGGCGAGCAGGACCGGGTCCGTCCCGGCGCGTCTGGTCACTCACGCGAAGTCGGAGTACCTCTACGACCTGGTGCATTCGTGGCAGGGCAAGATCCCGCAGGACCTCGCGTACGCGCCGAAGGAGAAGCAGCTCGCCCGGGTCGACGTCGGTTTCCGTAACGACCCGGCGCTGGAGGTCGACGAGTTCCGCTACGACATCCAGCCGTACCTCGGTGTGAAGATCGGCGGCCCTCGGCTCCTGCTCGCCGGCGGTCAGCGGACCGACTGGGTCACCGCGGACCGGAACGTCGCCTGGATGGAGGAGGCCAGTGCCGGCATCCAGTCGTTCCAGTTCTCCGACCTGGTCGGCTATCCGGCCGGGAAGACCACGGATGTCCAGTGGTTCGGTCCCGTGGAGCGGCCGCGTATCAACAGGAGCCAGCCGGTGCCGCAGCGTACGGGTGACTCCGTCATGGTCACCGTCCCGGGCTTCGGCGACAGCGGCCACGCCGGCACTGTCGGTCCCGGCACCACCTCCCAGGAGACGGAGCTGTATCGCGGCGACACCCTGGTCGCCGGGACACCGGGCTATGTGCTGGCCGCCGACGTCCCGGCGGGCAAGGGCGACTACCGCCTGGTGACCACCACCGAGCGCACCGAGGGATATCCCTATTCGACCGCCACCCGGACCGAATGGGGCTTCACCTCGGCGACTCCCAGGGAAGGCGTGACACAGCAGCTTCCGCTGGTGCAGATCGACTACGGCGTCACGACCGGACAGGACGGCACCGCCGACCGCGAGGCGGCGTTCCTGGTCACTCCCTCGCACATCCCGGGAGTGTCGAACGCGGCGGTGCGCACCGACAAGGTGGAGCTGTCGTACGACGACGGCAAGACCTGGCGGAAGGCGACGCTGAGCAGCTCCGCCAAGGGCGCTCTCACGCACCTGGACGCTCCGGCGCGGGCGGAGTTCGTGTCCGTACGGGTCCACGCCTCCGACGCCCGGGGCAACACCGTGACGCAGACCATCACGCGCGCTTTCGGTCTGGGCTGACGGCACACTCTCAGGGCGCGTCCTGAGAGTCACCGTCCTGAGAGTCACCGGTCAGGAGCACGACTGGGGCAGCCGGTCCGCGTGGCCGGCTGCCCTGGGCAGTGGTACGGCTCCGGCTCCGGCCCGGGTGGCCCGCGCCGTCGCGCGGGCCACCCGCACACAGGCCCAGAGCAGGACCTCGGGCCCCGGCAGCCACGGATGGCGGGTGTCGGGCGCGACCAGCCAGCGCGGCGCCGAAGACGCGCCGGGGACGAGCGGCGGTACGGTCACCGCGTCACCGGCGCCGTGGCAGAACAGCGGCGGTACGGCCGCGGCCCGTCCGCCGGATCCCGGCCCGCCCCACTCCTCCCAGGACAGCAGGGACGGCAGCCGCTGGGCGGTGCCGGGCGCGGCGAAGAGCAGGACCCGGCCGCGACAGGCGGCGACCGGACCCGATCCCGGCCCTTCCGACCACAGGCGGTTCAGCATGAGGCGGCCGAAGATCGCCGGAGCGTTCACGACGTCGAAGACGGAGCCGCAGGGGAGTACGGCGGGGGCGGTCGGGCGGGTGTGCCAGCGGGAGAGCGTCGAGCGAGGAAACGGTCCTGCGGAGGCGAGCCAGTCCGCGCCGGCCGAGGTGACCTGCGCGGTCTGATGACGGGCCTCGTCGCGGAGGAGGCCGAGGATGTCGGAGCGGCGCTCTTCGTCGGTCATGCCGGAACTCAGGGGGGATTCATTTCTTGGCCATGCGCTCATGACGGTCAGGTCTACCGGGAGTAACGGGCCCGTTCCCGAGAGTTCGCGGAAATCGGGACAGGGCCGTACGAAGAGCGGTACGGTGCGCCTCGGCATATGCCACACGGCTGGTGCCGGGTACGCCGGTGAGCGGCCGCGCCGCCACCGGCGGCGGCGTGCCGGACCGGGCCGTCGGCGTTACTGCCCGGCCAGGCCGTCGCCGCGCAGCAGATCCCGGCCGAACTCGACCATCTTCTCGGCGTAGTCCTCGGTCCACTCCGCACGCTGTGCGATGTCCGCGGTCGTGAGCCGGTCGAAGCGGCGCGGATCGGCGAGCTGGGCGGCGGCGATCGCCTGGAACTCGACGGCCCGGTCGGTCGCGGCCCGGAAGGCGAGCGTCAGCTCGGTGGCCCTGGCCAGCAGCTCCGCGGGGTCGACGAGGGACTCCAGGTCGAAGAAGTGCTCGGGGTCGGCGACCGCCTCCGAGGGCTCGAAGAGCAGTGGCGCTGGTCGCAGCCGCCGCTCGCTCCGCTCGGGATCCGCCATTACGTTCCTCCTGCTCGTGCGTGTACGGGCCGTTGGGCCACCGTCCATTCTCCCGCCCGCCGCAAGTGGGCCTTCGAGCGGCCCGCGGCACTCCGCGCGCGCGGGTCCCACGCCGGCCCGCCGGCCGGCTCCGGAGGAGGTGACGCGGAGCCGGCCGGCGCGTCTTCGCTCCGGTGTTCCGGCCCAGCCGCACAGCGGTTCGTCATCCACCAGCACAGCGGTTCGCGATTTCGTCATTGCCTATTCTGTGAGACGCGACCACGACACGGACTTCACCGACGAGTCGGCTCAACAGCGGCAAGCAACTTCCACAAGATTCCATCCGCGCCCTGAACAGCTTCAGCGCAAGAACGGTATTCCGCTTCGGTCAGCAAGGTGGTGTGCGCTGCCGGGTTTCGGTATTGACGGGTCAGCGTCCGGACCCTCGGTGCGAAACCGTCTGCGGCGAACAGCCAATCGGACCGAGGCCATCGCAGGATGAGAGATCGCAATATGGAAGCGAGTGGACTGTTTGCGGATCGCGGTGATCTGGCCACCGCTTCCACGAAATGAGCGAAAGCTCCAAGCTCAATAGGATTTCCCCCCTTGCAGAACCGGGCCATGCGACTGAAATCTCTGTCTGCGAGATCGATCGCGAGATCCCGGCCCGAAGCGGCGTCACGCAATGGCTCACCGATCAATCGACCGGTCTCCAATTCGACGGCCTTGCACAGGCCAATGATGGCAGCCGACCAGTCAAGTTCGGTGGCCATCTTCAGTGCGAATCCGTCAGCGACAGCTTCTGCGGTCGCCAGCATCGTCAGCGCGGAAGATGACAGTAGAGCGAACCGGGAGTCGCGAGCGATGAGAGCGGAACGCGCTTGCTCAACCTCAGCTTCCCTGGCCAGCCCCTGAAGAAGTCTCATGAGCTCGGCATGACGTTCGGAGTCGCCGAGATCGCCGGCCTTGATTTCCCAGATGGAGAGCAGTCGACCGTAGCAAGCGTTACACAGCAGGAGATCCCATTTATCATGGATCGCCACCGCAAGCTTTGATGTTTTGTCTTTTCCGCATCTGCGGCAAGTGAATGTTGTCGCTGCTGCGAGACGATACTGATGCAGAGGGCCTCGCTGAGGATATTTCTTGATCACCTCGAATCGGAATGGCACTCTTCCGTCATGGTCGTTTCCCATGGGCCCTCCCCGCGCATCCATGATCAGGCGCAACTGTAGCCTTCGCGCCGATCGCCTGTTGGCTCTACTGGGCCACGCGGGCGGCGAACAGCGAATAGGGCGGATCTCGGATCAACTTGTCCGGACAGGCGGCTCCGGTGGACCTCTTCCGCGATCACCAGCAGGTCGGGCTTCACGGACGCCAGCTCACGCGGTGTTCCGAGAGCTGGGCCAGCACCGAGTGGTTCGCCTCCCAGCCGTCCGGGAACTTCACCGTGACTCCGAGCTGGACCGGTTCCGTCGACGGATGCTCGTCGAGCAGCTCCGCCACGCCCGCGCGGCACACCACGACACAGGCGTGCCGGTGCCGGGAGGTGAGCACACACAGCCGGCCCGTCTCCAGATGGAACGCCGTCGCGTCGGGCCGGCCCGAGAGCGGGTGGAGCACCACCGTGACATCGAACTCGCGGCCCTGCAGGCGGTTCGCGGTGTCCACGGCGACTCCGCTCACGCCCAGCTCCGCGAGGGCCGCGCGGACCGCCGCCGCCTGGTCGCGGTGGGCCGTGCCGACCGCGATCCGGTCGGCCGTCAGCGGCACCGGCTCCGGAGACCGCTCGCTGACGGCCACACCACCGCGGTCCAGCGCTCTGCGGACGACCAGCGCCACGGCCCGTACCGCCTCGGGATCCGTCCTGGGCGTACGGCGGGCGGGCAGCTCCAGCAGGCCCCAGCCCGACTCGGCGGCCTCGTCCAGCACCCGGTCCGGTCCCGATCCGCCGGACGCGACGCCGAACGTGAGCCGGCGGTCGCCGGGACCGGTACCGCTGCGGAACCGGGTGTACGGATAGAACGCGTCCGACACCAGCGGCGCCGCCGACGCGGGCAGCCGCCAGGAGACCGGCAGCCGGTGCTGGGGCAGCTCGGGGTTGTGCGCGAGGAGCGTGGAGACCGCGCTCGCGGACGGGTCGTACGACAGGCCCGCCCACTGGTCCGCGCCCACCACGCTGAACGGGTCGAGCTGGCCGGGATCGCCGACGAACAGCGCGCGTTCGAAGAGGCCGGCGACGGCGAGCAGCGCGTCCGAGCGCATCTGGTACGCCTCGTCGACAATGGCGTGCCGCCAGGGCTCCACACCCCGCACATGCGCCCATTTCGCGGCCGTGGAGATGACGACGTCGAGGCCCGCCAGATCGGCGGCCTTCGCCGACTTCCGGACGTTCGGCAGCTTGTCCAGCGCCTTGTCGTACGGATCGGGGTCATTGCTGTGCAGCCGGCCGACCGGCAGCCCGGGATCCTTCTCGGCGAGCCGCGCGACCAGGTCGTCCACCTGGGCGTTGGTCTGCGCGACGACCATCAACGGCCGTCCGGCGGCGGCCAGTTCCCGCGCGGCCCGTACGACGAGCGTCGATTTGCCGGCGCCGGGCGGTGAGTCGACGACAACGCCCCGGTGGGCACCGTGGAGTGTGTCGCGCAGGATCGCGTCGGTGGCGCGAGCGGCCTCGGCGCCAGGATCGAAGGCACCGGCACCGAAGGCACCGGCACCGAAGGCACCGGCATCGAAGGCACCGGCATCGAAGGCACCGGCATCGAAGGCACCAGGGCCGAAGGCACCAGGGCCGGAGGCACCGGCGCCGGAGGCACCGGGACGCGACGGAGCGGCTCCGGACGCGGTCTGTTCGGAAGCGGCGGACGCGGTCATCGGGCGGCTCCGGGAGAGGACGGTGGTGCCGGACGGGTGCGGCTCACAGGAAGTCCTCCTCGGTCACCGGGTCAGGACCGCTCGCCGGGCCCGTGGCAGGCTCCGCGACAACGGCCTGATCCTCCGCGCCCGGAGGGCCGCCATGGGTCCAGGGTGTCTCTTCCGGATCCGGCAAGGCGGGACCACCTCGCTGGTCGTGCTCGAAGAGGGTCCAGGCGATACGGTCGCCCTTCTCCGGTACGGAACCGGGCGCCGGCTCCTTGCTCCGGCCCATGCGGTCGGTCAGCCGCAGCAGCAGGGCCTCCTCGGCGCCGTCGGCGCCCGGGATGTGCCGCACGAACTCGGCCGACTGCGGCCTGCCGTCCAGCGAGCGGTACACCTTCGTGCGCTCGTCGAGATGCGGACGGTCGTCGGTGCGCACGGTGACCAGCGGGCGCGGGCTCGGCCGTTTGCTCTCGCTGTAGGCCATCACCACCTCCGTGACCTCGCCGAGGAACGCCTCGCCGGACAGCCTGCGGCCCGCGAGCACCAGCGGGTCGTCGAGGGCCTCCTGCGCCTCCAGTTGTCCCTGTGCCGTCTCGCGCGAGGCGAGCTTCTGCGCGGCGGTCACCGCGTCGTCCCGCCGGGGCTGCGGCGGCTCACCGGCGCGGACACGGTCCCGATGGCCGGTGAACGACCAGCGGTCGCGCGTCCAGCGGTCCGCCACCCTGGCTCCCTCCGGCAACTCCCGCAGCAGATCGAGGCCGCGCCACACCGCGTCCCAGGTGGGCCGCAGCACATCGGCGAGCAGCGCCCGGATCTCCTGCTCGGCGGCGGTCAGCCGGGCCAGCCGCTCCTCCGCCTCCGGCCCGTCCTCGGCCGCGGCGAGCGCCTGACGCGCCCGGTCGTACCGTTCGATCGCGGGAGCGAGCAGCCTGTTGTCGAACGCCGGATCCGTCGCCGGACCGGCCGGCGGGCACACCAACTGGCCGCCACGGTCCCGCTCCAGCTCCGCCCGGAGCGCGGCCTCGGCGCCCGAGGAGCCGTCCCGCGGATCGATCCAGGCGAGCAGCGCGCCGAGATGCTGGTCCTCCAGGCTGGACTGACCGGTCGCCCAGTGGCGGTTCAGTACATCGGTCGTCGCGAGCAGCAGCGAGGAGCCGGGCACCCGCGCCCGCTCGCCGAAGTGCGTCAGCCAGCGGCCGAGCAGCGGGACGCGCGGCGGCGCGGGATAGGGCGCGTCCGGGTCCTCCTCGGCGGTCCGCCGGAACCGCATCGACCGTCCCAGCAGCCGTACGAAATCGATACCGGGCCGGCTCGGCACGATCAACTGCGGCGCGTCCACGCAGAGTTCGACCTCGACCTTGACCCGCTTACCGGTCTCCGGGTCGGTCTCGCTCCGTTCGGCGGGCTCGATGACATCGGCGTACGCGTCCAGATACGGCAGCACGGCCTCCGCCAGCTCACCGAGGAACGCGAACCGGAGATCGCGGTCGCGCGGCTGCGCGACGGTCAGCAGCCGAGGCGCGTCCCGGTCCGTCCCCACAAGCGCGCCGAGCGGAGCGCCCGCCTCGCCCGAGGTGGTGAGCGGCACCAGCACAAGCGGCCGGTCGGAGATCCGGCGGTGCCGGACGGTGGCCAGCGGCTGGGCCCGGCCGCTCGCCATGGCCTCCAGCCGGGCGAGCGTATTGATCAGCGACATCAGTGCTCGCCCTCCGCGCCGTCCCTGCCCGGCCTGCCGTCCGGCGCCGGAACTCCGGCCGGTGGCACCGCCGTCCCGCCGCCGGAGGCCACGGCCCGGACACTCCGGACATCCGGCGGGCCCGCGCCCCGCCAGTGCCTCCGCGCGCAGCTCCGCCGCCCTCCGCAGGGCCGCGACCGTCGGGTCCGCCGGATCTCCGGCCTCGCCGTGAGCCGCCGCCAGGACGGCGTCGACCGTGGTCAGCGCGCCCAGTTCGCCGCGTACGCTCCGGCCGAGCGCCTCCACAGCGCCCGCGGCGCGCGTCCGGGACCGGCAGTGGAAGGCCAGCTCGCAGGCGGCCAGGCACTCGGGAGCGTAGGCAGCCGAGACCGATTCGACCGCCGCCGTCAGCTCCTCGCCCGAGCACCGCTCCATGTCGAAGGTCGTGCCCTCGGGCAGGGCCGCCGCGATGTCCTCGATCCGTGTCAGCCGGGTGAGCTGACGGCGCGTCACCGAGAGCTGTTTGCGTACGTCGACGACGGACGCGGCCGGCAGATTGGAGAAGTCCTTCGGACAGACCAGCAGCACGCGGTCGCTCACCGCCGCGCCCGGCGTGCGGGCCGCGACCCGCTCCAGCGCCAGTACGTACACAGCCGCCTGCCGCGCCGCCGCGCCCACCTTCGCCGCGTCGGCGGAGCCGTCGATCATCGGGAAGGACTTGATCTCCACGACCGTCCACCGGCCGTCGGGCCGCACCACCACCGCGTCCGGCTCCAGATAGGCCGGCGAGCCCGCCACCTCCAGGACGAACAGCGGATGGTCCAGCAGCGCCCAGGCTCCCGCCTCCGTCGCCTCGCGCAGCGCCAGCGCCGTACGCGCGGTGCGGCCCTCCGGACCGGCCGCCGACAGATCGGGGACGAGGACCTCACCGGCGACGGGCGCCGGAGCCTGTCCGCCGAGCCGGTCGTACAGCAGCCGCAGCAGTTCCGTACCGCCGTCGGCCTTCACTCTGGCCTCGAAGGCGTTTCCCCGCATGAAGGCGAACTGCGACTGGCCGAACGGAGCGGGAGAGCCGAGCGCCGTCGCGAGCGCCGCCTTGTCGACACCGGCGCCGTCGAGCAGAGCGCGCCGCCGGCAGCCCGGGTTGGCCGCGAGCGCGGCCAGCGCGCGGGCGTCGAGCGGGTGCGGCACGACGGCCGGCCCGCGCAGCTCAGCGAGCCGTCGCCGGAGTGTCGTCGGCGGAGGAGGTGCTGGTACGGGTCCGCTGCCCAGGGAATCGCTCACCCGCGGAAGTCTCGCACCCGCTGCTGACAATCGGGGACGGCCGGGGCGCCGGTGAGGTGCGGGACGGCACCGCGAGGCCGGCCGCCGCCTGCCGTATCCGGTCGGCGGCGCGCAGCGCGGGCCTGGTCATCAGCGCGCCGGCGGCCATCACGGCGGCGCCCGCGACCGCGTCCAGGAAGTAGTGGTTCGCCGTGCCCATCACCACCACGGTGATCACCAGCGGATAGGCCAGGCCCAGCCATCTCACCAGCGGCGTACGCGCGTGCCGCCACAGCATCACGCCGCACCACAGCGCCCAGCCGACATGCAGGCTCGGCATCGCCGCGTACTGGTTGGTCATCCCGCCCAGTCCGCGCGGCGCGCTCGCCTCCGCGCCCCACCAGCCGTACGAGCTGTACTGGGCCATCGTGTCGACGAAGCCGTGACCCGCCTCCAGCAGCCGCGGCGGGCAGGTGGGCAGCAGCGTGAAGCCGATCAGGCCCAGCAGAGTGGCGAGCATCAGCCAGGTGCGGGCGGCGCGGTAGCCGGCGGGACGTCGGCGGAAGACCCAGACGAGGACGGCCGGAGTGACCACGTAGTGGAGCGAGGCATAGGCGAAGTCGGCGGGTATGCCGAGGGCCGGAGTGCTGGTGAAGAGCCGGTTGAGCGGGTGTTCGGCGTTGAGGAAGAGCGCCTTCTCTATTCGCAGGATCGCCAGCCCGTGGTCGACGGCCGCCGGTACATCGCCGCGCGCCAGCAGCCGGCCGCCCGAATACGCGGCGTACACCATGACGATGAGCGTCAGCTCCGCCCACCACTGAGGCCGGTGGCGCGACCTGTCTGTCGCGCTGGAGCTGTGCGGCATTCGGGCAGTCTCCATCCTGTGTTCACGCGGCTTTCGGCCCGGAGTCAACCGTACGGTGTACGTGGTTGAGCCCTCGGGCGGGTGTACCCCCGAAATCGCCTTTGACAACATGCACCTCCCGCCTCACAGAGGGACGCCGATATCCCCCTGCGGGTTGCCCTGCGTTCAGGTACGCGATGATGGAACGGCACCCGTTGTGAACCTCAGGGAGAGCCCTCATGGCACCGCGCATCCTGCTCGCCCGGCACGGCCAGACGGCCTGGTCGCTGTCCGGCCGGCACACCGGCAGGACGGACATTCCGCTGCTCGACGAGGGCCGCCGCGGCGCGAAGCTGCTCGGCGAACGGCTGCACCGGGAGCCCTGGTCGGGGCTGGCCGGCGCCGAGATCCGCACCAGTCCGCTGGTCCGCGCGAGCGAGACCTGCGAGCTCGCCGGCTTCGGTGACCGGGCCGAGGAGTGGGACGCGCTGATGGAGTTCGACTACGGCGCGTACGAGGGCATGACCCCGGCGGAGATCAAGGCCGGCCGTCCCGACTGGTTCATATGGCGCGACGGTGTGCCGGACGGCGAGATCCTGGCCGAGGTCTCCGCGCGCGCGGACGAGGTCATCGCCTGGGCGCGCTCGGCCGACCGCGACGTACTGCTCTTCGCGCACGGCCACATCCTGCGCGCGATCGGCGCGCGCTGGCTGGGCGAGGACATCTCCTTCGCGGCCCGCGTCCGGCTCGATCCGACCTCGGTGTCGGTGCTGAGCTGGGCGTACGGCATGCCGGCGATCGAGGTCTGGAACGACACGGGACATCTCGTGTCCTGACGTCCCGTGTGCCGTGGCGGTGCGGAGCCGTCCCGCTCGGGCGGCTCAGGTCCGGGGATCCGTCGAGGTGTGGCGGTCCAGGAACGCTCCCACCTCCGGCAGCCGCCGCTGCGGCAGCAGGACCCGGGCCGCCGCCGCGAGCCGCGCGTGGATACGCGAGGACTGGACCTGGTCCAGCAGGTCGAGCACCTGCTGGCCCGCCGCCGCGGCCTCGTCGGGCCGGCCCGCGTGGGCCAGGTCGGTGGCCAGCTCCGCCCGGTAGAGAGCGAGATTGCGGGCGAAGTGCGGATCCTGGAGAACCGTCGCCCGGTACGCGTGACGGGCCGCCCGGGACCAGTCGCCCAGCGCCGCGTGGCACAGCGCCTCCTGCGCCTCCAGCTCCGGCTCGCCGAAGAAGGACATCCACTCGGGATCCGCCTCCGAGGCGCCCTGCTCGAAGAGGCTGTGCGCCTGGGACAGGGCCTGCTCGCAGCCCGTACGGTCGCCGAGCCCGGCCCAGCCGGCCGCCTCCCGCAGAGCGAGCAGCGACAGCAGCCGGGCCGAGAAGAGCTGCCTGGCCGCGCGCCGGCCGGCCTGCGCGGCGCGCACCGCCTCCCGGTAGCGGCCGGAATCCCGCGCCAGGAACGACGTATTGCAGAAGGCGTGGGCCTCCAGCGCCGGATCGCCCGCGACCCGCGCGGTCGCCAGTGCCTCCGCGTAGTGCGACCGCGCGTCGTCGAAACGGCCGGAGTCGTGCGCGAGCCAGCCCACCGAGATCGACAGCTCGCCCGCGCCGGAGTGCAGCCGCTCGGCGGTCGACCTGCGGGTGGGCGTGCCCGTGTCGAGCAGCGCGTACGCGGCGCGCAGCGGCTGAGCTGCTCCGCGGTAGAGCCCGTCGGCGCCGTGCCGGTCGTCGAGCAGCCGGATCCGCCGCACCGCCTCTTCGACGGCGCGCACTTCGGCCTCGCCGACCCGTCGCGGCGCGGGCACGGCCGCGGCGGGCGTACCGCCGAGACCGAGGGAGACGGTCGCCACCATGGTGGGCCCGCCGGTCATGAACGCGCGACGCTGCACGTCGCTCTCCTCGCTGGTGTCGCTGTGGTTCTTGACGGAAGCCGGTGGGGAGGCCGGGGTCGGGGCTGCTGGGGACGGGGCCGGGAAGGCGGCAGGTGTGCCGGGCGTGGGCCGCGCCGCCCGGCCGCGTACGTCTTCGCGCGCCGAGAAGCCCAGGTCCACCAAGGTCCGGCCGGGGAACATATGAAGGAAGACCCGTTCATACGCGTAGTTGGGACAGCGGATCTCGCCCGCCTCCACCCGTCCGATGTAACGTGCGTCGCAGGCGACCTGTTCACCGATCTCCCGCGCGGCCCTGCGTACGGCGGCGGCGAACTCCCCCGGCGAGCGCTGTGCGCGCAGCCGACGGAAGGCGAGGTTGGGAACCGTCCGAGACGACGCCATGACCGAGCCCTCTCTTGGTGCGGCCGGTGTTACCGCCGGTCGTCCGGCGGTGCCCGACTCCGGTGGATCCGGCGGAGCAAGAACGTACCGGTTGTGATGGGGTGCACACGCTCGGTTTGGCTACATAACGGATATCTCACCCACGATCTGCCATGAACTGCCATCCTTTGCGGCGGCGTGCCGCCGTAGCTGTTGACGCCTTTCCGCGTTGAACCATGCGCAGACGCTCAATGTGTCCGCGCTCGACGAGGAGGGATTCCCTTGTTGCAGTTGGAGGTCGGTATGGAGACCAGCGGTGGCTCTCGGACGACTGTTCGGCACGCGGCCGACCAGGAGTTCAGCGCTCCGCCAGGCGACGCCGGAGAAGCCCCCGACCTGGTGACGGTTCCGGCCCGGCAAGGGCTCGAAGCGGTGGACATCCTGCGGCGCGGCGCCATGCCGGTGGTGGGTCCCGTGCTCCACGACGGTTCCTGCGACACCCTCGGCTTTCTGGTCCCGCCGGGCACGGCGGAGGAGTGGGACATGCCCGGCAGCGCCTGTACGCGGACGAACGGCCGCGGCCTGCGGCCGCCCGCCGGTGCGCCCGGCTCCGGCTCGGCCTGGCTGCTGCCGCCGGACGACACGGGCCCGGTCACGGATCCGGCGGTGCTGCGGGAGGCGCTGGGCGAGGCGGCGCGGATGATCGAGGCGGCCGACCGATGCCGGTAGTCCGACGCGGATGGACCGGCGGCCGATAATGGCCGGGTGGCAAAGAACAGACGAGGCTCGCGGAGCGCGGCCGAGGCCGTGGCCGAGAACGTCGACAGCGGAATCGCCGAGCTGATACCGGACCGCGAGCGGCCCCGGGCCTGGACGCTGCTGCTCGACGGCGCTCCGCAGTCGCATGTCGACCTCGACGACCCCGGCCATCTGTCCTTCGCGTACCAGCGCAGACTCGGCCATGTCGTCGATCTCGTGGCGCCCGCGCACCAGCCGCTGCGAGTGGTGCACCTCGGCGGCGGTGCCTTCACCCTCGCCCGCTACATCGCCGCCGGCCGCCCGCGCTCCACCCAGCAGATCGTCGAACTGGACGCGGCCCTCGTCCAGTTCGTCCGTAAGCGGCTCCCGCTGGACCCCGGCGCACGCATCCGGGTCCGCTCGGCCGACGCCCGCGAGGGTCTCGCCAGGATGCCCGACGGATGGGCGGACCTGGTGATCGCCGATGTGTTCAGCGGCGCCCGCACTCCGGCGCATCTCACCAGCGCCGAGTTTCTGACGGACGTACGCCGGGTCCTGCGACCGGACGGCTGCTATGTCGCGAATCTGGCCGACGGCCCGCCGCTCGGCCATCTGCGCGGCCAGATCGCCACCGCGGCGGCCGCCTTCGCGCGACTCGCGCTCGCCGCCGATCCCACCGTGCTGCGCGGCCGCCGCTTCGGCAACGCCGTACTCCTCGCCTCCGACCGTGAACTGCCCGTCGCCGAACTGACCCGCAGGGTCGCGGGCGATCCGCACCCGGGACGGGTGGAACACGGCCGGTCGCTGGCCGACTTCACCGGCGGCGCGCTCCCGGTCACCGACGCGAACGCCAAGCCGTCGCCACCGCCTCCGGCCGACGCCTTCACATAGGCCCGTCCGGTCCGGACAGCTCAGCGGTCGTCGAACTGCACCATCGGCGGATGGTCGTTCCAGGTGCAGAACACCGAGACCTCCCGGCCGTTCCGGGTGAAGGTCACCCGGATCCAGGTCGGTTGCGTCCACGCCTGCATCTGCCAGCCCGCGTCCGGCGTCGCCGAGACCAGCTCCGCCGTGTCCGCGCCGATGTCGAAGACGACCCGGCCGCCGTCGACCGTGTAGCTCCGCACCTGGCCGGTGGCGGCGGGCGGTGTGCTCCTGGCCGGGCTCCGCTCCGGCTTCGCGGCCGGCCGCGAAGCCGCCGGACGGTGGCTTTCGCCCGGCGAAGCCGTCGAGGCGGACGGGCTCGGCTTCGCGGACGGGCTCGGTGGCCGCTGGGTCGAGGAGGCGACGGGCATCACGCGCTGCGCCGACGAGCCGTCCGCCGGGAGCGGAAGCGCGCGCGGCGGGTCGTACGCCGTCCCGGCCATGACGGTGTGGACACCCCACCAGGACAGCGTGACGGCGGCGCCGGTGGCGAGTGACCACGCCATGGCATGTACGAGTCCTCTGCGCATCGGGGCCATAGTGCACCACGTCCGCCACACCTGTCCCGCGAGTCTCCGCAGACGCGAGGACCGGACAGGACCCGGGAGACCGGCCTTCTCCGGCGCCCGGATGGCGTACGGTGCCGCCCATGCCCAGTGTGCTCGTGGTCGAGGACGACCAGTTCGTGCGGTCCGCACTCATCAGGCACCTGACCGACGCCTCCCACACCGTACGGAGCGTCGGCACCGCGCTGGAGGCGCTGCGCGAGGTGGCCCATTTCCGGTTCGACGTGGTCATACTCGATCTCGGTCTGCCCGATCTCGACGGCGCGGAGGCGCTGAAGATGCTGCGCGGCATCACCGACGTACCGGTGATCATCGCCACCGCGCGGGACGACGAGACCGAGATCGTACGGCTGCTCAACGACGGCGCGGACGACTACCTCACCAAGCCGTTCTCGGTGGAGCATCTCTCGGCCAGGATGGCGGCCGTCCTGCGCCGCTCGCGCGCCACCTCCGACGAGGCGGCGTCGCCGCGCGTGATCCGGGTCGGCGGCCTCTCCATCGACCCGCTGCGCCGTCAGGCGGAACTGGACGGCAGGCAACTGGACCTGACGCGGCGTGAGTTCGACCTGCTGACCTTTCTCGCCGGGCGCCCCGGCGTGGTCGTACCGCGCAAGGAGCTGCTCGCCGAGGTCTGGCAGCAGTCGTACGGCGACGACCAGACCATCGACGTCCATCTGTCCTGGCTGCGCCGCAAGCTGGGAGAGACGGCGGCCAGACCGCGCTATCTGCACACCCTGCGGGGCGTCGGCGTGAAGCTGGAGCCGCCCGCATGAGATGGGCCCTGGTCAAAGTGGCCCTGGCCGTCACCGTGATGGTCGTGGTGGCCTTCGCCGTACCGCTGGGACTGGTCGTCAAGGAGATGGCCAGGGACCGGGCCTTCTCGAACGCCGAACGGCAGGCCGCCGCCATCGGCCCGACCCTCTCCATCACCACCGAGCGCGGCGAGCTGGAGCGGGCCATCGCCTCCACTCAGGCCGGCGCCGCGGGCCGGATGGCCGTCCATGTCCCGCCCGTCGACGAGGTGGACGGCCGGCCGCTGGAGATCGGTACGCGCCGGGCCGCCGGGAAGGACCTGCGGACCGTCCAGCGGCTGGGCCGGGCCTCCATCACCCAGGTCACCGGCGGCTTCGCGCTGCTCCAGCCGACCGCGATCGGCTCCGGCCGGCCTCTCGGCACGCCGCAGATCGCGATCGTCGAGGTGTATGTCCCGGACGACGAGGTGTCCAACGGGATCACCACCGCCTGGCTGGTGCTCGCCGGAGTGGGCCTCGCGCTGGTCGTGGGCTCGGTCGCCGTCGCCGACCGGCTGGGACTGCGGATGGTCGAGCCCGCGCGGCGGCTCGCGTACGCCGCGCACGCGCTGGGCGAGGGCAAGCTGGGCGTGCGCGTCCCGGAGGAGGGACCGCCCGAGCTGCGGTCGGCGGCGATCGCCTTCAACTCCATGGCCGACCAGGTCGTACAGCTCCTCGCCAATGAGCGCGAGCTCGCGGCCGACCTCTCGCACCGGCTGCGCACACCGCTCACCGTCCTGCGTCTCAACGCGGCCTCGCTGGGAGAGGGCCCGGCCGCCGACCAGACCAGGGCCGCCGTCGCTCAGTTGGAGCGGGAGGTCGACACCATCATCCGCACCGCCAGACAGGTCAAGTCGCAGGTATCGCCGGGACCGGCCGGCGGCTGCGATGTGTCCGAAGTCGTCCGCGAGCGGATGGACTTCTGGTCGGCGCTGGCGGAGGACGAGGGCCGTACGGTACGGCTCGCGGGCGTCGGCAGGCCCGTACGCATCCCGGTCGGCAGGGCCGAACTGGCCGCCGCGCTCGACGCGTTGCTCGGCAATGTCTTCCGCCACACACCGGAGGGCACGGCCTTCTCCGTCGATGTGCACAACGGCGAGGACGCCGTGATCGTCCTGGTCTCGGACGCGGGCCCCGGTATCGCCGATCCGCAGGCCGCGCTCGTGCGGGGCAACAGCGGGAGCCGGGAGGGCTCGACCGGGCTGGGTCTGGACATCGTGCGCGCAGTCGCGGAGTCGACGGGCGGCGATGTACGGATCGGACGCTCGGTGCTCGGCGGTACCGAGGTACGCATCTGGATCGGGCTCGGCGGATGGCGCTCGCCGGGCGGTCCCGGCGGCCACCGGCTGGGCCGGCGCAAGCGCGGCGCGGCAGGACGCGGAGCCGCTGCCGAGGCCCGTGTGCGGAGCTGAGGCCGGGCCATGAGGTCTGAACCTTTCGTCCGGCCGATGCGCTCCTTAAGCGCACCCTAAGAACCTCGACGGCCGCCCGGAACAGTCCGTTTGTCCGAAGGGCGGCGGCTAGCGTACTGCCGCGTCCCCGTATTCACCCGTCACCTCCGACTCGCGCACCATCGCACGCACCATGGCTTCGGCACCCGCGAGCCCCCAGCAGTCCCCGTCGCGGGAGCCGCCACCCCCACAGGCTGCCCCCACCAGCCGCCACGCGCCGTCCCGGCCGGTTCACTCCCCACCCGGCCGGGGCGCGCGCGACACCGGTCTCCCGTCATGCGCCGCACCGGCGGTGAGAGCGCTCAGCCCTTGACCGCGCCCTGCATGATGCCGCCGACGACCTGTCTGCCGAAGACCACGAAGGCCAGCAGCAGCGGCAGCGTGCCCAGCAGCGCACCTGCCATGATCACCGACTGGTCGGGGACATAACCGCGGCCGAGACCGGTCAGCGCCACCTGCACGGTCGGATTGCCGTTCTGGGTCAGGGCGATGATCGGCCAGAAGAAGTCGTTCCAGGCCATCACGAAGGTCAGCATTCCCAGCACCGCCATCGCGGGCCGCGCGGCGGGCAGGACGACATGCCACATGACGCGCCAACTGTTCGCACCGTCCACCCTGGCCGCCTCGATCAGCTCGGTGGGCAGCGCCTGCGCGAGGTACTGCCGCATGAAGAACACGCCGAAGGCGCTGACCAGAGTGGGCAGGATGACGGACTGGAGCCGGTCGGTCCAGGACAGCTCGGCGATCATCATGTACAGCGGTACGACACTGAGCTGCGGCGGCACCATCATCGTGCCGATCACCAGCAACAGCAGCGGATTCCGGAACCGGAAACGCAGCTTGGCGAAGGCGAAGCCGGCGAGCGTCGAGAAGAGGACCGTGCCGGCCGCGACGGTCCCGGCGACCACCGTCGTATTGAGCAGGGCCGTACCGAGGTTGGCGTCGGTCCAGGCGATCTCCAGATTCCTGAGGAGATTGCCGCCGAACCAGAACGGCGGAGGAGTCCGGGCGAGCCTGCTGTTGCTCCGGGAAGCCGCCACGGCCGTCCACACCAGCGGGAACAGCGAGCCCGCGGTGAACAGGACCAGTACGGCACAGGTGAACCGGCCGCCGTACGACTGCCGGCCCGCGCCACGCCGAGCGCCACGCGCGACCGTCTCCGGAGTCGCCGTCATATCTCTCCCAACGAACCTCACAGGCCTCACGGACCTCGCGGACCTCATGGGCTTCATGAGCTCTTGCGCAGACGGCGCGCGACGGCCCAGTTCACCGCGCCGACGACCAGCAGGATCAGAAACATCGACCAGGCGATCGCCGAGGCCCGGCCGAGATGCAGATTCACCCAGCCCTGCTCGTACAGATAGAGCCCGAGCGTCTGGAACTGATGGTTCGCGCCACCCGTCGCGCCCGCGCCGCTGTTGAACAGCAGTGGTTCGCCGAAGAGTTGCGTCGCGCCGATCGTCGAGACCACACAGGTGAACAGAATCGTCGGCCGCAGCGAAGGCACGGTCACATGGATGAACTGCCGCAGTCGCGAAGCGCCGTCCAGCGCCGCCGACTCGTACAGATCGTCGGGAATGGCCTGCATCGCCGCCAGATAGATCAGCGCGTTGTAGCCGGTCCACCGCCAGACGACGATGGTGGAGACCGCGAGCCGTGAGGTCCAGGCGCCGTTCTGCCAGTCGACCGGATCCAGACCGAGCAGCCCCAGCGCCCAGTTGATCATCCCGTAGTCGCGGCCGAAGAGCAGGACGAAGACAAGCGTCGCGGCGGCCACCGAGGTCGCGTACGGCGTCAGCACCGCGACCCGGAAGAACATCGAGCCGCGCAGCCGGTAGTGGAGCAGATGCGCGATGCCCAGCGCGATCGCCAACTGCGGCACGGTGGACATCAGCCCGATGATGACGGTGTTCCTCAGCGCGTTCCAGAAGAAGTCGTCGCTCAGCAGCCGGGAGAAGTTCCGGAGACCCACCCACTCCATCTCGGTCGGCGCGGTCAGCTCCACCCGGTGCAGCGCCGCCCAGCCGGTGTAGAGCAGCGGGAAGAGCCCGAAGGCCAGGAAGAAGACGAAGAACGGCGCGACGAAGGCGTACGGGCTCCATCGCACATCGCGGCGGTAGCGCCGGCTGCGCCGCTCCCGGCGGCGTTCCTCCGCCGTCTTTCCGGCGGGCTTCCGGCCGGCCGTCGTCAGCGGTGCCGGGACCGCGCCTTCCTCCTCGGAGGGCGCGGCGGCGGGCGCGTCGCTGGCCATCGGTCAGTGGTCCAGCGCGTTGTCGATCGCCTTGACCGCGGCGTTCCAGCCGTCCTTGGACGAGGTGCCGTTCTGGTCGACCTGGAGCATGCCGACATCGGCCAGGTTCTGAGCGATGATCAGGTCCTTCGGCCCGACGATCTGGACCGGTACTCCTTCGGCGGCCCGCGAGAAGATCGCGCCGATCGGCGCGTCGCCGAAGTACGGATGTGTGGCGCCGGACACCGCGGGCAGCGCGTACGCGGCCCGGGAGCTGGGAAAGCTGCCGCGTTTCGCGAAGAGCGCGGCCTGCTGCTCGGGCGCGGTCAGCCAGGCGGCGAGCCTGGCCGCCTCCTTCTTGTGCCTGCCCGCCTCGGGCACCACCAGGAAGGAGCCGCCCCAGTTGCCGGGCCTGGGCGCGGCGGCCACGTCCCATTTGCCTCTGCCCGCCGCGCCGGCCTTGTCCTGGATATAGCCGAGCATCCACGCCGGGCAGGAGACGGTGGCGAAGGTGGCGTTCGCGTATCCCTGGTCCCAGGCCGGTGTGAACTGCTGGAGCCTGGCGGTCAGACCCGCGCCCGCGAACCGCGCGGCGGTGTCCCAGGACCGCCGCACGGCCGGACTGGTCTTGTAGACGACCTTGCCGTCCTTGTCGTAGAAACGGCTCGCGCCGCTGCCGCTCATGGCGCTCAGCACGCCGCTCGCCGAGTCCACGAAGGCCGTTCCGGCCGGGGCCTTGGCCTGGTACCGCCGTCCGGCGGCCAGATACTTCCGCCAGTCGCCCGCCCAGAGCCTGCCGACCGCCTCGCGGCCGGTGGGCAGACCGGCCTTGGCGAAGAGATCCTTGCGGTAGCAGACGGCCTGCGGTCCGATGTCGGTGCCGAGACCTGTGGTCTTGCCGTCTCTGCTGGTGGCCTGCGACCACTTCCAGGGCAGAAAACTGTCCCGCCGTACGCCGTCGGCCCGGCCCAGGTCCACCAGCTTGTCCGACTGAGTGGCGGTGATCTCGGCGATATTGCCGACCTCGACGGCCTGGATGTCCGCGAGTCCGCTGCCGCTGCCGAGATGGGTGAGGAGCTGCGGATAGTAGTTCTCGTTGCGTTCGATGGAGGTCTGCTTGATGACGATGTCCTTGTGGAGCCTCATGTACTGCTCGTAGAGCCCGGCCTCCTTCAGGCCGAAGGCACCGAAGACGCCGACGGTGAGCGTGGTCCTTCCGCCGCTGCCGGAGGCTCCGTCGCCGTCCTCTCCGCAGCCGGCCAGCACACCGGCGCCGAGCGCGGCGACGGCCGGCAGGACCACCACGCGGAGGGACACGCGGGTCACTGAACGCATTACGTCCTCTCCTCGGGCCTGTCCGGCCGGCCGCTCCGGCACGCCGCCGGGCGTGGCCGGCAACGCGCGGGTCAGGCATGGCCAGTACGGTGGGAGCGCTCCCATGCGGCTTGAAGAGTCGTCCGTGCTCCGGAGAGTGTCAAGGAACCGGGCGGCAGAATATGACTCGTTTATCCGTTTGTCGGAGTATGCCCTGGTATTCAGCGATCCGGGAGCACCCCGGAACGGGGTGTCTGTCGTCCGATGTCTAATGTTGTCCGGTATCGGGCGAGGAGGTACAGATGACATCCGATACGGCGCGCCGGCGCGGCGGCGGGCTGCCCACGCTCGAAGAGGTGGCGGCCCGCGCCGGAGTCGGCCGGGGCACGGTCTCCCGGGTGATCAACGGCTCGCCGCGGGTCAGCGCGCGGGCCAGAGCCGCGGTGGAGGCGGCCGTCGCCGAGCTGGGATACGTACCGAACCCGGCGGCCCGCGCGCTCGCCGCCAACCGCGCGGACGCGGTCGCTCTCGTGGTGCCCGAGCCCGAGGCGCGGTTCTTCGCCGAGCCGTACTTCTCGGACATCGTCCACGGGATCGGCGAGACGCTCGCCGACAGCGGGATGCAACTGCTGCTCACCTTCGCGGGCAACGACCGCGAGCGCGGCCGGCTCGCGCGATATCTGGCCTCGCACCGCACCGACGGCGTGCTGATCGTGGCGGCACACGCCGGCGATCCGCTGCCGGAACTGCTGGGCGGGCTCGGCATACCGACCGTCATCAGCGGTCGCAGATCGGCCGACGAGCCGCTGCCCTCCGTCGACTCGGACAACGCCGAGGGCGCGCGCGGCGCCGTGGCCCATCTGCATTCGCGAGGCCGTCGCACCGTCGCGACCATCACCGGCGGCCTGGAGGTGTACGGCGCGGCCTGCCGCCTCGACGGCTACCGCCGGGCCCGTGCCGAAGCGGGCCTCGCTCCCGATGAGCGGCTCACGGCCGTGGCCGACTTCACCGAGGAAGGCGGTCGCCGCGCCATGCGCGATCTGCTGGCCCGCAGACCCGGTCTGGACGCGGTTTTCGCGGCGTCCGACGTGATGGCCGCCGGCGCCCGCCAGGCCCTCCGCGCGGCGGGCCGCCGTGTACCGGACGATGTGGCGCTGGTCGGCTTCGACGACTCGGCGATAGCCCGCCACATGGATCCGCCGCTGACCAGCGTCCGTCAGCCGATACAGGAGATGGGCCGCGCGATGGCCGGCCTGGTCCTGTCGGAGATCGCGGCCCGCCAGGAACGGTCCACTCACGAGCCGCACCAGATCGTGCTTCCGACGCAACTGGTGATACGGGACTCGTCCTGAGGGAACCGCCGCACCGGATCGTCCATGTACGTCCACGTACGTCCACGTACGTCCACGTACGTCAAGTATGAGAACGATCCTCCGCCTTGCGACGCACCGCACCGGACGACCCGGGCTGATCCACGAAGATCGACCGGACAGCACCTCGCTGCCGGGATCGGCTGGCCGGCCTGCTGACCGGGCTGGCCGACGCTCGTCAGGAGGTAGAGGTCGAACTCATCGAGCTGCTCGCCCTGGTCGGCTGACTCGCGCGCGGTGATCATGGCCGCGCCATGGCAGGCGCGCCGGCCAACTACGGCCCACGGACGGCCATGGAACACCGGCATGGAGCGCGGCCGGTGTTCCCGTTGTGTTCCCAAGGTCTCGGGCATGAAGAAGGGCTGACCCGTTTTACCAGGTCAGCCCTTGATCGTTCAGGGTGAGTAACGGGACTCGAACCCGCGACATCCTGGACCACAACCAGGTGCTCTACCAGCTGAGCTATACCCACCATGACCGGTCTTTTCCCTGACCGGCCGAGAAAAAGTGTACAGGGTCCGCGAGGGTGCTCGCGCCGGTATTGATACGGCGCTGACCGGGGCCCGGCCCGGGGCCAGGGCCTCTCCTGTGCGTCGTGCCGGGCTCGCGGGCCCTGGCACCTGCCTCGCCGCGTTCCACGGCGCCGGCCCCCGCTCCCTGGTCCGGCCTGATCTCAACCGAAAGAGCCTGGGAACGGCGGCACCCGGGACGTTGTCCCGGGCCTCGGCCCGGTCTCACTCCGGGAGCAGCACGTGCTTCGCGGCGATCTGTTTGGCCGTGTCCGAGTCCGGGCCGGGCTGCGGCACGAAGACCGCCTCGCGGTAGTAGCGCAGCTCCGCGATGGATTCGCGGATATCGGCGAGCGCGCGGTGGTTGCCGCTCTTCGCCGGACTGTTGAAGTAGGCCCGGGGATACCAGCGGCGGGCCAGCTCCTTGACCGAGGAGACATCGACGATCCGGTAATGGAGGTAGCCCTCCAGAGTCGGCATGTCGCGGAACAGGAAGCCGCGGTCGGTGCCGACCGAGTTCCCGCAGAGCGGCGCCTTGCCGGGTTCCTTGACGTGCTGGCGTACATACGCCAGGACCTGTTCCTCGGCGGCGGCCAGCGTGGTGCCGCCCGCCAGCTCGTCGAGGAGACCCGAGGTGGTGTGCATCTGCCGCACCACCTCGGGCATGGTCTCCAGCGCCGCGTCCGGCGGGCGGATCACGATGTCCACCCCTTCACCGAGCACATTCAGTTCCGAGTCGGTGACCAGCGCGGCCACCTCGATGAGTGCGTCGTCCGCCAACGAGAGCCCGGTCATCTCGCAGTCGATCCACACCATGCGATCGTTCATGCGCCTTACCCTACGGGGCGCTCCGCTGGCCGGGCAGACTCGGACGGCCCGGACTTGCCGCGTACACGTCCGAACCTGGTTTGCCGTGCTCGGGCAGCGCCGACGAGGCCGCTGCCTGACCGGGAGAGCCCGCGGCCGCGGCGGCCCGCCTGGACTGCGCGGACGCCTGGGCGGGCACGACCGGCTCCATGACTCCCGGAGGCATGGAATCGCCCTGCGGGCGGCGGGCCCGGTAGGCGGACCGATAGGCCGCGGGAGAGGATCCGAGCTGTCGCCTGAAGTGGCCGCGCAGCGCCACGGGAGAGCGGAAGCCGCAGCGGCCCGCGACCTCGTCGACCGAGTAGTCGGAGGTCTCCAGCAGCCGCTGCGCCTGCAGCACCCGCTGGGTGATCAGCCACTGCAACGGCGCGCTCCCGGTGAGCGAGCGGAACCGCCGGTCGAAGGTGCGACGGCTCATGTACGCACGGGCCGCGAGCGTCTCCACGTCGAACTGCTCGTGCAGATGCTCCAGCGCCCAGGCCACGACCTCGGCAAGCGGGTCGGAGCCGATTTCCTCTGGTAAAGACCTGTCCAGATAGCGTTCCTGACCGCCACTGCGCCGCGGCGGTACGACCAGCCGGCGGGCGAGCGCTCCTGCGGCCTCCGCACCGTGGTCCGTTCGGACTATATGCAGACACAGATCGATTCCGGCCGCCGTGCCCGCCGAGGTGAGCACATCGCCGTCATCGACGAACAACTCCCTCGGGTCCACATGGACGGACGGATAGCGCTTGGCGAGGGTCGGTGCGTACATCCAGTGTGTGGTGGCCGGCCGGCCGTCCAGCAGACCGGCCGCCGCCAGCACGAACGCGCCGGTGCACAGACCGACGATCCTCGCGCCCTCCTCATGGGCGCGGCGCAGCGCGTCCAGTGCCTCCGGCGGCGGCGGTGAGGTGATCGACCGCCAGGCCGGTACGACCACCGTGCCGGCCCTGCTGATCGCCTCCAGGCCGTACGGCGCGCTGAGTTCGAGACCGCCGGTGGTCCGCAGCGGTCCGTCCTCACCGGCGCAGACGAGCAGGCGGTAGCGGGGAACCCCGGCGTCCTGGCGGTCGATTCCGAACACGGAGAGCGGGATGGAGCTCTCGAAGATGGGGCCGCCGCTGAAGAGCAGCACAGCGACGACTTCCCGGCGGCGGCGCCCGGCAAGCTTTCGTGCTGACTCCGGTGCGGTAGTGGAGTCCTGGCTCATGGTGCTAAGCCCCCCTCGGTGTTCGCGTCTCCCCGTTCTTGTCGGGCCTCTCGCTCCTGCACGATTCCCCTCGGTTTTGCACGGGTCCCCAGCCTTCGATACTCATGATCGAATCTACTGTGTCCCGTGGTGCCGGCGTGACAAGTTCTCCATCCGCCGCTATGTCGACAAGGCAACTTGGCGCGAAGCATTCGATCACGAAGCGTTCCACTCGGGAGCCGAGAGTGGAAGTGGGCCTCACGCGCATGGCCCGTCCCCGTAGGGTGCGGAGGACCGGGGCGGTCCTTTCTTCCCTGGTGGCAAGGGGGTTGGCAGGCCATTTCGCCAAGGGTGCGACCCGCGTCAGAAGTTGGCTGAAAAGCGATGGGTGCGTCTGTGCGAAGCTCTTAATCTCCCGGCGCACCACTCTCGCGCACGCGTGAGCCGCGTCGCGCTCCCCGGCCACTTCTGGAGCACCGGTTCACGAATGTTCCGTTCGTTCGGCGCGTCCGGGCCGCCGTCGCGCGCGGTCGTGAGCCGCCGCGCCCGGACCGGCGCGGCGGCAGCCGGCGGACCGCCGTCACGGCGCCCGCGTCCTCCGGCGGCGCTTCCCGGGGCCACGGCCGCGCCGAGGAACGCGCCGTACACCGAGAGAACCACGGGGACCAGCGGACAACTGAACGCCGTCCACCGGAGCACCTGCCCCGTCGGCTCCGCGGCAATCCGGACGGCGGGCCCGGCGGGCGCCGGGAAGGACCGGCGCCGCGCCGCCCGGTGTCCTCGCCGCGTCGCGTCCGCAGGGGCCCGAGCGGTCGGTGATGCGGGCACGGGAGCTCCCAGGAGGCGGCGGCGGGACCGACGGCCAACGAGGAGCGGAACCTTCCGGTCACTTCGCCGGACCGCTGTAGATGCCATCCGGCATTGCCATCCGGGGCGGCCTCGTGCATGCTCCCTGGAACGCCGTGTGTGGGGCGGCCGGCACTGGGCATGAGAAGAGTGTCGCCGTACCCTTCGGGGTAAGGGGTTGGGAAGATGATTCCCGGACACAGCCCCGCCGCCACGCCACTTGTCGCTCCTTCTCAAGAGGACTTCCTTCGCCGAGACATCCATGGCCGGTCACGAAATCCCTGAACCCGCTGACCGCAAGCAGGTAGCCGACCCGCTGTCGGGCCTGCAAGCGGCGGAACAGACGCGCGCTTCCTGCGATCCCGCCTTCCAGCACGGGGTGGTCGTCGGCTTCGACGGCTCCACCTCCAGTGAGCGGGCACTCGCCTACGCCATCGGCATGGCCCGGCGCCTTGGCTCCGGCCTGATTATCGTCCATGTCGCCAACCGACTACCAACCACGGTCTGGGCCGGGTGTGAACCTCCGGTCTTCGTGGATGTCCCGGACCATCGCACCGAGGTGCTCGGGCTCGAACTGGCCTGTGCGGACTACCTCACCGAAGTGCCGTGGATCCTGGTCGAGCGTGGCGGCGACATCTGCCATGAACTCGAAGAGGTCGGCCAGGAGTACTCGGCCGACGCGATCGTCGTCGGTTCGACGCACGGCATCGTGGGCCGGATCTTCGGCTCGGTGGCGGGACGGCTCGCGCGCCGGGCGCAGCGGCCCGTCGTGGTGATTCCCTGACGACGCGGTGATCCAGGGCCGTCCGTCCCGGAGGACGGACGGCCCTGGACCGCCTCGACGGCTCAGGCACGAACCGCGCGTGCCGGAGCGTCAGTTGAGGTGCACGACGGGCCTCAGCGGGCCGTTGGTGACGTACCGTCCGCGCGGGCGGCGAACTCCGCGCGGATCCGGTCCTCGGGCTCTCCTGCCGCGAGCAGGGACCACAGCAGGAGGCGCGCCTTGCGTGCGTCGAGCCAGCCGGCCGAGACCGCGCCGCGCCGCAGCAGATCCTGTTCCGAGCCGGTGAAGCCGTAGGTGTCGCTGAGCACCGAGCCGGATCCCGTCCTGCTGGCGAGCACCACCGGTGCCTTCTCCACCGCCTCGGACACCACCGACGCCATCGCGGCGGACACATGACCGGCGCCGAAAGCGGAGATCACGATCCCGTCGAAATGGGCGCCGAGGGCCAGGCGGAGCAGCTCGCCGTCGTCGCCGAAGAACGTTTCGAGCAGCGCGACTCTCGGGTGGCCGCCGTCGCGTGGCGGAGGGACCGGTGGCTGCCGGAGCGGCAGCGCGGCGTAGCGGACGGACCGCTCGTGGATCCTGGCGAGCGGTCCGAACGGCCGGGAGGCGAAGGCGTCGAGCGCGGTCGTGTCGTACTTGCGTACTCGCGCGGCGGCGTGCACCTCGTCGTTCAGCACGGTCAGCACGCCCAGGCCGCGCGAGCGCGCGGCGGTCGCGGTGAGTACGGCCGCCAGCAGATTCGCGGGCCCGTCGGCGCCGGGCTGCCGAGGCGGCCGCATGGCTCCGGTGACCACCAGCGGCTCCGGCCTGTCCCAGTGCAGGTCCAGGAAGTAGCCGGTCTCCTCCAGCGTGTCCGTGCCCTGTACGAGGACGACCCCGTCCGCACCGTCCGCCACCGCCCGGCGTGACCAGTCGAGCGCCTGGAGCAGATCGCCGAAGCCGAGCGAGGCTCCGGGCTTGCTGAAGAGAGTCTCGGCGCGGATGTCCGCGACGTGTGCCAGCTCAGGGACGGACGCCGTCAGGTCCCGCGCGGTCAGGGACGGTGTCAGTCCTCGTGGCCCGTCGGCCGCCGTCATGGTGATCGTCCCGCCCAGAGAGGCGATGGCCACAAGAGACTCCGGCATGGCTCACTCTCCGTTGCTGGACGCTTGACAGTTTGCATTTTATAGGATGTAGGAAGTCGACGAGGATTGACCCGAGTGAATTCGAGGCGGCGTCGTGGCCACTGCACAGATTGGTCGCCAGAGCCTGCCACCTGCCAATGGCCCACGGCTGACCAGGACAGTGGCCCTGGTCGGTCTGCTCGTACTCGCGCTCTCGTATGTCGTCAATGCGATGGACCGGCAGGTGTTCTCCGTTCTGCTGCCTGGTATCCGCGACGAGTTCGGTTTCTCGCTGGCTCAGGGCGGACTGCTCGCGACGATCTTTACGCTGGGGATAGGTGTCGCCGGAGTGCCGACCGGATATCTGCTCGACCGCCTCTCACGAAAGTCGGTCATTCTGCTCGGCATCGCGATCTATTCGCTCTTCACGATCCTGACCACGGTCGCCACGGGCTTTCCCGACATGCTCGCCTACCGCGCGTTGTCCGGCGTGGGGGAAGCGATGCAGAACGGCGCGCTGTTCGCCGCTGTCGGCGCCTACTTCTTCGCCAACCGCGCGATGGCACTCGGCACGCTCAACTGTGCCTACGGTGTCGGCGGATTCCTTGGACCGCTGCTCGGCTCGAAACTCGCGGACGGCGGCAGCGCCTGGCGGACACCGTTCTGGACGTTCGGCCTGATCGGTCTCGTATTCATCGGGATCATCGCGCTGGTGATCCGTAAGTCGTTCACAGAACGGAAAGAGACCGTGGTGCGGGAAGGGCCGCGTCTCGATGTCGATCACGTACCTGTACGGCTGTACAACCGCAACGTCCTGCTGCTCGGACTGACCGCCGTCGTGGTGGGCATATCCATGTACGGCTACATCGGCCTGTATCCCACCTTTCTCGAAAGCCGGCTGGGATTCAGCAATGGACAGGCCGCGCTGGCGGCGAGCATGTTCGGCCTCGGCGCGGTGCTCGGCATACCGGCCGGCTGGCTCGGTGACCGCCTCAACCAGCGGGCCGTCATGATCGTCGCCGCGCTGGCCGGCTGTGTCGTCGGCTATCTGCTGTTCAACGGGCCGACCACACCGGGTCCGCAGTACGCGCTCTCGATCGCGGAGGGCGCGATCGCCAGCGGCTTCCTGTTCGTCAACATCTATTCGGCGATGCAGCGCGCCGTCCGGCCGCACATGATCGGCCGGGTCTCCGGTCTGTTCGTCGCCACCTTCTACCTCCCGGCCGCGTTCTCGGGATATCTGTTCTCCGCGTTTGTGGCCGGCACCGGATGGGGCGGCGCGGGCCTCTGGGAGCTGACGGTGCTGCCGCTGGCCGGTGTGGTCGCTCTGTTCTTCGTCAACACCCGGAAACTGGCCCGCACCACTCCGTCCGGCGGTGCGTCCGGGAGAGATTCTCTCAGCGACGCGGAAGGAAGCTGACATATGAGCGGAACAGCAGGGCCACGCCGGTGGAGAGAACAACGCTGGATCATCGACTCCGTACTGCGCACCGACGGGCTGGAATGGGACCAGCCGAGAGTCGCCTACACTCTGCGGCCCATGGGACCGGACGCCGCTCCGGACTTCCAGGTGGCCCGGTCGCGCATTCATAAGTTCGCCGATCTCGTCCCTGTCTTCACCGAGCTCGCCCAGCGCCGCGAGAGGCTCGGAGCGGAGGCCGCGAAAACACGGCGTCCGGTGGCGTCCCGTGAGCATTTCTTTTACGCCGCACTGCTCTACGCGACCGCGGAATGGCCCATCTGGGAGGACAGCGCGCTGCTGGTCGGTCTGGACGACCGCAAGAACGCCTGCTACACGTCCTATGCGCGGCTGGCCGACCATCATGTCGAACGCGTCGACATTCCCTTCGGAGACGGTCACCTTCCCGCGTGGTTCCATCTGCCGCGCGGCTATCAGGACGGCCCGCTGCACACCGTGCTCTCCTGCGGAGGCATGGACGCGCCGAAGGAACTCAATGTCAGCCTCTACGGCGACAAATTCCTGGAGCGCGGATTCGCGGTGCTGGCATTCGACGGGCCGGGACAGGGAGAGGCGCCGATCCGTGGCGTCAAATTCACACCGGAGGCATGGGTGGCGGCAGGCGCGGCGCTGCTCTCCTGGTGTGAGCGTCGCGTCGAGGTCGATTCCGAGCGCGTGGTGGGTTTCGGACTGTCCTTCGGCTCGTACTGGATGACACAGATCGCCGCGACCCAGCCGGGACTGCGAGGCAGCGCGGTCGGTCTGGTCTGCCACGAACCGGGCGCGCACACGCTCTTCGAGACGGCTTCGCCCTCCTTCAAGGCCCGCTTCATGTGGATGGCGGGACTGGAGGACGACGAGGCCACCTTCGACCGCATGGCCGAGGACATCGACCTGGGTCCGCTGATAACCGGCATGCGCGCGCCTTGGCTGATCGTCGCCGGTGACGAGGACGAACTCTCGCCGGTCGAGTACAGCTTCGACCTGGCCGCGCGATGTCCGGCGCCCGCGCCGATGCTCGTCTACCAGCGGGGACGACACGCGCTGTCACCGCCCACCTCGTCGGTGGCCCTCGGCCCCAACTGGCTGACCTACGCGGCCGACTGGCTTCTCGACCGGGTCAACGGGCTGCCGGCCGAGGAGTACATCGACCTGGTGCTGCCGTCCGGCCGGCTGGAGCGAAGGCCCCATCCGAAGGAGACCGCGCGGACCGGCCGCCCGGAGGAGAACCGGACATGAGCGTCTCCGTCAGAGAACCGGCCGTGCCCTGCCCGTCCTCGGCGCTGCCGCGAGAGCGGATGGCCCACACCACCAACGAACGGCTCTTCGGAGGGATCGGAGAAGAACGACATGCCTGACACATTGCCACTGCGCATCGACGGCAAGGACGTCCCGGCGGCGGACGGCGCCACCTTCGCGGTGCACAACCCGGCCACCGGCGACCACCTCTTCGACGTGGCGCACGCCAACGCGGCGGACGTCGACGCGGCCGTCACCGCCGCGAAGACCGCCTTCGAGGACCGGCGCTGGCAGGGCATGCGAGCCCGGGACCGGGCCCGCGTACTGAACCGGGCGGCCGCCGAACTGGACCACCGCATCGACGAGTTCGCCCGCCTGGAGACCCTGCAGATCGGCCGGCCGCTGCGGGAGATGCGCGCGCAGCTCAGCCGGCTGCCCGAATGGCTGGAGTACTTCGGCGCCGTCGCGCACTCGGCGGAGGGAACCGTCCCGGACTTCGGCGAGGGCTATCTCAATGTCGTCCACCGTGTCCCGCTCGGCGTCGCCGGGCTGATCACACCGTGGAACCATCCGCTGCTCATCACGATGAAGAAGCTCTCCGCCGGGCTCGCGGCCGGCAACTCGCTGGTCATCAAGCCCAGCGAGCTCGGACCCGCCGTGCCGGTCGCGCTGGCCGGACTGCTTGAGGAGGCCGGTGTACCGGCCGGAGTGATCAATGTGGTCACCGGGCTTGGCCCGACCACCGGACGGTTCCTGTCCGAGCATCCCGGTCTGGCCAGACTCGACATCACCGGAGGGACGGAGACGGGCCGGGTCGTCGCCGGCAACGCGGGCCGCTCGCTGATTCCGGTCACGGCGGAACTGGGCGGCAAGGCTCCGGTGATCGTCTTCGACGACACGGAGATCGAACAGGCGGTGGCGGGCGCGATGTTCGCCTCGTTCATCGCCACCGGCCAGACCTGCGTACAGGGCGCGCGGCTGCTCGTACAGCGCACGGTGTACGAGCGGTTCGTGCACCGGTTCGTCGAACGCACCAGGTCGCTGCGGCTCGGTGACCCGCTGGCCGCTCGCACCCAGGTCGGGCCGCTGGTGTCGCGCGCCCAGCGGGACAAGACCGCCGCCGCCGTCGACCGGGCGCGGGAGCAGGGCGCCACGGTGCTCTGCGGCGGGCGCGTCCCGGAAGGCGCCGTGTTCGACCGGGGCTGGTTCTACGAACCGACCGTCGTCGCCGGCGTCACGCCCGACCACGAGCTCTGGTACGACGAGGTGTTCGGCCCGGTCACCGTGGTCGTACCGTTCGACGACGAGGCCGACGCGACGGCGAAGGCCAACGACTGTCCGTTCGGCCTCGCCGCGTCGGTCTGGACCGCCGACGCCGGCCGGGCGCTGCGGGTCACCGACCGGCTCGACATCGGGATCATCTGGGTCAACGACCATCACCGGATCGATCCCAGCTCGCCGTGGGGCGGCACCAAGGACAGCGGAATCGGCTCGGAGAACGGCCTGGACGCGTACCGGGCGTACACCAGGGCCAAGAGCGTGATCATCAACTCCTCGGGCCGGCCGTTCGACTGGTACGCCACCGCGGAGGATCTGCGCTACTCCTGAGGAGAGTGACGAGACCATGCCCGACATGGAACTGCTGGTCACCGGCGGCACGGTGGTCACTCCGCTGGGCCGCCGCCGAGCGAATGTCGGTGTACGGGACGGCCGGATCGGCTATGTGGGCCAGGACCGGCCCTCCGCCGCGGATCGCGTCGACGCCACCGGCCTGCTGGTGCTTCCCGGCGGAGTCGACACCCACGTACACCTGATGGACCCGGGCAGCACCGACCGGGAGGACTTCCCGGCCGGGACCTCGGCCGCCGCGGCCTCCGGTGTCACCACGATCATCGAACACAGCCATGGGACGCCGGTCAGAACCTCCGGCGACCTCCGGGACAAGCGCGATTACCTGCGCGGGCGCTCCCATGTGGACTATGGCCTCGCCGCGCACGCGTGGCCCGGCCAGGCGTCCGCCGTGCCCGGCCTGTGGGCGGACGGAGTGGCGTTCTTCAAGGTCTTCACGGCCTCCACGCACGGCGTGCCGGGACACGGCGCGGGCGCGCTGAAGGAGCATCTGACAGGGACCGCGCTGTGCGGTGGCGTGACCCTGCTGCACTGCGAGGACGAATCACTCGTCGACACGGCGGAGAAGCTGCTCAGGGCCGAGGGCCGCACCGACGGCGGGCTGCTGCCGCAGTGGCGCGGCCGCGACGCCGAACTGGTCGCGGCGGCCGTCGCGGCGCTGCTCGTACGGCGGACCGGCGCGCGCGCCACGATCGCGCATGTCAGCCATCCGGAAGTGGCCGAGTATGTGGCGCGTGAACGGGCCGGTGGCGCGCGGCTGGCCGCCGAGAGCTGCCCGCAGTACTTCCTGCTCCGCGAGAGCGAGGTCCTGGAAGAGGGCGCACTGCGCAAGTTCACTCCGCCGGCGCGGATGCGCGGCGACGACGAGGAACAGGAGATGTGGGCGCTGCTGCGGCAGGGCACGCTGACGCACATGTCCACCGACCACGCGCCGTCGACGCTGAGGCAGAAACGGGCCGGTGACATCTGGGACGTTCCCTTCGGCCTGCCAGGACTCGACACCACGATGGCGCTGCTGCTCGACGCGGCGGCGCGCGGGCACCTCGCGTACGAGGACGTCACACGGGTCTACAGCGAGGCGCCCGCGCGGATCTACGGGCTCTGGCCGCGCAAGGGACGGCTCGCCGCCGGAGCCGACGCCGACCTGGCGCTGGTGGATCCGGACGCCGAACGGACGCTGCGCGACGAGGACATGCTCTCCAAGGCCGGCTGGACGCCGTTTCACGGCCGCCGGGTGCGCGGCAGGGTCGTCCGCACCTATCTGCGCGGCCGGCTGATCGCGGAAGAGGGCAAGCCGTCCGGCGAGGGCGAGCGGGCCGGTGAGTTCGTACCCGGCGCAGGCGGGCACTGAGTGCGTCGCGGCTCTGATCCACCGTCAATTCCCGGTGATCCGAGGCGAGTCAGCGAATTTTCCGGCGCTCAGAGGTGGGTTGTGCGCTTGTGAAGGGTACATAAAGGTCGCTGGGACACAGCACCTTCGCACTCCATGAAGGGAGCCCGCCGTGGACAACGACGTCTCCGCGGGAAGCGCTTTTTCGGCCTCCGTGCTCGGTCATCTCGCTCTCGGCCTCACTCTGCTCGCATTCGGAATCGGCCACACCGGCGTCCTCGACGGTGTGACGGCGGCCGACGCCGTCACGCTCGCGCTGTATGTCGGCGGCATCGGGCTCTTCATCGCCGGACTGCTCGAATTCCGGGCGGGCCACTCGTTCACCGGTACGGCCTTCGCGGCCCTCGGCGCCTTCTGGTTCACCTGGGGCACCGGAGCCGGCCAGCAGGTCACCGCGGAAGCGGCCGGATCCTTTCTGATCCTGTGGGCGCTGCTGGCGCTGAGCCTGACGGTCGGGGCCACCGGCGCGGGGCCGTTCGTCCAGGGCACCTACGCACTGCTCGGCGTCGCGCTGGTACTGCTCGCGGTCGGGCAGTTCGCCGACAGCTCGGGGATCACCAAGGTGGGCGGCTGGTTCGCCGTCGTGGCGGGCGTCGCCTCCTGGTACGGAGCGACGGCCGCGCTCGCCCACTGGCCGGCCACGCTGCCCGGCCGCCGTGCCGCAGGCCGGAATGTGACGGCCACCGGCTAGGCCCTCAGGGCTTTCCGGTTGGCCTCGTCCACCACGGGTGTCAGGACCCGGTCCACCACGGGTGTCAGGACCCGGGCGGCCTCGGGTCGGCGTACGTGGGCGGCGCCGGCCCTTCCGGAGAGCGCCTCCAGTGCGGCAGGTGGCCCGCGCTGGAGGCGCTCTCGCCGTGCATGGAATCCGCGAATCCGCAGGCTTACGGGACAGCCGCGGGCCATGGCACAGCCTTACTCGACCGTGACGGACTTCGCGAGGTTACGGGGCTTGTCGATGTCCCGGCCCAGCGCGAGCGCCGTGTGGTACGCCAGTAGCTGGAGCGGAATGCCCAGCAGGATCGGGTCCAGCTCGGTCTCGTTCTTCGGTACGACGATGGTGTGGTCGGCCTTCTCCTGCGGCTGGTGCGCCACCGCCAGGATCCGGCCACTGCGGGCCTTGATCTCCTCCATCGCCGCGCGGTTCTTCTCCAGCAGATCGTCGTCCGGCACGATCGCGACCGTCGGCATCGCCGGCTCGATGAGCGCGAGCGGACCGTGCTTCAGCTCGGAAGCCGGATATGCCTCGGCATGAATGTACGAGACCTCCTTGAGCTTGAGCGAGGCCTCACGGGCGACGGGATAGCCGCGCACCCGGCCGATGAACATCATCGACTTGGCCTGCGCGTACTCCCCGGCCAGCTTCGCGATGCCGTCCTCCGTCGCCAGGATCTCGGCGATCTGCGCGGGCAGCCTGCGCAGCCCGTCGATGATCCGCTTGCCGTCGGCGACGGACAGATCGCGGATCCGGCCGAGATGCAGCGCGAGCAGCGCGAACGAGACCACGGTGTTGGTGAAGCACTTGGTGGAGACCACGCAGACCTCCGGGCCCGCGTGCACATACACGCCGCCGTCGGTCTCCCGCGCGATCGCCGAGCCGACGACATTCACCACGCCCAGCACGCGCGCGCCCTTGCGCTTCAGCTCCTGCACGGCGGCCAGCACGTCGTATGTCTCGCCGGACTGCGACACCGCGACATAGAGGGTGTCGGGGTCCACGACCGGATTGCGGTAGCGGAACTCGGAGGCGGGCTCCGCGTCCGCCGGGATCCGCGCCAGCTCCTCGATGAGCTGCGCGCCGATCATGCCGGCGTGGTACGAGGTGCCACAGCCGAGGATCTTGATCCGGCGCACGCCGCGCGCCTCCCGTGCGTCCAGATTGAGGCCGCCGAGATGCACGGTGGAGAACCGGTCGTCGATCCGGCCGCGCAGCACCCGGTCCACGGCCTCCGGCTGCTCCGAGATCTCCTTGTGCATATAGGTGTCGTGGCCGCCCATGTCGTACGACTCGGCCTCCCACTCCACGGTGGTCGGCGTGGCCGAGGTGCGCGAGCCCTCGGTCGTGTACGTACGGAAGTCGTCGGCCTTGAGCGTGGCCATCTCGCCGTCTTCGAGCGTCACGACCTGGCGGGTGTGGGACACCAGCGCGGCGACGTCGGAGGCGACGAACATCTCCTTCTCGCCGATACCGAGGACGACCGGCGAGCCATTGCGGGCGACGACGATTCGGTCCGCGAAGTCGGCGTGCAGCACGGCGATGCCGTAGGTGCCCTCGATGAGCTGGAGCGCCTGGCGGACCTTCTCCTCCAGCGTCGGTGCCTGGGAGCGGGCGATGAGATGGGTCATCACCTCGGTGTCGGTCTCGGAGAGGAACACCACGCCGTCCGCCTCCAGCTTGACGCGCAGCTCGGAGGCGTTGTCGATGATGCCGTTGTGGACGATCGCGACCTTGCCCTCCGGGTCGAGATGCGGATGCGCGTTCTCGTCGCTCGGCGCGCCGTGGGTGGCCCAGCGGGTGTGGGCGATGCCGGTGGTGCCGGCGAAACGCTTGGGAACCCGGGCCTCCAGCTCGCGGACCCGGCCCTTGGCCTTGACCATCTTCAGCGTGGCCGCCTTGCCCGCGCCCGGCTTGCCGGTGATGACGATCCCGGCGGAGTCGTAGCCCCGGTACTCCAGCCGCTGCAAGCCCTCAAGCAGCAGTGGAGCGACATCCCGCTTTCCGATGTATCCGACGATTCCGCACATACGGTCTCTGTCCCTCCTGTTTTACGGGTCCGTACCGGCCGGTCCGGCCGCGCACGAGTCGGTCGCCGACGAGTCAGCCGTAGACGATGCGGCGCAACTGCCGGAGGGAGAGCTCCGGAGGTGCCACCGCGCGATGCGGCAGCTCGGCCGCGATCCGCTCGAAGATCTCCGCGTTGGTGTCTCCACCGGACTGCATCTCCCGGTGGCGGCGGCGGACGAACTCCTCGGTCGTCTCGTCGAAATACGCCAGCACGTCGAGCACCACCCGGGCGGCCTCACCGCGCTGGAGCGCGGTGCTGCGCACGAGATGGTCGATGAGATCGTCGTAGGACGGTCGGCGTTCGAGCACTCGTTGATATTGCGGGGCCAGTAGCGGTCTTCGCAAGAAATCTGCCCGAAATCGGGCAGGGATCGTCGATATCAAGAGCCAAAAGAGGGAAAGTCGTGCTCGAAAAGTTCCGCGATGAAGAACTGAGCGCGACGGCGGGCGCTCGACGGCGGGTGCTCGAAGGCGGATGTGGTGCTCGACGATGGAACGCTTCTTCCGTCAAGAGGGCGGAAATTGGTCTACACCTTGACCGCCGGTGGGGCGCACGGGTCCCATGGGAGTGCTCGGTCGCTCGGCACCACAAGTGAGAACCCGTCGAAGGGACACCCTTGTGAGACAGCACAGATCGTTTCCCCGCCTGTTCGGTTCGCTGCTGCTCGTCGTGGCGGCAGGCGTCTCCAGTGTCGGAGCCGCGCCGGAACGCGTCCGCCCGGCGCCCGCCCATGATGTGAAGGCCCGCCCGCTCGGGCAGGTCGTGCCCGCGCCGGCGCGGGTGCGGCCGGGCGGATCGCCGTACGCCATCACCGCGAGCACCCGGATCAGGGTCGACGCCTCGCGCGCGGACTCGCGCGAGGCGCGGCGGATCGGTTCCTATCTGGCCGGTCTGCTGCGGCCCTCCACCGGTTACGCGCTGCCGGTCACCGAGGGCCATGGCGACGGCGGTATCCGGCTGCGGCTCGGCTCGTCCGACCGGAGCCTGGGCGAGGAGGGCTACCGGCTGGAGTCCGGACGCGGCGGTGTCACCCTCACCGCCCGCGAGCCCGCCGGGCTCTTCCACGGCGTCCAGACGCTGCGGCAGTTGCTGCCCGCCTCGGTGGAGGAGCGGAGCAGACAGCGCGGGCCCTGGACGATCGCGGGCGGCACCATCACCGACACTCCTCGGTACGCCTACCGGGGAGCGATGCTGGATGTCTCACGGCACTTCATGACGGTCAGTCAGGTGAAGCTCTATATAGACCAGTTGGCGCTTTACAAGATCAACAAGCTGCATCTGCACCTCTCCGACGACCAGGGATGGCGGATCGCGGTCGACTCCTGGCCGCGGCTGGCGGCCTACGGCGGATCCACTCAGGTCGGCGGCGGTCCCGGCGGGTACTACACCAAGGCCCAGTACCGCGATCTGGTGAGCTACGCGGCGTCGCGCCAGTTGGAGGTCATCCCGGAGATCGATCTGCCGGGCCACACCAACGCCGCTCTCGCCTCCTACGCCGAGCTGAACTGCGACGGAGTCGCGCCTCCGCTCTACACGGGCACGTCGGTCGGCTTCAGCTCACTGTGCGCGGGCAAGGAGGTGACGTACGACTTCGTGGACGACGTGGTCCGTGAACTGGCCGCGCTCACTCCCGGCAAGTACCTCCACATCGGCGGCGACGAGGCGCACTCCACCAGCCATGAGGACTATGTGGCCTTCATGGACCGCGCGCAGGCCATTGTGCGGAAGTACGGGAAGACCGTGGTCGGCTGGCACCAGCTCACCGGGGCCACGCCGGTGAAGGGCGCCGTCGCCCAGTACTGGGGCTATGACGAGACGGGCGCCGACGAGCGTCTGCGGGTCGCGGCGGCGACGAAGGCGGGCACCCGGCTGGTGCTCTCTCCGGCGGACCGGGTCTATCTCGACATGAAGTACGACCGGAACACCGTGCTGGGGCAGGCATGGGCCGGTTACACCGAGGTCGACCGCGCGTACGACTGGAACCCGGCGACCTATCTCGCCGACGCGGGCGTGGCCGAGGACGCGGTGCTCGGTGTCGAGGCGCCGCTGTGGACCGAGACCATCGTGACGAGCGACCAGCTCGAATCCATGGCCTTCCCGCGGCTGCCGGGCGTCGCGGAGCTCGGCTGGTCGCCGGCGGCCACGCACGACTGGAACACCTACAAGTCGCGGCTGGCGGCGCAGGGACCGCGGATGACGGCGCTCGGGATCGACTACTACCGCTCGCCGCTGGTGCCCTGGCCGGCCGGCTGACACAGGGCGACACCTGGTGAGGCGACGGGCGCGGGAGGTTCCATGGAGCCTCCCGCGCCTCTCGGCGTGGCAGTTCCGCCAGGCCGGCCCGGTCGAGGCACTTCCGTCAGGCGACCTTCTTGGCCTTTTCGATGGCCGCGGCAAGATCGTCCAGGATCGGTGCGCACTTGTCGTACGAGAAGATCGGCTCGGTGACGCGCGGGACGACCTGGCCCGCCTTGACCGCGGGCAACCGGGCCCAGGTCGGCTTCGAGCCCAGCGCGGCGGGCTGGAGCGCCGAGGAGCGGTTGTCCATCATGATGATGTCGGCGTCGTACTTGCCGGCGTTCTCCCAGCTCAGCTCCTCGAAGAAGCCCTGCGCGTTCACCTTGGGCTCGATGAACTTCACGCCGAGCTGCTGGAAGTAGAGCGTGTCGGCGGACATCTTCGCGAGTGAGACATAGAAGAGGTCCTGGCTGGCCGAGGCGACCAGCACCTTGATCTCCGGCTTTGACTTGGCCGCCTGGCGCAGCCGCTCCGCGGCCTTCTCGAAGCGCGCCTTGGCGTCCGTCACCTTCGGTGACCCGAGATCGGCGCCGAGCGATTCGGCCAGCTCCGCATGGCGCCGGATCGCCTGCGGGATGGTGGTCTCCGCCGCCCACAGGGCCACGCTCGGGGCCAGCTCAAGGATCTTGTCCTTGGACTGCTCGGGCACGTACCAGAGTTCGCCCTTCAGCCACTGCGCGGTGACGAGCAGCTCGGGACTGAGCGCGGCGTACTTCTCGACATTGAACTCGCCCCAGACATTGCCGAGTATCTCGACCTTGTCGATGTCGAGGTCGCCGGCCTGGACGTCGGGCCTGCCGTCCTTCGTCTTGGTCGGGCCGAAGACGCCCTTCACCGCGATGCCGTAGTCGTGCAGCGCGGCGGCCGTGCCGGTGAAGGCGACGATGTTCTTGGGGACGGCGTCGGCCTTCGCGGTCTGGCCGCGGTCGTCCTTGAAGGACCACGGGCCCGGCTTCGCGGCGTCCGTGTCCGTGGCCGAGCCGTCCTTCGCGTCACTGTCACCGCAGGCGGCGAGCACGGCGCCGAGTCCGACGGCGCCACCGGCGGCGAGGAGACCGCGACGGGAGAGAGGGAGAGTTCGGGCGTGGGGCATGGCGGATCCGCTTCCGTACGTTCGATGAGGTGAGCAAGGTTAGCCTAGCCTTACTAACTTTCCGCTACGGAGGCGGGCCGGACGGGCCCTGTGCGCGCCGGTCGCCGAAGCGGGCCTGGTGGCGACCGCGCGGGCCCGTAAGACCCACCCGCCTCGCTCGCAGCCTTCCGCTCCGGCCGTCGCGATGATCGACCGGACCGGCCTCAGCCCGTCAGGCCCAGTTCCCGTGCGATCAGCATCCGCTGGACCTCGCTGGTGCCCTCACCGATCTCCAGGATCTTGGAGTCGCGCCACATCCTGGCCACCGGATACTCGTTCATAAAGCCGTAGCCGCCATGGATCTGAGTGGCCTCACGGGCGTTGTCCACCGCGATCGTCGACGAGTACAGCTTCGCCAGCGCCGCCTCCTTCTTGAACGGTTCGCCGTGAGTGAGCCGGGAGGCCGCGTCCCGCCAGCCGATCCTCGCCATATGGGCGCGCATCTCCATGTCGGCGATCTTGAACTGGATCGCCTGGTTGTCGCCGATCGGCCGTCCGAAGGCGTGCCTCTCCTTCGCGTACGCCACCGACTCGTCCACACAGCCCTGGGCCAGGCCCGTCGCCAGCGCGGAGATCGCGATACGGCCCTCGTCGAGGATGCGCAGGAACTGGGCGTAGCCGCGTCCCTCCTCGCCGAGCAGATTCGCCAGCGGGACCCGTACGTCCGAGAAGGAGAGCTCGCGGGTGTCCGACGCGTTCCAGCCGACCTTGGAGTACGGTGCGGCGACCGTGAAGCCGGGAGTGCCGGACGGGACGATGATCGAGGAGATCTCCGGCCGCCCGCCGGAGGAATCGGACGCCGCCTTGCGGCCGGTCACGGCCGTGACCGTGACCAGGCCCGTGATGTCCGTCCCGGAGTTGGTGATGAAGCACTTCGTGCCGTTGATCACCCACTCGTCGCCGTCCCGCACGGCGGTGGTGCGGGTGCCGCCGGCGTCCGAACCGCAGTCGGGCTCGGTCAGGCCGAACGCGCCGAGCAGCTCGCCCGAGCAGAGCCGGGGCAGCCACTCCCGCTTCTGCTCCTCCGTACCGAAGCGGTAGACGGGCATGGCACCCAGCGAGACCCCCGCCTCCAAGGTGATCGCCACCGAGGAGTCCACCCGGGCCAGCTCTTCGAGGGCGATACCGAGCGCGAGATAGTCGCCGCCCATACCGCCGTACTCCTCCGGGAAGGGCAGGCCGAACAGGCCCATCCGGCCCATCTCACGGACGATCTCGTACGGGAACTCGTGCCGCTCGTAGAAGTCCCCGATCTTGGGCGCGACGACATCGCGGGCGAACTCCGCGACGGTGCGGCGCAGTTCTTCGTGCTCGGCGGAGAGCCGGTGGTCCAGGGACATGGCGGAGGTCACTCCTTGTGGGAGAGGGCTCGGACGGTACGGGAAGGGCTGGGGCGGCCCAGCCGTTCGGCCAGCCAGACGCTGGTGGCGGTGAGCCGGCCGAGATCGACGCCGGTTTCCACACCGAGGCCGTTGAGCATCCACACGAGGTCTTCGGTGGCGAGGTTTCCGGTGGCGCTCCTCGCGTACGGGCAGCCGCCGAGGCCGCCGGCGGAGGCGTCCACGGTGGTCACTCCGTGCTGGAGCGCGGCGAGGGTGTTGGCGAGGGCCTGGCCGTAGGTGTCGTGGAAGTGCACGCCGATGGCATTGGTCGGCACGCCTTCCTCGTTCAGCTCGGCGAGCAGGGTCTGCACATGTCCGGGCGTGGCGACGCCGATGGTGTCGCCGAGGCTCAGCTCGTCACAGCCCAGATCCATCAGAGCCTTGGCGACGCGGACGACCTGGTGGACCGGGACGGGTCCTTCCCAGGGGTCGCCGAAGCACATGGAGAGATAGCCGCGGACATGGATCTTGTTGTCGCGGGCCCTGGCGACGACCGGCTCGAACATGGCGAGTGACTCGTCCACCGTCCGGTTGAGATTGGCCTTGGCGAACGACTCGGTGGCGCTGCCGAACACGGCGATACGGCGAGCGCCGAGAGCGATGGCGCGGTCGAGCCCGCGGGCGTTCGGCACGAGGACGGGAAGGTCCGCCTCCACTCCGTCCAGCATCGGGAACAGCGCCTCGGCGTCGGCCAGTTGCGGCACCCATTTCGGGTGTACGAAGCTGGTGGCCTCGATGGTGGTCAGTCCGGCGCCGGCGAGCCGGTGGATGAACTCCGCCTTGGTCTCGGTCGGTACGACGGTCCGCTCGTTCTGCAGCCCGTCGCGCGCGCCCACTTCATGGATACGGACCCGGGGCGGCAGGCCCTGCGCGGGCACGGCCATGGGCAGTCCGTCGGTCATGACGCCTCCTGAGCGGTCTCCCGGACGGTCTCCGGGCCGGTCTCCGGACGGGTCTCCCGGGCGGTGTCCGGACGGGTCTCCCGGGCGGTGTCCGCCGGGGCGACGACCGCCAGTATCTGGTCCATGGCGACGGTGGAACCAGGCGTCACATCCAGCTCGGTGACGGTGCCGTCGTGCGGCGCGGAGATGACGTGCTCCATCTTCATCGCCTCGACGACCAGCAGGCTCTGACCGGCCGTCACCTTGTCTCCCTTGGCCACCTTGACCACGGTGACGGTCCCCGGCATGGGCGCGGTCAGCGAGTCCACGCCGGTCAGGCCGGCGGCGCCGAGCAGAGCGGCCTCGACCGGGTCGTGGTCCTGTACGTTCCAGCTCTCGCCGTCCCTGCCGAGCCAGGTACCGGCCCGGTGGAAGGTGTGCGTCACACCGTCCACGGTGACCGTGACACGGGTGGGCTCCACACGGAACCGGTCCCGCCGCCGCACTTCCCGCGTCACCGGTTCGTGTCCCGCCACCCGCAGCGGATGCCGTACGGCGACGGGCTCGCCGCCGAGGCGCCAGCCGCTCGGTACGGAGAACGGGTCCAGCCAGCCCGCCGCGAGAGGCGGCCGGAGCTCCGCCTGGCGGACCGCGGCCGCCGCCGCGTAGACCTCGGCCGGGACCGCGTCGTCCAGCAGGCCCGCCGCCTCGCGCTCGACCAGGCCCGTGTCCAGCTCGCCCGCGATCACCGCCGGATGGGCCAGCAGACGGCGGAGGAAGCCGGCGTTCGTCGGGACTCCGAGCGTGACCGTCTCCGCGAGAGCGGCGCGGAGCTTGCGCAGGGCCGTGGCGCGGTCCGGAGCGTAGGCGATGACCTTGGAGAGCATCGGGTCGTACGCGCTGCCGACCTCGGTGCCCTCACTGAGCCCCGAGTCCGTCCGTACGCCGTCGCCCTCCGGCTCGCGCAGCGCGAGGACCGTACCGCCCGAGGGAAGGAAGCCGCGCGCCGGGTCCTCGGCGCAGACCCGGGCCTCGACCGCGTGTCCGGTGAGCGTGATGTCGGCCTGGGCGAAGGGCAGCCGCTCGCCGGAGGCCACGCGGAGCTGCCACTCCACCAGATCCAGGCCGGTGATCAGCTCCGTCACCGGATGCTCGACCTGGAGGCGGGTGTTCATCTCCATGAAGAAGTACGACGAGGGGTCGCGGCCCGGGACGATGAACTCGACCGTCCCCGCGCCCGTGTAGCCGCAGGAGCGCGCCGCCCGCACCGCCGCCTCGCCCATCGCCGACCGGGTCGCCTCGTCCAGCAGGACGGAGGGAGCCTCCTCGATGATCTTCTGATGGCGGCGCTGGAGCGAGCACTCGCGCTCGCCGAGATGCACCACATCGCCGTGGCCGTCCGCGAGGACCTGGATCTCGATATGGCGCGGACGGTCCACCCAGCGCTCGACGAGCAGCGTGTCGTCGCCGAAGGAGGACCGCGCCTCCCGGCGGGCCGCCGCGATCTCCTCGGCGAGAAGGGCCTCGGCACGCACCAGCCGCATGCCCTTGCCACCGCCGCCCGCCGAGGGCTTCAGCAGCACCGGCATACCGATCTCCACCGCCGCGGCGGCCAGTTGGGCATCGCTCAGCCCGCTGCCGGAGGACCCGGGGACGACCGGGACTCCGGCCGTCCGCACCGTCTCCTTGGCGCGGATCTTGTCGCCCATCAGATCGATGGCGTCGGCGGGCGGCCCGATGAAGACCAGGCCCGCGTCCGCACAGGCCCGCGCGAAGGCGGCGTTCTCCGCGAGGAAGCCATAGCCCGGGTGCACCGCCTGCGCGCCGGTCCGGGCGGCCGCGGCCAGCAGCCGGTCGACGGAGAGATAGCTCTCCGCGGCCGCCGCCGGCCCGATCCGTACCGCTGTGTCGGCCTCCCGTACATGCCGGGCGTCCGCGTCCGCGTCGCTGAAGACCGCGACCGAGCGCACGCCCAGCGCCCGCAGGGTGCGGATGACGCGGACCGCGATCTCGCCGCGGTTGGCGATCAGAACCGTGTCGAACATTCCCACCCTCACATCCGGAAGACGCCGTAGCCGGGCTCACCCAGCGGGGCGTTGGCACACGCGGTCAGGGCCAGGCCCACCACCTGACGGGTCTCCAGCGGATCGATCACGCCGTCGTCCCACAGCCGCGCGGTCGCGTAGTAGGCGTTGCCCTGGGTCTCGTACTGGGCGCGGATCGGATCCTTGAAGGACTCCTCGTCCGCCGGCGCCCACTCGTCGCCGCGGCCCTCGATCTGGTCGCGCTTGACGGTCGCCAGCACGGAGGCGGCCTGTTCGCCGCCCATCACCGAGATCTTGGCGTTGGGCCACATCCAGAGGAAGCGCGGGGAGTAGGCGCGCCCGCACATGGAGTAGTTGCCCGCGCCGTACGAACCGCCGACCACCACGGTCAGCTTCGGCACACGCGCGCAGGCCACGGCCGTCACCATCTTCGCGCCGTGCTTGGCGATGCCGCCCGCCTCGTAGGCCCGTCCGACCATGAAGCCGGAGATGTTCTGGAGGAAGAGGAGCGGGATGCCGCGCTGGTCGCACAGCTCGATGAAGTGCGCGCCCTTCTGGGCGGATTCGGAGAACAGGATGCCGTTGTTGGCGACGATGCCGACCGGATGGCCGTGCACCCGGGCGAATCCGGTGACCAGCGTCGTACCGAACTCGGCCTTGAACTCCGCGAACCGCGAGCCGTCGACCAGCCGTGCGATGACCTCACGGACGTCGTAGGGAGTACGGGAGTCGACCGGCACCGCGCCGTACAGCCCGGCGGGATCGACCTTGGGCTCCTCGACCGGCTCCACGGACCAGGGCAGCGCGCCTCGCGCGGGCAGAGTGGAGACGATGGTCCTGACGATCCGCAGGGCGTGCGCGTCGTCCTCCGCGAGATGGTCGGTGACTCCGGACGTCCGGGAGTGGACCTCGCCGCCGCCCAGCTCCTCGGCCGTGACGACCTCGCCGGTCGCCGCCTTCACCAGCGGCGGGCCGCCGAGGAAGATCGTGCCCTGGCCGCGCACGATCACCGCCTCGTCGCTCATCGCCGGGACATAGGCCCCGCCCGCCGTGCAGGAACCGAGCACGGCGGCGATCTGCGGGATGCCGGCGCCGGACATCCGGGCCTGGTTGTAGAAGATCCGCCCGAAGTGGTCCCGGTCGGGGAAGACCTCGTCCTGCATCGGCAGGAAGGCGCCGCCCGAGTCCACGAGATACAGGCACGGGAGGCGGTTCTCCAGGGCCACCTCCTGGGCGCGGAGATGTTTCTTCACCGTCATCGGGTAGTACGTGCCGCCCTTGACCGTGGCGTCATTGGCGACGATCACCACCTCGCGGCCGCTGACCCGGCCGATCCCGGCGATCACTCCGGCGGCCGGCGCCGAGCCTCCGTACATCCCTTCGGCCGCCAGCGGTGCCAGCTCAAGGAAGGGCGAGCCGGGATCGAGGAGCGTGTCCACGCGGTCGCGCGGCAGCAGCTTCCCGCGCGCCGTGTGCCGGGCGCGGGCCTTCTCGCCGCCGCCGAGGCGCGCCGCGGCCAGCCGGGCCCGCAGACCGCCGGCCAGCTCCTCGTGCGCCGCCTCGTTGGCCCGCCAGGCCTCGGACGCCGGATCGGCGGCGCTCGCCAGCACTGGTGCCTGCCGCATAGCTCGTAGCTCCCTCGCCGGGCTCGCTGAGTTAGTGAGCGTTAACGTCATCGCTTCCAGGTTAACGACCGCTAACGGCCCTGTCTAGAATGATTTCTCATGAGCACCAGGACCGCGGCCCCGACCCGCCGCGAGCAGATCCTCAGCGAGGCCGCCCGCCTCTTCGCGGAGCGCGGGTTCCACGGGGTCGGCGTCGATGAGATAGGGGCGGCCGTCGGTATCAGCGGGCCGGGTCTCTACCGCCATTTCGCGGGCAAGGACGCGATGCTCGCGGAGCTGCTGGTCGGCATCAGCGGCCGGCTGCTGGACGGCGGAAGACTGCGGGTGCGCGGCGCGGGAGCGGCCGGCGATCCGGCCGCCGTGCTGGCCTCACTGATCGACGGACACATCGACTTCGCTCTGGACGACCGGCCGCTGATCACGCTGCACGACCGGGAGCTGGACCGGCTCAGGGACAGCGACCGCAAGCTGGTGCGGCAGCTCCAGCGGCAGTATGTGGAGCTCTGGGTCGCGGTGGTGCGGGAGCTGTATCCGGAGGTGCCGGAGTCGCAGGCGCGCGGCGCCGTGCACGCCGTCTTCGGCCTCCTGAACTCGACGCCGCACCTCGGCTCGTACGGCAGCGGTCTGCCGGGCCGCGCGGCGATGGAGTCCTTGCTGCGCCGGCTCGCGCACGGCGCCTTCGCGGCGCTCGGAGACGGAAGCGGCGGCCGTTCCACCCACGGGAGCGAAGGAAGCGACATGACCGGGAGCGACGCGGCCGGGCCCGTGTGACGCCGGATACACCGGTGACGGCGGGGACGGCTGCCCGGCGGGCTCGCCACGCGCCGGGAGGCCCGGGATCGCTCCGGGACCCGTCCGGCGACCGGGACGAGCGGCACGGCGCGTACACCTGACGGCACAATGGGCTCATGCCGATACCGACCAGAGCCGCGCTCGTCGACCATCTCGTCCGTAGCCGCATCGCCGGAGATGTCGCCACGCCCCGTGACAACAACCTCTCCCACTACCGCAAGCTCGCCAACGGCGACCGCCACTACTGGCTGGGCCTGGAGCTGGGAGACCGCTGGACCGACGAGCAGGATGTGCTCGCCGTGATGGCCGAGCGGTGCGGGGTCAGCGACGACCCGGACCACCGCGCCGGCCAGGACACCATTGATCCCGAGCTGACCGTCGCCGCACTGGAGCGGATGGCGGCCAGGCTGCGCAAGGCCGCGTCGGGCCGGCAGCGCGTGCTGTTCGCGACCGGTCACCCGGGTGGGCTGCTGGACGTCCACCGGCAGACCGCGGACGCCCTGCGGGCCGCGGGCTGCGAGATCGTACGGATCCCCGGCGGGCTCACGGCGGACGAGGGCATGGTCTTCCAGTTCGCCGATGTGGCGATGCTGGAGCGCGGTGCCACTCTCTGGCACACCCACTCGCCGGAGCCCATGCGGGCGATCCTGGACGGTCTGGAGCGCGAGGGCCGACCACAGCCGGATCTGGTGGTCGCGGACCACGGCTGGGCGGGCTGCGCCGGACAGCGCGGGCTGGACGCCGTGGGCTACGCGGACAGCAACGACCCCGCGCTCTTCCTCGCCGAGGCGGAAGGCACCCTGGAGGTCACGGTCCCGTTGGACGACCATGTCACGGACCCGCGCTTCTACGACCCGATGACGGCGTATCTGCTGGACCAGGCGGGCCTGAGCTGACGCGCGGCCGGCAGGCCCGGTCCGTGCCCGGCGCGGCCCGTCCCGGGACGTCCGGCCGGGCCGCCCGGTCCTACAGGCCCATCGACTTGGCGATGATCATCTTCATGACCTCGCTGGTGCCGCCGTAGATCCGGTTGACGCGGTTGTCCGCGTACAGCCGGGCGATCGGGTACTCGTTCATATAGCCGTAGCCGCCGTGGAGCTGAAGGCACTTGTCGATGACGCGGTGCGCGACCTCGGTGGTGAAGAGCTTCGCGGAGGCGGCCTCGGCGGCGGTCAGCTCGCCCAGGTCATGGGCCTCCAGCGCGCGGTCGACGACGGCCTCGGCCGCGTCCACCTCGGCCTTGCAGGCGGCCAGCTCGAACTTGGTGTTCTGGAAGGACGCGACGGTCTTGCCGAAGACGGTCCGCTCCCGCACGTAGTTCTGCGCGAACCGGACCGCGGCGGCGGCCTGCGCGTAGGCGCCGACGGCGATGCCCAGACGCTCCTGCGGCAGATTCTGGCCGAGGTAGGAGAAGCCCTTGTTCTCCTCGCCGAGCAGGTCCCCGACCGGGACCTTGACATCGGTGAAGGACAGCTCGGCGGTGTCGGAGGTCTTCAGGCCCAGCTTGTCGAGCTTGCGGCCGACCGCGTATCCCTCGGACGTGGTGTCCACGACCAGCAGGGAGATGCCGAAGCGGCGGTCCTCCGGCGTCGGAGCGGCGGTGCGGGCGCAGACGATGACACGGTCCGCGTGGACACCGCCGGTGATGAAGGTCTTGGCGCCGTTCAGGACGTAGTGCGTGCCGTCCTCGGAGAGCCTGGCGGTGGTCTTCATCCCGGCCAGATCGGAACCGGTGCCCGGCTCGGTCATGGCTATCGCGTACATGCTGCGGCCGCTGACGAAGTCGGGCAGCCAGCGCTTCTTCTGCTCGTCGGTGGCGTACGCCTTCAGATACGGCAGGCAGAGCGCGACATGGACGCCGGAGCCGCCGAAGGAGACACCGGCGCGGGCCGACTCCTCGGAGATGACCGCCTGGAACTTGAACGACTCCTCGCCCGCGCCGCCGTACTCCTCCGGCACCTCGATCCCGAAGATGCCCAGCTCGCCGAGCTTGTAGTAGAAGTCGCGCGGTGCCTGGCCCGCCGCGTACCACTCGTCGTAGACAGGGACGACCTCGGCCTCGATGAAGGCGCGGATGGTCTCCCGGAACGCCTCGTGGTCCTCGTTGTAAACGGTACGGCGCACGACGCGGGCTCCTTTGCGGCTGGACCGCCGCCGCTCCCACGGAGGTGGTCGCTCGCCATCGGGGTTGCTCGGATGATGGCTACGGCAGTGAATCTAAGCGCTTGCTCAGGAGTAAGTTACCCGGCGGTTCGCAAGAGTGTCCAGGGGCCCGGAGAGCGCGGAGCGGTCGCGCGCGTCACACCCGGCGCAGCGCGAACCACAGCTCCATCCGTACGTCGGCGTCGTCCAGATCGGCGTCCAGCAGGGCCGCGCAGCGGGCGATCCGCTGGCGGACGGTATTGCGGTGGACGGCCAGCGCCACCGCCGTACGGTCCCAGCCACCGTGCAGCGAGAGCCAGGCGCGGAGCGTCTCGACCAGCGCGGGTGAGCCGGCGAGTGGCGCCAGCCTGGCGCGGGCGTGGGACGCCGCCTCATCGGCGTCGAACAGGCCGTCGAGTCCGGTCCCGGCCGCCGTCTCGCGATGCCGTACGAGATCCGCGCGAGTGGCCTCGGCGCGGCGCAGCGCGCGTGCCGCGCGGGTGTCGGCGGCGGCCAGTTCCGCCGGCGCGGCCGGCCCGCTGACGCCGAGTGTCCAGCCGGGCTGCGGCGTGACCCCGCGGTCGGTGAGAACGCGGACCGAGCCGCCGTCCGTCTCGAAGAGCGAGCTGCCCAGGGCCGCCGCCAGCGCTCCCGCGGCGAAAGGTGTGCCGCCGCCACGCGCGTGGACCACCGTCCAGGGTCCCGGCCCGAGCAGTGGCGCGGTCTCCTCGGGCGAGGCTCCGAGGAGCAGCCGGACCAGCGCGGCCGAGCGGCCGGCCTCGGGCGCGCCCTGGTGCGGCGTGGTCAGCAGCGACAGCAGGACGACGGCGATGCCGGTGATGGTGTGGTCGCCGGCCTCCCGGCCTTCGGTGGCGACGCCGAGGACCAGTCCCTGGCCGCCGCCGAGCGCGAAGGCGGCGAGCCGGCCGCCGTCGGCCGTGTCGGTGGCGGAGGCGGGAGCGGTCGAGCCTCCGCCACCGACACGGCCGACGCCGGTGGCCCCGGACGGCGCGGCGCGCGGTGCCGGGGTCACCACTCCGGCCAGGCGTGCGAGCGCGGTACGGGCCGCCGGGGCCGGCGCGCGGCCCGTCGCGTGCAGTTCCGTGCCGTCCGGTGCGAACAGGACCACGTGTCCGCCGAGCCGCACCGCGAGCTGGCGCAGCACCGAGGGCACCGGATCCTGGCGTGCCGCGGCGGCGGCCAGGCCCTGCTGTGCCTGAGTCACCCGGCGCAGCTCGCGGTGGCGTGCCTCCGCCATCAGCCGCCACACACCGCGCGCGACCGCCGTGAACGGTGTGCGCGGCGGGACCTCCAGCAGCGGCAGGCCATGCCGGTCGCACGCCTCGACCAGGGCGGCCGGCACGGTGTCGTACACCGGGGTCACTCCGAAACCGAGCGCCGCCGCGCCCGCCTCGACCACCCGCGCCGCGTAGGTGTCCGCGTGCGCGTCGGTGAGCTGCACACCGGCGGTCAGCAGCAGCTCGCCGCCGAGCAGATACGGATACGGGTCCGCCATCTCCGAGGTGTGCACCCAGTGCACCGCCGTCGACCCGGCCGCCTCGGCTCCGTCGTCCGACGGCCCCGCGATCCGGCGCAGCCCGAGACGCGTGTCCGCGAGCAGCGCGGCCAGCGGGATCGGCGGAGTGGGCGGGGTCGGCTGGGAAGCCGTGGGGTCCGGCATGGACGGTCCATCCATCGTCGGTGCGGAGAATGGATGAAACGTACACTTCATGGTTGCTTTCCGGCCACCTACCGTCGACTCCCAACAAGAGCCCGTCGACGCGGCGCGGTTCATGGGACGGCGCGGACGGCGCGGTTCATGGGACGGCGCGGCACATCGGACGAAGCGGAGGAAGCCCATGGCTGTGGACTACGCGGTGATCGTCGTCTACCTGGCGGGGATGCTCGCCGTGGGCTGGTGGGGCATGCGCCGCGCCAGGTCCAAGAGCGAGTTCCTGGTCGCGGGACGCAGGCTCGGGCCCTGGATGTATTCCGGCACGATGGCCGCGATCGTCCTCGGCGGCGCCTCGACGATCGGCGGTGTCGGTCTCGGCTACACACACGGTCTGTCCGGCGCCTGGATGGTCTTCACCATCGGCCTCGGGCTGCTGGCGCTCTCGGTCTTCTTCTCCGCGCGGATCGCCCGGCTGAAGGTCTACACGGTCTCCGAGATGCTCGATCTGCGGTACGGCGGCCGGGCCGGTGTCATCTCGGGCATCGTGATGTGGGCGTACACGCTGATGCTCGCGGTCACGTCGACCATCGCGTACGCCACCATCTTCGACGTCCTCTTCGATCTGCACCGGACCGTCGCGATCGTCCTGGGCGGCGCGATCGTCGTCGCGTACTCGGCGCTCGGCGGCATGTGGTCCATCACGCTCACCGACATGGTGCAGTTCGTCGTCAAGACGATCGGTGTGCTGCTGCTTCTGCTGCCCATCGCGGTCGTGAAGGCGGGCGGCTTCGGCGAGATGAGGGCCCGGCTGCCCGACGACTATTTCGCGCCGCTCGGCATCGGCGGCGAGACGATCTTCACCTATGTGCTGATCTACACCTTCGGCATGCTGATCGGACAGGACATCTGGCAGCGGGTGTTCACCGCGCGCGGTGACAAGGTCGCGCGCTGGGGCGGCACCGTCGCCGGTACGTACTGTCTGGCCTACGCGCTCGCCGGCGCCGTCATCGGGACGGCGGCCAAGGTGCTGTATCCGGATCTCGCGAGCGCGGACGACGCTTTCGCGACGATCGTCAAGCAGGAACTGCCCATGGGCGTACGAGGACTGGTGCTGGCCGCCGCACTCGCGGCCGTGATGTCGACCTCGTCGGGTGCGCTGATCGCCTGCGCGACCGTCGCCAACAACGACATCTGGTCGCGGCTGTGCGGCGCCGGCCGCCGCGACGGCGAGGGCGACGAGGTCAGAGGCAACCGGCTCTTCATCCTGATCATGGGAGTGGGAGTGGTCGCTATAGCCATCGCGCTGAACAACGTCGTCGAGGCGCTGACCGTCGCCTACAACCTGCTGGTGGGCGGCCTGCTGGTGCCGATCATCGGCGGGCTGCTGTGGAAGCGCGGCACGGTGTACGGCGCGCTGGCCGCCGTGATCGTCGGAGGCGGGACCGTCATCGGACTGATGGCGGCGTACGGCATCCTCGCCAACGAGCCCATCTACTACGGACTGCTCGCCTCGCTGGCTGCGTATCTGGTCGTCAGCCTGGCCACCAGGCCCACGGACGAGGAGGTGCTGGCCGCCTGGCGCCGGCGCCTCGCCGGAGAGCCGGCGGAGGCGGCCACCGCCGAGGCCGGCGTTCCCGTGGCATAGATCCCCGGACCGGCCCGCTGTCAGTGGGCCGGTCCATTCTTGACAGAGCGACACAGAGCTTGGCAGAGCGGCACAGTGCTTCGCAGAGTGACACGGAGCGGCACAGAGCTTCGCAGAGCGACACAGAGCCGCATGAATAACACAGAGCCGCATGAGTAACACCGGAGAGGCCCGACGATGAGCAGCAACGGACACGAGACCCCGCCGACCGGCCCGGACGGCGGGCCGCGCGGACCCGTCGACTCGTCCCGTATCCCTCGGTACGCGGGACCGGCCACCTTCGCGCGGCTGCCCCGGCTCGACGAGGTCGGCACCACCGATGTCGCCGTGGTCGGAGTGCCCTTCGACGCGGGCGTCTCGTACCGGCCGGGAGCGCGCTTCGGCGGCAACGCGATCCGTGAGGCCTCGCGCCTGCTGCGGCCCTACAACCCGGCGCAGGACGCCTCGCCGTTCGCGCTCGCGCAGGTCGCGGACGCGGGAGACATCGCCGCCAATCCGTTCGACATCATCGAGGCCGTCGAGACGATCGAGGCCGCGGCCGACGGTCTGCTCGGGACCGGTGCCCGTCTGATGACTCTCGGCGGCGACCATACGATCGCGCTGCCGCTGCTGCGCTCCGTGGCGAAGAAGCACGGTCCGGTCGCACTGCTCCACTTCGACGCCCATCTGGACACCTGGGACACCTACTTCGGCGCGGCGTACACCCATGGCACGCCGTTCCGCCGCGCCGTCGAGGAAGGCATCCTGGACACGGAGGCGCTCTCGCATGTCGGCACACGCGGTCCGCTGTACGGCAAGAAGGACCTCGACGACGACGCGAAGATGGGCTTCGGCATCGTCACCTCCGCCGATGTCATGCGCCGCGGTGTGGACGAGGTGACCGACCAGCTACGGCAGCGCGTCGGAGACCGTCCGCTGTACATCTCCGTCGACATCGATGTGCTCGACCCGGCGCACGCGCCCGGCACGGGCACTCCGGAGGCCGGCGGGCTGACCTCGCGCGAACTCCTCGAAATCGTGCGCGGACTGGCTTCCTGCCGGCTGGTCTCGGCGGATGTCGTCGAGGTCGCTCCGGCGTACGACCACGCCGAGATCACCTCGGTCGCCGCGTCCCACACGGCGTACGAGCTGACGACGATCATGTCCCGCCAGATCGCGGAGGCGAGATCGGCGGCGGTGGAGGCGCGGGGTTCGCGGGCGCGCGGTTCGGAGGCCGGAGCCAAGTGACTCACGACCACGACCACGAGACTCCGCGGCTCACGCCGGAGCAGACGGCGGGTGCCCTCGCGCCGCCGGCGGGCCGGAGCGGCGGTGATCTTGTCGTCGAGACGCTGCGCGGCCTCGGCGCCACCACGGTCTTCGGGCTGCCCGGCCAGCACGCTCTCGGTATGTTCGACGCCCTGCGCCGGTCCGATCTGGCCTATGTCGGGCTGCGCGTCGAGAACAACGCGGGCTTCGCCGCCGACGCGTACGGCCGGGTCACCGGCGAGGTCGCCACACTGCTGCTCTCCACCGGCCCCGGCGCGCTCACCTCGCTGGCCGCGCTCCAGGAGGCCGCCGCCGCGTCCGCGCCGGTGCTGGCCATCTCCAGCCAGGTGCCGGCCGCGGGCCTCGGCGGCGGCCGGCACGGCTATCTGCACGAACTGCGCGACCAGCAGGCGTCCTTCCGCGACATCGTGAAGTCCGTCCACACCGTCCGTGCCGCCTCACAGATCCCGTCCGCCATCGCCGCCGCCTGGGAGTCCGCGCTCACCGCGCCGCACGGCCCGGTCTGGGTGGAGATTCCGCAGGACGTCCTGCTGGCGGAGACCACGCTGCCGGTCGTCATGGCGATGGACGCGAGTCCGCGCGAGCTGCCGCCGCGTCCCGAACTGATCGCCGTCGCGGCGCACGCGCTGTCGCATGCCACCCGACCGGTGATCATCGCGGGCGGCGGTGTCGTCCGCGCGGACGCCTCCGGCAAGCTGCGCGCGCTCGCCGAGAAGCTGGACGCGCCGGTCGTCACCACCTTCGGCGGCAAGGGCGCGTTCCCGTGGGAGCATCCGCTGGCCCTCCAGTCCTGGCTGGAGGACCGCCACACCACCGACTTCCTGGAGGACGCGGACGTCCTGCTGGTCGTCGGCTCGGGGCTCGGCGAGCTGTCGTCGAATTACCACACGTTCACACCGCGCGGCCGGGTGATCCAGATCGAGGCGGATCTCGGCAAGCTGGAATCCAACCATCCCGCCCTGGGCATCCACGCCGACGCCAGGATCGCGCTGTCCGCGCTGCTGGAGTCGGTGGCCGAGCGCCGCGATCCGGCGGTGGCCGAGACGGTCCGGACGCTGCTGGCGAAGGTACGGGAGCGTATCGACGCCCAGGGTCTCACTCTGGAGCGGCAGGTGCTGGCCGCCGTCCGCGAGGCGCTGCCCGCCGCGTCTCCGAGCTTCTGGGACATGACGATCCTCGCCTACTGGGCCTGGTCGGCCTGGCCGGGCCCGATGCATTCGGCGCAGGGCGCGGGCGGCCTCGGCTACGGCTTCCCGGCCGCGCTCGGAGCGGCCGCGGCCGATCGGACGAAGCCCGTCCTCGCCGTCTCGGGCGACGGCGGCGCGATGTACTCGATCGCGGAGCTGGCCACCGCCCGCCAGTACGACCTGCCGGTCACGTGGCTGATCGTCGACGACGGCGGCTACGGCATCCTGCGCGAGTACATGAACGACGCCTTCGGCGAGGCCACCGGCACGGAGCTGGCCCGGCCCGACTTCGTGGCCCTCGCCGAGTCCTTCGGCGTCCCCGCGGTCCGTACGACTCCGGAATCCCTGCGCGAGGACCTCGCCCGGTCCCTCGCCGGCCCGGGACCTTCGGTGGTGGTGCTGCCGGCGCTGCTCCGGATGTTCGCGCCGACCCATCTGTGACGGCCCGGGACGGCGGCCGGGCCCGCACCGGAGCCGGATTTGTTGCGGAGGGATGAAATCCGCGGTCGCCCGCGTTGGTGCCTTCCGGCAGATCAGGACGATCGGGAGGCATCAGTGGCGGCAGCGGAACACGGCTGGGCACGACGTCTGTCCGGGTACGCGTGGCGGTACCGGCGCAATGTGGTGCTCGCGCTCGGGTCCTCGCTCGCCGGTATGGCGGTGATGGCGCTCGTCCCACTGATCACCAAGGTGGTCATCGACGATGTCATCGACGGCGGTGACCGCTCCCTCTTCCTCTGGACCGGCCTGCTCGTACTCGCCGCGCTGGCGGTGTACGTCACGACGTTCGTCCGCCGCTACTACGGCGGGCGGCTCGCCCTCGACGTCCAGCACGACCTCCGTACCGAGATGTACGGCACGATCTCCCGCCTCGACGGACGGCGGCAGGACAAGCTGTCCACCGGACAGGTCATCGGGCGCGCCACCAGTGACCTCCAGCTCATCCAGGGCCTGCTCTTCATGCTGCCGATGACCATCGGCAACGTCCTGCTGTTCCTGATCTCGCTCGGGATCATGGCCTGGCTGTCGCCGCCGCTCACCCTGATAGCCCTGGCCGTCGCTCCCGCCGTCTGGTTCATCGCCCGCCGCAGCCGCACCAAGTTGCATCCGGCCACCTGGTACGCGCAGTCGCAGGCCGCCACGGTCGCCGGTGTCGTCGACGGCGCCGTCTCCGGCGTACGTGTCGTCAAGGGCTTCGGGCAGGAGGACCAGGAGACCGGAAAGCTCCGTGAGGCCGGCCGCAAGCTGTTCGCGGGGCGGCTGCGCACCATACGTCTCAATGCCCGCTATACGCCCGCGCTCCAGGCCGTACCGGCGCTCGGACAGGTCGCGATGCTCGCGCTCGGCGGCTGGCTGGCCACGCGAGGACAGATCACCCTCGGCACGTTCGTCGCCTTCTCCACCTATCTCGCCCAGCTCGTGGGACCGGTCAGGATGCTCGCGATGGTGCTGACCATCGGCCAGCAGGCGCGGGCCGGTGTGGAGCGCGTGCTGGAGCTGATCGACACCGAGCCGACCCTGCGCGACGGGACGAAGGAGCTGCCGGCGGACGCCGAGGCATCGGTCGAGTTCGACGACGTCTCCTTCTCCTACGACGACGGGCGGTCCGTCCTCGACGGCTTCTCCCTGGAGATACGGCCCGGCGAGACCGTCGCCGTCGTCGGATCGTCCGGCAGCGGCAAATCCACCGTCTCGCTGCTGCTGCCGCGCTTCTACGACGTGTCGCACGGCGCGGTCCTCGTCGGCGGCCACGACGTACGCGAGCTGACCCTCGGCTCGCTGCGGGCGGCCATCGGCCTCGTGCCGGAGGACAGCTTCCTCTTCTCCGACACCGTCCGCGCCAATGTCGCCTACGGAAAGCCGGACGCCACCGAGGAGGAGATCCTCCGGGCCACCCGCGCCGCGCAGGCCCACGGCTTCATCAGCGAGCTGCCGCTCGGCTACGACACCAAGGTGGGAGAGCAGGGCCTGACGCTCTCCGGCGGCCAGCGCCAGCGCATCGCGCTGGCCAGGGCGATTCTCACCGATCCCCGGCTGCTCCTTCTCGACGACGCCACCTCGGCCGTCGACGCGCGCGTGGAGCACGAGATCCATGAGGCGCTGCGCGGCGTGATGGCCGGTCGTACGACCCTGCTCATCGCGCACCGCCGCTCCACCCTCGGGCTGGCCGACCGGATCGCCGTACTGGACGGCGGACGGCTCGCCGACATCGGTACTCACGAGGAGCTCCAGCAGCGGTCGGCCCTCTACCGGCGGCTGCTGACCGATCCGGACGCGCTGGGCGCCGGCGTCTCGCCCGGCGCGGGCCCGGCCGCCGGAGCACCGGCCGAGGCCCTGGCCGAGACCCGGGGCACACCTCTGACCGAGTCCCTGGCGGAGTCGCTGGCCGAATCCCTGGAGGACGACCGCACTCTCCAGGAGGAGATCGACGCCGAGTTCGACGCCGAGCGCGGCATCACTCCCGCCCTGTGGGAACGCGACGAGGCGGCCACGGCCGAATCCGCCGCTCCCGGCGCGACACCCGAACTGCTCGCGCAGGTGGAGGCGCTCCCGCCGGCCACCGATGTCCCCGGGATCGACGAGGCGCGCGCCGTCGCCGCCGAGAAGTCGTACGGGCTGCGCCGGCTGCTGCGCGGCTTCGGCCTGCCGCTGCTCGTCAGCCTGCTGTTCGTCGCCGTCGACGCGGGCATGGGACTGCTGCTGCCGGTCCTCATCCGGCACGGTATCGACGAGGGTGTCGAACAGCTCGCGCTCGGCGCGGTGTGGGTGGCCGCCTCGCTGGGGCTGCTGGTGGTGCTCGTCCAGTGGCTGGCGCAGATCGGCGAGACCCGGAAGACGGGCCGCACCGGCGAACGTGTCCTCTACGCGCTGCGCCTGAAGATCTTCGCGCAGCTTCAGCGGCTCGGACTCGACTACTACGAGCGTGAGCTGACCGGCCGCATCATGACCCGGATGACCACGGACGTGGACGCGCTGTCCACCTTCCTCCAGACCGGTCTCGTCACCGCGTTCGTCTCCGTGGTCACGTTCTTCGGCATTCTGGCCGTGCTGCTGGTCATCGACATACAGCTCGCGCTGGTGGTCTTCGCGACCCTGCCGGTCCTCGTCGTCGGCACCTACTTCTTCCGCCGCAGGAGCGTGCGGGCGTACGAACTGGCCCGCGAGCGCATCAGCGTGGTCAACGCCGACCTTCAGGAGTCCGTGTCCGGGCTGCGGATCGTGCAGGCGTTCCGGCGCGAGAGGGACGGCGCCGAGCGCTTCGCCGCACGCAGCGACCACTACCGCTCGGCCCGGGTGCGCGGCCAGTGGCTGATCTCGGTCTACTTCCCCTTTGTCCAGCTTCTCTCGTCGGTCGCGGCGGCGGCCGTGCTGATCGTCGGCGCGGGACGGGTGGAGGCCGGGACGCTGACCACCGGCGCGCTGGTGGCGTATCTCCTCTACATCGATCTGTTCTTCGCTCCCGTGCAGCAGCTCTCGCAGGTCTTCGACGGCTATCAGCAGGCGACCGTCTCGCTCGGCCGGATCCAGGAGCTGCTGCGGGAGCCGACCTCGACGGCCGCTCCGGAGGAGCCGCTGGACGTGCTGTCCCTGCGCGGCGAGATCGCCTTCGAGGATGTGCGCTTCGCGTACGACGGAGAGGGCGAGGGCGCCGGAGAGGCCGCACTCACCGGCGTCGACCTGCGGATACCGGCGGGCCAGACCGTCGCCTTCGTCGGCGAGACCGGAGCCGGCAAGTCCACGCTGGTGAAGCTGGTCGCGCGGTTCTACGATCCGACCGGCGGCCGGGTCACCGCGGACGGCACCGATCTGCGCGAGCTGGACCTGACGGCCTATCGGCACCGGCTCGGAGTCGTGCCGCAGGAGGCGTATCTCTTCGCCGGTACCGTCCGGGACGCCATCGCGTACGGGCGGCCCGAGGCGAGCGACGCGGAGGTGGAGGCCGCGGCCCGCGCGGTCGGCGCGCACGAGATGATCGCCACGCTGGACGGCGGTTATCTGCACGAGGTCGCCGAGCGCGGCCGCAATCTCTCCGCGGGCCAGCGGCAGTTGATCGCGCTGGCGCGCGCCGAGCTGGTCGATCCGGACATCCTGCTGCTCGACGAGGCGACCGCCGCACTGGACCTGGCCAGCGAGGCCCTGGTCAACCAGGCCACCGACCGGCTGGCGGGACGCCGTACGACCCTGGTGGTCGCGCACCGGCTGACCACGGCGGCCCGCGCGGACCGGGTGGTCGTGATGGACCACGGCCGGGTCGTGGAGGACGGCACGCACGACGAACTGCTGGCGCTGGACGGCCGGTACACCCGGCTGTGGCGGAGTTTTATCGGCGAGGACAAGGAGGAGCGCGCCGCGGTGCTGTGACAGGTGTGGCGTGCGGGACGCGAGAGCGTGTCCGTACCGCAACCGTCCTGCCGTCCCACGCGTCGTACGCATGTACACCCGGGTGGACGTAGGGGGCGCGTGTGTTCGGAGAGGTTCGGGCCGGGGCTCAAGTCCGTACCGGCAGCGGCACGGGCATGAGCGCCGGGAGCGGCGCGAGCGGCGGAACCGGAAGACTGCTGTCGCACTGTCTGGCCGTGCTGATCGCCGCGGTCGCGCTGGTCCTGACCGGCCCCGGCGCTCCGGCGGCCGAGGCCGCGTCCGTCTGCTCCGGACGGCCTCGCGAGACGCTCAGCTTCGCCGCCGGTGAGCTGCGGATCTACAAGGCCCGCCACTATGTGTGCGCGCTGACCGTCGCCAAGGACCCCGGAGCGAGGCGTGCCATGTCCGTCCGTCTCCAGCCGCGCGGTGGCCATCCGGTCGGCGGCGGTGGAAGCTTCGCTCACCGGGCGGGTCCGGTCACGGTGCACGCCTTGAACCGTTGTGTACGGGCCACCGGTGCGATCTTGGGCGAACAGAGGTCGACCGGCTGGATCCTGTGCTGACGGTCCTGTGCCGGTGTGCCGGTGTTCCTGTGCTCACGGTCTGGTGCTGACAGGAGCCGGGGCTGGCGGTACGGGTGTTGCCCCGCTAGGTTCACGGCGTCTGTCATGAACACAGGGAGTGTGAATGCGCAAGGCGCTGAGATGGCTGTTGTCGCTCGTGCTGGTCATAGGCACGGTGGCCACGGCCGGTGCGGCCACCGCCGCCGACCGGAGTGCGGATCACCAGACCGCCACCGACATCAAGGACCGAATCCTCGCGATCCCGGGGATGAGCCTGATCCAGGAGAAGCCGTACGAGGGTTACCGCTACTTCGTCCTCAACTACACGCAGCCGGTCGACCACCGTCACCCCGCCAGGGGCACCTTCCAGCAGCGCGTCACGCTGCTGCACAAGGACACCAGCCGGCCGACGGTGTTCTTCACCGGCGGCTACAACGTCTCCACCAATCCGAGCCGCAGTGAGCCGACCCGGATCGTGGACGGCAACCAGGTCTCGATGGAATACCGCTTCTTCAATCCGTCCCGGCCGCAGCCCGCGGACTGGTCGAAGCTGGACATCTGGCAGGCGGCCAGCGACCAGCACCGGATCTTCGGCGCGCTGAAGAAGATCTACTCCAAGAAGTGGCTCTCGACGGGTGGTTCGAAGGGCGGCATGACCGCCACCTACTTCGAGCGTTTCTATCCGCGCGACATGGACGGTGTCGTCGCGTACGTGGCGCCCAACGACGTGGTGAACAAAGAGGACTCGGCGTACGACCGGTTCTTCGAGCGCGTCGGCACCAAGGAGTGCCGCGACAAGCTCAACGCGGTGCAGCGCGAGGCGCTGATCCGGCGCGAGCCGCTGGAGAAGACCTACCGGGAGTGGGCCGACGCCAATGGCGCGACCTTCGACACGGTCGGCACGCTGGACAAGGCGTACGAGGCCGTGGTCCTCGACTTCGTCTGGGCCTTCTGGCAGTACAGCCTGCTCGCGGACTGCGACAGCATCCCGGCGGCCACCGTCTCCGACCAGGAGATCTACGACACCATCGACGCGATCTCCGGCTTCTCCGCCTACACGGACCAGGGCCTGGAGACCTACACGCCGTACTACTACCAGGCGGGCACGGAGCTGGGCTCGCCCGACATCAAGCAGCCGCACCTGGGCAAGCTGAGCCGCTACGGCTACCAGCCGCCGCGCAACTTCGTACCGCGTGACATCCCCATGACGTTCGATCCGCGGGAGATGCCGGACGTCGACAACTGGGTCCAGCACCACGCGGAGCGGATGCTGTTCGTCTACGGGCAGAACGACCCGTGGGGTGCGGAGCCCTTCCGCCTCGGCCACGGCGCGCGCGACAGCTATGTGTATGTCGTACCGGGCGGCAACCACGGCTCCAATGTCGCGGGCCTCTCTCCGGAGCAGTCGGCGAAGGCCACGGCCCGGATCCTGGACTGGGCGGGCGTCGCTCCGGCGGCCGTACAGAAGGACGAGGCGAAGGCCAAGCCGCTGGCGGCGTTCGACGCCAGGCTCGACCAGCGGAAGCTGGAGCGGGAGCCGTCGCTGCGGCCGTAGCCTCCCGGCCACGGCCCGCCGGACAAGCTGTCCGGTAAGCCCTCGGGCCGGGTCCGCCTTCACTCATGGCGGACCCGGCCCGGGGGCTTTCGCGACGCGCCTGGGACGTGTCTGACACATAGCGCCGTCCGCCCGGAGGGCGGGGCCCGCGACGTCGGGTGCGTGCGATCCCAAGGCGGAGGATCATCCGTGTACTGGAGGTACTCGGATGACTCCGACAACGCGGTGAGCGTGCGTGCCAGGCGTCGCAGGCCAGGCGGGATGTGTCAGACAGGGCCTAATAGGTGAGGCCGTGGCCGATCGGGTACAGCACCTGAGCCGGATCGTCCGCGCGCTGCACCGGCACCGGCAGCCGGCCCCGCGGCCGGACCCGGCCCGCGATCACTCGTGCCGCCGCGCGCAGTTCGACATCCGTCCAGGAGTACGCGGCGAGGGACGCCCTGACACCGGGCAGCCGCGCGATGTCGTACGGATTGCGGATGGCGACCGTGACGACCGGCACTCCGCTCGCCAGCAGCGCGCCGACCAGCGTGAGCTGTGAGCTGGTGGCCGAGACGTTGTACGTGGCGACGACGACGGCGTCCTTGCCGCGCGCCGCCGCCACCGCCGCGTCGATCCCCGCCGCCGTCGGGGCCGTACCGGTGGACAGGGCCGTGGCGCTGAAGCCCAGCTCCGTCAGCGCGGTGGCGAGGACGCCGGTCGGCGGCCCGGTGGTCCCGGAGGGTGAGGCCGGATCGGCGCCGACGACCAGCAGATTCCGCTCCCGGCGATGGTTCAGTGGCAGCAGTCCGTCCTTGTTGACGAGCAGGGTCGTGGTCCGGTCGGCGATCCGGTCGGCGGCGGCGAGATGCGCCCGGGTGCCGACCGTACGGTCCACGTCCCGCCGGGTGACGTACGGATCGCGGAACAGGCCGAGGCGCTCCTTGAGCGCGAGGACGCGCAGGACGGACTGTTCGACGCGCCGCTCGCTGATCTCGCCGCTCCGCACCGCCGCCAGGACGGCGTTCCAGGCGACGCGGAGGTCCGGCGGATCGAGGAGCTGGTCCACGCCCGCCTTGAGCGCCAGCACGGGGACGCGGTCGTCGCCGTACTTCTGCCGTACACCCTCCATGGTGAGCGCGTCGGTGATCACGACGCCGTCGTAGCCGAGCCGCTCGCGCAGTACGCCGGTGACGATGGGATACGAGAGGGTCGCCGGGTCCTCACTCGGATCAAGGGCCGGGACGACGATATGGGCGGTCATGATCGAGGTGATACCGGCTTCGATCGCCGCCTTGAACGGAGGCGCGTCCAGCTCGGTCCACTGCTCGGTGGTGTGGTGGATGGTCGGCAGGGCGTAGTGGCTGTCGTCCTTGGTGTCGCCGTGGCCCGGGAAGTGTTTGGCGGCGGTGGCGATTCCGGCGCTCTGGTAGCCGCCGACCTGCGCGGCGACCAGGCCGGCGACGGCCACCGGATCGGCTCCGAAGGAGCGGACGCCGATGACGGGATTGGCGGGATTGACATTGACGTCGGCGTCGGGCGCGTAGTTCTGGTTGATGCCCATGGCGGCCAGTTCGGCGCCGGCGATCCGCGCGGCTTCGCGGACATCGGCGGGCGAGCGGGACGCGCCGAGCGCCATCGCGCCGGGCAGCAGCGTGGCGGGCTTGCCGACCCGGGCGACGATGCCGTGCTCCTGGTCGGTGGAGATCAGCAGCGGGACGGGAGTGTCCTGGGCCAGGCCCGCTCGCTGGATGCCGTTGGAAAGAGCGGCGATCTGGTGCGGGTCGCGGGTGTTGTGCGCCCAGGCGAAGTAGATGATGCCGCCGACATGGTAGGTGGCGATCAGCTCGGCGGCCGTGCGCACACCGATCTCGGCGAGGTTGGCGTCGATGTCGGCCTGGTCCGGCTCGGTGGCGGAGTGGCCGTACACCCGCATGACGAAGAGCTGGCCGACCTTCTCCTCCAGGCTCATACGGGAGATGAGCCGGCGGAGCCGGTCGCGGGGCGAGGAGGCGGCGGACGCGGGGACGGTGGCTGACGGGACGGCGGTGACAGCCGCCGCCGCTACGGCGGTTGCGGTGAGGAGAGCGCGCCTGGAGATGATCCGGTCGTGCACTGGTGCTCCTTCCGGCCGTGCGCTGTGGGGAGGTCGAAGGAAACGCGAGAGGTCAGAGAGACAGGTGGGCGAGGGGAGCGGAGCGGGTGAAGGAAACTTCCAAAGGCTCACGGATATCTGGAAAGTAACTGCCAGTCAAGAGGGTCTGCCGTGATGTCGGACCGCCGGAGCCCGGCCGCCGGCGTCCCGCGGAACGCGTGCCGGTAGGCGTGCGGGCTTGTCCCGACGAGGCGTTTGAAGCGGTCGCGGAAGGCGGTGGTGGAGCCGAATCCGACCCGCGCGGCGATCCGGTCGACCGGGTGCGCCGTCGTCTCCAGCAGATACTGCGCCTGGCGGATCCTGACCCGGTGCAGCCACTGGAGAGGCGTGGTGCCGGTCTGTTCGCGGAACCGGCGGTTGAGAGTACGGGTGCTCATGCCCGCCCGGTCGGCGATGTCATCGAGCGTCAGATCCCGCTCCGCGTTCTCCTCCAGCCAGCGCAGCAGCGGCTCCAGCAGCGAACCGCGTGGCGCGGGCGGCTGCTGGTGGACGATGACTGGGCCTGGCCGCCGTCCCGTTCGAGAGGCATCACGGACAGCCGGGCCGCGTCGGCGGCCACCGCCGAGCCATGGTCGCGCCGGATCATATGCAGACAGAGATCGAGTCCGGCGGCGGCGCCCGCGGACGTCAGAAACTGTCCGTTGTCCACATAGAGCACATCGGGATCCACCTCGACGGCCGGATACAGCTCGGCCAGTTGAGGAGCGGCGACCCAGTGTGTGGTGGCCCGCAGCCCGTCCAGCAGTCCCGTGGCGGCGAAGACGAAGGCACCGGCGCAGATCGAGGCGATACGGGCGCCGTCGGCGGCGGCCCGGCGCAGCGCGTCGAGGACCTCGTCCGGGACCGGAGCGGTGGGGTCCGCCAGGCCGGGCAGCACGATCGTGTCGGCCTCGGCGAGGGCCTCCAGGCCCCACGGCGCCCGCAGGACAAACGCTCCGGCGTCGACCTCCCCGTTCGCCGCGCAGATCCGGACCCGATAGGGCGTGCGGCCGTCGGGGAGCCGGGTGCGGGAGAAGACCTCGATCGGGGTGGCGAGATCGAAGGCGATGACTCCGTCGAGCGCGAGGACGGCGAGGGTGTGCATGGCGCCAAGCTAATGCCTCTTCCGGCACCGGCGAGCGGCGGTGTGCGTGGCGACAAGCCGGACGACCTCGGACCGCTGCCAAGGCGCCGGAGTGCGTGTCCGGCCGGCCGAAGACAGGTTGTCGCAGCTCAGAGGTGATGCACGACGGTTGGCGAGAATCCGTTGAGAGCTGGCAATCCAGCCACTACTGAGGACCCGGCGCGCTCGCTAGCGTCAGCCTCGGCGCTCCTTCCGGGCGTCCTCGACCCGTATGCAGGAGAAGGACTGGTGCCGCGTGCCCGCGCAGATCGTGTTGTCCGACGGCTTCGGCCCGACCGGAACCGGCCGGCCGCCGACGGCTCCGCTTCCGACGGCTCCGCTTCCGACGGGCGGCCGCTGAGATGACGAAGTTCCTCCTCGCCGTCCATGTCCTCGCGGCGGTCATCGCGATCGGTCCGGTGACGGTGGCGGCCAGCATGTTCCCGGCGGCGGTCCGCCGCGCCGGATCAGGCGCCGACGCCGCCGAGGCCCGGGCGAGCATCGGGACGCTGCACCGTATCTGCCAGGTCTACGCCGTGGTCGGCGTGGCCGTTCCCGTCTTCGGCCTCGCCACGGCGAACGAGATGGGGGTCCTGGGCGACACCTGGCTGATCGTCTCGATGGTGCTGACGGCAGGTGCCGCGGTGATCCTGGCGGCGCTGATCCTGCCGCGCCAGAGCGCGTTGCTGGAGGTCGCGGGTGCGGCGGCGGAGCCGGTGCCGGCCAAGGCGACGGCCCGGCTCGCCATGTACACGGGCCTCTTCAACATCCTGTGGGCCACGGTCACCGTCCTGATGATCGTAAGACCCGGTTCGACCACCGGCGCGTGACGACGGGCTCGCGACAGCGGCGCGACCGGTGAGGCAGGCGCCTGACGCGCGCGCTCCTCACCGGTTCCGCGCGGTCAGTCCCTCCAGATAGCCACGCCCGGCCTCCAGCAGTCCCGGCAGTTCGTCGGCCGCCGGATACCAGCGCTTCTCGTACTCCCAGCACACCCAGATGTCGTCGTCGAGCAGCGCCAGACACTCGCCCAGCGGCAGTACTCCCGCTCCCAGGGCCAGCGGCGTCGTGTCGTCCGCCGAGGCGATGTCCTTCACCTGGACATAGCCGAGGTGCGGAGCGAGTACCGCATGACTCGTGACCGGGTCCTCGCCGCCCAGCCAGGTGTGCATCACGTCCCACACCGCGCCCACCCGCGGATGGCCCACCGGCCCCAGCACCCGGGCCGCGTCCGTGCCCGTGCGGTGCGAGTCATGGGTCTCCAGCAGGATCCGCACGCCGAAGTCCGACGCGAGCTCCGCCGCGGCGCCCAGCCGCCGCGCCGCCGTCGCGTCGGCGTCCGCCCGCTCCTGGTCGCCGCCGCCGGGAAAGACGCGGATGTACGGCGCGCCCAGATCCCTGGCCAGCCAGAGGAGTCCGTCCAGTTCCTGGCGCAGCTCCTCCTCGTCGGCGTCCGCGTCCGCCACTCGCGCGTATCCGGCGACCGCCAGGATCTCGATACCGGCGCGCTTGAAGTCGTCGACCACCGAGGCCCGTTCGGCCACGCCGATACCGGGATGGACGGGTTCCTCCGGATGAGCGCGCAGCTCCACTCCCTGGAAGCCGGTCGCGGAGGCGAGCGTGACGACCTCGGAGACGGGCATGCCCGGCACTCCGAGGGTGGAGAAGGCGAACTTCACGTTGCTGTTCCTTCCTGAGGGAGAGCAGCCGGTCCTGGCCGGCCGGGCGCTCCGCCGAGAGTCCATGACACCAGTTCCCGCTACCCCGCCGCACACACGAAATCCGCGTCCGCGCCGAGCGGGCGCTCCGGCCGCGCGATCAGCCGGGATCTGCCGACCGGCTCAGGCGGCCCGCGGCGGCGCCGTCGAGGCCCGCGCCATCAGCTCCGCCGCGATCGTGGCGATGCCGCCCGGTGGCGGCGTCTCGGTGCCCATCGCCAGCCGGCCGGCCCGCGCGCCCGCCTCGTACAGCGGCAGCCGTACGGTCGTCAGCGCGGGCACCGCGTCCACCGAGAACGGCAGATCGTCGAAGCCGGCCACCGAGATGTCCTGCGGTATGCGCAGGCCATGGTCGCGCACCGCCGCGCACGCGCCGAGCGCCACCGTGTCATTGGCGGCGACGACGGCCGTCAGATCCGGAGCGCGGCGCAGCAGCTCCAGCGTCGCCTCGTAACCGGAGCGCCGGGTGTACGGACCGTGCACGGTCAGCCGTTCCTGTCCCTCGGCCGCCTCCGCCGCCTCCAGCGCGGCCCGGTGTCCCTCAAGCCGGTGCCGGGTCGTCGTCCGCTCCAGCGGACCCGCGACATAGCCGATCCTGCGGTGGCCGAGCGCGAGCAGATGCTCCGTCAGCCGCCGTCCGCCGCCGCGGTTGTCGAAGGCCAGCGCCGCCACGATCGCCTCGCTGCCCGGCAGCGGAGGACGTCCGCACAGCACCACGCGCGTCCCCGCGTCCGCGAGCTTCGCCAGCTTGCCGGCCATCGCGGCGATATGGTCCGGGTCTTCGAGCGCTCCGCCGGTCAGGACGACCGCCGCCGCCCGCTGGCGCTGGAGCAGAGTGAGATAGGTCAGTTCGCGCTCGGGCGAGCCGCCCGTGTTGCAGACGACGGCGAGCTTCTCGCCGCCCGCCCGGCCGGTGCCTTCCTGTCCGCCGATCTCGGTCTGCGCCGCTCCGGCCATGATCCCGAAGAACGGGTCCGCGATGTCGTTGACCAGGATGCCGACCAGGTCGGAGGTGGCGGCGGCGAGCGAGCTGGCCGTCCCGTTCAGTACGTAGTCCAGCTCGTCCACCGCCCGCAGCACCCGCTCCCTGGTGGCCGCGGCGACCGGATAGTTGCCGTTCAGCACACGGGAGACGGTGGCGGGCGACACCCGGGCGCGGGCCGCCACATCCGCCAGGGTGACTGTCATCGGTTTCCTCCGAGGAGTACGAGGTTTCTGCGCGGGCGGTCCGCGACGGAGGCCGGGGACCGGCTCTTGTCCGGGCCGCCGTCGCAGGCTAGCTTCATACCCCATAGAAAGCGCTTGCTAGGTCCGTATGGAGGGAACTTCGTGACACGCAGGACAGTGCGGATCGCCATGAACGGCGTCACGGGGCGGATGGGATACCGGCAGCATCTGCTGCGCTCCGTCCTCGCGATCCGCGAGCAGGGCGGGCTGGATCTCGGCGGCGGTGAGGTGCTCTGGCCCGAGCCCGTCCTCGTCGGCCGCCGCGAGCCCGCGCTCCGGGGGATCGCCGAGCGGCACGGCCTCACCGAGTGGTCCACCGACCTGGACGCCGTCCTGGCGGACGGCACCGTCGACATCTATTTCGACGCCCAGGTCACCTCCGCCCGCGTCGAAGCCGTCCGGAAGGCCATCGCCGCCGGGAAACACGTCTACACGGAGAAGCCGACCTCGACCGACCTCGCCGGCGCCCTCGATCTCGCGCGCCTCGCCGACAGCGCCGGGATCAGACACGGCGTCGTCCAGGACAAGATCTTCCTGCCGGGTCTGCTCAAGCTGAAGCGCCTCGTCGAAGGCGGCTTCTTCGGCGAGATCCTCTCCGTCCGGGGAGAGTTCGGATACTGGGTCTTCGAGGGCGACTGGCAGGAGCCGCAGCGCCCGTCCTGGAACTACCGCGCCGAGGACGGCGGCGGCATCACGGTCGACATGTTCCCGCACTGGGAGTACGTCCTGCACGAGCTGTTCGGGCGGGTCACCAGCGTCCAGGCGCACATCACCACGCATGTCCCGCGGCGCTGGGACGAGCACGGCAAGCCGTACGCGGCCACCGCGGACGACGCCGCGTACGGCATCTTCGAACTGGACGGCGGGGCCGTCGCCCAGATCAACTCCTCCTGGACGGTGCGGGTCAACCGCGACGAACTCGTCGAATTCCAGGTCGACGGCACCCATGGATCGGCCGTCGCCGGACTGCGCCGCTGCCGGGTCCAGCATCGCGGCGCCACTCCCAGGCCGGTCTGGAATCCGGACCTGCCGGTGACCGAGCCGTTCCGCGAGCAGTGGCAGGAGGTACCGGACAACGCCGAGTTCGACAATGGCTTCAAGGCGCAGTGGGAGCTGTTCCTGCGCCATGTCGCGCTCGGCGAGCCGTACCACTGGGATCTGCTCGCGGGCGCGCGCGGTGTGCAGCTCGCCGAACTGGGCCTGCGGGCCTCGGCGGAGGGCCGCCGCCTCGACGTACCGGAGCTGACGCTGTGACGCTCCGGCTTCCTTCCTCCGGCGGCGGAACACACCCGTACACGCCGCGCCCGGCGCCCGCCCGCCGCGACCCGGGCGGGCCGCCTCCGGCCTCCCGTACGGTGTTCGCCGCGGCCCATGTGGTGGCCGATCCGGCCGCCGACACCGGGCCGGACGGGCCCGCCGCCGTCGACTGGGACGCCACTCTCGCCTTCCGGCGCCACCTCTGGTCGCACGGCCTCGGTGTCGCCGAGGCCATGGACACCGCGCAGCGCGGCATGGGCCTGGACTGGACGGCCGCGGCCGAGCTGATCCGCCGCTCGGCCGCCGAGGCCAGGGCGGTCGGCGGCCGGATCGTCTGCGGCGCCGGCACCGACCAGCTTCCGCCGGGCGCACACTCCCTGGCCGAGGTCCGCGCGGCGTACGAGGAGCAGCTCGCGTTTGTCGAGGAGACCGGCTCGGGAGCGGTCCTGATGGCCTCCCGCGCTCTCGCCGCCGCCGCGACGACTCCTGACGACTATCTCGGCGTCTACTCCGAGCTGCTGCGACAGGCCGCCGAACCGGTCGTACTGCACTGGCTCGGCCCGATGTTCGATCCCGCGCTGGACGGCTACTGGGGCAGCACGGACCTCGACGCGGCCACCGAGACCTTTCTCCAGGTCCTCTCCGCGTATCCGGACAAGATCGACGGGATCAAGGTCTCGCTGCTGGACGCCCGGCGCGAGGTCGAGCTGCGCCGCCGGCTGCCGGACGGTGTGCGCTGCTACACGGGTGACGACTTCAACTATCCGGAGCTGATCGCCGGCGACGAACAGGGCTTCAGCCACGCGCTCCTCGGCGTCTTCGATCCGCTGGGGCCGCTGGCGGCGCGCGCCGTACGCGTCCTGGACACCGGTGATGTGAAGGGCTTCCGCGAGCTGCTCGACCCGACCGTCGAGCTGTCCCGCCATCTCTTCCGCGCGCCCACCCGCTTCTACAAGACGGGCGTGGTGTTCCTCGCCTGGCTGTCCGGCCACCAGGACCACTTCACGATGGTCGGCGGCCTTCAGTCGGCGCGCTCGCTGCCGCATCTCGCGCGGGCGTACGAACTGGCCGACGGACTCGGCCTGTTTCCCGACCCGGCGCTGGCCGAGGCCCGGATGGCGTCCCTGCTCACGGTCCACGGAGTCGGCCGATGACGGATCTGAGCCGCTTCAGCGTCAATCAGATGACGGTCCGTCAACTCACGCTGCCGGAACTGACCGAGGCGTGCGTACGGCTCGGAGTGCCCGGTGTGGGCCTGTGGCGCGAACCCGTCCAGGAGTACGGAGTCGAGGCGGCGGCCCGGCTCGTACGCGACGCCGGACTCGCGGTCACCACGCTCTGCCGCGGCGGCTTTCTCACCGCCACCGACCCGCACCGGCGGGCCGCCGCGCTGGCCGACAACCGTCTCGCGATCGACGAGGCGGTGGCACTGGGCACGGACACCCTGGTCCTGGTGTCCGGCGGACTGCCGACCGGCAGCCGGGATCTGGCCGCCGCTCGCGAACGCGTCGCGGACGCGCTGGCCGAACTCGCGCCGTACGCGGGCGAGCGCGGCGTCCGGCTGGCGATCGAGCCGCTGCATCCGATGTACGCGGCCGACCGCTGCGTCGTCTCCACTCTCGACCAGGCACTCGACCTGGCGGAGCGCTTTCCCGCCGAGCGGGTCGGCGTGGTCGTCGACACCTATCACGTCTGGTGGGACGACCGCGCGCCCGCCGCCGTCGCGCGAGCGGCCGGCCGGATCTTCGCCTTCCAGCTCGCCGACTGGACGACGCCGCTCCCGGCCGGTGTGCTCAACGGCCGCGGCCTGCCCGGCGACGGCGCGATCGACCTGCGTGCCTGGCGGGAGCGCGTGGACGCGGCGGGCTACGCGGGGCCGGTCGAGGTGGAGTTGTTCAATGACGAGCTGTGGACGAGGGACGGCGTTGAACTGCTCGCGGAGGTGGCGGAACGGTACGCGAGGCACGCGCTGTAGACACCGGCGAGCGGCCCGAGCGCGACCGGCCGGGACGCCGGAAACAACTCGGCGAAGCCGTGCAACCCTTCCGTGGTGACGCGAGTCGTATAGGTCATCAGGGCTTTCGGGTGGGGATCCGGGGGGATGGGAAGGTCCTGCCAGAGGGGGGAGCGCGTGGGGCCCGGTCCGAGGACCGGGCCCCTGGGCCGCTCTCGGCACGCGATGTCCGGCCCGTCCAGAAGCCCGCCGCACGGAGAGGTCCTCGACGGACCCGTGGCCGCATGCCGTCCACCGGCGGCGGCGATGTCGGAGCCCGGCGGTAGCGTCGGATCATGTCCAATCCCGCAGTGCTCGAAGGTGTCCTTGAGCGGATCACGTACGCCAATGAGGAGAACGGCTACACGGTCGCCCGGGTCGACACCGGCGGCGGCGGCGATCTCCTCACCGTGGTGGGCTCGCTGCTCGGCGCGCAGCCGGGCGAGTCGCTGCGCATGGAGGGACGCTGGGCCTCGCACCCGCAGTACGGCAAGCAGTTCACGGTGGAGAACTACACCACGGTCCTGCCGGCCACGATCCAGGGCATCCGCCGCTATCTCGGCTCCGGTCTGATCAAGGGCATCGGTCCCAGAATCGCGGACCGCATCGTCGAACACTTCGGCCTCGACACTCTCGACATCATCGAGCGGGAGCCCGCCAGACTCGTCGAGGTCCCGGGTCTCGGTCCCAAGCGCACCAAGCTGATCGCCGCCGCCTGGGAGGAGCAGAAGGCGATCAAGGAGGTCATGATCTTCCTCCAGGGCGTCGGTGTCTCCACCTCCATCGCCGTCCGTATCTACAAGAAGTACGGAGACGCCTCGATCTCGGTCGTCAAGAACGAGCCGTACCGGCTGGCCGCCGATGTCTGGGGCATCGGCTTTCTCACCGCCGACCGGATCGCCCAGGCCGTCGGCATCCCGCACGACAGTCCGGAGCGGGTCAAGGCCGGCCTCCAGTACGCCTTGTCGCAATCCACCGACCAGGGACATTGCTTCCTGCCGGAGGAGCAGCTCATCGCGGACGCCGTGAAGCTGCTCCAGGTCGACACGGGGCTGGTCATCGAGTGCCTCTCCGAACTGGCCACGGAGGACGAAGGAGTCGTACGGGAAAAGGTGCCGGGTCCGGACGGCGGCGAACTGGTCACCGCTGTCTATCTGGTTCCTTTCCATCGCGCCGAGCTGTCGCTCTCCGCCCAGGTGCTGCGGCTGCTGCGCACCGGCGAGGACCGGATGCCCGCCTTCCGGGACGTGGCCTGGGACAAGGCGCTGAGCTGGCTGGCCGGCCGTACGGGCGCCGAGCTGGCGCCGGAGCAGCAGCAGGCGGTACGGCTCGCGCTCACCGAGAAGGTGGCCGTGCTGACCGGCGGCCCCGGCTGTGGAAAGTCCTTCACGGTCCGCTCGATCGTCGAGCTGGCCCGGGCCAAGAAGGCCAAGGTGGTGCTGGCCGCTCCGACCGGCCGGGCGGCCAAGCGGCTCGCCGAGCTGACCGGCGCCGAGGCGTCCACCGTGCACCGGCTGCTGGAGCTCAGGCCGGGCGGTGACGCGGCATACGACCGGGACCGGCCGCTGGACGCGGATCTGGTGGTGGTCGACGAGGCGTCGATGCTGGATCTGCTGCTGGCGAACAAGCTGGTCAAGGCGGTCGCGCCGGGCGCCCATCTGCTGCTGGTCGGAGATGTGGACCAGCTTCCCTCGGTCGGCGCGGGAGAGGTGCTGCGTGATCTTCTCGCCGAGGGCGGTCCGGTGCCGCGCGTGCGGCTCACGCGTATTTTCCGGCAGGCCCAGCAGTCGGGCGTGGTCACCAACGCGCACCGCATCAACTCCGGAGTGCAGCCCATCACCCAGGGCCTCAGCGACTTCTTCCTCTTCGTCGAGGAGGAGACGGAGGACGCCGGACGGCTCACGGTCGATGTCGCGGCCCGTCGGATTCCCGCCAGATTCGGTCTCGATCCTCGCCGGGACGTACAGGTCCTCGCGCCCATGCATCGCGGCCCGGCCGGCGCGGGCGCGCTGAACAGCCTGCTCCAGCAGGCCATCACACCGGCCAGGCCGGAGCTTCCGGAGAAACGCCTCGGCGGCAGGGTCTTCCGCGTCGGGGACAAGGTCACCCAGATCCGCAACAACTACGAGAAGGGAGAGAACGGCGTCTTCAACGGCACGGTCGGAGTGGTGACCTCGCTCAACCTGGAGGACCAGCGGCTGACGGTGCTGACGGACGAGGACGAGGAGGTGCCGTACGACTTCGACGAACTGGACGAGCTGGCGCACGCGTACGCCGTGACGATCCACCGCTCCCAGGGCAGCGAGTATCCGGCCGTGGTCATTCCGGTCACCACCGGCGCCTGGATGATGCTCCAGCGGAATCTGCTGTACACGGCGGTCACGCGCGCCAAGAAACTGGTGGTGCTGGTCGGCTCCCGAAGGGCCATAGGACAGGCGGTGCGCACTGTTTCCGCGGGCCGGAGATTCACCGCGGTGGACCACCGGCTGGCGGGTGGAGGCTGAGTGTGAATCGTCACCGGGGACTTTCGGAACCGGGGCGAAGGGGGCAGGATGAGCAGGTTGGCGGCACTGAGTGCCGCCGATAGGTCTAATGGCCGACCCCGAGTGCACTCTCCTGAGCCAAATGGGGGATGGTAGAGACAGTCAGGGCACCTCGAAGAAGAGGCACTACGTCGGTGAGGGATGACGTGAGCGAGAAACGCGACAACGCGGTAGTACTGCGGTACGGCGACGGCGAGTACACCTACCCGGTGATCGACAGCACCGTCGGCGATATGGGCTTCGACATCGGGAAGCTCCGTTCCCAGACCGGTCTGGTAACCCTGGACAGCGGCTACGGCAATACCGCCGCGTACAAGTCCGCGATCACCTACCTCGACGGCGAGCAGGGCATCCTGCGCTACCGCGGCTATCCGATCGAGCAGCTTGCCGAGCGGTCCAGCTTTGTCGAGGTGGCGTACCTGCTGATCAACGGCGAGCTGCCGACGGTCGACGAGCTCGCCTCGTTCAAGAACGAGATCACTCAGCACACGCTGCTGCACGAGGACGTCAAGCGGTTCTACGACGGCTTCCCGCGCGACGCCCACCCGATGGCGATGCTGTCCTCCGTGGTCAGCGCGCTGTCGACGTTCTACCAGGACAGCCACAACCCGTTCGACGAGCAGCAGCGTCACCTCTCCACGATCCGGCTGCTCGCCAAGCTGCCGACGATCGCGGCGTACGCCTACAAGAAGTCGATCGGCCACCCCTTCGTCTACCCGCGCAACGACCTCGGGTACGTCGAGAACTTCCTGCGGATGACCTTCTCGGTCCCGGCGCAGGAGTACGAGCCGGACCCGGTCGTGGTCTCCGCGCTCGACAAGCTGCTGATCCTGCACGCGGACCACGAGCAGAACTGCTCGACCTCCACCGTGCGGCTGGTCGGTTCCTCGCAGGCCAACATGTTCGCCTCGATCTCCGCCGGCATCAGCGCGCTGTGGGGCCCGCTGCACGGCGGCGCCAACCAGTCGGTGCTGGAGATGCTGGAAGGCATCCAGGCCTCCGGCGGCGATGTCGACACCTTCATCCGCAAGGTGAAGAACAAGGAAGACGGCGTGAAGCTCATGGGCTTCGGGCACCGCGTCTACAAGAACTTCGACCCGCGGGCGAAGATCATCAAGGCGGCGGCGCACGACGTCCTCTCGGCGCTCGGCAAGTCCGACGAGCTGCTCGACATCGCGCTGAAGCTCGAAGAGCACGCGCTGGCCGACGACTACTTCGTCGAGCGCAAGCTCTACCCGAACGTGGACTTCTACACCGGTCTGATCTACCGGGCCATGGGCTTCCCGACGGAGATGTTCACCGTGCTGTTCGCGCTCGGCCGGCTTCCCGGCTGGATCGCCCAGTGGCACGAGATGATCAAGGAGCCCGGCTCCCGCATCGGCCGTCCGCGCCAGATCTACACCGGCGAGGTCCTGCGCGACTTCGTCCCGGTCGAGTCCCGCTGACTCTCGCGCACTCCGCCGTACAGAGCGAAAAGCGCCCCGCCGCCGATCCCCCCACGGGTCGACGAACGGGGCGCTTTCCGTATCCCCGGAGCGGATTCCCCCCACGGGATCCGGCCGGGCGCCTGGGCGGGCATCTGCCGTAACCAGCAGAAGCTTCTCGCGTGCGGTCTGACCGGGGTACGTACGGGAGGGCCGCTCAAAGCTCCCCGGTGCACGCGCCCCGGCCAATCGCTTGCCTGGGATGTCCCCCAAGACATCCCATGAACGTCCCCCAAGACGTTCTCTGGCATCGTCCTCTTAGACACGCGAGCTGCCCGGATGGTTACCCCTAAATCTATGTGATCTAGATCTCTTTGTGAAGGTCCTGTGGCTCATGTGAAGGAGCACTGACGCAAAGAATTGGTAACCATGGCGACGGGCCGGTTCTCCGGTCCCGAAGGGCCAGGTCGCAGGGGCTCTTTCGAGCCTCTGTCCGACTCTTTCAGGCCTGTCCGGTCAGCTCGTAACCGGCCTCGTCGACGGCGGCGCGTACGGCCTCCTCGTCCAGCGGCGCCTGGGACATGACGGTCACCTGTCCTGTGGCGGCGACGGCCTGTACGGAGGTGACGCCCGCGATCCCGGAGATCTCACCGGCCACGGCGCCCTCGCAGTGTCCGCATGTCATGCCGGTGACCTGGTAGACGGCGGTGACCTCGGTGGACTCGGTCGACTGGGCCTGGGTCTGGGTGGTCATGGCGTTCTCCTCTTCGAGTGCTTCGGCGTGGGAATCCACGGTGTGCCAGGGGGTCGCGGAGATGGCGCGGCTCCCACCACCTGGAAACTGTACCCCTAGGGGGTATGGCGTGATGCCATGGGTCTCGCCTCAGTGGCCATGGGTCTCGCCTCAGTGCGGCGGGCTCCCGGTGGCGGCGGTCCCGGCGTCGCACACGGCGTCTCCGGCGAACGGGGCGAGATACCGGAAGAGGACGGCCTTCAGCTCGGCGATGTACGCGGCCTGCTCGGCGCCCTCCCGGGCGAGGATCAGCGTCAGGCCCGCCTTGTACACGGCGAAGGCCGTGCTCGCGATCCTGGTGAGATCGGCCTCCGAGGCGGCGGGGAGGTAGCTGCCGAGGATTCCCTCGACCCGGGTGAGCATGGAGGAGTGCAGCGCCTCGTGCTCCTGGGCGACCTGGCCGGGGACCTCGGGGCCGTGCATCAGGACGGCGAAGGCCGGATTCTCGCAGTTGAACCGGATCAGCGGATCGAGGACGGCGTCCAGCAGCCGGTCCAGCGGCAGATCGAGATGGGCGGGCAGGAACGCCTGGCCGTAGGTCTCGCGCCAGCGCCGCAGGAGCTGGTCGCCCAGCTCGACGGCGATGGCCTCCTTGTTCGGGAAGAACTGATACAGCGTGCCGGGGGAGACGCCGGCCTCCCGGGCGATGGAGTTGGTGCTCGCCGCGGTGTAGCCGGTGGTGCAGAAGACGCGGGCCGCGGCGTCGAGAAGCTGACTGATGCGGCGCTCGCCGCGGGCCTGACGGCGGCGCGGCTTTCCTTTTCCGGCGGCCGTCTCCGGAGCGGCGTCGTCCGGGGGCGCGGGCGGAGCTGTGGCCGTCTGGGCTGTGACTGTCCGGGTCGTGGCCGTCTGGGCTGTGACTGTCCGGGCTGTGACTGTCCGGGCCGTGACCGTCTCAGGGGCCGCGTCGTCCGGGACGCCGCCCGTCGCGACCTCATCGCTGTCGCTCTTCGCCTCCGGCATGTCAATCCCCGGCTTTCTGGCTCGGTTGACAAACGCGAGTGGTCGCTCGCATTCTTGGCTAATGCGAGTGATGACTCGTGTTTGCCAGTCTATGGCAATGGCTGACCCGTGCCACGGGTCACGGTGAAGGGGACACCGCACCATGTCCGAAGTCAACACTGACCGGCGCCAGGGAGGCTGGACGCGGTTCGTCACCGCGCGTCCGAGGCTCTCGCTGCTGGTGGCGCTGGTGATCACGGCGCTGGCGGTGGTCGCCGGGAGCGGGGTCGGGGACCGTATGGGCAGCGGCGGCTGGCAGGACCCGGACGCCGAGTCGACGTATGCGACCAAGGCGCTGGAGCGGGAGTTCCCGGCCTCCCAGCCGAATCTGCTGCTGCTCGTCGACAGCGGGCGGCGGAGCGTGGACGATCCCGCCGTGGCCGCCGAGGCCAAGCGCCTCACCGGCCGGCTCGCGGCCGAGCGGGGGATCACCGGGGTCGGGTCCTACTGGCAGACGGGATCGGCCGCGCTGCGCGCCGAGGACGGCCATCAGGCGCTGATCGCCGCGAGGATCGAGGGAGACGAGAAGACCGCCGCGGCGGTCCTGGACCGGATAGCGCCCGAATTCCGGGGAGCGCGCGGGCCGTTGCGGGTCTCGGTCGGCGGACCTGTCGCCGTGCAGCACGAGATGCAGAGCATCATCCAGGAGGATCTGGTGCGAGCCGAGCTGATCGCGCTGCCGGTGACGCTGGTGCTGCTGGTGATGGTGTTCGGAAGCGCGGTCGCCGCGCTGTTGCCGCTGGGTCTCGGGATCGTGGCGATCCTCGGGACCGACGCGGTGCTGCGCGGGATCACCGAGCTCACCGATGTCTCGGTCTTCGCACAGAACCTCACCACGGCGCTCGGGCTCGGACTCGCCGTGGACTACGCCCTGTTCATCGTGCGCAGATTCCGCGAGGAGCTGGCTGGAGGGGCCGAGGTGCGGGAGGCGGTCGGGATCACGCTGCGGACCGCCGGCCGGACGGTGCTGTTCTCCGCGCTGACCGTGGCGGTGTCGCTGGCCGCCATGCTTGTCTTCCCGCAGTATTTCCTGCGCTCCTTCGCCTACGCGGGCATCGCGGTGGTGCTGCTGGCCGCGGCTGCCGCGCTGATCCTGCTGCCGGCCGCGCTGATGCTGCTGGGCCACCGGGTCAATGCCCTGGATCTCAGGCGGCTGTGGCGGTCCTCGCGGCGGGCCCGGCGGAAGGCCGGAGCGACCGAGGGAGCGGTGGCCGGCGCCGCCGGAGAGTCCTCGGCGGAGGGCGCCGGCTGGGGCCGGGCGGCGGCGCTGGTGATGCGCCGGGCCCCGGTCTTCGCGTTCGCCACGACGGCGGGGCTGGTGCTGCTCGGACTTCCGTTCCTGGGAGTCAAGTTCGGCACGGCGGACTATCACCAGCTCCCGTCGAGCGCCGAATCCCGGGTGGTGCAGCAGGAGATACGGGACGGCTTCCCAGGAGGCCCCAGCGGCGGTCTTCAGGTGTTCACGGAAGGCACCGTCTCAGCGGCGGAGTACGCCGACTACCGCGGCCGGATCGCCGATCTCCCGGGGGTGATGAGGGTCGACGGTCCTGTCAGCTCCGGCACCTCCGGCGAGGACGCGTACTTCACCGTGCTGCCTCGGGGCGAGGCGGTGGGGGAGGACGCGCAGCGGCTGGTCCGGGAGATTCGCGAAGTCCGCGCGGAATCCGCCGAGTTCAGTGCCTCGGTGACCGGGCCCGCCGCCGTGCTGGTCGACTCCAAGGACGCGATAGCCGACCGGCTGCCCTGGGCGGCGGGCATCATCGTGGTGGTGACACTGCTGCTGGTGTTTCTGCTCACCGGCAGCGTGCTGATACCGATCCAGGCGGTCGTGCTCAACGCCCTGAGTCTCACCGCGATGTTCGGAGCGGTGGTCTGGGTCTTCCAGGACGGCAATCTCTCCGGACTGCTCGGCTTCACTTCCACGGGCGACATCGAGACGACCCTGCCGGTCCTGATGTTCTGCGTGGCCTTCGGGCTCTCCATGGACTACGGCGTCTTTCTGCTCTCCCGGATCAAGGAGGAGTACGACCGCGGTGGTGACCATGAGCGGGCGGTGGCCTTCGGGTTGCGGCGTACCGGAGGTCTGATCACCGCGGCCGCGGTGATCCTCGCCGTGGTCATGGTGGGCATCGGCACCTCGCGGGTGACCAACACCAAGATGCTGGGCCTCGGTATCGCGCTCGCCGTTCTGATGGACGCGATGGTGGTGCGCGGTCTGCTGGTTCCCGCGGTGATGAAGCTGACGGGAAGGGCGACATGGTGGGCGCCGGGTCCGCTGCGACGCTTCCATGACCGGTTCGGTCTGAGCGAAGGCGAGCCGGAGCCGGTCACCGATGCCACCGGTGCCACCGGGAACGGCGCGGCACCGGCCGCGCGGGAGCGGTCCGGCGTCTCCGGCTTCTCCGGCGTCAAGGAGACCGAGACGACCGAGACGGCCGAGGCCGGAGAGGTCGCGGGAGGGGACAGGGCGGGCGTCTGAGCGCGCCCGGAGCGGATGGTCCGGCATGCCGTGCCGGCCGCCGGCCGCCACGCGGAGGAGCCGGGCAGAGGAGCAGGGTGGAGGCCCCGTACATGATCGGCTCGATCGGTACGGGGCCTCGCGCCCGGTCCCACGGTCAACTCCCGGTCATCGCCGGGGGGTCAGCCTCGGCTGCCTCTGTTGCCGGGGCGCTTGGCGACCCAGGCGCGGACGGTGTCCGCGTACCAGTAGGGCTTGCCGTTCTCCACATGGTCGGGCGGTGGGAGCAGCCCGTGCTTGCGATACGAGCGGACGGTGTCCGGCTGCACGCGGATGTGCGCTGCGATCTCCTTGTAGGACCAGAGCTTTTTGTCCGTCATGAATTGCACCTCCCCGCACCCGCCGCAGGGGCGGCCTGTGGGCCGTCGAGGGAGCTGTGGCGAAGCGCTGGTGATCACCAGCCTGTGCCCCTTGGGCGACGGAGAGTGATGGGGAGATCAACCTTGTCGCCTCCCCGTGACGGAAGACCCGCGTAATGGAGATATGCGTGACGGTAGAGGGACTCTTGTGACACATGCGAGACACTTCACCTATTGACCAATGGGTACGCCGATAGCCCGGATGTTCGACGTTGAGCGGGCCAGGATCATCCTGATCCAGGAAAACCGCCGGCCCGCTCGACGCACGAGCCGACGCGCGAGCCGACATCAGAGCCGACGTCCGGCCCGATGTCCTCCGGCCCGATGTCCTCCGGCCCGATGTCCTCCGGCCCCATGTCCTCCGGGTCAGGCGCCACAGCTCCGCAGAAAGCGGCGGGTGCGGGCGGCGATCGGGTACGGCTTGTCGGGCGGACAGGGATACATGTCCTGCTCGACGATGGCGAAGAGATCGACGTCCAGCCGCTGCGCCGCCGCGAGCACCGGCTCCAGCGCGGGGATGCCCGCCGGCGGCTCGCACATCACTCCGCGACCGACGGCCGGCCCGAACGGCACCTCGTCCGCGACGACCTCGGCGAGGATCTCCGGATCCACCTGCTTGAGATGGAGATAGCCGATCCGTTCGCCATAGGTCTCGATCAGCTTGACGCTGTCGCCGCCGCAGTACGCGTAATGCCCGGTGTCCAGACAGAGCGAGACCAGCGAGGGATCGGTGGCGTCGAGGAAGCGGCTGACGTTCTCCTCGCTGTCGATATGGGTGTCGGCATGCGGATGGACGACGATCCGCAGCCCGTAGCGGTCCCGGACCTCCCGCGCCAGCCGCTCGGTCTGGACGGTCAGATCGCGCCACTGCTCCGGGGTGAGGCTCCGGTCCTCCAGGACCTCGCCGGTCTTGTCGTCGCGCCAGAAGGAGGGGATGACCACCAGATGGTCGGCGCCCGTCGCCCGGGTGAGCGCGGCGATGTCCGCGACATGCGCCCAGGTCTTCTCCCAGACGGCGGGCCCGTGATGGAGCCCGGTGAAGACGGTGCCGGCCGAGACCTTGAGCCCGCGCCGCGCGGTCTCCTCGCCCAGCCGGCCGGGATCGGTCGGGAGATAGCCGTAAGGACCGAGCTCGATCCACTCGTAGCCGGCCTCGGCGACCTCGTCGAGGAAGCGCTGCCACGGGACCTGCAGAGGGTCGTCGGGAAACCACACGCCCCAGGAATCAGGGGCCGATCCGACCCGGATGCGGTGGAGTGCGGGCACAGAGGAGGTCATGTTCGTCAGCTTTCCGGCCGCTCGGAAAGAGTGTCAAGACTTGGTCCGAATGTCAGGACAAAACGTTGACAGGGTTACTGCGGCGGGGCTAGACCTGGGATGGCCACCGAACCGAAGGGACACGTATGCCCGAGCCGTACGACGTGATCACCATGGGCCGGATCGGGGTGGATCTCTATCCGCTGAAGAGCGGGGTTCCGCTGGCGCAGGTGGACACCTTCGGGAAGTTCCTCGGCGGCTCCGCGACGAATGTCGCGGTCGCGACGGCCCGGCTGGGCCGCCGCGCCGCGGTCATCACCCGCACCGGCCGGGACGCCTTCGGCGACTATCTCCATCAGGCGCTGCGGGAGTTCGAGGTCGACGACCGCTGGGTGACGGCGGTCGACGACTGTCCGACACCGGTCACCTTCTGCGAGATCTTTCCTCCGGACGACTTCCCGCTCTACTTCTACCGGCAGCCCAAGGCCCCGGATCTGGAGATCCACACGGACGAGCTCGATCTGGACGCGATCCGGTCGGCGCGGATCTTCTGGATGACCGGTACGGGCCTGTGCGCGGAGCCCAGCCGCTCGGCGACACTGGCGGCGCTGGAGGCGCGCGGCCGCTCCGGAATCACCGTCTTCGATCTCGACTGGCGTCCGATGTTCTGGCCGGCCTCCGCCTCCGCTCCCGTGGACGGGGCCCGCGTACCTCCGGCCGGCGGCGCCGGTCCGCAAGAGTGGTACGCGCGGGCACTGCGCCAGGCCACCGTCGCCGTCGGCAATCTCGACGAGTGCGAGGTGGCCGTCGGGGAGCGTGAGCCGCACGCGGCCGCGCGGGCGCTGCTCGCCGCGGGAGTCGAGCTGGCCGTCGTCAAACAGGGTCCCAAGGGCGTGCTCGCCGTCCATCGCGACGGCAGCCGGGCCGAAGTGCCACCCGTGCCGGTCGACGTCGTCAACGGCCTCGGCGCGGGAGACGCGTTCGGCGGCTCCCTCTGCCACGGGCTGCTCGCCGGCTGGGAGCTGGGACGGATCATGCGGTACGCCAACGCCGCCGGCGCCATCGTGGCCGGCCGGCTGGCCTGTTCCTCCGCGATGCCGTACGACAGCGAGGTCGTCCAGGTCCTGACCGGCGGCCCGGTTCCGGCGCGGGATCCCAGCGTTCCGTCCGGTCCGGCTCAGGGACCGCCGCGGGCTTCCCTGACCGCTCCCGGGGCCGCCTCATGACCCGCGTCGATGTGTCCGAGCTGGTCCGGCTGCGTACGCGCCATCCCGAGGCCATCGCCGAGGCCGCCGCGCGCCGGGCCCGCAGGCCCTTGTTGCGCTCCGGCGGACGGCTGATGATCATAGCCGCCGATCATCCGGCCCGCGGCTCCCTCGCCGTGGGCGACCGCCGGCTCGCCATGGCCAACCGTCTCGATCTGCTGGAGCGGCTCTGTCTGGCCCTGTCGCGCCCGGGTGTGGACGGGGTGCTGGCCACCGCCGACATCATCGACGACCTGCTGCTTCTCGGCGCTCTGGAGGACCGTGTCGTCGTCGGCTCGATGAACCGCGGTGGTCTCGCCGGCGCCGCCTTCGAGCTCGACGACCGCTTCACCGGCCACCGCCCGGAGGATCTGACCCGGCTCGGCTTCGACGCGGGCAAGCTGCTGCTCCGTATCGACTACGACGACCCGGGCTCCGTGGACACGCTGCACTCCGCCGCCCGCGCCATCGACGCCATGGCCGAGCGCCGCCTCCCGGTCTTCGTGGAACCGTTCATCTGCCATCGCGACGAGGGCCGGCTCCGTACCGACCTCGGTGCGGAAGCCGTGACGCGCTCGATCGCCATCGCCTCGGGACTCGCCGGTACCTCCGCGTACACCTGGCTGAAGCTTCCCGTTACCCAGAACCCCGACGATATGGCCCGGGTGCTGGAGACCTCGACGCTCCCGGCCGTCCTGCTGGGCGGCGAGATCGGAGGCGATCAGGAGGGCGCGTACGAGAAGTGGCGCACGGCGCTGCGACTGCCCACCGTCCAGGGGCTGGTGGTGGGCCGCTCGCTGCTCTATCCGGTCGGCGGGGACGTGGCGGAAGCCGTCGATACCGCCGTGGGTCTGCTGTAGGGGGTACGGACACATCATGACGACTGACGACGAGCAGCGTGAGCGGACCGAGCCGTACGAGGGCCATGTGCCCGCGGGCAGCGCCGCGGCGGGACCGTACGCCCTCGACATCGATCCCCGGCGGGCCGGCTGGTCCCACAGCCGTCTGCGCGTCCTGGACCTCCCGCCCGGCGGCACGCACTCGCTGGCCACCGGCGACAGCGAGTGGATCGTGCTTCCGCTCACCGGCGGTTGTACGGTGCACACGCACGGCGATTTCTTCGAACTGCTGGGCAGGGAAAGCGTGTTCAGCGGAGTCACGGACTTCGCGTATCTACCGCGCGACGCCCATGCGCAGATCGCCTCCGGTGCGGGAGGCCGCTTCGCCCTGGCAGGAGCGAAGTGCGAGCGACGACTCCCCGCTCGCTACGGCCCCGCGCCGGAGGTTCCGGTCGAGCTGCGCGGCGCGGGCGGCTGCTCGCGCCAGGTCAACAACTTCGCCGCCGCCGGTGTCTTCGACTGCGACCGGCTCATCGCGGTCGAAGTGCTCACGCCCGGCGGGAACTGGTCGTCCTATCCTCCGCACAAACACGACGAGCACCGTCCCGGCGTCGAGTCCGAGCTGGAGGAGATCTACTACTTCGAGATCGCCGGCGGCGGCCTCGGCTACCACCGGGTCTCGCCGTCGCGCCCCGGCGGTACGGATGTCCTCGCCGAGGTCCGTACCGGCGACACCGTCCTCATCCCGGACGGCTGGCACGGCCCGTCCATCGCCGCGCCCGGCCGGGACATGTACTACCTCAATGTGATGGCGGGACCCGGCGAGTCCCGGGAGTGGCTGATCCGCGACCACCCCGACCACGGCTGGATCCGCGACACTTGGCCAGGACAGGCCGTCGACCCGCGACTGCCGCTGTACGGAGCCGAGGAGGGCCCCCGATGAGCACGCGCCGCCTCACCGTCGCCCAGGCGCTGATCAGTTTCCTGTCCCGGCAGTACACCGAGCGGGACGGCCGCAGACAGCGGCTGATCAACGCCACCTGGGGCATCTTCGGCCATGGCAATGTGGCGGGCATCGGCCAGGCCCTTGTCGAATCCCGCGCGGACATGGCGTACTTGCAGGGACGGAACGAACAAGCGATGGTGCACGCCGCCGTCGGCTACGCCCGCCAGAGCAACCGCCTCTCCGCTCATGCCGTGACCACCTCCATCGGCCCCGGCGCCACCAATCTCGTCACCGGCGCCGCCCTCGCCACCATCAACCGCCTCCCGGTGCTGCTCCTCCCCGGCGACACCTTCGCGACCCGTCCCGCCGAGCCGGTCCTCCAGCAGCTCGAAGTTCCCTCCGCGGGCGATGTCTCCGTCAATGACGCACTGCGGCCCGTCTCGAAGTACTTCGACCGTGTCACCCGTCCCGAGGCGCTGATCCCGGCCGCTCTCGCCGCGATGCGGGTGCTGACCGACCCGGCCGAGACCGGGGCCGTGACGCTCGCGCTGCCTCAGGATGTGCAGACCGAGGCATACGACTGGCCGGAGGAGTTCTTCGCCGAGCGGATCTGGCGCGTCCGCCGTCAGCCGCCCGATCCGTACGAGCTCGCCGAGGCCGTCCGGCTGGTGCGCACCGCGCGCCGACCTCTGCTTGTCGCGGGCGGCGGTGTCCACCACAGCGCGGCCGAGGAGACGCTGGCCGCGCTGGCCGGGGCGACCGGTATCCCTGTCGCCTCCACCCAGGCGGGAAAGGGATCGCTGCCGTACGACCATCCCTGTGATGTCGGCGGTATCGGACACACCGGCACCGCCACCGCCGACGAACTGGCCAGGACGGCGGATCTGGTGATCGGCGTCGGCACCCGCTGGTCGGATTTCTCGACCGCGTCCGCCACGCTCTTCTCCCATCCCGCCGTCCGCTTCCTCAATCTCAACGTCACCGGCTTCGACGCCCACAAGCTCGCGGCCCGGCCGCTGGTGGCGGACGCCCGTACGGCCTTGGAAGGACTGGCCGCCGGTCTCGCCGGACACCAGGTCGCACCGGAGTACGTGGCCGAGTACACCGGAGACAAGGAGCGCTGGGAGTACCGCGTCGAAGCCGCGTTCACGGCCGACGAGGTCGACGACGAGGATCTCGTACGTCCCACGCAGGCGCAGTTCCTCGGAGCGCTCGACGCGCTCGTCACCGACGAGGACATCGTCATCAACGCCGCCGGATCGCTTCCCGGCGATCTCCACAAGCTGTGGCGGACCCGCGCCCGGGACCAGTACCACGTCGAGTACGGCTACTCCTGCATGGGCTACGAGATCCCCGCCGCCATCGGAGTCCAGCTCGCGGCCCCCGGACGGCCCGTCTGGGCGCTCGTCGGAGACGGTACGTATCTGATGAATCCCACCGAGATCGTCACGGCCGTCCAGGAGCGGCTGCCTCTCAAGGTCGTGATTCTCCAGAATCACGGCTACGCGTCCATCGGCGGGCTCTCCGAGTCGGTCGGCGCGGAACGCTTCGGCACCGCCTACCGCTTCCGGGCCGCCGACGGTTCGTACACCGGGGCCCCGCTGCCCATCGACCTGGCCGCCAACGCGGCTTCTCTCGGCATGCGGGTGATCCGCGCCAAGACCATTCGTGACCTGCGTGAAGCCCTTGCCGAAGCGCGCGCGGCGGACGCTCCCACATGTGTCTACGTGGAGACCGAAACAGCAGACACTGTGTCCGGCGTTCCTCCGGCCCAGGCGTGGTGGGATGTTCCCGTGGCCGAGGCCGCCGGCCGCGCGTCCGCGGTCAAGGCCCGCGAGGAGTACGACCGGCACGTAACTGCCCGGCGTCGCCATCTGTGAAGGAGCACGCAATGAAGACCGTCAACCACTGGATCGGTGGCAAGACCGTCGAGGGCGCGTCGGGCAACTGGGGACCGGTCACCGACCCTGCGACGGGCGCCGTCACCACGCGGGTCGCGCTGGCCTCCGCGGAGGAGGTCGACGCGGCCGTCGGCGCCGCGAAGGCCGCCTACGCCACCTGGGGCACCTCGTCCCTCGCCCAGCGCACCGGCATCCTCTTCCGCTATCGCGCGCTGCTCGACGCGCACCGCGACGAGATCGCCGCGCTGATCACCGCCGAGCACGGCAAGGTGCACTCGGACGCGCTCGGTGAGGTCGCGCGCGGTCTGGAGATCGTCGAGCTGGCCTGCGGGATCACCACACAGCTCAAGGGAGAGCTGTCCACGCAGGTCTCCAACCGTGTGGACGTGTCCGCGATCCGGCAGTCGCTCGGAGTCGTCGCCGGTATCACGCCGTTCAATTTCCCGGCGATGGTCCCGATGTGGATGTTCCCGCTGGCGATCGCCTGCGGAAACACCTTTGTGCTCAAGCCCAGCGAGAAGGATCCTTCGGCCGCGAACCTGCTGGCGGAGCTGGCCGCCGAGGCGGGCCTGCCCGACGGCGTACTGAATGTCGTGCACGGCGACAAGATCGCGGTGGACTCGCTGCTCGCGCATCCCGATGTGGCGGCGGTCTCCTTCGTCGGCTCCACACCGATCGCCCGCCACATCCACACGACGGCGTCCGCCAACGGCAAGAGGGTCCAGGCACTCGGCGGCGCCAAGAACCACATGCTGGTGCTGCCGGACGCCGACCTGGACGCCGCCGCGGACGCGGCCGTCTCGGCGGCGTACGGCTCCGCCGGTGAGCGCTGCATGGCGATCTCGGCGGTCGTGGCCGTCGGCGCGATCGGCGACGAATTGGTCGCCAGGATCCGCGAGCGCGCCGAGAAGATCAAGATCGGTCCCGGCAACGACCCGGCCTCGGAGATGGGCCCGCTGATCACCAAGGCCCACCGCGACAAGGTCGCCACCTATGTCACGGGCGCGGCGGCCCAGGGCGCCGAGGTCGTCCTGGACGGTACGGGCCACACGGTCGACGGCTTCGAGGACGGTCACTGGATCGGCCTGTCGCTCCTCGACAAGGTCTCCACCGACTCCGACGCGTACCGTGACGAGATCTTCGGCCCCGTGCTGTGCGTGCTGCGCGCGGAGACCTACGAAGAGGGCGTCGCGCTGATCAACGCCTCGCCGTTCGGCAACGGCACGGCCATCTTCACCCGCGACGGCGGCGCCGCCCGCCGCTTCCAGTTGGAGATCCAGGCCGGCATGGTCGGAGTGAATGTGCCGATTCCGGTTCCTGTCGGCTACCACTCCTTCGGCGGCTGGAAGGACTCGCTCTTCGGCGATCACCACATCTACGGCAACGACGGCGTGCACTTCTACACCCGCGGCAAGGTGATCACCACCCGCTGGCCGGACCCGTCGGAGGCCCCGACCGGCGTGGACCTGGGCTTCCCGCGCAACCACTGAACCTCCCGCTCCCTCGCGGGGCATGTCGCGGCCCGTACGGCTTTTCGCATCCGTACGGGCCGTAGTCGTACGGTGGTATGCGGCCATTCGTCCGGATTCGAGGCAAGCGCGGACCGGCGGCCGAGCTCGGCGGTGGCGCGGACGGTCCACGGGTGGCGCGGCTGATGGAGTCCCATCACCTGGACGCTCGGTCGGCGGCGTTACGGCGGTGTTGGCCGAGATGAGTCATGTGACTCACGCTCGTAATATAGACATATAGATGCTAGATACAACTGATCCGCCCCGGTGTGACGTCCTGGCTTGGACGCACTGCCCGTCCATGGCCTCTGACCTGCACCTCGGCCTCCGATCGGAAGCAGGAGGACACATATGTGTGGCATTACTGGCTGGATCTCCTTCGACCGTGATTTGCGCGCCGCGTCCGAAACACTGAATGCGATGACGGAGACGATGGCCTGCCGAGGACCCGACGCCCGCGGCACCTGGATCGACGGTTCCGCGGCCCTCGGACACCGGCGACTGGCGATCATCGACCTGCCGGGCGGCCGGCAGCCGATGACCGTCGAGACGCCACGGGGCACCATCGCGCTGGTCTACTCGGGCGAGGCGTACAACTTCACCGAGCTGCGCCGTGAGCTGACCGGCCGCGGCCACCGGTTTCTCACCGACTCCGACACGGAGGTCGTCCTGCACGGCTATCTGGAGTGGGGCGAGGCCGTGGCCGAACATCTCAACGGGATGTTCGCCTTCGCCGTCTGGGACGGCAGGGATCAGAAGCTGGTGATGATCCGCGACCGGATGGGCATCAAGCCCCTCTACTACTACCCGACCTCCGACGGAGTGCTCTTCGGCTCCGAGCCCAAGGCGATCCTCGCCAATCCGCTCGCTCGCGCCCGCGTCGGCCTGGACGGGCTGCGCGAGGTGTTCGCCTTCGTCAAGACGCCCGGCAACGCGGTGTGGGACGGCATGTACGAGGTGGAGCCCGGCACGGTGGTGACCGTGGACCGCGGCGGTCCCCGCCGGCACGTCTACTGGTCTCTGGAGACCCGGCCGCACCCGGACGACCAGGCGGCCTCGGTGGCGCACGTGCGCACGCTCCTGGAAGACATCGTGCACCGCCAGCTCGTCTCCGACGTGCCGCGCTGCATGCTTCTCTCCGGTGGCCTCGACTCCTCCGCCATGACGGCACTGGCGGCTCGGCAACTGGCCGGGGCCGGAGAAACCGTCCGCAGTTTCGCCGTCGACTTCGTCGGCCAGACGGAGCACTTCGTCGCCGACGATCTGCGCGCCACTCCGGACACTCCCTTCGTCCATGATGTGGCGCGCGCCTCTGGCACCGAGCACCGGGACATCGTGCTCGACTCCAACGCGCTGGCCGACCCGGAGATCCGGGCCCGGATGATCAGGGCCCGGGACCTTCCCACGGGTCTCGGCGACATGGACGCCTCGCTCTATCTGCTCTTCAGGGCCATCCGGGAGCACTCGACGGTCGCGCTCTCCGGCGAGTCGGCCGACGAAGTCTTCGGCGGATATCTCCAGTTCTTCGACGAGGAGGCCAGACGGGCCGACATGTTCCCGTGGCTGGTGCACTCCGGCCAGTACTTCGGAGACGAGTCCGATGTGCTGCGGCCAGAGGTGAATATGGCCATGGACCTGCCGGGATTCATCAACGACAGCTACAAGACGGCCGTCGCGGACATCGAACGCCTCAGTGGCGAGAGCGACTTCGAGTACCGGATGCGCAGGATCTGCTATCTGCACCTGACTCGTTTCGTCCGGGTGCTGCTCGATCGCAAGGACCGCGCGAGCATGGCGGTCGGCCTTGAGGTCCGGGTGCCCTACTGCGACCACCGGCTCGTCGAGTACGCGTACAACGCGCCGTGGTCCCTGAAGTCCTTCGACGGCAGGGAGAAGAGCCTGCTGCGGGAGGCGACCGCCGACCTCCTGCCGAAGTCGGTCTACGACCGGGTGAAGAGCCCTTATCCCTCCACTCAGGACCCGAAGTATGCGGTCGCACTTCAGGAACACGCCAAGGACCTGCTGGCCGATCCCTCTCATCCGGTCTTCGGACTGGTCGACCAGGGCCGGCTCCGGCGGGTGGCGGAACGACACATTCCGCAGATCACCACGGCATCGCGGCACGGCCTGGAACGCACCTTGGACCTCGCGGTCTGGCTGGACCTCTACCGTCCGGAGATCTCGCTCTCCTGACCGGCTCGGCGATGGCCCTCCTCCGGCGGATCTCCGTGCTCCGGCTTCTCGCCGGGCCGGTGTACCGCGTCTGGTGTACGGCGGCCGGTGTACCGCGTCTGGTGTACGGCGACGCCAACCTGTACTACCCGAGGAGGCCCCTGAGTTCCGACTGGTGTCAGCGTTGCCGGGCCCGCCACCCGTTTAGGGTTCAAGCATGGAGATCCGAACCCCACGGCGGTCCCGGCTGAGAACACGATGGCTCGCGGGCGCCGCCGCCGTCCTGGTGCTCGCCGGAGCCGGCACCTGGACCGCCGTCGCCTCGGACGGCGCACCCGCGGTCCACCGGAAGGACCAGGTGCTGGAGATGCCGGGCGCCCGGATCGACACCTCGTACTTCACCGCGGGCAGCGGGCGCAGGCCCGCCGTGCTGATCGGGCACGGCTTCGGCGGCAGCAAGGCCGATGTACGGGCCCAGGCCGAGAAGCTCGCGCGCGACGGATACGCGGTGCTGACCTGGTCCGCGCGGGGCTTCGGGAAGTCCACCGGTGAGATCGGGCTCAACGACCCCGACCACGAGGTCAAGGACGTCTCCCGGATGATCGACTGGCTGGCCGGCCGCCCCGAGGTGCGGCTCGACGGCAAGGGCGATCCCCGGGTGGGCGTGACGGGCGCCTCGTACGGCGGCGCCATTTCCCTGCTCGCCGCCGGATACGACAAACGGGTCGACGCGATCGCCCCGCAGATCACCTACTGGAACCTCGCCGACGCGCTCTTCCCCAACGGCGTCTTCAAGAAGCTCTGGGCCGGGATCTTCTTCTCCACCGGTGGCGGCTGCACGACATTCGAGAAGCGGCTGTGCGCCATGTACCAGCGGGTCGCCGTCTCCGGGAAACCGGACGTGGCCGCCCGTGAGCTGCTGGAACAGCGCAGCCCGGCCGCCGTCGGCAACCGTATCGATGTGCCCGCGCTGATCGTCCAGGGCCAGTCCGACTCACTGTTCCCGCTCGGCCAGGCCGACGCCATGGCGAAGACGATCAGCGGCAACGGCGCGCCTGTCGGCGTCGACTGGGCGGCCGGTGGCCACGACGGCGGAGACCAGGAGGCGGACCGTGTCCAGAGCCGGATCTCGTCGTGGTTCGACCGCTACCTCAAGGACGACAAGGCCGCGGACACCGGGCCCGCGTTCCGCGTGAGCAGGACTGGAGGAGTTGACTCCACCGACGGCCGCACCCAGCTCCGCGGCGCGAGCAGCGACCGCTATCCCGGCCTGGCGAGCGGCACCACCAGCATCCCGCTCAGCGGCGGCACAGCGACCTTCGCCAACCCGGCCGGTGCGGCTCCGCCCGCCATCTCCGCCGTACCGGGTGTCGGCGGCGGACTCTCCCAGCTCTCGTCGCTCGGCGTCGGACTCTCCGTCGATTTCCCGGGCCAGAACGCACACTTCGACTCCCGTCCGCTCGGCGAACCGCTGCGGATCACCGGCTCGCCGACCGTCCGGGTGACCGTCACCTCCAGCAGCGGCGACGCGGTGCTCTTCGGCAAGGTGTACGACGTCGGTCCCGACGGCCGCCGACAGGTGCTGCCCTCGCAGCTCGTCACACCCGTAAGGGTCGAGGACGCGCGACAGGGCAAGGCCGTGGACCTGACGATGCCCGCCGTGGACCATCTGGTGGAGGCCGGACACCGGCTTCGGGTCGTCCTCGCCGCCACCGACCTCGGCTATGCCTCTCCGGTCGCTCCGGCCACCTATCACGTCGCCGTGGACGGCGCCCTGACCGTACCGACGGTGCCCGCTCTCACCACCGGGTCCACCGCGCTGCCCTGGTGGACCTGGGGGCTTCCGGCCGTGGGCGTACTGGTCGCGGCCGCGCTGCTGCTCACCACCCGGCGCCGCACCGTCGCACCCGCGCCCGATCCCGCACTCGCCGATGTACCGCTCCAGATCACGGATCTGACCAAGCGCTACTCCAGGTCCGCCGACCGCTACGCGGTCCGTGATCTCTCCTTCCGGGTCGAGAAGGGACAGGTGCTCGGTCTGCTCGGTCCGAACGGCGCCGGCAAGACCACCACTCTGCGCATGCTGATGGGGCTGATCAGCCCCGACGCGGGTGAGATCCGGGTCTTCGGACACGCCATCCGGCCGGGTGCTCCGGTGCTTTCCCGGGTCGGTTCGTTCGTCGAGGGAGCGGGCTTCCTGCCGCATCTGTCGGGTCGGGCCAATCTGGAGCTGTACTGGCAGGCGACCGGCCGGCCCGCCGAGGACTCCCATATCGAGGAGGCCCTGGAGATCGCCGGACTTGGTGACGCGCTCGCACGGGCCGTACGCACCTACTCCCAGGGCATGCGGCAGCGGCTGGCCATCGCACAGGCCATGCTCGGTATGCCGGATCTGCTGATTCTCGATGAACCGACCAATGGTCTCGACCCGCCGCAGATCCGCGAGATGCGGGACGTGATGATCCGGTACGCGGCCGGCGGCAGGACCGTCATCGTCTCCAGCCACCTCCTTTCCGAGGTCGAACAGTCCTGTACACATCTCGTCGTCATGCACCGGGGCCAACTCGTCCAGGCCGGTCCGGTCGCCCAGATCACCGGCTCCGGCGACACCTTGCTCATCACCACCGCCGAGCCGGTGCCGGAGCCTGTCGTCGAGAAGATCGGCGCGCTGGCGGGTATCGGCTCCGCCGTCCGCACGGACGACGGCCTGCTGGTCCAGCTCGACGGGGTCAGCACTAGCGCGCTGATCACCGAACTGGTCCGGCTGGACGTGCCGCTGACGGGTGTCGGACCGCACCGCCGCCTGGAGGACGCGTTCCTCACCCTGATCTCAGGAGGCTCCGCATGAGCACGCTGATCGAATCGGCCCCGGGCTACCGGGCGCGGCACACTCTGCCGCTGCGGGTCGAGGCGCTGCGGCAGCTGAGGCGCAGGCGGACGCTGGCCATGGGCGCGGTGCTGGCTGTCCTGCCTTTTGTGCTGATCGTGGCCTTCGCGATCGGCGGTACTCCTGGAGGCGAGGGAGACGACCGGCTGAGCCTGATGGACACCGCGACCGCCTCGGGCGCCAACTTCGCCGCCACCTGTCTCTTTGTCTCGGCGGGCTTTCTGCTGGTGGTGCCCGTGGCGCTGTTCTGCGGAGACACGGTCGCCTCCGAGGCGAGCTGGTCCTCACTGCGCTATCTCCTCGCGGCGCCCGTGCCGCGGACCCGGCTGCTCTGGAGCAAACTGGCGGTGGCGCTCGCGATGAGCGCGGCGGCGATGGTGCTGCTGCCGCTGGTCGCGCTGGCGGCGGGCACGGCGGCCTACGGCTGGGGGCCGCTCGAACTGCCGACTGGTGGCTCTCTGGCCACCGCCGACACCGTGCCGCGGCTCGCGCTGATCGTCGCGTTCATCTTTGTCTCCCAACTGGTCACCGCTGCTCTCGCTTTCTGGCTGTCGACCAAGACCGACGCGCCGCTGGGCGCGGTCGGCGGCGCGGTCGGTCTGACGATCATCGGCAATGTGCTGGACGCCGTGACGGCGCTCGGCTCCTGGCGGGAGTTCCTTCCCGCGCACTGGCAGTTCGCGTGGGCGGACGCGCTCCAGCCGCAGATGGAGTGGGGCGGCATGGTGAAGGGCACAGCCGTCTCGGTGACCTGTGCCGTGGTGCTCTTCGCGCTGGCCTTCCGGGGTTTCTCTCGTAAGGACATCGTGTCGTAACGGCGACGCATGGCAACGGCCCCTGTCCACCCCGCGCATACCCTAGATCCAGCCCCGACGAGCCGCTTCCGCGCCTGCCCGGAAGCGGCTCGTCGTGCCGAGAGCGGTGAGCAGGTCGCCGACCCGGCGGCTGTAGGTCCGGCTGGACATGCCCAGCCTTGTCGCGGCCGCCTCGTCGGTGAGACCGGCCAGCAGAGCCTCCAGCACGGGCCGTAGCTGTCCCGGCATGACTCCGGGCGAAGGGACCATAGCCGTGGGAAGCTCCTCACCCGTCTCCCACCATGTCTGGTGGGTGCGGACCAAGGCCTGGACGACTGCCTGATCGCGGATCAGCAGCACGCCGTGATAGTGGAGTTGGAGATCGAGCGGCACCGCGGCGACCGAGCGGTCCACCAGGATCATCTTGAACGGAATGGAGTCCGTCTGTCTGACCCGGCCGGGGAACTGCCGAGGCAGCGGATACGGAAGCCCAGCCAACCCGTGCCGGGGCACGATCCTGCGGACGCTGATCGCGGAAGGACGCCCCCGCGCTCTGCTGCCGGTGCCACCACCGCCCTGGCTCTGGCCGGACCGCTCGCCCGCCGCGCGCACACAGGCACCCGCGAATTCAAGGAACTGCTCCGGGATGCCCTGACCCAGACAACTGCCCGGGTCGTCGAAGACGAGTATTTCCCGGCGGGTGGAGCGGATCAGGGCCGTGAGCGTCGCCATCACCTGCCGCACTCCCCGGATCGGCCGGCCCGGCGGATGGAGCGTGTCCACCACGTCCTCCCGCACCACGCCCACCGACAGCGTCGACCTGTTGAGCACAGAACCTGAGACTTCTGCCACGGCTGACCACCCCCGCCATCCCCTCGGAGCCGTACGCCACTCCATGTACGCACACGACTGCACACCGTGACAAGTGCCAGTTCAGAGTGTGGCGACTCCATGCCAGACGCTCAGCAAATAGGTCTTTTCTCCCGCACTCTGGTGTTCGCCCCGCACGAGACGGGAGCAAAACGACGCGAGACGATGGGGAGATCACGATGAGCAAGCGACTGACCGGCAAGTTTCTGGCCGCCGCGGCGGCGCTTTCCCTGGTGGTGCTGTCGCCGGCCGCGGGAAGCGTCCAGGCGGCGGACCGGGTCGGCCCGGCCGGACTCCTCAACTGTTCGACCACCACGGACGGCTGGACCGGCAGGGCGGACTGCACCAACTACAGCGGGCAGGTGGTCGCCTTCCGGGCGGTTGTGGTCTGCGGATGGTGGCCGGACGCGTACGGCGCCTGGCAGACCCTGCGTCCCGGCTGGTCCGGCTGGTCGTCGGCGACCTGCGGCGGCGGCTCCGGCGTCGGCAGCGTGAGCTGGCAGGAGGGCTGACCGGGGACTCCCGGCGGGGCCTGAGGAGTCCGGGCGCCGCGGTGAACCAGACCCGTCCCGGGCCCTGTGCCAGTGATCGTCCGACCTGATCGAAAACCGCTCAAGAACTGCTCCACGATGGGCAATTGGTGCGCCATGATGTTCGCCATGGCCACTTTGCTGCTCGCTCTCGCCGCGATCTCCACGGGTCTGTACGCGGGGTACTTCCTTATCTTCCAGGTCGGCATAATGCCCGCCCTGGGCCGGCTGACGGACGCGCAGTTCGTACCGGCCATGCGCAGGGTCAATGAGTATGTGCCCCGCCCGGTCTTCCTTCTGACCTTCTTCGCCATCGTGGCGTTCCCGGTCGCGGCCCTCGCCGTGCCCGTCGACGGACGCTCGGAGAATCAGCGCTGGCTCCTTGTGGCGGGACTGGTCTGCGTGGTCATCAACCACCTGGTCACCATCGGCGGCAATGTCCCGCTCAACAACGCCTTGGCCGCGTCCACTTCTTCACCGGACAGCGTCGCGCGCGCGGCCTTCGAGTCCCGCTGGAACGCCTGCCACCGGGTCCGCACGCTGTTTTCGGTGGCCGCTTTCGTCCTGGTCGTCAGCGCCACGCTGTCCTGACCCGTACGTCCTCGCGAGAGAGCACCGGGACCGTCAAAGGCGCGCCGCGTTCTTCGACGGTCCGGACCTCGGCGGACCCGGCCTCGCCGTGCCGCCACGAGTGGCGCCCGGACGGCGAACCGATCGAGGGCGCCACCGACGCGGCTGTCTTCGCTACGCGGATGCCGCTCCCAGGCCAGGAGCGTCGGCGATGCCCAGGCGATGGGCCGGCGGGCGGTCGATGTCGAGATCGGGCCGCCAGGCGGTCAGGATCTGCGCGGAGGGCACAAAGAGCGGGCTCGGCAGCTCGTCGGTGCCGGTCCAACGCCATTCGCCGACCAGTTCCGGCTCGGCCGCCACGGGCACGCCTTCGTACACCGTGAGCACAGCGGCCATGGTCACGCGGGTAAGGCCGGCGACCGTGTCGTGCAGCATCGCGAACACGGTCACGTCCTGCTCACGGGCCCGCAGGCCGGTTTCCTCAAGCAGTTCGCGTACGGCCGCGGCGCCGACGGACTCGCCCGGTTCCAGCTTGCCACCGGGCAGCTCCCAGGTTCCGCCGTGGTGCAGGCCGAGCAGGATGCGGCCGGCGCCGTCCCGCACGATCACTCCGACGCCGATCGTGGCATGAGCGGCGGGCGGCCGGGTGCCGCGCGGCCGGCTGGTCACGCGAGGGCGCGGTGATGACTCGCGCCGTCGAGCCCGGATGAGCCGGCCGTCAAGGGGCCTTCCCGGTGCCTCGCCGTCGAGGGGAAGGATCTCGTCGACGGTGAAGCCGGCCTCGACGAGCAGGTCCTCCCACAGCTCCGGCGTGAGATCACCGGTCCGCACGGCGAGTTCGAGCCGTCCGCCCGGCCGGACCTGGTCCGTGAGAGTGGCCGGCAGCCGGTGCGGATCGGCGTGGGCGGCGCAGCGCCCGGCCCCGCCTCTGAGATCAAGCACAAGGCGTCCGTCGGCGTCGCCGCGCTCTTCGACGACGCAGGTGCAGTGGTCGCTCATCCGAAGGTCCCTCGCTCCAGTCGGGCCAGCGTGCGCAGGCCGCGTTCGGTGACCTCGTCGTCGCCGTGGGCCGGTCCGTACGCCAGACAGCTCACGGCGTCGAGCGCCGCCAGGGAGGGCAGCACCTGACGCTCCGCGTCGGTCAGCGAGCGGCCGTAGCCCTGGAAGAACGCGGCGCGCAGATCGGCGCGGTCCTGCCACGGCCCGCAGGCCAGCCGTACGAAGTCCTGTACGGCCGGTGCGTACTGGGACCGCTCGAAGTCGATGACCGCCGCCTGCCCGGACCACAGGAGGTTGCGTTCCTGGGCGTCGCCGTGGATATGGCCGGGTGTGAGCCGGTCGGTGAGTGCGCGTACATGGCCGGCCGCGCGGCGCGCGAGCGCGCGACGCTCGCCGGTCAGGAGGTCTCCGGCGCGCGCGAGGTGTTTCTCCACATCGGCGGCCGTGCGCTCGGCCGCCGCCGAGGCTTTCCGGGCACCGTCGGCGGGCATCCTGTCCGTCCCGTGCAGTCGGCGGAGCAACGCTCCGAACTGCCGGTGCGCCGTCCGGCGTTGCGCAGCGCTGAGGGCGAGCCGGGAGACGGGCGTGCCGGGGAGCGCGGTCAGGAGCAGCGCCAGATGCCGGGCATCGGTGTCCACGAGCCGTGGGGCGCGGCCGAATCCCAGGGCGGGCACGGCGGACTGGTATCCGAAGGTCTCGCGTTCGTAGAACTTCGCGGTCGGCGCCTGCTTGATGAAGAAGCGCCGGTCATGGGCTCCGGTGATGCCCCATACCCGAGAGTTCGCCCGCGCGTGCGACGCGTCGTGCACGGCGTGGAGCGGTCCGACCAGACGCTCCGCCCACGCCCGGAGCGGTGCCGGAAGGGTTTTGGCGTGACTCATGCACTCCACCTCGGTGACGGTCGTGATGACATGCCGACGCGGCGGCCGAGGGCGTCAACCAGGCGTGCGCCCGTCGGGACGGTCACGCCGTCGCTCTCGAACACGGGATGTCCGGCAACGACGCCAGTGGGAGCGGGGACAGGACGCATGATTCCTCCGAAGTGCTAGGTGGTCTGGTGGGGCGCCCGGACAACGGACCTGATCAAGGGCCTGTAACGGGGCACGCGGAGGGAATCATAGAACAAACGTTCGAGCTTGGACCGAGGGCCGTGCGGGGCGGGGCCCGAGGGTCGTGATAAAGCGTTCGAACCACCCGTGGGGTGGGTGGTCACTCGATCGGGGGATTGCACGAGAGCGGTGAGGCGAGGGTACGGGACCATGCGGGCGGCGCGGGCCAGGTCGGCGAAACAGGCACGGCGAAAGGCGGCCGGTAGGCCTGTCCGGCCGATGGAGCGAGCCGGCCGGATGGCATCCGTCGCAACCGCGAACTCCTCGGTCCATCATCCGGAGAATCCCGGGAAAACCGCACCTGGAAGCATTTCCGCATGGAAATGGACGAGCATCGGGCCGACAGTCGAAGTGGGCGGGGCCCGGACGGCATCGTCCGGGCCCCGCCCACTTCGCCGCTGGTCAGCGCGGTCGGTCTACCAGCGGTACCACCGGCCGCGCTTGCCGCCTCCCGATGTGGGACGCACCAGGAAACCGACCAGCCAGACAACCAGCACGATGATCGCGATCCACCACAGTGCCTTCAGTGCGAAACCGGCACCGAAGAGAATCAGGGCGAGCAGAAGAACCAGTATCAGGGGAACCATAGTTATCAACCTCCGAGCAGCCGTGTGCCCTCGGTAATTCCGGCCATGCGCGGAAAGCGAACGTATTTTATTTGTTTTCCCTGTCAATTCCGGGGCATGGCCCGCGCTGCTCCGCGCCGGTCCCTCGGTCGTGGCTTCCCCGCTGCTCCGAGACGGGCTTGCCGTCCTCCAGCCTTGCCGCCTTCCGCCGCCAGGCCTCGTCGGCCGGGCTCTTCGAACAGCGGGATGCGTCGAACAGCGGGATGCGTCGAACGGCCTGGACGGAAGAGCTGTTCTTCACGTGGAGTAGTCAGTCGGATACTTTGTGTGGTGATCAAGTGAGATGTCGGCGAGAGGGGACCCACGGTGGGTCATATGACGGACGTTCCGACCGGTGAAGAGACAGCGACGTATCGGCCCATGCCGGCGGCGCGGGTGGAGCACGTCGGTGTGTTCTGCGGCGCCCGCCCCGGCGCCCGGCCTCAGCACCTGCGCCTGGCGGCCGAGTTCGGCGGCGCGCTCGCACAGCGCGGGACAGGACTGGTCTACGGCGCCGGAGGAGTCGGCATCATGGGCGCGGTCGCGGATGCCGCTCTGGACGCGGGAGCCCCTGTCACCGGGGTCATTCCACGACATCTGTACGAACGCGAGCAGCCGGACGAGTCGCGCAGCGAGGTGATCGTCGTGGAGACGATGCACGAACGCAAGGCGCTGATGTACCGGCTCGCGACGGGATTCGCGGTGCTCCCGGGCGGCTTCGGCACTCTGGACGAGCTGCTGGAGGTGGCGACCTGGAATCAGTTGGGCATCCATCACAAGCCGCTGGTGCTGGTCAACCAGGGAGGGTTCTTCGACCCGCTGCTGACGCTTCTGGACAATATGGTCTCCGACGGCTTCATCAGTCCGGAGGAGCGCGTTGTCATCCAGGTCGCGTCCGGCGTGGACGAGGCCCTGGACCGTCTGGTCAGCCCGGCGCTCGCGCAGGCCGCGTCCCTGATGCCGGCGGCCTCCACCGCCGCGATGTAGGCCCGGTCCGGCACAGGGCGCCGTCCGCCCGCAGGCGTGTGGCATGGCCCTCCACCGGTGGAGGGCCATGCCACAGGACGGAAGGGCTCAGCCGCCGAAGGCCCTCTTCGGCGCGGTCAGGCCATCGGTGTAGACGCCCGTGTTCGGCACAGCGGAATGCCAAGGACTCCGCTCGTCCGGATGAGCCGACCGCCGGACAGGTGCGCCATCGCGAGGGCCGTGTCGCCGTGCCGGACCCGGTATCCCGCCCGGCGGCGGAGACAGCGGCCGTCCTGGTCCGCCTCGCGGTCCGTTCGGTTCCCGGGCGCCGCACTCGCCACAGGGTCATCACATCGGCCACGAGTGCCTGAGTCCTGTGTGGCATCGGCCGACGGCGCGCGAAGGTTGTTTGCCTCAACAGGCAGAGAGCGTTCCTCAAAGGGAATGAAAATGCCTGTGCGAACGGATCGTTCCTGCCGTCTGGTTGACTGTATGGGACTTTCTGAAATCGGGCATGAGTTGTTCGGCCGCGCCAAGTGTATGGCCGCACGTTTGTAAAGGTTCCCAGTGTCCAGACCTATTCTGTGCTTTATCACTGCTGTCGCCCTGGCCGGGGTCATCCTTGGGATTGTTGTCGGTGCCGGCGGCGCCGAGGATGAGCCCGTACATTCCGCCCGGTTCCAAGCCCTGCGTGTGGGGCAGGTGTGCACGGTGAATTTTGATTTCGGTACAGAGATCTCCTGTGACAATGCGGGTCTTGGAGACGTCCGTTTCAACTGCTCTGCTGTCACACGCGGACGATGCCCCGAGGTCGAAGCCGTGACTCTGCTGAATGTGGGCACCGAAACTGTCACCATCGAGTCCGTCAGCGGCACGGGACCGGGCGAACAAAATGTCACCTTGAGTCCTGGACTGCGGCCGGGCTCTCGCACCGTGGTGTCGCCGGCCAGTGGTGACCGCTATTTGCTCGACATCGTCATGCACTCGATCGGGGGCGGTACCGCGGCGGTACGCGTGGTGGACATCTCGTAGGAGGCATTCGAAGTGCCGAGGGATGTCCTGCGGGCTTCGGTCACCGTATTTCTCGACGAGGTCCACCAGCGAGTCGCGGTTCCGGGCGGTCGCGATCACCTGGTCTCCACGCTCAAGAGCGGCAATGGCCCACTGGCGACCGAAGCCGCGGGAGGTGCCTGTGATGAACCATACTTTGGACACGGAATGTCTTTCTTGTGTGCCACCGCCCAGGAAAATGGGCCGGTGCTGTCTGGCCTTGCTTCGGTGACGGGTGTCGACCCCGCATGACTCGTGGATGTTGATTGCGGGATTACGGCCACTCCGACGACGGTAATTACAACAGTCGAACGCCGGAGATCGGTGAACTCCTGAGGCGAATTGCCTGTTCATGCTCGGATGTTGCCCACGCAGGCATCGCGACGGGACGGGCGGATCGGCGCGATCAATGGCGCCGGAATTCCTCACGCTGAGTGCTGGTTCATTCGCCTCGTAGTGGACGGACAGCGAATGTGCGGCAGAGCGCTCAGTGGTCCTGGAAATATCGAACGTGACCGATGGGTCCCGTGGAGGGAAGAGGAGACATCCCACCTCGGCCGGGATCGGTAAGACGACTCTGGCAGTGCATCTGGCGCACCTGATGGCCGACCGCTTTCCGGACGGACAGTTGTACATCGACCTCCGAGGCTACGATCCGTCCCGACCGCCGCTCAGTCCTCAGGAGGTCCTGCACTTCTTTCTGCATGCGATAGGAGTCGCTCCCCAGCGCATACCGAACGATACGGAGAGTCAGTCCGCGCTCTATCGCACCATGCTCGCCGGGCGAAGATTTCTGGTGGTGCTGGACAATGCCGCCGACGCCCATCAGGTGCGGCCACTGCTTCCCGGTACGCCCGATTGTCTGGTGTTGGTCACCAGCCGTAATCAACTGCTCGGCCTGGTGGCTCAGGAAGGTGCCTGTCCGCTGGCGCTGGATGTGCTCACTCCGGAGGACGCCCAGGACTTTATGATGCGCCGCCTCGGTGCCGGACGTGTGGCCGCGGAGCCCGAGGCGGTGCTGGAAATCATCGCTCTCTGCGCGAAGTTGCCGCTGGCCCTGGCGATCGTGGCGGCGCGTGCGGCGGCCCATCCTGGCTTCACCTTGGCCTCTGTCGCCGAGCATTTGCGGCAGACCGACGGTACGCTCGACGGATTCGCGGGACCGGACGGCGCTGTCGATGTGCGCAAGGTGTTCTCCTGGTCCTACAGCGAACTCTCATCACGGGCCGCCAGGCTGTTCCGATTTCTCGCGCTTCGCCCGGGAGCGGACTTCACACTCGCGGCAGCGGCCGCACTCGCGGACCTGCCGGTCTCCGGCGCGCGAATCGCTCTGCGCGAACTGACCGGTTCCCGACTGGTCACCGAACATCTGCCTGGCCGGTACACCTACCACGATCTTCTGCACGCCTACGCCTCCGAGTTGTCGCGCGTCCATGAGACCGAGGCCGAGCGGCGAGCGGCGATCCGGCGGGTACTGAACTACTACGTTCCGCACGCGAAGGCCGCTGCCGCGCTCATCGACCCGGAAAGTGCCTTCAGCCAGGATCCGCCGCCGGCCGCCTTCCCGGCCGAAGCGGCCGCGATGAGCTGGCTCGTCGCCGAGCGAAACGTCCTGCCGGGAGCCGTACACCTGGCGTCCGAGGCGGAGTTGCCGGGCCACGCATGGCAACTGGCCCACTCTCTGGACCGCTTCCAGGAATTGCGCGGTGACTGGCACGAATGGGCAGCCATGCAGAATGAAGCCCTGGAAGCGGCAAGCACGTCGGAAGACCTCAATGGCCGCGCCTACTCACATCGTGGGCTGGGCCGCGCGTATTCACTGCTGCGCCGATACGACCTGGCACTGCACCATCTTGAGCAGGCGCTCCGCCTGTTCACTCAGTTGGACTCCGCGCACGGACAGGCGCACACGCATCGGGCACTGAGCTGGGTGATGACCCGCAAGGACGGACAGGAAGCCGCGCTTCGGCACGCGGAGGCCGCGCTGGACCTGTACCGGTCCGTCGGACATCTCGGCGGACAGGCCGACTCGATGAATTCCATGAGCTGGTTTCTCACCTTGTCGGGGCAGGGCGAGTGCGCCGTCACCCGCGCCCACCAGGCGCTTGTTCTGCATCGCAAGCTGGACGACGGTCTCGGCCAGGCCCGTGTCCTGGACACCTTGGGATTCGCCCATGGCCATCTGGGCAACCATGAGATGGCCATCAGGTATTACCAGCAGGCCGTCGTCCTCTTCGAAGAGCACGAGGACAATTACAACCGGGCCGGAAGTCATAGCCGTCTCGGTGACACCTATGAGCGTGCCGGTGACGACGAGACCGCCCGGCGGCACTGGGAGGTCGCGCTGTCCATCCTTGGCGAACTCGACCCTTCCTGGGCAGCGGAAATCAGTGTCAAGATGCCTGGGCCGGGAGGCTGTTCGGCGGCGCGAAGGTCATATCTTCCCGCACACAACGGCGCCTGACTCACGCGCGGTGCCGCGCCGACGCCTCGGCGCCGGAGCCGGCGAAAGTGTCCGCCGGCGTATGACGCTCCGCGCCTGGCCGGCCGGACTTCACGCCTACGGTGATCTCAGCGCCGCCGGACAGGGCGTCGGGCCTGTCCTCACCGCTCGCGCCGCCTATCTGGCACCCTGCCGCCGCCATGGAGAGCAGTAGCGCCGTCGCCGTTACGCGTACCTTGTCGAATCTCATGGATAAAACTTTCCTTTCCGGTCTTTCGGTCCGACGGACTCTACCGGCGTCATCGGGCCCGTCGGACTTCACGGCGGGATTCTGCCCGGCACTCGCTCGGAAATGCCGTTGTGGAGTGCCCTTAAGGGCAGTGTCCAGGGAAACAATCGGGCAGACAATGACCTGCGCGCTCCTGGCCGGTCGTCCCACGTGTGAGGATGACTTCCCTGGATGCTGGAGCGGGCGATACGCCGGACCATGGGCCGGCGTCGGGCCGGGCGTATGTCCTGGTACGCCGACACCTTCCCGTGGACGCTGTGCCGTCCTGCGGTCATCACCGCATCGCGCGGCGCGAATCGCCCTATCTCCTGGAAATGTTCAGCAGAAACCCCGGGAAGGGAAATTCTTGCATGCGTAGTGGAGCACGATCCGTCATTGTCGGTGGTGTGCTGGTTGTCGTCACCGGCGGAATTGGGTACGGCGGGTACAGCGTATGGGAAAGGGTCACCCACACCATCCCGAGTGGACCGCTGAGTGGTCCGGAGATCGAAAAGGCATCGACGGAATTTCTGAACCGGTGGGCGGCGGGAGACAAGCCCGCCGATATCGCCGAGCTGACCGACAACGCGGCCGAGGCGGCGCCCGTCATCGCCGCGTTCCGCGAACAGGCTCATGCCAGTCATGTGGTGATCGCTCAGGGCAGGGCGACCGGCGCCACGGTGCCGTTCACCGTCAAGGCCACCGTGTCGTTTGACGGAAAGAGCGAGCCCTGGTCGTATCGCTCCGAACTGACGGTCGTACGGGGACCGCTCACCGGCCGGCCGGTGGTCGACTGGCAGCCGTCCGTGATCCATCCCAAGCTGACACAGGACACGCACCTCGTCACGGGCCGGGCCAAGATCCCGTCGATCCGGGCCGTCGACCGCGACGGCACGGAACTCACCCGTGCGAAGTACCCGTCCCTCGCGCCGATCCTGGATCAACTGCGACAGCGGTACGGCGTCAAGGCGGGCGGCACTCCAGGCATCGAGATGTCATTGCGGCACGACAGTCCCGATGTGCCCGACCGGCCATTGCTGACACTCTCCCAGGGCACACCGGGCACGGTGCCCACGACGCTGGACGCCGGAGTACAGGCGGCCGCCGAGCAGGCGGTGCACAGATTCGAGGAGTCCTCGGTCGTCGCCGTCAAGCCCAGCACGGGCGAGATCCTGGCGGTCGCCAACAACCGTAAGGACGGTTTCAACGCCGCGATGCTCGGCAAGCAGGCACCCGGGTCCACGATGAAGATCGTGACCGCGGCGATGCTGATGGAGAAGGGACTGGCGGCTCCCGAGCTGCCGGCCGAGTGTCCCGAGACCGTGGTCTACCAGGGCCGGAAGTTCCACAATGACGGCGGGTTCGCCATTCCCAGCGGCAGTCTCGCGGAGGCTTTCGCCCGCTCCTGCAACACCGCTTTCATCAAACTCATCGACGACACCAAGGACGACGGAGCGCTGAAGACCGAGGCGGAGCAGGTCTTCGGCGTGGGCCGGGACAACTGGAAGACCGGCGTCGTGTCGGCCGACGGCAGTGTGCCGGCCGCGGTGGGCGGTGAGGCGGCGGCGCAGTACATCGGACAGGGGACGGTGCAGATGAACGCGCTCAATATGGCGTCCATCTCCGCCACCGTCAAAAGTGGCGTGTTCCGCCAGCCGGTGATCGTCCCTCAGTCGTTGGACAACCGTCCGCTGGCAGAGGCCGGGCGTCCGCTGGCGCGTTCCGTGGCCGAGTCGCTGCGCTATCTGATGCGACTCACCGCGACCGGTGGCACGGCGGCGAAGGCGATGGCCGAACTCGGCGGCGACAAGGGCGCGAAGACCGGCTCGGCGGAGGTCGACGGCCAGACCATCTCCAACAGTTGGTTCACGGGTTACGAGGACGATCTCGCGGCGGCCGCGGTGGTCCAGGCGGGCGGCCACGGGGCCGATGAGGCGGGGCCGGTGGTCGCGGCCGTTCTGGAAGCGGGCTGACGCGGCCGGCTCCTGTCGCTGGATCAGCACACGCGGTCCGGCCGGCCCGGCGGCGGAGGTCCGGTTTCGCAAGACGGCGTCCAGGGCCATGGAATCGCCATATTCAGCCAATTGATGATGAAACGCGCGTGTTCCTCGCCCGAGACTGCCACCGTGACACCGCTCTCACCTCCGGTTGTCGTGGTCGGTCCAGCGTGGCCGCGGCATACCGGTGTTCCCATCTGGACAGACCACCTAAGGCTGTCCCGCAATCCCCGGCGGGCGCGTGACGACAGCTACGGCGCCTCGCCGCGTTGTCGGAACGCCCGAATGCATCCCGTATGCGAGCGCCTCTCCGCCGTGCGACGCACCGCGTCCGACGCCGCGCGCCGATCCACCAGGGATGACGGGACAGCCCTTGGCCGGACGCTGAGGAGACCGCATGGACGCACACGTAACTCCGGTGGAGCGGACGCCGGGAGAGCGATGGGAGTGGACACAGGAGCGCTACCGGGACGGGATGTTCAGCCACGCGATCAGCAGCGAGCGGCAGCGTCTCGGCCTGCTGCAGTCCGTCCTGGACGGGCATACCCGCTCGCGTTTCACGTCGCTCGGGCTGAAGCCGGAGGACGAGGTCCTGGAGGTCGGCGGCGGCGGAGGGTCGGTGGCCCGGTGGCTGGCCGAGCAGAATGCCAGGGTGACCGTGACCGACCTGGACACCACATTCCTTGAGGAACTGGCCGGACACGGTGTACGAGTGCTGCGACACGACATGTACACCGAGGACTTCCCGCCCGGATCGTTCGACTTCATCCATGCCCGGTATGTGGTGATCCATCTGCCCGACCCGGACAAGGCGGTCGCCCGGCTCGTCGAATGGCTCAAGCCGGGCGGAGTGCTGCTGCTGGAGGAGCCCGCGTCCTTCCCGCTCCTGGACTCTCCGCACCCGGCCTATCGCACCATCATGCGGGCCTTCCGTACGCACCTTGAGCAGTCGGTCGGTACGGACACGCGCTGGGCCCGCACGCTCCCGGTGCCGCTGGAGAAGGCCGGGCTCGTCGACATCGGGCACGACGCCCGCATTCAGCTCGTCAACGGTGGCGACGACGAGGCGGAGTGGTGGCGGCTGAATCTGGAGCAGTCACGGCCGGCCGTCGTGGCCGCCGGACTCGCGAACGACAACGACTTCGAGGCCGCGTACCAGGAGCTGGCCTCGCCTCATTTTCACGATCTCTCCCTCGCCGTACTCACGGCATGGGGTCGCAGGGCGGGGTGACGGCGGCCGCCGGGCGGTCGGGATCCGGCGGCGGCGCGGCGCGGTGACGGAGTGTCCGCCGGTGTCGCTGTCATCGGCTCGTCGACGACAGCGACACCGGCGGGACCACGGGTTTCCGTCAGAGGCGCTCCCGGTCGGTGTTCAGACCGCCAGGTCTCCGACCAGATGGTCACCCGGTACGCCCGCCTTGTCGGGGCGGTAGTACTCCTTGATGCCGAAGGCCCAGGTCTCCACCGTGATCCGATCCGAATCCGTGGGTTCGAAAGCGTCGAAGAGCGCGTGGATGTTGGCGAGTTCGAAGCCGATGGCCGTCATGAGCGCGACGAAGAGGGGCCGCTCGATGAGTCCGTCGCCATCCGGATCACCCAGGGCGGCGAGTGACTCGGCGAAGTCGCCGACCGTCTCGTCGAAGCGCTCCGGAGTGAGGACGCAGGCCGTGTACTCCTCGAAGCTGATCCGGCCGTCGTGATTGGCGTCCAGCTCGGCGGCCAAGGTCGTCCAGTACTTCCGGAAGGCGGCCAGCATCGCGTTTTTCTCCGCCTCGTCGGCATCGGGTGCCGCCTGGATGACACGCTTCGCCATGAGCTCGAAATCCTCGGGCTCAAGGTATTGGTTGCCGTCGGCGTCGAGCAGAGAGAACACCAGCTTGACTCGGTTGAGGGCTTCCGTCCGCATTGGTGTATCACCTTTCGTCAGACCCTGGCCGGCGCGGTTAAACGCCTTCTGTTGGCATGCTTATTCTGTTGTCGTACCGGAGAATTGACGCCAACGCGACGCCAGGAGAAAACGGTGGAGGGATACAAAAGGAATCGCGGTCGCGATCTCCTTGATTCCACCGGAAACCGGTAGACGTTTTCACTATGCGAGACGGCGGTCAGCATGTCCGCAAAATGATTAGCATTCATCAGAAAGGGTGAAGACACCGGTCGGGAGTGCGAGTGGGCCTTGCCCAGCCGGTCGCTTGGCTGGTCAGAGTGGTGCGCCCGGGTGCCTCTGTCCTGCTTGTACGGCCGAGGTGGCGGGCGGCGGCTCCGGCGCGCGCTTTACCGGCTTCCGGATCCCTTTCGCGGTATCGGGACCGTAATCACCATGTCGTCCATCGTCGATGACCGGTCGTAATAATGAGCCGAAAAGGTGCCTTGCATGTGTTTGTTCGTTGGTCGCAGAGGGCATCGGGTCCACGGAAAAGAGGCAAATGATCGCACCATACGGTTTTCTCTGGGCACGGTTTCCTCTGGGCGTTCACAGAAATTCCGCGATGTGGAAGGCGCCGGTGGTGCGCCGTCGCGGATGGACCGGAGCCCAGGGCTGTCCCGTAATCCCCGGCGGGCGCGCGACGACAGCTACGGCACCTCGCCGCGTTGTCGGAATGCCCGGATACATCCAGTATGTGAGCGCCTCTCCGCCTTGCGATGCACCGCATCCGATGCCGCGCGCTGATCCACCAGGGATCTACGGGACGGTCCTTGGGGCGCCCGGCGGAAATTCCTCACATGTGCCGGACGGCGTGGCGCGACTGCGGCGTCTCGCCGTTTCCGGGCGCCGCGTGGGCCGGAGGCGGTCTGTCCGCACTCCGCGTCCTCGCGAGGCCCGTCCGCCGGAGGTCGTACAAAGCCGGCCGCGACCGGACCGGTCCCGTCGACGGTGGTCGGGCCCGGGTGTCCGCGCCTCTGCCCCGTGGCGCCGCCGAACCGCTCTGACCTGCGACGAAGCCCTCCGAGAAGGAGAGCTTCGCATCGCGCGTAGAAGTGTGCCCCCGGCAGGACTCGAACCTGCGGCCAAGTGCTTAGAAGGCACCTGCTCTATCCACTGAGCTACGGGGGCCGGATGGTGGCCTCGGTGACCTGGAGCCCCGGGTGGGTGGTTCCACGACCTTGCCGGGACAAGGATAGGGCTCCGATCGCCTTGACCCGGTTGCTTCACGTGCGTGGCACGATGTGGAGGTTCGGTGAAGCGAACCGATAATCGCAGGCAGGTGCGATTCCTGCATCGCTTTTAGCCTCCAGCGCCCCGGGTGTTGTGCACTCGTTATGCCTGTGCCCCACTCGTCCCGTCTGTCCTGTGACTTAATCGGCGCGCAGAGATGTCCATACGCTTCAAAAAGACTCCAAAATTGGGCATTCTTCGCATGTGGTGACCATGGACGTACGGCCCCAGCTGATCGACGCACTTTCCGCACTGCGCGACTGTGTCGCTGCCGTGCGGCTTCCACTGCCTCTTCCGGGGGCACCGCGTGCTCGGCAGACGAGGGCTGAGCTGCTCGCGCAGCTCGACGACTATCTGCTGCCCCGGCTCCGGGATCCCGAAGCGCCGCTGCTCGCGGTCATCGGCGGATCCACCGGGGCCGGGAAGTCCACGCTGGTCAATTCGCTTGTCGGGCGGCGGGTCAGCGAGGCGGGGGTGCTGCGGCCGACCACGCGCACTCCCGTGCTGGTGTGCCATCCCGAGGACCACCACTGGTTCGCCGGAGTACGGGTGCTGCCGCATCTCACCCGGGTGTGGCTGCCACAGCAGGAGGAGGAGCGGGGCGCCGGTGTCCATGGCGCGCAGGCCGTCGAGGAGAACGCGCTGCGCATCGACACCGCCGCGACGCTGCCTCGCGGGCTCGCGCTGATCGACGCTCCCGACATCGACTCGCTCGTGGTGGTGAACCGTCTGCTGGCCGCCCAGTTGATCTGCGCCGCCGATGTGTGGGTCATGGTGACCACCGCCTCCCGGTACGCGGACGCGGTGCCGTGGCGTCTGCTGCGTACGGCCAAGGAGTACGACGTCTCGCTGGTGACCGTGCTCGACCGGGTGCCGCATCAGATGATCGACGAGGTGTCGCGGCGGTACGGGGCACTGATGACCAGAGCGGGCCTGGGACATGTGCCGCGGTTCACCATCCCCGAACTGCCCGAGTCGGCCGGCCGCGGCAGCGGGCTGCTGCCCGCCACCGCCGTCGCGCCGCTGCTGGCCTGGCTGACCCACCGGGTGGAGGACCCGGCGGCCCGTCAACAGGCCGTGGTGCGCACCGCGGCCGGAGTCATCGACTCGCTGAATGTACGGATGCCGGAGCTGGCCGGGGCGGTGGCGGCGCAGTACTCCGCCTCGGTGCGGCTGACGAGCGCCGTGGAGGAGTGCTACGCGGCCGAGGCGGAACGGCTGCGCCGGCAGCTTCAGCGTGGCGCGGTGCTCGCCGGGGACGCGCGGGCCCGGTGGCGCGGTTATCCGCGCGACAGTTCGGCGCGGGAACTGCTCGATTCGCTGGTGGAGAGCCTGGGCGCGCTGCTCCAGTGCGCGGTGGCCGCCGCCGACGAACGGGTGGACGAGACATGGCGGCGCGAACCGGCGGCCGGGGCCCTCAACAGGTCGGCTTCGGACAGGGAAGTGACCGAGCGGGTCGGGATGGCCGTACGCAGGCTGCGCCGGGTCCTTGAGGAGATGGCCGAGGAAGAGGTGCGGCAACTGGAGCGGAGCACCGCGCCGGACGCCGAGGCGGTGGCGGCCCTGCTCGCGGCGGCCCTGCTCGGCGGGCGGCGGGCGCGAGCCGCGGGAGAGCGGCTCGCCGAGCGGATCGGAGCGCAGGGCGCGCTCCGGCTGCGTGAGCGGGGCGGCAAGCTGATGACCACGTACATCGATCGCGTACTGCATGCGGAGCGCGACCGGCGGCTGGCGCCCCTTGACGCCCTTGATGTGAACCCGGCACCGCAGGCCGAATTGATCGCCGCGCTGTCCGTACTGCAGAGGGAGAGGCGACCGAGGTGACCGCTGTGACGGATGAAACCGGTGCGACCGACGATGCCGGAAAGGCTGGAGGGCGCAGAGGTGCGAAGAAGGCCATAGGGGCTTCCGCGTCGAAGGGGACAGCGGCGCCCGACGGAGGCCGGCAGGCGGGCATGTCCGGCGCGGCCGAGGGATCCGCCGGAGGCTGGGACGACGGACTGATCGCCCGGCGGGCCGGTGAGAAGGACGCCATGGAGGACTTGGAGGGGCTGGACGGTCTGGACGGCCTCCAGGGCGTGAAGGGCCTGACCGGCGCGCTGGACGGCGGCGGGAGCGTCCTGGCGGGAGCGGAGCCGCGCACGGCCGACGGCGGCGCCTACAGCGGCCCGCTGCGGGCACGTCTCGACGCGCTGCGCGAGCTGATCGGACTGTCGCGGGCTCGTCTGGAAGGGTCGATCCTCGACGAGGCGGGACGAGTGCTGGAGGAGGCGTCCGCCCGTCAGCGGCTGTCCTCGCGGCACACCGTCGTCGCCATCGCGGGCGCGTCGGGCAGCGGCAAGTCGACGCTGTTCAACGCCCTCGCCGGAGTGCCGATCTCGGAGACCGGACTGCGCAGGCCCACCACCTCCGCGCCGATCGCCTGCACCTGGTCGGACGGCGCGGCGGGCCTGCTCGACCGGCTCGCCGTCCCGGGGCGGCTGCGGCGCAAGCCGCTGGCGGGCGGGGACGGGGACGAGGAGTTGCACGGTCTTGTCCTGGTCGATCTTCCCGACCACGATTCGGCCCTCGTCCACCACCGTGAAGAGGTCGACCGCGTACTCGCGCTGGTGGACGCCGTCATCTGGGTCGTGGATCCGGAGAAGTACGCGGACGCCGCGCTGCACGAGCGCTATCTGCGCCCTCTGGCAGGGCACGCCGAGATCACCTTCGTGGTGCTCAACCAGATCGACCGGCTGCCGGGTGAGGCCGCCGACCAGGTGCTCGACGATCTGCGCCGGCTGCTCGACGAGGACGGCATGGCCCTCGGTGAACACGGCGAGCCCGGGGCCACGGTGCTCGCGCTCTCCGCGCTCGGCGGGCAGGGCGTGGGAGAGCTGCGTGAGCTGCTCGGACGGTTCGTACAGGAGCGGAACGCCCCGGCGCGGCGGATCTCGGCCGATGTGGACGCGGCGGCCGGGCGGCTGCGGCCGGCCTATGTCGCGATGGGGCATCCAGGGCTCGGCGAGCGCTCCCGCGAGCAGTTCGCGGACCGGCTGGCCTGGGCGGTCGGCGCGGTGGCGGCGGGTGAGACGGCGGAGCGCGCGTGGCTCAGAAACGCGGGACGTGCGTGCGGGACACCGTGGCTGCGGCTGTGGCGCTGGTACGAGAGCACGCGGATGCCGGGCATCGGGAAGCCGCGTGCTCCGGTGGCCCCGGAGGAGGAGCTGACGGCCCGGCAGCGGGTCGAGCAGGCTGTACGTACGGTGGTGGAGGAGGCGACCGCCGGACTGCCGGCTCCCTGGGCGCACGCCGTACGCGAGGCGGCGCTACGGGGCGCCGAGGGACTGCCCGAGGCGCTGGACGAGCTGGCGGTGGCGGCGGGCACGCCGGGCCGGCCGCCGCGGCCGGCCTGGTGGCCCGCGGCCGTGGTGGCCCAGGCGTGCATGACGCTGCTTCAGATCTTCGGCGCGCTCTGGCTGGTGGGCCAGATCGTCGGCGTACTGGAACCAGGACTCCTCCCGCCCGTGCTGGTGATGCTCGCCGGGATCATCGGCGGGCCGCTCGTGGAGTGGGCCTGTGCGGCGGCGGCCCGGGGACCGGCGCGGCGGTACGGACAGGACGCCGAGCGGCGGCTGCGAGAGGCCGCCGCGGGCTGTGGACGGGCGCGAGTGCTGGATCCCGTCTCGGCCGAGCTCATGCGGTACCGGGAGGTGCGGGAGCAGTACGTGACCGTCTCCAGGCTGCGGATGTGACGGCGCTTTGGCGCGGTCGCGCCACGGTGTGAGGGTGACGGGCTTTTCCACAACTCGCGGGTATTCCACAGGCGGCTGCGCATTCTTTCCGTCCGGTCCAGCATGAGTTCAGTCAATGCAGCCGGACGGGAGAGGCCGTTATGAACGACACCGTGGTGACCGTGGTGGGGAATGTCGCAACAGGTGTGGAATTCAGGGAGTCGGCGTCAGGTGGGGTGGCGCGGTTCAGATTCGCGGTGACCGCGCGCCGCTGGGACCGTGAGAAGGGAGAGTGGGCGGACGGCCCGACGAGCTTCTACACGGTGTGGGCATGGCGGACGCTGGGAGCGAATCTGGCCGCCTCGGTCTCCGTCGGAGAGCCACTCGTGGTGCACGGGAGGCTGCGGGTGCGCGAGGAGGAGCGGGGCGGTCAGCGCAGGACGTCGGTGGACATCGACGCGGTGGCGATCGGACACGATCTGACCCGTGGGACCTCCGCGTTCAGACGTGTGGCCAGGGCGACTCCGCATCTGACGGAGCGTCATCACCGCACGACACAGGGCCAGGGACCGGTCGGCGGGCCGGTGCGGGAGGTGGCCCGGGTGCCGACGCGGGCGACGACTTCGGGGCGGGAGCGTCCTGTCCAGGGGCGGCTTCCCGTCCCGGCCGGCGCTCCCGGCGGCGGATCGGACGGTGCCGAGGCCGCGGTTTCGCCCGCTGTTCCGGACTCGATGCCACGCGCACGTCAGGACCTGGAGCCCGCCGGCGCGCCGGCGCGGGTGGCGTCGACCGCGCTTCCCTGACCCGCGGTTGTGGAGATTTGTCGATATTGCCAGTCGTATTCCGGATGTGCGGCCGGGTGTCGATAACGATTCCGATTCGGAACGGTTATCTGATCGTATGAGAGGGCACTGGGGCTTCCCGCCGTCCATAGGATTCCCGAGTACTCACGGGGCACTTGAGTCTGCCGGCGAGGCATACCCCCCACGCGTCCGCACGCGAAAGAACCCTCGCCCGAAGGGGAATTCTGTGTTTTCTTCGATATCTGCGTCATCCGTACGGAGACGAGGCATCTCCCGTCTCGCCGCCGCGGTCCTCGTCCCGGGCCTGGTCGCGATGGGTTCGCTGGGCGTCACCGGTGCGGCCGCGGCCGACGAGGCTCCCCAGCACCAGGGCGGCGCGGCCGCCACCCTCGACGGGCTGAAGACCTATGACGGCGCCGTCCTCCACGCGAACGGCAAGGACCAGCAACTGGCCGCCGGGCTCTTCGAGATGACCGTCGACGGCGGCGGCAAGCTGAAGACGTACTGCATCGACATCCACAACCCGACGCAGGAGCAGGCGAAGTACCTGGAGACCCCCTGGGACCAGACCTCGCTCGGCGCCAACAAGAACGCCGGCAGGATCCGCTGGATCCTTGAGCACTCCTACCCGCAGATCGACGACCTCTCGGCGCTGGCCAGTGCTGCCGGTACCGGTCCGCTCACCGAGAAGACGGCGGCCGCGGGTACGCAGGTCGCGATCTGGCGCTACTCGGACAACGCCGACGTCGACGCGAGCGACGCCCAGGCCGAGAAGCTCGCCGCGTGGCTGGAGAAGAGCGCGAAGGACACCTCGGAGCCCAAGGCCTCGCTCACGCTGGAGCCCGGCGCGGTCTCCGGCAAGGCCGGCGAGAAGCTCGGTCCGGTCACGGTCCGCACCGACGCCGACAGCGTCACGGTGACACCGCCGGCCGACAGTGCCGCCAGCGGTGTCAAGATCACCGACAAGGACGGCAAGCCGGTCACCGCCGCCGTCAACGGCACGGAGCTGTACTTCGACGTTCCGAGCGGTGCCTCCGACGGTGTGGCCTCGCTCGGTGTGCAGGCCACCACCTCCGTCCCGGTCGGCCGCGCCTTCGCCGGTGTGACCAAGAGCCAGACGCAGATCCTGGCCGGCTCCAGCGACTCCACGGTCTCCGCGACGGCGACCGCCAACTGGGCCAAGCGAGGACCGATCCCGGCGCTCACCGCGGAGAAGAACTGCGCCAAGGGCGGCGTCGACATCACCGCCAGCAACAAGGGCGACGAGGAGTTCACCTTCGAGCTCGCGGGCACCGAGCACTCGATCGCGCCAGGCGGCTCCGAGACCATCACGGTCCCGGTCGGCGAGGACGCGGCGTACGACTTCACGATCACCGGGCCCGGCGGGTTCTCGCAGAACTTCAAGGGTGTCCTGGACTGCAAGACCGCAGGCAGCACGACTCCGGCGACCGAGCAGCCCTCCTCGGCGCCCAGCCCGGCCTCGGCCGGCGGCTCCTCCGCGGGCAGCACGGGTGACCTGGCCGAGACCGGTTCCTCCAGCGCCACGCCGATCATCGCGGGCATCGCGATCGCGCTCGTGGTCCTCGGCGGCGCCGCGGTCTTCTTCCTCCGCAGGAAGAACACCGCGTCCGGAGAGTGAGTGATCCACGGCGCTGAGTGACATGGCGCCGCCATGGCCCCCGGGACGCGGAAGCGTGCCGGGGGCCATCGCTGTCGGCGGTGGCCGGGAGTGGTCCGGTGAGCGGTACTGGTTTCCATCGAGGGGTGGACGTCAGGCAAGATGGGGTGTATCTGCCCTCACGCGGCGGAGCCGCACATTGGCCCTTCTCGATTGCCGGACGGTTTCTCTTGGCTGAGTACATCTACACGATGCGCAAGACGCGTAAGGCGCACGGCGACAAGGTCATCCTCGATGATGTGACGCTGAGCTTCCTGCCGGGCGCGAAGATCGGTGTGGTGGGTCCGAACGGCGCCGGTAAGTCCACCGTGCTGAAGATCATGGCGGGCCTCGAACAGCCGTCCAACGGCGACGCGTTCCTCTCGCCGGGCTACACCGTCGGCATGCTTCTCCAGGAGCCGCCGCTGGACGAGTCCAAGACCGTCCTGCAGAACGTGCAGGACGGCGCGGCCGAGATCATGGGCAAGCTCAACCGCTTCAACGAAGTGGCCGAGCTGATGGCGACGGACTACTCCGACGCGCTGATGGACGAGATGGGCAAGCTCCAGGAGGACCTCGACCACGCCAACGCGTGGGACCTGGACACCCAGCTCGAACAGGCCATGGACGCCCTGGGCTGCCCGCCCGGCGACTGGCCCGTCACCAACCTCTCCGGTGGCGAGCGCCGCCGCGTCGCGCTCTGCAAGCTGCTGCTCGAAGCTCCCGACCTGCTGCTGCTCGACGAGCCCACCAACCACCTGGACGCCGAGTCCGTGCAGTGGCTGGAGCAGCACCTCGCCAAGTATCCCGGCACCGTCGTCGCCGTCACCCACGACCGGTACTTCCTGGACAACGTCGCCGGCTGGATCCTGGAGCTCGACCGCGGCCGCGCCATCGGCTACGAGGGCAACTACTCCACGTACCTGGAGGCCAAGCAGTCCCGGCTGAAGGTCGAGGGCCAGAAGGACGCCAAGCGCGCCAAGCGGCTCAAGGAAGAGCTCGAATGGGTCCGCTCCAACGCGAAGGGGCGGCAGGCCAAGTCCAAGGCCAGGCTGGCGCGTTACGAGGAGATGGCCGCAGAGGCCGACAAGATGCGGAAGCTGGACTTCGAGGAGATCCAGATCCCGCCGGGCCCGCGGCTGGGCGGCGTCGTTGTCGAGGTCGAGCACCTCTCCAAGGCGTTCGGCGACAAGGTGCTGATCGACGACCTGTCGTTCTCGCTCCCGCGCAACGGCATCGTCGGTGTCATCGGCCCGAACGGCGCCGGCAAGACCACACTCTTCAAGATGATCCAGGGCTTCGAGGAGCCGGACTCCGGGACCATCAAGGTCGGCGACACGGTCAAGATCAGCTACGTCGACCAGACCCGCGGGAACATCGACCCGAAGAAGACGCTGTGGGCCGTCGTCTCCGACGAGCTGGACTACATCAACGTCGGCCAGGTCGAGGTGCCCTCGCGTGCCTATGTCTCCGCGTTCGGTTTCAAGGGCCCGGACCAGCAGAAGCCGGCCGGAGTGCTCTCCGGTGGTGAGCGCAACCGCCTCAACCTGGCGCTGACGCTCAAGCAGGGCGGCAATCTGCTGCTCCTCGACGAGCCGACCAACGACCTCGACGTCGAGACCCTGTCTTCGCTGGAGAACGCGCTGCTGGAGTTCCCGGGCGCGGCCGTGGTCGTCTCCCACGACCGGTGGTTCCTCGACCGCGTCGCCACCCACATCCTGGCGTACGAGGGCGACTCCAAGTGGTTCTGGTTCGAGGGCAACTTCGAGTCGTACGAGAAGAACAAGGTCGAGCGGCTCGGTGCGGACGCCGCCCGTCCGCACCGCGCCACCTACAAGAAGCTCACCCGGGGCTGACATGGCCCGGCACATCTACAGCTGTCCGCTGCGCTGGTCGGACATGGACGCCTTCGGGCATGTCAACAATGTGGTCTTCCTCCGCTATCTGGAGGAGGCCCGCATCGACTTCATGTTCCGGCTGGCGCCCGGCGACGGCTCGCCGTCCTTCTCCGGCGGGTCGGTGGTGGCCCGCCACGAGATCGACTACAAGCGGCCGCTGGTCCACCGGCACGAGCCGGTGACCATCGAGTCGTGGGTGACGAAGATCAGCGCCGCGTCGCTGACCATCGCGTACGAGATCAAGGACGCCGACCTGGTGTATGTGCGGGCGTCGACGGTCGTCGTGCCGTACGACCTGGGAGCGGCGCGGCCGCGGCGGATCACCCAGGAGGAGAGGTCCTACCTCCAGAAGTACCTGGATGACGACAAGGACGCTCTCGCGGCATGACAGCACCGGTGCAGACACTGGAGTTCGCCGACGCGCGGGAGGCGGCCGATCTCGGCGCCTTCCTCGCGCGGCTGATCCACTACGACCGGGCCGCCGCCGTCCGGCTTCAGGCCGGAGGCGGCGCGCTCGCCGTGTTCGGCCGGCCGGCGTCCTTCGAGGTGCTGGCCATCCGTACGGCCCGGCTCGCCGTGCCGTACGCCCTGGATGTCACCGTCTCAGCCGGTGAACTCCTCGAATCCGTCGACGAACCCGCCGGCAGCGCGGCCGTCCCGGCCGCCGTCACCGGTCCGCCGTGGGCCGGAGTGCTGCCGCCGCGCGGTGGCTGGCGGCAGGTGCCGGGACTGCCGTCCGAGGACGCCGTCCGAGGCGCACTGGCCGCGGCGGTCGCCGAATTCCGTGCCCGCGACGAGCGGTTGACGCCGGCCGACCGGACCAGGGCGGAGCGCGACCGTATCGGCCGGGAGATCTGGTCCAGGACCCTCGGCGACACCGGGCTGCCGCTGCGGGCCGTCCACGCGGCCCAGTCGCTGGGCTTCCTGCGGCCCGTACGGGTGATGGTGCCGGCCTCGGCGACGCCCCAGGAGCCGCTGGCGCTGCTGGAGTCCGGGGCCTGGCTCCGGCTCCGTACGCCGTACGGCTCGATCGCCGTACGCCGCGCCGGACTCAGCGGCCTCACGGTCACCCCGGCCTGAGCGAAGGCGTGGCGGCGCGTGCCCGCGTCCGCGCGGATCAGCCCGCGGTGTTCACCATCGAGGCGGCGGCATAGGTGAGGTAGTCCCAGAGCTGCCGCTCGTGTTCCTCCGACAGCCCCAGCTCGTCGACCGCCACTCGCATGTGCCGCAGCCAGGCGTCGTGCGCGGCGCTGTCGACCGCGAACGGCGCGTGGCGCATCCGCAGCCTGGGATGGCCCCGGTTCTCGCTGTAGGTGCGCGGCCCGCCCCAGTACTGCATCAGGAAGAGCGTGAAGCGCTCCTCGGCGGGGCCCAGGTCCTCCTCCGGATACATCGGCCGCAGCAGCGGATCCTCCGCGACCCCCTGGTAGAACCGGTGGACCAGGCGCCGGAAGGTGTTCTCGCCGCCGACCTGCTCGTAGAAGGTCTGCTCCTGAAGCGCGCCGTGCGGAATCTCTTTCACCCGTCCATCGTCTCAGACGCGTCGGCCGAGGACTTTCGGCTTAGGTCTTTGTCCGCCGGAGCAGCCCGTCCGCCGGAGCAGCCCGTCCGCCGGAGCAGCCCGTCCGCCGGATCAGGCCGCGGGGCCCGGAGCGGTGGATCGTGGAAACCTCCTGGCCAGGTCCCGCTCGGCCGGACTCGTCTCCGCGGTCCGCGCGGATGACCCGGCACGGTGTGACCGGCTCGCTTCCTGGCTGCTCTGCCAGGACAGTGGAGACATGGGCGCACACCGGGACGACGCGCAGGGGCCGGACGAAGCGGCCGCCGCGGAGGCGCGCGCCGCGCTGGTACGGGAGATCGCGGCGAGCGGTGCGCTGGACGATCCGGCCTGGCTGGCCGCGTTCGAAGAGGTGCCGCGCCATATTTTCGTGCCCTACTACTTCGTCAGCCGTCCCGGCGGCTACGACCGGCTGTGGAGCGGAGATCCCGATCCCGTGCGGCGCAGGCGCTGGCTACGCGGAGCGTATGCGGACGGGCCGCTCGCCACCCGGGTGCGCGACGGTGAGCTGATCTCCTCCAGCAGCCAGCCCTCTCTGATGGCCCGCATGCTGGTTGAGCTGGACGTACGGGACGGTGACCGGGTCCTGGAGATCGGCGCGGGCAGTGGCTACAACGCCGCGCTGCTCTCCCACCGGCTGGGCGAGGAGCGGGTCACCACCATCGATCTGGACCCGGAGATCACGGAATCGGCCCGGGTCCATCTCGCGGCGGCCGGCTACCGGCCCGCCGTGGTGACGGGCGACGGAGCGCGCGGCTGCCCGGAGCGCGCGCCGTTCGACCGGATCATCGCGACCTGCACTCTGCCGTCGGTGCCACGGGGCTGGCTGGCGCAGTGCACACCCGGAGCCCGGATCCTCGCGCCGCTCGCCACCGGTCTGATCGCTCTACGGGTCGGAGACAGCGTCGACCGCGACTGCGCCGAGGGACGCTTTCTGCACACTGCCGCGTACTTCGTGCCGCTGCGCGGGGTGCCCGGTGGCGGGCCCCTGACACGGCGGCCCGTCGGCGGACTGCCCAGGCGCGCGGCAGAGAACGATCTCTTCCGCTTTCTGCTCGCGCTGACCGAGGGCAGCCTGGACCCGCACGAGGCGCTCTCTCTCTGGGAGCGCGAGCGGCGCCCGAGGAGGGAGCGTTACGGCGTCACCGTGGCCGGTGACCGGCAGTGGGCCTGGCTGGACGATCCCTCGGGGCCGTATGTCTGGCCGCTCAGCCCCGGCGGACCGTGATCGTCGTCCAGGCGCCCACATGCACCCGGTCGCCGTCCTTCAGCGGGACGGGAACATAGGGCTGTATCGGGTCCTCGGCGCCGTTGAGCGTGGTGCCGTTGGTGGAGTTCTGGTCGACCACGGCCCAGCTTCCGTCCGGCTGGTGGACCAGGACGGCGTGCTGGTGCGAGACACCCGGGTCCTCCGGCGGGACGGAGAGATCGATGTCGGGAGACTCACCGGTGGAGTGCCGGCGGCGGCCGATGGTGACCTGGTTCCCGGACAGCTCAAGCCGCTGCTCCGGCGAGTACGCCGGCAGATTCAGCCCGGTGGCCTCGGGCCCGCTGCGCTGCATCATCGCCATGAAGTACTCACGGTCGGGACCGATGACCGCCGTCCAGGCCGCCGGAGCCTGGTACTGCCGCAGCGGGTCCTGCTGCTGCGGCGGTACCTGACGCCGAGGCGCCTGCTGCTGGGGCGGGTCCTGCCGCTGAGGGGCCTGACCGCGCGGTGCCTGCGCGTGGGACGGCGGCGGCAGCATCCAGTCGTCGTCGCCGGTCCTCGCCGGTCCTGGCGGCGCCTGCGGAGCCGGAGTCCCCTGGAGGTAGGCGCGCGGAGGCAGCGGCCCGTGCTGCTGCGGACCCTGCTGAGGACCTTGGTCCGGTCCCTGCGACCGCGGGCTCTGCCGTGAGGGCGCCGAGGGCCCCTCCGGCGCCAGCGGTTCGGCGGGCCGGTTCAACTGCGACGGCCGCGAGCCCTGGTACTCGTACGGGTCCGGCGGCCGTGGCGGCTGGCGCTGGGCCTGGAAGCCCGGTGGCAGATTGAGGCCGGGAACGGGACCACCGGCGGCCGGTCCGGAATTGCCCGGCAGCGGATGCTGCGGAGCGAGCGGCGTGTACGACGTCGCCGTGTTCGTGAGGAAGTTCCAGCGGCACTCCTCGCAGAACGGCGCCATCGGCTCGCGCGGCGTGCGGCACTGCGGGCACAGCTCGGCCTGGGCGGTGGCATCGGAGCCGGGGCGCGGGCCCGGCGGATAGCCGTAGCCGGGCGGCGGTGGCGGGGGAGGCGGCGGTACGGCACCGGTGGGAGCACCGGGAGCCGCCATGCGATGGCCGCAGACCTCGCACCAGTCGTCGGAACCCGACTGGTGTCCGTTCGGGCAGGTCGGCATGTCGGCGCTTCCTCCTCTCGTCGTCCGGCCCGCAGGCCGCTGCTCAGCGCTGATTCTGTTACTTCTTGACGCGAACGGTCTTGGTGGAGCGTGTTTCGAGGGTCATCTCGTCCGCATCCGCCACCTTCGCCTTCAGTCGCACAGTACCTGTCGCCGCGTCGACCACGTCCACCACCTTCGAAAGCAATTTCGCCGTATCCGCGTTGCCGGAGGAGGCCGCGAGCTGCACGGCGCGCCCCAGTTTCGCGGTCGCTCCGTCGAAATCGCCCGACTTGCGAGCTTCCAGGCCCTGTTGGATGACGTGCGCCAGTTCGGCCTGGCCGGTGTAGTGGGCCACCTGAGGGTTGATCGAGGTGGAGGCCGCCATGTCGTCCGTCCACACGGCCCGGACCAGTCCCTGGGACAGCACCTGCGGAGAGCCGCCCCGCTGCGCCGGAAGTATCAGCGAGACTCGCGCGGCGAGCATCTCGCGCCCGATACCGGCCTCCGGGACCTTGACACATACGTGGTAGTCGCGGGACTCGTCGCCCCAGGAACCGGTCGGATAGTCTCCGGCCCGCGGTCCCGCCTCCGTACGCCGGCCGGTCAGCTCCTCGACCGTCGGCGCCACCTGCTTCACAAAGCCGATCTCGGCCCCGACGGGTGTCCAGAGCCGCAGCGCCACATCCGCGACCTCCTTGCCCATCGTCTTCTCCATCATCCGCGTGAAGTCCGCCGCCAGACCGGCCGGATCGGCGACGATGTCGGCGGTCCCGAGCAGCGCGGAGGCGATGCCGGTGACCTCCTTCACCTCCCAGTCCGTACCAACGCCCCGGGCGTCACAGGTGAAGCGGCCCACGCAGGCTTCGAGCGTGGCCTTCAGGTCCTCCGCGGATTCGTGCTCATTACGGCCGTCGGTGAGCAGGATGCCGTGCCGGATAGGGACATCGGCCGAGGCCAGCAGCCGGTCGGCCATCCGCAGCCAGGTGCCGATCGCCGTGCCGCCGCCCGCGCTGAGCCGGCGCAGGGCCTCCTTGGCCTGGGCTCTGGTGCCCGCGTCGGCCACCGCGAGTCTGCCGTTGCCCGGGTAGACCTCCTTCGCCAGATGCGTCCCGCCGACGATCGCGAAGGCGACGCCGTCGCGCAGGGTGTCGACGGCCGCGGCGGTGGCGTCGCGCGCGTTGCGCATCTTCGTCGGTGGGTAGTCCATCGAACCGGAACAGTCGACCATGATCACCACGGCGGCGTTGGAGCCCTGGCCGGGCAGCGCCGAAGGGGAGGACGACGCTCCGACGAGCGGCACACCGCCGGTGGTGCCGCCTCCGGTGGAGGTGACCGTGACGATCGCGTTGACTTCACGCCCGCCCTCGGGCAGGTATTCGTTCTGGTACACGTCGACGGAGAACCGCGGCACGTTCGACTTGGAGAAGTTCGCCATCTGTATCGGCTCCTTGACGCTCCACACAGCAGAGACAGTGAAAAGGGCTCCCCGAAACGGGCATTGACGGTCGAGGACGATCAGAGTGGGACTCAAGCCGCGCTGTAGGCGGATCCTGCCCCTTGTGGTGGTACGGCGAACGGCAGTACGGCCACTGTTACGTTGTCGTGGCCGCCGCCGTCCAGCGCGTGGCCCACCAGCACCCGCGCCGCGTGCAGCGGACGTCCGGCGGCGTCGGCCGGCAGGGCCCTGGCCATCTCCTCGGAGCCCTCCGCGTAATTCCACAGGCCGTCCGTGCACACCACCACCACGCCCGGACGGTCGGGTTTGAAGGACGCCGTGTGCGGCTCCAGTTCGTACGCGTCGGCGCCGAGCCAGCCCGTGATGGCGTGGGCGCGCTCGTCGGCGTAGGCCTCCGCCTCGTTCATCAGCCCGGCCGCGACCATCTGCGCGGCCCATGAGTCGTCCTCGGTGAGCCGGGCGGGCGCGGCGGAACGGTCGTCCGGCACCCAGTACGCCCTGCTGTCGCCGATCCAGCCGACGACCAGCAGCCCGCCGGCCACCACCGCGCCGACGATCGTGCACGCGGGAGCGTTCCGATGGCGCTGCGGCTCGGTGTCCGCCGTGCTGCTCGCGACCGGAGCGAGGCGGTTGACGGCCTCGGCGGCGACGACGATCGCCTCATGCATCGCCTGTTGCGGATGCGTACCTCGCGGCAGGGCTTCCAGCAGGGACTCGTTGGCCGACGCGGCGGCGGCGGCCGAGGCATCGTCGGGCCGGGTCGCCGACGACACGCCGTCGCAGACGATCGCGACAACGGCGGGCGAACCGTCCGGCAGAGCGGCGGAGGAGACGGCGAACGCGTCCTCGTTGCGGTGATGCCGCAGTCCGCGGTCGCTGACCGCGGCCACCGCGCCGAGCTCCTGCTCCACATGGTCGCGCTCGCGCGGCTGGGCGTGGCCGCAGTTCTCGCAGTAGCCGTCCATGTCGACACGGCCGGCGCGACAGGCCACACAGAGCTTGGCGCCGGGCGCCGGGTCGGGAACCGTCGTGCGCGGATCGGCGGAGGCGCCGGCCGGGGCCGGGCCGGCGGAGTCCACGACCGGCGCGTCCGGGACCTGTCCGGCCGGAGCGTCCGGGACGCGTCCCGGTGCGGGCGTCGCCGGTGCGGGCAGTTCGAAGTCGCCGTCGGACCCGGGCAGTTCCGTGCCCGACGAGTCCACGCCCGGCAGCTCGCCGGGCAGGTGGACGGGCGCGGCGGGCTCCGAGCCGTCCGCGCCGGCAGCCACGGGCCACTCCACGCCGGCGGCCGGAGCGCCGGGCTCCGTGCGTCCGCTGTTCATGACCACGGTGGGCTGGTCCTCGGGGCGCGGTGGTACGACCGACAGGTCATAGCCGCACGCACCGCAGAACAGGTCGCCGGACTCCAGCGGCTCCGCACAACTGGGGCAGGTCGGCAGAGCGGCCGACTGGTGCATCTGGGACATCAATCACACCCACGTCCGGGGGCGGAAGCGGTTTGCGCGCTCCACCAGTTCGATCCTCTCCTCGCCGCGCTGAGCGAGCCGGGCGAGCACCCGGTACGAGCGTTCCAGTCCGAAGCGCAGGCCGCGCTCGTCCAGTTCGCTGCCCAGCAGCGCGGTCCCTACGGGTGGGGACCCGGGACTACCGGAGAGTACCCAGTCCAGGGCCGTGCCCAGTACCTCCGCCGACAACTGTTCACGTCGTACCGCGTCCAGACCGAACTGCTGGAGCGCCGACACCTGGTGTGCCGCCGCCGTCAGATCGTCGATCAGCGGTGGCTCCGCGCCGCGTGCGGACGCGTGCGGGCCACGCTCCCGCAGCCGGGCCCGCACGGCCGCGACCCGCGCCGCCGTGTAATGGATCGACGCCTCGGGCACGGACTCCAGCGTGCTGACGGCACCGGTCCGGTCGCCGGCCGCCAGCCGCACCCGGGCCAGTCCGAACGCGGCGCTGACATAGCTCGGATCGGTCGTCCATACGAGGTGGTAGTACTCGGCGGCGTTGTCGAGCTGGCCGAGCACCTCGGCACAGAGACCCAGCGCCAGCTTCGGGGCCGGCTCGCCGGGGAACGCGTCATAGATCGCGTCGAAGGAGAGCGCCGCGGTCTCGTGATCACCGGTCGCGAGGGAGGCGACGCCGCGGTACCAGACGACCCGCCAGTCGTCCGGCCGGTGGACCTCCAGAGCGGTCAGCGCCTCGACGGCGATGACGAGTTCACCCATCTCAAGACGAGCGCGCAGTTCGCGCAGTCTTCGCTCCACCGAGTCGGCGGGAGCCGAAGCCAGTGCGGAAACCAGTTCGGCGGGGGCGGAGGCCATCAGGCCGGCCAGGAATCCCGCGTTCGGGTCATTCGGATCGACCCTCGGTACGGGCAGTGCCAGCGCGGTGGCTCCGACGTCCAGCGCCGCGAGCCGAAGGCCGCCGCCGGCGGACGCGGCCGGGACGGCGACGACGGAGCCACCGGTGCGGGCGGCCGGGACGGGAGCCCGCTGGAGCGGGTACGGCGCGGACACCGGGGCCGGGAGCGCCGGGTCCAGGCCTCCGGCTCCCGGGACGCCGGGGCGTGCGCCGGGCGTGGAGAGGGCGCCGGTACCGGGCACCGGCGAGGCACCGGAGCCCGCACCCGGGTGGGTCACCGCCTTGCCGCGGCGGCCGAACAGACCGCCGCCTCCCGCCGGCTCCGCGCGGGCTCCCAGCCGCGACACGTCCTCCGTCAACTCCGCGAACAGCTCCGTGTCCGTGACGCGCGGCTCAGGACCGAACAGTGTGGAGAGCGAGGGCCGCGGGCGCCCCGTCTGGAGCGCGACGACCTCCCGCAACACACCCATGAGCTGCTCCGCCATCTCCTGCGCCGAGGAGAAGCGACGCGCCGGATCCGGGTCCGTCGCCCGCACCAGCAGCCGGTAGAAGGATTCGTACCTCCGGAAGACATCGATGTTGTCCGGGTCCGGAAGCGAATCCGCGAAGACGTTCGTATAGCCCTGGAAGTCGAAGGTCAGCACCGCCAGGGTGCGGGCCACCGTGTACAGATCGGAGGCGACCGACGGGCCGGTCTCCGCGACCTCCGGCGCCTGGTATCCGACGGTGCCGTAGATCGCCGACTCGTTGTCGTCCATCCTGCGGACGGCGCCCATGTCGATCAGCTTGAGCTGGTCCTCGGTCTGTATCGCGTTGTCGACCTTGAAGTCGCAGTACAGCAGGTTCCGGCTGTGCAGATGGCCGAGCGCCTCCAGTGCCTCGATGCCGTACGCACACGCCTGCTCGACGGGCAGCGGATCGCGCTTGCCGGCGCCGGTCCGCCGGTCGTTGGCGATGTCCTTGAGGGACTTGCCGCCGACGTACTCCATGACGATGTAGCCGTCCATGGAACCGGTGCGCTGGTCCAGGTGTTCGACGAAGTTGTAGATACGCACGATGTTCGCGTGCTCGATCTCGGCGAGGAAGCGGCGCTCGGAGATCGCCGCCTCCATGGCGTCCTGGTCGCCGGTGTCGAGCAGGCCCTTGAGCACCACCCAGCGGTCCGAGACGGCACGGTCGACCGCGAGATAGACCCAGCCCAGGCCGCCGTGCGCGAGACAGCCGACGACCTCGTACTGCCCGTGCACGATGTCGCCCTCGTACAGCTTCGGTACGAACGAGTACGGGTGTCCGCACTTGGTGCAGAACCCTTCCGTACGGCCCGGCCGGTCACCGCGGGCGCGGCCCACCGGTGCCCCGCAGTCGGACCGCGAGCAGTACCGCTTGCGCTCCGGCACCTCGGGGCGCTCCATCACCGCGGACCGCGGCTCCGGTCGCGGCACATCCGGTACGGAGACCAGTCCGGCGCCCAGCCGGTTGCGTCCCGACGCGGCCGTGGTCGAACCGGAACTGCGCACCGACACCAGCCGGGAGGACAGCCGCCCGGACACCGCGCGGGACAGCCGGCCGGAGACCGAACGGCGCGATGTCGAGGAACGCGACGAGCGCGACGAGCCGGCCGAAGCCCGCGCCGAGTCGCTCCGCTCCGAGCCGCTGCCGGCGCCTCTGCCGCCGCCCGCGACACCGGTGGGCGGCGAGGACAGCACGCCATGGGGTGAGACGTCCGGCGCCAGACCGCAGGTGTCGCAGTACAGCTCTCCGCCGCCCATGTCCTCGTACGTTCCCTCGCAGCCGGGGCGCCGGCATGCGTTCTTCCCGCTCATCTGTCCCCCCGTTCGCCTTCTGTTCCTCTGGCCGCGCGTCCCGTCGCCGCGCGTGGTGCTGCCGCTCTCACGCGTCTCCTCCGCGGTCGGCGGGGCCAGGTCCGCGCGGCACCAGCACATCCGCCGCGGCCTGCTGATAGCGCAGGACGGCCTGTTCGGCCACGCGCAGATCGCAGGGCGCGCTCCACAGCATCCGGCGGGCCGCGTCGTACCGCTCGATCAGCAGCGGGTCCTCGGCCATTCCGTGCCGGGCGACCTTGGCCTTGTACGCGTCCAGCCGGCCGCGCAGCTCCGCGCGGACCGCCAGCGGCGCCGTGACCGCCGTCAGCGACTCACGGGCGCGCAGCAGTTCGTCCTCGGCGTCGCGCTCCAGCGATTCCAGGAGCGGTGAGAGCCGGTTCCACTGGGCGTGCCTGCGGTACTCGGCGGCTGTCGACAGCCGCTCCTGGAGCGCGGTCGGCGGGCCGCTGACCGCGGGCACCTCCGACGCGGCGATCTTCGCCAGCACCTCACCGCGCGCCACCCGTGCCTCGGCGAGAGTGCGGTCCGCACGCGACAGCACATCGCGCAGCCGCATCAGCCGCTCCTCCGAGTCCTGGCGGACGGCGAGGACCGCCTCGATCTCCCGCCGTACGTCCTCCAGGGCCCGCGCCGCACGGTCGTAGCGCTCGGTGTCGGGACGGCCGCCGCCGGGCGCCGAACTGCCGGGCGCCGGACGCCAGAAGGCCAGCGGGTCGGAGATCACCTGGTCGCGCAGGCTGCTCAGCTCGTGCGTGATCGACTCCAGGTCGTCGCCTGCCGGATGCTCTCCGGGCCGCACGCCGACGGAGTGCGCCAGCGACCGGGTGCGCCGCAGCTCGGCGGAGAGCAGATCGATCCTGGCGGGCAGCGCCGACCAGACCGCGTCCGCGGTCACGACCATGTCCAGCGAGCCCGCGTACAGCTCGTTCATCCTGGTCACCAGCTCCGCGAGCGTGAACTGCTCGGAGAGTTTCGCGGGGCCGGTGAGGGACGGCGCCTGGTGCCCCGCGGCGCCCGCGACGGTCACGCCCCGGCCGCGCAGTGTCTCGGTCAGCTCCATCAGATCGTCGCGGTTCGGCCAGCGGCGCCTGGCACGCGCCTCCCGTGCCCCGGTCAGCGCCGCGGTGTAGCTGTCGAAGTACGTCCACAGCAGGGTGATCGACTGCTCGGCGGCGGCCCAGCGGTCCTTGGTGACCCCGGTCAGCTCGGCTCCTTCGAGAAGTCTGCGGCCGGCGTGGTCCTGAAGAGCGAGCAGCGAGGTCTCGATCGCCTCGTGCTCCGCTTCCAGGCGTGCCAGGGCCCGGTCCACCTCGTCCCGGTCCATGGCCGGTCCCGATGGCCTCCTCGTCGAGTCGGGGAAGGAGCCCGCGGCGCCCATCGATCACCTCTCCGCTCTTGTCCGTGAGACTGCTTGAAGGACTGGGGCCCGGCGGGCCGGCGCCCTTCCCGGCAAGGCTGCCCTGTCGCGACGCTCCGCACGCGCGATCACCGACTTGGTCAAAAGCCCTGGTGACTCCGGTGCGAGGCACTCCGGCCGCCTCGCGATCCACGGCACCAGCCCCCGCTCCCTGATCCAGCCCGATCCGCCTGATCCAAACGAAAGGCCCTAACTCTCCTTGTACTTGGGCGCCGGCGGCGCCGTTATCCCGGGCAGTCCCGCCCGCAGCCACTTCTTGTACGCCGTCATCCACGGGCTGTCGGCCCCGCCCGCGCGGTATCCCTCCAGCACGTGATTGACCCGGCGCACCAGGTCGTCGTTGCCGAGTTTGACGGCGACGCCGTAGTACTCGGTCGTGAACGGCTTGCCCCGCAGTTCGACGGCCGGGTCCTGCGCCGCCTGGCTGGCCGCGAGTGCGTTGTCCGTCACCACCGCGTCGACCTCGCCCAACTGGAGCCGGACCAGGCAGTCGAGCTGGTTCGGCACCGTCAACTGGTCCTCGTCGCCCGGCTGCTTGTCGTGCTCGTCCTTGAACTTCGCGCCGAAGGAGTTCACCAGCAGCGCCTCGTACGCCGTGGAGCCCTCGGCGGAGCACACTCTCTTCCCGGCGAGCGACGAGTCGTACCCCGTGATCGACGAGTCCCTGGGCGCGAGCACCTGCTGGCCCGCCTGGAAATAGGCGGTGGAGAAGGCGACTTGCTTGATCCGGTCGCAGTTGATCGTCATCGTCCTGACGACGATGTCCACCGTGTCGTTCTCCAGCGCCCCGACCCGCTGGTTGGTAGGGATCGCACGGAAGCTGATGGCGTCCCGATCGCCGAATATGTTCGCGGCGACGGCCCGCGCGAGATCGATGTCGAAACCCTCGATGGCACCGGTGGCCGGGTTGCGGTAGCCCCAGCGGTAGCTGTTCTGGTCGACACCGACGATCAGATGGCCGCGGCTCTTGATCTTCTCGATGGTCGGGCCGTCGCTCTCGGAGGGCCGGAGGCTGGCCTCCGGATCCTGGCACTCGTCGGCCTTGGCGGGCACTGCAGTGGCTGTCCGCTGCGTGCCCTGGCTCTGTCCGGTGCCGGCGGTGTGGGACAGCGGCAGCAGGGTGAGCGCCGCCGTCAGCACACAGGCACCGGCCATGGCCGACACGCCGCCCCAGCCACGGAGCCTGCCGGACGGGCGAGGCCCGCGGAACCGGCGGGGCCTGTCCATGAATGTCATCCCTGCCCCTCTCACCGGTATTCCGAAAGCCTGCGGCCGATGCCGAGGATCGCGCCCACCGCGCCCACCAGCGCCAGCGCTCCGGCGCCGACCGCCAGTCCGGTCAGCGCGCCGCGGCCGTCCGAGGCCGACCTGGTGAACTCCCGCTGCTCCTGCGCGAGTGCCCGCTCCAGCGAGGAGTCCACCTGGTCGAACGACTGGCCGGTGGAATCCTCGCTGCCGATGACCTTCTTCAGCGCGCCGTTGTAGTCACCGGCCTTGTCGGTGCTGCTGGCCGACGCGTGTCGCTCGCGCCACTGAGCGACCGAGGCGATGGCGTCGTCCACCGGTTTCCCGCCGGCGCTGTCGTCGGCGAGCCGCTTCGCCTCGCCGAGCGCCGTGCTGAGCCTGTCCATGCCCGTGTTGTAGTCCGTCTCGTACTTGTCGTGCTTGCCGTCCGGCGTGAGGACGGCGCCTCGCGCCACCAGGGTGAGATTCTCGTTGGCGCGGGCCTTGAGCGAGTTGATCCGGGCGTCGTTGAGGACCTTGAGTGACTTCTGCCCGTGTATCTGCGCGCCATTCAGCTCGGCCCGCGCGACCGTCTGTCCGACGGCCAGCCAGAGCAGCAGGACCGTGGACGCGGCGGTCGCGGCCAGCAGGCCGTGGTTGAGCACGCGGTTCGTCCGGAGGTAGGTGCGCCGCTGGGCCCAGAACAGGCCGCCGAAGGCCAGCACGCCCATCACCAGCGAGACGAACGGCCACAGCCGCGCGTCGTCGTTGTCGCGGGCGAGCCGGTCCGTCTCCGCCTGGTACAGCCTCTCGGCCGCGGGCAGCAGTTCGGTGGACATCCGCTGGTTCGCGTAGCGCAGATAGGCGCCGCCCAGAGGCAGCCCCTGCCGGTTGTTGGCGCGAGCACGCTCGATCAGACCGGTGTAGCGCGGAAGTTGTTCGTTGAGCGTGGCGATCTGTCTGCCGGAATCGCTTGAACTGTCCGTATTCGTCGCCGCCTTGATCAGCAGCCTGGACGCCGTGGCGATGTCCCTCTGATACCGGTCCTGCACATCCCGGGGCTCCTGCGCACCTGCCAGGAAGCCGCTCGCCGCCGCCGTGTCCGCGTCGGCCAGCGAGCGGTAGATGTCCGCGGCGTCCGCGCTCAGCGGCTGACTGCGGCTCACCACGCCGTCCGCGGCGGAGAACCGGTCGGCGGCCTCCCACGCCGTCACCGCTCCGAACGCCACGACCAGCAGCGCCAGCGCCGCGCCGATGATTCTCAGCCGTCCCGGCTCGGTCGTCGCCGCCGCGCGAAGCCGCTCCCTGGTCTCCGTCCACGCGCCGTCCCGCGCGGGCGGCGGAACCGGCGGCGCGGACGGCCGCACCGGAGCGTGTGCCGGAGCCGGTGGCGGCGTGGCTCGCGTACTCGGCGGGTATGTCATGTGACCTCCCCCTGGTCATCTGACGACGGCGGCCCGCCCCCGGCGGGCCGGGGGACGACTCCTGGCCAGCAGTATGGCCGCGAGGCCCGACAACTACACCATGCTTGGCCGATCGTGCACCGGCTCGCACCGGCGCCGGCCGTCCGGACTCCCCATCATGAATACGCCGGGAACCGGTGATCGGTTCCCATTCACGGGTGTTCGCACTCCTTCGTATGACTCATCCGGTGGCGGAAAGCGGTGCTCCGGCGGCGGGAAACAGCGCCGGCTGCGCCATGAGCCGAGGCCGGCTGCCGTGATGCGGCTGCGCCGCGTGCACCAGGAAGGGATGACAGAGATAGACGTCGCCCGGGCGTCCGGTGGCGTACACGACCGGCCGGTGCGCCGACGCCGCGTCGATCGCCGGGCCGATCCTCATGATCGAGGCGCCCTTCTCACCGTACGGCCCCAGCAGGGCCGGCATGTCGTGGTGCGAGCCCACCCGGATCCGGGTCGGCGCGTCCTCCTCGGCCACCTCGCTGAAGAGGAAGAGCATCAGCAGCGCGCGGTCCCGGGAGCGGTGGTTGGCGTGGTAGGTGCGCGCCCCCTCGGGCAGATAGCTGCCCTCGATGTGCCAGCCGGTGTCGTCCGGCTCCTCCTCGTGCGGGAAGCGCAGCGGGAACGAACCGAGCGAGTGCCGGGGCAACCAGCGTCCTGGTCCGAGCAGCCGATCGAACGCGTCATGCAGCACCGGCGTGTTGACGGCCCGGTCGAACGGCTCCTGCGCCATGTCCCAGACCCAGCGCACCGGCCGCGTCCAGGTGCCGGGATCCGCCGGATCGCAGCCGGTCTCGGCCCACAGCAGCCGGGCGCACTCCCGCGCGACCTCCGGCGGAACGGCGCCTTCGAGTTTCACGAACCCGTCCGTCCCGAAGCGTTCGGCCAGCGGATCCGGCACGCTCCGCGAGCCCGGCGGACCCGGCGCCTCCCACGGGTCCGGCGGATCCAGCGTCAGTGCGTCCCGTCGGTCCGGTACATCCGGTGCGTCAGCCATGGCCCGATCGTGCCGCCGCCGACCCCCTTCCGCATCCGCTTTTCGGAGGAGCCGGCGGCGGTGCGTCACGCGTAGTACGCGCTCAGCCGGAGGTGCGCCGCCGTGTCCGCGCCCACCTGATCAAGGCCCAGCAGAGCCGCGCCCAGCACCGGCGGCGCCGTCACCACCGCGAGGACCGCCTTGGGCGCTCTGGCCGCCAGCAGTTCGGCGATCCGGTCGTCGAGCTGCGGATGACGGGCCGCCAGCACGCTGCCGCCCAGCAGCACCGGCGCCTCCTCGTCGAGCAGCCCGAGCTTGCCGAGCGCGACCGTCGACAGCGCGACGACCTCCTCGGCCAGCCGGTCCACCACCGAGCGCGCCACCGCGTCGCCGGCCGCGCTCGTCGCGAACAGCACCGGTGTCAGCTCATGCCTGCGGGCGTACGGGAGGTGGCCGAGGTGCAGCGCCTCGATCAGCTCGTACATCGAGCCCAGACCGAAGTGGCCCGGCAGCGTCCGCACCAGCTCCGTCGGCTCACCACGGCCGTCCTCGGCCCGCGCCGCGAACCACAGCGCCTCCTCCGCCAGGCCCGAACCGCCGCCCCAGTCACCGGAGATCCGGCCGATCGCCGGGAAGCGGGCGGTACGGCCGTCCGGCAGCATGCCCACACAGTTGATGCCCGCGCCGCAGACGACGGCCACACCCCGGGGCTCCGCGCCGCTCGGCAGCCCGGCCCGGAGTATCGCGAAGGTGTCGTTGCGTACGTCGGTGGTACGGCCCCAGCCCCGCGCCTGGACGGCCGCCGCCAGCTCCCTCTCCTCGACCGGCAGATCGGCGTTGGCGAGACAGGCCGACACATGGCCGACGAAGTCCCGCGCCGGCAGACCCGCCGCCCGGGCGGCCTCGGCGACCGCCACCGCCAGTGAGTCGACAGCCGCCTCGATCCCGACGACCGGCGGCTGGAAGCCGCCGCCGCGGGCCGTGCCCAGCACCGAACCGTCGGCGCCGATCACGGCCACATCGGTCTTGCTGTTGCCGGCGTCGACGGCGAGGACGCTCGCGCGCCCCGCCGCCGGGCCGGCCGTGCCCGTACCCACGCTCACACCCACGCGAGATGCTCCCGGTTGTGCGCGATCAGCCGGTCGGTGAGCGCCTCGGCGTACTCGTACTGGCCGATCAGCGGATGCGACAGCAGCGCCTTGTAGACCCGGTCGCGACCGCCGTGCAGCGCGGCCTCCAGCGCCAGGTCCTCGTATGCCGTGACATTCGCGATCAGACCGGCGAACAGCGGCTCGACCGCGGGCACCGCCAGCGGCACCGCGCCCGACCTGTCCACCCGCGCCTGGACCTCGATCACGGCGTTGTCCGGCAGGAACGGCAGCGTGCCGTTGTTGTACGTGTTGACCACCTGGATCTCGCTGCCGCCGCCGCGCAGCAGCGAGGCCGCCAGATCCACCGCCGCCTCCGAGTAGAAGGCGCCGCCGCGCTTGGACAGCAGCTCCGGCTTCTCGTCCAGCGCCGGGTCGCCGTACATCGTCAGGAGCCGCTTCTCCATCTCGGCCACCTCGGCGGCCCTGGACGGCTTGGTCCTCAGCTCCCGCACGACCTCGTCATGCGCGTAGAAGTAGCGCAGATAGTACGAGGGCACGACACCGAGGAGGTCCAGCACAGGACGCGGCAGGTGCAGATCGTCCGCGATGGTGCCGCCGTGCTCGGCCAGCAGCTTGGGCAGCATGTCGGCGCCGTCCGGGCCGCCGAGGCGTACGCCGCGCTCCCAGGTGAGGTGGTTCAGTCCCACATGCTCCAGATACACCTCGGAGGGAGCGACCTCCAGCAGCTTCGCGAACCTGCGCTGGAAGCCGATCGCCACATTGCACAGACCGACGGCCTTGTGGCCGGCCTGGAGCAGCGCCCGGGTCACGATTCCCACCGGGTTGGTGAAGTCGATGATCCAGGCGTCGGGATTGGCACGCCGTACCCGCTCGGCGATGTCGAGGACGACCGGTACCGTGCGCAGCGCCTTGGCGAGACCGCCGGCGCCCGTCGTCTCCTGTCCGACGCAGCCGCACTCCAGCGGCCAGGTCTCGTCCTGCTGACGGGCGGCCTGTCCGCCGACGCGAAGCTGGAGCAGCACCGCGTCGGCGTCCGCGACACCGGCGTCCACGTCCGAGGTGGTGGTGATACGGCCCGGATGGGCCTGCTTGGCGAAGATCCGCCGGGCCAGCCCTCCGACCAGGTCGAGACGGTCGGCGGCGGGGTCGACCAGAACGAGTTCCTCGATCGGCAGGATGTCCCGCAACCGGGCGAACCCGTCGATGAGTTCGGGTGTGTAGGTGGATCCACCGCCCACTACGGCGAGCTTCATTCTTCTCAGCCCTTCACTCCGGTCAGTGTGACTCCCTCGACGAACGCCTTCTGGGCGAAGAAGAACACGAGGATCACGGGGGCCATGACCAGTACGGTCGCGGCCATGGTCAGGTTCCAGTCGGTGTGGTGCGCGCCCTTGAAGGACTCCAGGCCGTAACTGAGCGTCCAGGCGGCCGGGTTCTCCGAGGCATAGATCTGTGGTCCGAAGTAGTCGTTCCAGGCGTAGAAGAACTGGAACAGCGCCACCGCCGCGATCCCCGGCTTCGCCATGGGCAGGACGACCCGGATCAGCGTACGGAACTCGCCGCAGCCGTCCACCTTCGCGGCGTCCAGGTATTCGTCCGGGATGGTCAGCAGGAATTGCCGCAGCAGGAAGATGGAGAACGCGTCGCCGAACGCCATCGGGATGATGAGCGGCCAGAGCGTGCCGGACAGATCGAGCTGCTTCGCCCAGAACAGATACATCGGGATGATGATCACCTGCGGCGGCAGCATCATCATCGAGATGACGAGCATCAGCGACAGCCGCCGGCCGCGGAAGCGGAACTTGGCGAGTGCGTACGCCACCGGGATCGAGGACACCACCGACAGGACGGTGCCGAGGCCCGCGTACAGCAGGGTGTTCTTCCACCAGGTCAGGAAGCCCGGAGTGTCGAAGACCTTGGCGTAGTTGCCCCACTCCCAGCTGTTGGGAGTCAGATCGCGGGTGAGCGCCTGCTGGTCGCTCATCACGGAGGTCAGGAAGAGGAAGACGAACGGCAGGACGAAGAAGAGCGCCGCCGCCACACCGAGCGCGTGCACGCCGATCCAGTGCAATCCGGCTCTGCGGCGCGCCGCGCGGGCGGCGGGCGTACGGCCGGACGGCTGTGCGGGCGCGGCCGTCCCGGCCCGGTCGAGAAGCTGCGTCATATCAGTCACCCGCTCCGATCAGGCCGCCGCGCCGCCGCATCAGCAGCGCGGTGAAGGCCATGGCCAGCACGAACAGCACCAGGGCGACGACGCAGGCGGAGCCGTAGTCGAAGCGCTGGAAGCCGAGGTTGTAGACGAGCTGCGGCAGGGTGAGCGTGGACTTGTCCGGATAGCCGGGCTCGAACTGCTGGCCGGAGCCGCCGATGATTCCGGAGGCGACCTTGCCGGCGACCAGCGGCTGCGCGTAGTACTGCATCGCCGAGATCACGCCGGTGACCACCGCGAACATCACGATCGGCGAGATGTTCGGCAGCGTCACGAAGCGGAAGCGCTGCCAGGCCGACGCGCCGTCCAGCTCCGCCGCCTCGTACTGCTCCTTCGGTACGTCGAGCAGCGCGGCCATGAAGATCACCATCAGGTCGCCGATGCCCCAGACGGCCAGCACGGTGAGGGCCGGCTTGGACCAGGACGGGTCGTTGAACCAGCCGGGTGCCGGCAGTCCCAGCTCTCCGAGGATCGTGTTGACCGGTCCCGTACCGGGATTGAGCAGGAAGACGAAGGCGAGCGTCGCGGCGACCGGCGGCGCCAGATACGGCAGATAGAAGAGAGTGCGGAAGATCCCGGTACCGGTCTTGATCTTGGTGATCAGCAGGCCGATGCCCAGGCCGAACAGCACCCGGCAGGCCACCATGATGACGACGAGCCAGAGGGTGTTGCGCAGCGAGGGCCAGAACATCGGATAGTCGCTGAAGACATACGACCAGTTCCCGAGGCCGTTCCAGACCGGGGTGTTGAAGCCGTCGTACTTCATGAACGAGAAGTAGACGGTCGAGAGCAGCGGATAAGCGAAGAAGACGCTGAAGCCGATCAACCAGGGCGACATGAACGCCGCCGTGCGCAGCGCCGACCTGCGGCGCTTCGCGCGGAGCGCGTTTCCTTCCGGATACGTGGACATCGGGTGGTGTCCCGGCCCGCTACTTGGCCTGCTCGATGTCACGGTCGATCTGCTGGGCGGTCTTCTCCAGACCGGCCTGGAGATCCTTCACGGCGCCCTTCTCGTACTGGTAGCCGAAGTCCTGGAGCGTGAGCTGGTACGCCGAGCCGTTGACGGCGGCGGGCGGCGTGTTCGACTTCGGGTTCTGCGCGATGTCCAGGAACGTCTTGAAGCGCGGGTCGAACTTCAGGTCCGGCGACTTCAGCGCGTCGAAGGTGGACGGCACATTGCGGATGCCGTTGGCGAACTGGACGACCGCCTCGGTGTCGGTGGTCATGTACTTCACCAGCTCCCACGCCGCGTTCTGCTTGGTGCTCTGCGGCGCGATTCCCATGATCGTGCCGGAGAGGAAGCCCTTGCCGTAGCTGTCGGCTTCGTCGTCGGCGACGGGCATCGGCGCGACTCCGATCTCGAACGGCACCTTGGCGTCCTCGGCCATCCCGAGCCGCCACTCACCGTCGAGCTGCATCGCGACCTGACCGGTCTGGAACGGATGCTTGGCACCCCACTCGTCACCGAAGGTGGAGCGGAACCTCTCCAGCTTCTCGTATCCGCCGAGGTCGTCGACCAGCTTCTTCTGGAAGGTGAACATCTTGGCGAAGGCCGGGTCCTTGGCGACGTTGGACTTGCCGTCCTGGTCGAAGTACGTGTGGTCCCAGCTCGACATGTAGTGGTCGACGACCGTCTCGTAACCGTGGTAGGTCGGCATGAAGCCGACCTGCTCATAGCTGTCGCCCTTGGTCTTCGTCAGCTTCTTGGCGTCCTCGGCCAGCTCCGACATGGTCTTCGGCGGCGCCGTGATGCCGGCCTTCTTGAAGGCGTCCTTGTTGTAGTACAGCCCGTACGCGTCGCTGAGCAGCGGCAGCGCGCAGCGCTTGCCTTCGAACTGCGTGTACTCCAGCAGCACCTTCGGGAAGGTCTTCTCCAGGTCCAGCTTCGACTTCTCGATGAACGGCTTCAGATCGGCGAAGGCGCCGGACGAGCAGAACTTGCCCACGCTGGACGTGGTGAAGGAGGAGACGACGTCCGGACCCTTCGAACCGCCCGCGCGCAGCGCCTGGTTGAGCTTGTCGTCGTTGATGTTGGAGACGACGTTCACCTTGATGTTCGGGTGGCTCTTCTCGAACCGGTCGATGTTGTCCTGGATCGCCTTCACCTCGGCCGGGGCGCTCCAGCCGTGCCAGAACGTGATGGTGGTCTTCGCGTTCGGGTCGTCGGACGCGGCGCTGCCGGACTGGCCGGTACACGAGGTGGCGAGGACGGATATCGCGGCGACCGCTACGGCGGAGGCGGTCAGACGGCGGTTTCTGAGCATGCGATTCTCCCGGGGCTTGGGTCGGTGTGGGTTCGGGAAGGCGGGCGCGGCGGGTCTGGTGCGTCTGTGTGCCGGTGTGTCTGTTGTGTTGGTGTACGGGTACGGCGGTGCTGGGCCTATGGCGGATGGCGGTACGAGGCGGTCTGATCCGAGGTGACGGGCGGGGCGGGTCAGCGGGAGGTGTCGAAGACCTCGTCGCGGGTGGTGGCGAGTGCGCTCTCCAGAGCGCCTCGCAGGACGGCATGCCGTCGCACCTCGCCGATGAGGAGTCGGGGACTGGCCGCGGCGAGCTCGGCGAGCTCCGCCTGGACGAGCGCGCGGAGCGGCTCGCCGCCGGCGGTGGTCACTCCGCCCGCGAGGACGATCAGTTCGGGGTCGAGTACGGCGGTCACCGAGGCGAGACCGGTGGCGACGCGCTGGGCGAACAGCCGCAGCAGCTCGGCCAGCCGGTCGTCCTCCGCGTGCCCGGCGGCGGCCCGGGCCAGCAGCTCGGCCGCCACCTCGGCGTACGGCTGCTCGGCGGTCTCGATGCCCAGCGATCTGGCGAGCCGGGGCACGGACTGCGCGCCCGCCAGCTCCTGGAAGCCGCCGCTGTTGGCCTTCACCACCTGGCGTACCAGCGGAGTCCCGGGGACCGGCAGAAAGCCGACCTCGCCGGCGCCGCCGGTGAAGCCCCGGTGCAGCCGCCCGCCGATGAAGAGCGCGGCGCCGAGACCTTCCTGGTTCCACAGGAGGACGAAGTCCTCGTGCCCTCGGGCCGCTCCGAGCCGCTGCTCGGCGACCGCCGCCAGATTCACGTCGTTCTCGTACTCGACGGGCATCGGCAGCGCGGCGGCCAGTTCGTCGAGCAGGGTGGGGGAGTGCCAGCCGGGGAGATGCGAGGCGTACCGCAGGCGGCCGGTGGACGGCGTGAACGCGCCGGGCGTACCGATCACCAGCCGGCGCACATCGGGGCGCGTCAGCCCGGCGGCCTTCACAGCCCCGTCCAGGGCGTCCGAAACCTGTTGTACGACACTCTTGGCGCGCCGGCCCGGCGTGCGCAGCTCGAACTCTCCGACGGTGGCCCCGGTGACATCGGCCACGGCGGCGAGGATCCGCTGCGGGTTCACATCGAGCCCGGCGGCGTAGGCGGCGTGTGCGTTGACCGCGTAGAGCTGCGCGTTGGGCCCCGGCCGGCCCTTGGTGGTGCCGGTGGCGACGACCAGTCCGGCCGCCTCCAGCCGGGCCAGCAGTTGCGAGGCGGTCGGCTTCGAGAGGCCCGTCAGCTTCCCTATCCGCGTCCGGGACAGCGGTCCGTGGGCCAGCAGCAGATCGAGTGCGGCCCGGTCGTTCATGGCCCGCAGCACGCGCGGTGTCCCCGGTGACGGAGTGCTGGAACCGTTCGCTCCGGTCATGACGTGGCCACCTGCCTCTCGGCTGCTCGCTCTCCCGACACACTGTTAGGAAAGTTTCCTATTCGGGTGCGAGGAAAGTAGGCCGGGCGTCAGGAGGCCGTCAATACCTTCGGACGCGCCACACCTCGCGGCAACCAAAGCGTTACCTGCGGGGGTGCGGTGGGTGTACTCCGGAAACGAGGACGTCACGCGGGACCGTTCGAACACCGTCACCGAGCGGTAGTGCCTCACCTGTGACGCGCGCGCGGCTCACCCAGGCGTGGACCACGCAGGACACGGCGTGTGCCACCGTCGGCGGACGGGCGTCACGCTGGGTGGCGGGTCGTCAGGGTCGGTGCCATCGCGGAGGGCGTTGTCCATGGCATCGATGGCTTGGTGTTGAAGGCGGCGTCGGACGTTGACATCAGCCCCCTCGCAGCAGCCCTGAACACCGGCGACCGCGCCGGCACACCGAGTGCGCCTCGCTACTGATGTCGCTCACCGGTCGCCGCCTGCTGCCCAGTCCGGTCATGATCGAGGTCTGCTGGTTGCTGGAGCGCCGGCCCAAGGCCGAGGCGGCGTTCCTGGCTCAGGGAGTAGGAGAACCGGGCGAGCGAGGCAATGGATTGAACGCGGCGAACCACTCCGGGCCGCATCAGGGCGCTGGCGTAGTCAGTTGACGTCCGGTTGCTGACATGTGGTCGGGTTTCCACTTCGCCGGCCACGCCGGCCACGTCACCTTGTCGGGCCACGCAGGCCACGCCACCCCGTCAGGCCGCGCCTCGTCCCATCACCTCGTCACGTCGAGGCGTCACGTCGAGCCCTCACTTCGAGGTGTTCTGCGGGCCCAGCGGCGACGCCGTCTGCGACTGCGGGGACGTCGGGTTCGCCAGCGCCGACGGGGCCGACACTCCGGCCGTCGGATCGGCGGCGGGCTGTTCGTCCGGCACCGGCGGGATGCCGCCGACGATCCGGATGCCCGCCTCGTCGAAGGCGCGCTTGATCCGCCAGCGCAGCTCGCGCTCCACGCCCAGCGCCTGGCCCGGCATTGTCTTCGCCGAGACCCGTACGGTCATCGAGTCCAGCAGCACGGCGTCCAGGCCGAGCACCTCGACCGGGCCCCACAGACGCTCGTTCCAGGGGTCGTCCTTGGCCAGTTTCTCGGCGACCTGTGTGATCACCGTACGGATCCTTTCCAGGTCCTCCGTCGGCCGCACCATCACATCGACACCCGCCGTGGCCCAGCCCTGGCTGAGGTTGCCGATCCGCTTCACCTCGCCATTGCGTACGTACCAGATCTCGCCGTTGTCGCCGCGCAGCTTCGTCACCCGCAGGCCGACCTCTATCACCTCGCCGGAGGCCACGCCCGCGTCGATGCTGTCACCGACGCCGTACTGGTCCTCCAGGATCATGAAGACGCCGGACAGGAAGTCGGTGACGAGATTGCGCGCGCCGAAGCCCAGTGCCACACCCGCGACGCCCGCCGAGGCCAGCAGTGGCGCCAGATTGATGTTCAGCGCGCCGAGGATCATCAGCGCCGCCGTGCCGAGGATCAGGAAAGAAGTAACCGAACGGAGTACGGAGCCGATGGCCTCCGACCGCTGCCGGCGCCGCTCGGCGTTGACCAGCAGACCGCCGAGCGCGGTGCCCTCCACCGCCTGGACACTGCGGTTCATCCGCTCTATGAGCTTGGTCAGAGCGCGGCGGAGCACATGGCGCAGGACGAGCGCGATCACCAGGATCAGCACCATGCGCAGGCCGACGCTGAGCCAGGTGGACCAGTTCTCCTCCACCCAGCTCGCGGCGTCGTTCGCCCGGCTCGCCGCTTCGTCGAGCGTGACGGGGCCGGACGGCGGGGCTGCGGCCGGCGGGTCGGACCAGGACACGGCGGAGACCTCCAGGCATCGGGAGCGGACCAACCACACTAACGGGGCAGTGCGCGCGTTCCGGTGCTCCGTTCCGGCGAGAGACACTCCTCACGTGTTCCCCGGGCGGCCGTACGGGCCCCGGAAACCGGCCTGAAACCAGGGAAGCGCGCTGTGTGGTCGAAAACACTCCGAGCCCGTTACCTGGACGTGGTGGCGTTTCGACCAGGCATGAGGAGAGACTGGAGCAGATCGTCCCGGCGCGAGCCACGCGCCGCCGGCGTAATAGGAGGCATCCGTGCCGCATGTCCTGGTCCTCAACGCGTCGTACGAGCCGCTCGGCGTCGTACCGCTCCGCCGCGCGCTCGTCCTCGTCCTGGAGAACAAGGCCACCAGCCTCGAGGAATCCGGCGCCTTCATGCACAGCGCCACCCGTGTCATTCCAGCACCCAGCGTCGTACGGCTGAAGCGCTTCGTGCGGGTCCCTTACCGGGGGCCCGTTCCGCTGACCCGCCGCGCGCTCTTCGCCCGCGACGGTGGTCGCTGTATGTACTGCGGTGGCGTCGCGACCAGCGTCGACCACGTCATTCCGCGCAGCCGTGGCGGGCAGCACGCGTGGGAGAACGTGGTGGCGGCCTGTCGCCGCTGCAACCACGTCAAGGCCGACCGGCATCTCCGGGAGCTGGGATGGCGGCTGAACCACCAGCCGGCCCCGCCCTCCGGGCTGGCCTGGCGGATCATCGGGACCGGACACCGGGACCCGCGCTGGCTGCCGTATCTCCAACCGTACGGCGCGGAGGACGCGATGGCTCGGATCGACGGCATTTCCGCCTGAGGATCCGGGCCTTTGTCGTCCTCCGGGGTCCCGGCCGGGCAGGCCGGGGCCGGAGGGTGCGCCGTCGTGCCCGCACCCTCCGTCCGGCGTCTCACTCCGCGACGGCGTAGACCTCGACCGAGAACAGCGAATAACCGTACCGCGTGGCGCGCGCATCGCCCTGGACCCGGATGAAACGGGCGTCCTTCGCGTCCATCCCGATCGTCTCGCGCCCGCCCCTGCCCTCGTCGACCGTGGCGGCCGTCCGCCAGGTGCGGCCGTCGGCCGAGACCTGGATGCGGTAGCGGCTCGCGTACGCCTCCTGCCAGTTCAGCACCACCTGGCCGATCCGCGCGGGCCGCGCCAGCTCAAGCTGCCACCAGGCGCCGTCCTCGACGGGCGAGGACCAGCGGCTGGCCGGATCGCCGTCGGTCGCCGCCGCCGCCGGGAAGTCCGGGGTCTCGTCGCCGGAGGAGGCCGCGACGCCCGTACGGGCCAGATCGGGACCGCCGGTGCGCGGCGACGCCCGTACGGTCAGCGTGCGTTCCTCGCCGCCGAAGGCGAGCGGCACCTCGTATGTCCCGGCCGGTGTACCGGCGGGAACACTGACCTCGACGGGAACATCCGTGCGAGCGCCGCGCGGCAGCGTGGTCTGCCTGGGCACCGTCACCCGGATGCCGGACGGCGCCTTCGCGGTCAGCGTGCCGCGCACCTCGCCGGGACGCTGCGCGGCCAGCCGTGCCTGGACCCGCTGCGGCTCTCCGCCGATCTGGGCGTTCGCCTCGTCGCGCAGCAGATCGAGGCGGGCCTTCGGCTCGTCGGCGAACCACGGCACGACATGGCGTACGGACGGCGCGGCGCCGCCCGGTCCCACCACACCGGCCCCGTGTCCCGTCTCCGGCCAGACGACCCGTACCGCGTCGAGGAGCAGGCCCTTCGCGTCCGACTCGGTCCAGCCGCTCATCGAGAGCGGGCCCAGCGTGCGCCAGCCCTCGCCGGGAACATGGGCCTCGACCACCGAGCCGGCGCCGGTGCCGGGCTCGGTCATCGTGTTCACGGCCTCGACGGGACGGGCCCGGGCCAGGTTCACGGTGTACGTCCGCGCGCCCTTGGTGACGGCCTCGCCGTTGACGCGGTCCGTGCCGTTCCAGGCCGCGCTCTCCCTGACGGCCCGGTCGATGAAGGGAGCCAGCGTTCCCTCGCCGACCGTGACCCGGCTCGCGCCGGTGGCCTCGCGCAGCGGCTCCAGATCCAGCGAGGCCTGCCACGCCGCCGCTCCGTCGCCGCGCTCCTGGGCCCGCAGCATGTCGACCGCCAGCTCGCCCGCCTCGCCGTAGCGCGCGAGCTGGTCGAGCCACGGCCGCACCTCGTCGTCGAGACGGCCGCCGGCGGTCCCGGCGAGCCGCCGCGGCGCCTCCCGCATCACCGTGAAGGCGGCCCTGAGCCTGCTCGCCGCCGCGCTTCGGGCCCGCGCGTCCGTGGTCGAACGGGACCGCCAGAAGTCCTCGAACAGCGGCTTCAGATACGCGGACTCCGACGCGTCGAGGATGGACGACGCGTCATTGCCGGCGAGCGCGCGCAGCGCCTCGCGGGCCCCGGTGTCCTTGCCCGCGAGATCGTCGATGGCCGCCTGCCAGGACTCCCGCGGCCGGTAGCCACGCGGATTCCAGGCGTAGTCGGCCGCCGTGAACAGCGGGATACGGGACGCGGACGGCTGCTCCATCGCATTGGCGAGCAGTGCCACGGAACCGGCGGCGACCGCCGGTTCCCGGCCGGTGTACGGGCCGAGGAAGATCCGGCTCTGCTCGTAGTCGTTGACCGGATAGTTGTCCATGGTGACCAGCGGGTGGCCGAAGGCGGCGCGCGCGCCGGCCAGCTCCCGGCCCGTGATCGTGCGCGGTACGACGCCGACGCCCGTCCACGCCACCTGTACACGCTGGTCGAGCGCGTCGGCGAGGGCCTCGCGGTAGTCCGTCACACCGTCCTGGTAGTACTCGGTGGGCATCACCGTCAGCGGTTCGGCGCCGGCGTGCCGGTCCGCGAGATGGGCCGCCACCGCGTTCGCCACCCGGGCCTGTGCCTTCGCGGCCGCTTCGGGACCGGAACCGAAGGTCTCCTCGTCGAGCCGGCAGTGCCACTCGCTGTAGCTGACGTCCTGGAACTGGAGCTGGACGGCGCGCACACCCAGCGCCCACATCGCGTCGATCTTGCGCGTGAGGTCCCTGAGGTCCTTGTCCGAGGCCATGCACATGGCCTGCGCGGGAGCCACGGCCCAGGCGAGCGTCACATGATTGCGGCGCGCGCGCTCGGCCAGCTCGCGGAAGCCGGCCCGCTGCGCGGCGGGATACGGATCGCGCCAGCGTGCCTGCCGGAACGGGTCGTCGCCGGGCGCGTACAGATAGCGGTTCTGCTTGGTGCGTCCCATGAAGTCGAGCTGCGAGAGCCGGTCCTGCTGGTCCCAGGGCCGGCCGTAGAAGCCCTCCGTCGTGCCGCGCACGGCCGTGCCCGGCCAGTCGCGTACGAGCACTCCGGGCACGGCGGGCCGGTCCGCCGTGCGGTCCCGGAGTACGACGAGCTGGCGCAGTGTCTGCGCGGCGTGGAAGAGGCCGTCGTCGCCGACGCCGTCCAGTGCGACGGTGTCCCGGCCGGCCACGGTGCCGACCGCGATCCGGTAGCCGCCGACCGGAAGATCGGCGCGTTGAGGTGCGCCGAGGGCGCGCAGCGCGTCCTGCGCGCCGGTGCCACCGGCCAGCACGACGGGTCCGGTGCCGGAAGGCGCGGTCCCGGCGAGAGCGGCGGACGACACCTCGCGCACCGTACGCACACCGGCCTCGCGCAGCAGCGCGGTGAGCTCCCGCACCGCGTACGCGTCGGCGCTCGCGCCCGTGACGACGGTCACCTCGTCCCCGAGCGGCACCGCGCCGCCGGTCGCGCGGATCGTCTGCGGCCTCGGCCAGACCGCGGGCACCGCCGTCTCGTCCTCCCGGTCGGGCGTGCTGGCCGCCGGAGTCCCGGAGTCGCCGGGCGCGGCCGACGCGCCGGGAGCGGTGCCCAGAAGTCCGCCGATCACGGCGACCATGACGGCGGTCGCGGTCCCTTTTCTGCGCCCGAGCTGCACGCCTTGCTCCCCTCGTGCTTCCTGGTCCCGCCGGAGTCCCGCGAGCGTCCTCAACGAGCGCTCACCGAGCGGCATGAGCCCACCACTCCGTGGTGAACGTGTCAACGTGCGTGGCCGTTGTGTCGCATTTGACCGTTGTGATAGGTAGTAACCTCAACTCCCTTACGGGAAATGGATCGTGACTCGACACACGTTTACTGGAAGTACGCGTCTGCGGCCGTGCCCGCTGGGTAGGGCTGCTGTGTCCTGTTTCCCGTCCATTGGAGGCGCCGCCATGGCCGCATCGGCACAGCTTCTCTTCTCCGCACTCTCCAAACAGACGGAGCCCGCCCCGCTGACCAGCGAGCCGCCGCTCGCCGAGGCCGGTGGCGGGCCCTTGACCAGTGAGCCGCCGCTCGCCGACGCCGCCCCTCTCACCAGCGAGCCACCGCTCGCCGACACCGCCCCGCTGACCAGTGAGCCGACCGCGCCCGGCACGGCCGGCGGCACGGAGTCCCCTGGAGTCTGAATGAGCCTGGCCAGGCTCGCCGAGTCGCACGGTGTCGCCACCTCGTACTCGCCCTCGCCGGACGTCACCGTCCTCGTTCCCGACGACACGGTCGTCTCGGTGCTCGCCGCGCTGGGCGTCGACGCGTCCACCGCCGCATCGGTGGACGAGGCGCTGAGCCGCGCCGAGTCCGCCGCGGCGAGCCGCCTGCTGCCTCCGACGCTGGTGCTGTGGAGCGCCCGGCACGACGAGGCCGCCGAGCTGCCGTCCGCACTGGCCGCGCTCCCGACCGGTACGACGCTCCGGCTGGCGACGGAACAGGGCGAGTCGCTGGACCTGCCGGCCGCCGGATCCGCCGCGGCGGCGGTGGCCGCCGGGCGCTCGGACCGGCCGGCCTCCGCCGTCTCCACCTGGACACTGCTGCCGCTGGGCGTGCACCGTCTGGAGGCCCGCGCTCCCGACGGCCGTACCGTCCTCAGCACGCTCGTCGTCGCGCCCGGCCGGCTGCCCGCTCCGCCCGCCCGCACCCACGGCTTTCTGGTGCAGCTCTACTCGCTGCTCTCCAGCCGCTCCTGGGGCATGGGCGACCTCGGAGACCTCGCCGAGCTGGCCACCTGGTCGGGCCGGGCCCTCGGCGCCGGCTTCGTCCAGATCAACCCGCTGCACGCCGCGGTGCCCGGCACTCCGACCGACCCCTCGCCGTACCGGCCCTCCTCGCGCCGCTTCCCGGACCCGGTCCATCTCAGGATCGAGGCCGTGCCCGAGTACGCGTATGTCCTCGGCCCCGACCGCGCACGGCTCGACGCGCTCGTGGAACAGGCCGCCGCTCTGCGGGAGTCCGTCCTCGACAAGGGCGCGCTGATCGACCGCGACGCCGTGTGGGAGCTCAAGCGCGCCGCGCTCGACATCCTGGCCGGAGTCCCGCTCGGGCCCGGCCGCCGGGTCGAGTACTGCGACTTCCTGGCCGCGCAGGGCCAGGCCCTGGAGGACCACGCCACCTGGTACGCGCTCGCCGAGGTGCACGGCCCGCGCTGGCGCGACTGGCCGGACGGGCTGCGCGATCCGCGTTCCGACGAGACGGCCGCGGCTCGCCGTGAACTGCTCGACCGGATCGACTTCCACTGCCGGCTCGCCTGGCTGACGGACGGACAACTGGCCGCCGCCTCGCGGGCGGCCGAGGACAGCGGGATGGCCGTCGGGATCGTCCATGACCTCGCCGTCGGAGTCCATCCCGACGGCGCGGACGCCTGGGCGCAGCAGGACACCTTCGCCGCCGGCATGTCGGTCGGCGCCCCGCCGGACGCCTTCAACGCGCTCGGCCAGGACTGGGGCCTGCCGCCGTGGCGTCCCGATGTGCTGGCCGCGTCAGGTTTCGCTCCGTACCGCGGCCTGCTCAAGGGGTTGCTGCGCAACGCGGGAGCACTGCGGATCGATCATGTGATGGGGCTGTTCCGGCTCTGGTGGGTGCCCGAGGGACAGGAACCCACCCGTGGCACGTATGTCCGATACGACGCCGAGGCGATGCTCGCCGTACTGGCCCTGGAGGCGCACCGCGCGGGCGCGGTCGTCATAGGAGAGGACCTGGGCACCGTCGAGCCCGGTGTGCGCGAGGCGCTGGAACGGCGCGGAGTGCTCGGCACGTCCGTGCTCTGGTTCGAGCGCGACTGGGCCGGTACGGGCCGGCCGCTGCCTCCGGAGAGCTGGCGCGAGGGCTGTGTGGCCACCGCCACCACCCACGATCTGCCGTCCACCGCCGCCAGACTCACCGGTGAGCATGTGGAACTGCGCCACCGGCTCGGCCTGCTCACTCATCCGCTGGAGCGGGAACAGGCCGAGGAGCAGCGGGAGGTCGCCGAATGGCTCGACTGTCTCGCCCGTCTGGGCCTGCTGCCCGGCGGCGGCGAGGAGGAGGAGATCCGCGCGGTCTACCGCTTTCTGCTGCGTACTCCGGCGCGCATGGTCGGTGTCTGGCTGCCCGACGCGGTCGGTGACCGCAGACCGCAGAACCTGCCGGGCACCTGGGACCAGTATCCCAACTGGCGGCTGCCGGTCGCGGACGCCGAGGGCCGGCCGATGAGCCTGGAGCAACTGGCCGCTTCGCCCAGGCTGCACGCGCTGATGGATGTGCTGAGACCGCCGACGGCACCCCCGCGCGCGCGGCCCGCCTAGGCGTTCGCTACGTTTGTACCGTGGACAAGAAGAACGCTCTGCGCGCCGGCGCCCTGGCGGCCGGTACGACGCTGATGATGCTGCTCATGACGTCTCCGGCGCTCGCGCTCACCCGTGACGACGGCGACGACCCGGGTCCGGGCCTGAGTGTGGCCGAGACCCTCGGTCTGTATGTGGCGGCGCCGCTGGTGCTCTTCGGGATCATCGCCGGTCTGGTGATCGCGCTCGACAAGTCCCGCAAGCAGGTCTGACTTCGCCTTCCGGAGGCGCCGCACGGCACATGCGATGCCGCGCGGCGCTTCTGTGCGTCCGGCTCCGGCCCGCCCGGCAAGCGGCAGGGCTGACGGAAGGAGCGGGCCCGTGACCCGCTCCTTCCCGGCGCCGCGGCTATACGCTCGCTGACGCCGCGTCCGCCGCCTGCGCCTTCAGCGCCCGCTCAACACCGGAGCGCGCCTCGGAGATCAGCCGCCGCAGCGCCGCGTTCGGTCCTGCCGAGGCCAGCCACGCGTCCGTCGCCTCCAGCGTCTCCGGCGAGACCTGGAGCGACGGATAGAGCCCGACCACGATCTGCTGGGCCATCTCGTGCGAGCGCGACTCCCAGACGTCGCCCACCGCCGCGAAGTACTTCTCCGTGTACGGAGCGAGCAGCTCACGCTGGTCGGTCTGGACGAAGCCGTCGATCACCGCCTTCTGCAGGGCGTTCGGCAGCTTGTCGCTCTCCACCACGGACGCCCATGCCTCCGTCTTGGCCTCCGCCGAGGGACGCGCCGCGCGGGCCGAGGCCGCGTGGCGCTCGCCCGCCGCCGTCTTGTCCCGCTCGTACTCCGCCGCGATCTCCTCCTCGTCGTGCAGACCGATCGCGGCGAGCCGGTGGACGAAGGCCCAGCGCAGCTCGGTGTCGACGGCCAGGCCCTCGACCGACTCCGTGCCGTCCAGCAGTCCCTGCAACAGGTCGAGCTGCTGCGGCGTGCGCGCCGTCGTGGCGAACGCCCGCGCCCACGCGAGCTGGTGATCTCCGGCCGGCTCGGCCGCCCGGAGATGCGCCAGCGTGGCGTCCGTCCACCGGGTCAGTCCGGTCTCGCGCCACTCCGGCGCCGCGTACAGATCGAGCGCCAGCTTCACCTGGCGGTGCAGCGACTGCACGACGCCGATGTCCGACTCCTTGGCGATGCCGGACAGCACCAGCTCCAGATAGTCACGGGTCGCCAGCTCGCCGTCCCGCACCATGTCCCAGGCCGACGCCCAGCACAGCGCGCGCGGCAGCGACTCCGTGAAGTCTCCGAGATGCTCGGTGACGACCCGCAGCGACTCCTCGTCCAGACGGACCTTCGCGTACGACAGGTCGTCGTCGTTGAGCAGGACGACCGCGGGACGCGGAGTGTTCTCCGGGAACGGCACCTCGGTGAGCTGCCCGTCCACGTCCAGCTCGATCCGGCTCGTACGGACCAGCTTGCCGTTCTCGTCGAGGTCGTAGCAGCCGATCGCGATCCGGTGCGGACGGAGCACCGGCGTGCCCTTCGCACCGGCGGGCAGCGCCGGAGCCTCCTGCCGCACGGCGAACGACGTCACATGGCCCGACTCGTCCAGCTCGATCTCCGGGCGCAGGATATTGATGCCCGCCGTCTCCAGCCACGCCTTCGACCAGGTCTTCAGATCGCGTCCGGAGGTCTCCTCCAGCGCGCCCAGCAGATCGGACAGCCGGGTGTTGCCGAACGCGTGCGCCTTGAAATACGCCTGCACGCCGCGGAAGAACTCGTCCTTTCCGACATAGGCGACAAGCTGCTTCAGTACGGACGCGCCCTTGGCGTAGGTGATGCCGTCGAAGTTGACCAGTACGTCGTCGAGGTCACGGATATCGGCCATGATCGGGTGCGTCGACGGAAGCTGGTCCTGCCGGTACGCCCAGGTCTTCATGGAGTTGGCGAACGTCGTCCAGGAGTGCGGCCACCGCGAGCCCGCCGCGTCGGCCAGGCAGGCGATCGAGGTGTACGTGGCGAACGACTCGTTCAGCCAGAGGTCGTTCCACCACTCCATGGTGACCAGGTCGCCGAACCACATGTGGGCCAGCTCGTGCAGGATCGTCTCGGCCCGCGTCTCGTACGCCGCGTCCGTCACCTTGGAGCGGAAGACGTACTGGTCGCGAAGGGTCACCGCGCCGGCGTTCTCCATCGCGCCCGCGTTGAACTCCGGCACGAAGAGCTGGTCGTACTTGGCGAACGGATAGGCGTAGTCGAACTTCTCCTGGAACCAGTCGAAGCCCAGCCGGGTGACCTCGAAGATCGCGTCCGAGTCCAGATACTCGGCGAGCGAGGGACGGCAGTAGATGCCCAGCGGCACGGACTGCCCGTCCTTCTCGTAGGAGCTGTGCACCGAGTGGTACGGACCGGCGATCAGCGCGGTGATGTACGACGAGATGCGCGGCGTCGGCTCGAAGCTCCAGACATTGTCCTTCGGCTCCGGTGTCGGCGAGTTGGAGATGACGGTCCAGCCGTCGGGAGCCTTCACGGTGAACTGGAAGGTCGCCTTCAGGTCCGGCTGCTCGAAGGACGCGAAGACGCGCCGCGCGTCCGGCACCTCGAACTGGGTGTACAGATAAGCCTGTTCGTCGACCGGATCGACGAAGCGGTGCAGACCCTCACCGGTGTTGGTGTACGCGCACTCGGCGACGACCGTCAGCTCGTTCGGGCCCTGGTGCAGCCCGGCCAGCGCGATCCGCGAGTCCTGGAAGACGGCGGCGGCGTCCAGCGGCGAGCCGTTCAGCACGACCTCGTGGACGGCGGGAGCCACCAGATCGATGAAGGTCTCCGCCCCGGCCTCCGCGCTCTCGAAGCGCACCGTGGTCGCGGACCGGTAGGTACCGCCCTCCTGCGCGCCGCTGAGATCGAGGTCGATCTCGTACGAGTCCACGGTGAGAAGGCGTGCACGCCGCTGCGCCTCTTCGCGGGTCAGATTTGTGCCAGGCACCCGGGTCATCTCCTCGGTATGTGACGTTTCTGGTCATCCTTCCACGTCGGTCTCCCACAGGAGGACGCAATATCGCACCGGGTAGCACTCCGATTCCTACCCGGGTAGCATTGTGGGTATGAAGATCAGTGTGAGTCTGCCGCAGGAGGATGTCGCCTTCGTCGATCAGTACGCGGCCGCCTCCGAAGCGGAATCCCGGTCCGCGGTGATACACGCCGCGATCGAGCTGCTGCGTGCCTCGCAACTGGAGACGGACTACGCGGCGGCGTTCGAGGAGTGGCACACGAGCGAGGACGCGGCGCTCTGGGAGCGGGCCGCGGGAGACGGACTCGATGCGCAGAGGTGACATCTATCTGATCGACTTCGAGCCGGTGCGCGGGAGCGAGGCGAACAAGGCGCGGCCCGCCGTGATCGTCTCCAACGACGCGGCCAACCGCACGGTCGAGCGGAGCGGCAGAGGCGTGCTGACCGTCGTCCCTGTCACCTCGAACACATCCCGGGTCTTTCCCTTCCAGGTCGCGCTGCCGGCGGACGAGTGCCGGCTCGCCAAGGACTCCAAGGCGCAGTGCGAGCAGGTCCGCGCGGTGTCGCCGGACCGGGTGCTGCAACGCATCGGAGTGGTGCCACGGCAGCGGATGACCGAACTCGACGTGGCCCTGCGGCGGCATCTGGCGCTGTGAGCAGGTGAACAGGAAAAGAGGACGGGCGCTCCGGACGTGTGGTCCGGAGCGCCCGTCCTCTGCTGCCGCTGACCGGAGGGCTCAGCCCGTCAGCTCGGCCGCCACCAGCTCCGCGATCTGGATGGCGTTGAGCGCGGCGCCCTTGCGGAGGTTGTCATTGGAGAGGAACAGCGCCAGGCCGTGCTCCACCGTCTCGTCGGCCCTGATCCGGCCGACATACGAGGCGTCCCGGCCGGCGGCCTGGAGCGGCGTCGGGATCTCGGAGAGCTCCACGCCCGGCGCGTCCTTCAGCAGCTCATAGGCGCGCTCCACGCTGATGGGCCGCGTAAAGCGGGCATTGACCTGGAGCGAGTGTCCGGAGAAGACCGGCACCCGGACACAGGTCCCGGAGACCTTGAGCTCCGGGATCTCCAGGATCTTGCGGGACTCGTTGCGGAGCTTCTGCTCCTCGTCGGTCTCGAACGAGCCGTCGTCGACGAGGCTGCCCGCGAGAGGCACCACATTGAAGGCGATCGGACGCCGGTAGACAGCGGGCTCCGGGAAATCGACGGCCGCGCCGTCATGGGTCAGCTTGTCGGCGTCGGCGACGACCTTCTGGGCCTGGCCGTGCAGCTCGGCGACGCCCGCGAGGCCCGAGCCGGAGACGGCCTGGTAGGTGGTGGCGACCAGCGCGGTCAGCCCCGCCTCCTCGTGCAGCGGACGCAGTACGGGCATGGCGGCCATCGTGGTGCAGTTCGGGTTGGCGATGATGCCCTTGGGACGGTCCTTGACCGCGTGCGCGTTGACCTCGGAGACGACCAGCGGGACATCGGGGTCACGGCGCCAGGCGGAGGAGTTGTCGATCACGACGGCGCCCTGTGCGGCGACCTTCTCGGCGAGGGCCTTCGAGGTGGCGCCACCGGCGGAGAAGAGCACGATGTCGAGCCCGGAGTAGTCGGCCGTGGACGCGTCCTCGACCGTGACCGGAGTGGACCGCCATTCGATGACGGAGCCGGCGGAGCGGGCGGAGGCGAAGAGCCGGAGCTCGGTGACGGGAAAGCTCCGTTCGGCCAGGATCCTGCGCATGACTGTGCCGACCTGACCGGTGGCTCCGACGATTCCGACCTTCACGGGGACTCCTCCGTCTGTACGTGCGCGGGTATCAGGGTGAGCGTGCGACCGCCCGGCTGCGAAGCGGTCGCCGCTCCATGATGCGTGTCACCAGGACCGCTTTGTCCAATCCATTGTCCGGAGAACGGGACAGGGACGGGACGAGAACGCCGCGGGACAGCACGGACGGCGGCACGGACGGCGCCATGGCCGCCGCGTCGTACGGCGAAGAGGCGGGCGCCCGTACGGACACCCGCCTCTCGCGTTTCGCGTTACTCGTGAACCGCTGCCCGTCGCTCCGGGACGGTTACGGCGTGACGCTCTGGATGATGACGCTGCCGGTGCCCGCGGCCGTGCCGCGCGCGTTCAGCAACCGCACCTCGCCGAAGAACTGCCGGCCGGCCGGAGCCGCGGCGGCCACCAGCACCTCGGCCGAGATCTGCGCCGAGGCACCGCTGGCGAGCTTCACCGTCTGCGACGGGTCGGTCTTGATGGAACCGAGCGAGGCCGAGTAGTACACATCGCGGTAGTCGTAGGCGGTGGTCCCGGCCGGGACCGAGTAGCCGTCCACGATGATGGTGTACGTGCCGGCGGGCGGGTTGGTCAGGCTGACGGCCTCCTCGGCGGAGGCACTCGCCGACTGGCCGACGACCACGCCGTTCCACGCGACCAGCAGATCCAGGTCGGCGCCCGTGTCCGCGCTGCCGCCGATGGCGACGTCCAGCCGCTCGACACCCGCGCCGATGGTGAGCGTGGTCTGCTGCTGCTCACCGTCACCGATCGTCGGACGCTCGACCTTCGCCGAGCCCAGGGAACCGCCGCCGACCGTGCCGTCGATCGCGCCGAAGTCGTTGGTGACCTTCCACGAGACCGGAGCCGGAGTGCCGATCTTCGCCGCGGGGATCGTGGTGACCGCCGGGTCGAAGGTGGTGCCGAGCAGCGTCACGTCCAGCTTGTACGGGTTGTCGAGCAGCGGCGACGTACGGCGCGCCTCGACCTCGATCTCCCAGACGCCCGGCTGCGGCGCGGTGTACGAGCGCAGATCCGGACGGCACGTGTTGCTCGGGTTCTCGTAGTTCGGGTAGCAGAAGGGCGTCGAGCTGTCCTCCATCTGCACGCCGTACGGGTGGATGGAGATGAACCGGGTCTGGCTGTTCTTGGCCAGCCCGCCGAGCGCCACCTCCAGCGTCTTCGAGCCCTGCGGCACCGTGACGAAGTACGACGTCGTGCTGTTGCGCTGCACCGAACCCGACGCGGAGGTCGAGAACGCGGGCTTGGCCAGCTCCTTCGAGACGACCACGGTGGCGAGGATCTGCTTGTCCACGCCCTCGGTACGGCGGTCGTCCGCCTCCAGGATGGCGCTGTGGACACCGGCGGAACCGGGCCTGGCCTGCACGGTGACGGTGACCGGCTGGTTCAGCGGCAGCTTGATCCTGTCGCTGCCGAGCAGCCGGAAGGTGCCGTCGTTGTACTTCCAACCCAGCCGGTGCTCCACCGCGCCCTTGGCGCCGGTGGTCCGGGTGATGGTGACGTCGTACGTCCTGCTCTTGCCGGCCTGGAGGCCGCCCTCACGGTCGTACAGCCCGGTGCCGAAGCCCGGGGTCTTCAGGAACTCGTCGATCGCGGTGTCGACCGGCGCCTTGACCGTGTACTCGTGGGCCGTCGCGCCGTGCTCGATGGACTTCCACGCGGCCACGACGTCGATCAGACCCGCGCCCTGCTCGTGCGCCTGGGCACCGGGGATCCGCTCGGCGGTGCTGGTGAGCGCCGTCCGCAGGTCGGCCGGAGTGAGGTCGATCCGCTTCTGCTTCGCGGCCGAGATCAGCAGCGCGCTCGCGCCCGCGGCCTGCGGAGAGGCCATCGAGGTGCCCTGGAGCATGGAGTAGCCGGGCGGAAGCTGGTAGCCCGCCTCGGCGACCGGAGTGCCGGGGATCCAGGTCTGCGTGCTGTTGATGGCCGCGCCGGGCGCGGTGATGGTCGGCGCGAAGCCGCCGTCCTCGCGGGGACCGCGCGCGGAGAACGGCATCATCGCGTACTTCGTCTTCACACCGGAGCCGTAGTTGGCGGCCCAGGTGTCCTTCGAGATCGAAGCGCCGACCGAGATGACCTTGTCGGCCAGGGCCGGGTCACTGATGGTGTTGGTGCCGGGGCCGTCGTTGCCGGCCGAGATCACGAGCTGGACGCCGTAGGTGTCGATGAGCCGCGTGTACAGCTCGGCGCGGGCGTTGTTGCCGTCGTTGAGCGGCGGCAGTCCGCCGATGGACATGTTGACGATGTCCACGCCGCGGTTGGCGACGAGATCGATCATGCCCTCGGTGAGCGCGATATTGGTGCAGCCGCCGCTCCAGCTACAGGCGCGGGAGGACACCAGCTTGGCGCCGGGCGCGGCGCCGTTCATCTTGCCGCCGAAGAGGCCGTTGGCGGCGGTGATGCCGGCGACATGCGTGCCGTGCTCGCCCTGGATGACGCCGATGTTGACGAAGTCGGACGTGGCGCCGGCCGCGTTGTAGACGACGTCCTTGCGGATCTCGACGACGAACGGGATGCGCTCGACCACCGGAGTGGCCGGGTTGTCCTTGCCGAAGTAGCCGATCTGGAAGTTGTCCTTGTACGGCTTCATCGCGGTCTCGTCGCCGAAGTCGCCGTCGTTGTCCAGGTCGACGCGGACGGTGCCCTTGGCCGGGTCGTAGAGCAGGCCCCAGACGTCGGTGGTGTCACCGTCACGGTTGAGGTCGCCCGCCATGTCGCCGCCGAGAGTGGCGGATTCGGCGAACGCGCGGTACTTGTACGAGCCCGCCGGCGCCGTCCAGGTGCGGCCGTCCGCCGTGAAGGACGGGCCGGACACCGCGACATCCATCCGCCGCCAGGTGCCGTCGGCGTCGGACACCGGGTCGGTGGCCGTCACCCAGTCGACGATCTTGCGCTCGCCGCCGGTGGTCTTCTGGAGCGCCGGATGGCCCAGGTCGACGCCGGAGTCCAGGATGCCGATGGTGACACCGCGGCCGTCGGCCTTGGGATGCTTCTTGACGAAGTCGACCGCACCGGTCTCGAAGGACGGGTTGTACGGGTTCTTCGCCGGGGTCTTCTTGCTCGGCGCCGGGAACTTCTCGGCGGCGGAGCCCTTGGAGCCCTTGCCGTGCTGGACGGTGTCCGCCGCGGGCGTCGGGTCGTCCAGCTTGATCTCCTGCTTGAGATCGATGCCGTGGACCGCGGAGAGCTTCTGGGCCGCCTTGATGGCGGCGTCCGCCTTGGCGGTGGGAAGCGTGGCCCGCACATAGCCGAGCTTGTCGTATGTCTTGCCGACCGTGGCGCCCTCGACGGCGTCGAGCTGGCCGGCGACCTGCTCGGTCGCCCCGGGAGCGGTGGCGACCATCATGGTGATGCTTTTCTCGCCCTTGGCCTTGGCCTTGGCGAGCGCGTCCGCGTCGGCCGCGCCGAGCTTGTCGGTCGACGTCTTGACGGCGGCTGGAGCGGCCGGGTCGTCAGCGCCCGTGGCGGCGAAGGCGGGCACCGCGCCGGAGGCGATCAGCGCGGCCACCAGGCCGGCCGCCGCGGCGACCCTGGCCACGCGTCTCGGCCCGGATATGGAGCTATCGGATTCGGGGGTCATCAGCATCCCTGTTTTGTGAAAGGAACAGTCCGGATGTCGATACCGGATGACCGCTCAGCTTTACCTAAGTGACAGGGTTTTGTGGAGTGTTGCCCGAGGCGTGATCCAGTCATGGCGGACATCCGCCAGTGCTCGACTTGCGCCACAGGGGATCAAACGGTCGATATCCGCGAAAGGCGCCGCCGGCCGCGGTATCGGCGGCGGCCCGCCTCCGCACCGGCTCCGCTCACTCACCGGCTCCGCTCACTCACCGGCTCCGCTCACTCACCGGCTCCGCTCGCACCGCCGCTGACGGCACCTCACCTCCGCCGTCGTCATCTCGGCAGGACCACCACATACGCCGCCGGATCCCGGTCACCCGCCGCCAGCAGCGCTGTACGGACCACGGTCGCCTGCTGCTCCAGCGACTCGCGGAGCTTCCGCGGAGTGAGATGGACGACGGTGATGCCCAGCCGCTCCAGCCGCTCGCGCTTGCGTACGCACTCCGACCACACCGCGTCGTCGCCGGCCGGTCCGACGGCGCCCTCCCGTGGCGCCCTGGTGTCCAGTTCGACGGCGACCGCCTGCTCCGGCCAGTAGGCGTCCACACCGCCGAGATGCGGTCCGTCCGCCAGCCGCAGATCGACGTTCCAGACCGGCTCCGCCAGCCCGTACGTCCTGACCATCTCGTACAGCCGTCCTTCGGACAGCGCCCGGCCCTCGGTGAGCAGCGAGTTCACCGCGTCCACCACGTTCGGCCGCGCCAGCAGCCTGGCCTGGGTCAACTCCCGCACCAGATCGGCCGGCTCGCAGTGTCCGCCGCTCACCGCCTCGGCCAGCAGCGCCCGTACGAGATCCGGGTCCGACACCTCCGCGAGCGCGTCGGCCACCGCGCGCGGCGCGGGCGCGACCGGGACGCCGGTGATCTGCTCCGGCCGGGGCAGCGCGTGAGCGCGGATCAGCCGGGCGCAGCCGGTGGACCGCAGCCGCCTGGTGCGCGGTACGAGCACATCGATCTGGTCCAGGGAGCGGAGCGTGGGAGCAGACGCGAATCCGTACAGCGCCAGCGCCGCCAGACCGGTGATCATCACACCGCCGTACGAGGACGGCCCGGGGCCGGGCTGCTCCGGCACCTCTCCGCCGCTCTCCGTGCCGGGACGGGCCGCGTACAGCAGCGCCGCGTGCAGCCGCTCCTCGCTGGTCGGCGACCCTTGATGCAACAGATAGACCCCCGGCAGCAACTGCTGCCAGGGGCCGTCGGCACCGCACTGTGCGGCGGCGCGGGACGCCGACACGCCGTGCTCGCGCAGTTGTGCGAGCGAAAGCACACGGCGCTGAGCGTTGTTGGAGAGGTGGCTGAGGGGACGAGGAGTGACGGGAGTGTTGTTGTTCATGTCCCGGGGTCTCCCCGTCCTTTGTCCCTTCTCTAACCCGCTGTTACACATCTGTCGATAAATGTGGACATGTTCGTCCTAAAGTACGGGCGTTCGACTGCCGATCAGGGACCTTCCCTCCGGACGGTCCGTCAGCCGGCCGCCAACGCGTCGCACTCCTGCGCGCGCAGAGCGCGCGCCAGATTGTCGCCGGCCTCCAGCACCAGCCTGCGCAGCGCGGGCGGCGCTTCCGCGTGCGCGGCAAGCCATGCTTCGGTCGCGTCCAGCGTCGGACGGCCGTCCTGGAGTTCCGGGAACAGTCCTCGCACCACGACCATGCCGATCTGGATCGAGCGCTCCGCCCACACGCGCTCGATCGCCTGGAAGTACGCGGCGGCGTACGGAGCGAGCAGCTCCCGCTGGCCGGGCTGGGCAAAGCCGGAGATCGTCGCCTCGACCAGCGCGTTCGACAGCGCGTCCGACTCGACGACCTGCGCCCAGGCCTGTGCCTTGACCGCGGCCGACGGCCGGGCCGCCAGACAGCGCACCTGGTGGCGCTTGCCCGACGCGGTGTCGTCACGGGCCAGTTCGGCCTCGATGACGGACTCGTCCGCGACGCCGTGCGCGGCCAGCGGCTCCAGGAAGGCCCAGCGCAGCTCCTGGTCGACCTCCAGGCCGTCGATCTTCGCCGTACCGCCGAGCAGGCCCTCCAGAAGCTGGAGGTCCGCCTCGGCCGACGCGACCGTCGCGAAGAAGCGGGCCCAGGTGAGCTGGTGCTGGCTGCCCGGCTCGGAGTTCCGCAGCTCGCGCAGCGCTCCTTCGGCCAGCAGCCGTCCGCCCTCCTCGCGCCACACCGGCGTCGCGTAGTGCGTGAGCGCCGACCGTGCCCAGGTGTGCAGCATCTGGAGCACGCCGATGTCCGTCTCGCGGCCCGCGTGGGTGAGCACCAGACCGATGAAGTCCCGGGCCGGCATCAGCGCGTCCCGCGTCAGGTTCCACAGCGCCGACCAGCACAGCGCGCGGGCGAGCGGATCGGCCAGATCGCCGAGACGCGCGCGCAGGGTGTCCAGCGAGCCCGCGTCGAAGCGGATCTTGCAGTACGTCAGGTCGTCGTCGTTGACCAGGACCAGCTCCGGCCGTTCCGCTCCGGCCAGCTCGGTCACGACCGTGCGCGGTCCGTTCACATCCGTCTCGGCCCGTGCGTACCGCACGAGGTCGCCACCGGCCTCGCGCCGGTACAGCCCGATGGCCACCCGGTGCGGTCGCAGCTCCGGATACGACTCGGGCGCGTCCTGTACGACGGCCAGCTCGGTGATCCGGTCCTGAGCGTCGTAAAGGACCTGCGGAGTCAGAGAGTTGACTCCGGCGGTCTGGAGCCAGGAGCGCGACCAGCCCGCCATGTCGCGGCCGGAGGTCTCCTCCAGCACGGAGAGCAGATCGCCGAGGCTCGTGTTGCCGTACGCGTGGCGCTTGAAGTAGCGCCGGGCGCCTTCCAGGAACGCCTCCCGGCCGGCATACGCGACAAGCTGCTTGAGCACCGACGCGCCCTTGGCGTAGGTGATGCCGTCGAAGTTCAGCTTGGCGTCCTCCAGATCGCGGATGTCCGCCGTGATCGGATGAGTGGACGGCAACTGGTCCGCGCGGTAGGCCCAGGACTTGCGGTTGTTGGCGAAGGTGATCCAGCCGTTGGTGAAGCGAGTGGCCTCCGCCATCGAGAAGGTGCCCATGAAGTCGGCGAAGGACTCCTTCAGCCACAGGTCGTCCCACCAGCCCATGGTGACGAGGTCGCCGAACCACATGTGCGCCATCTCGTGCAGGATGACATTCGCGCGCCGCTCGTACGACGCCTGTGTCACCTTGCCGCGGAAGATGTACTCCTCGCGGAAGGTCACCAGGCCCGGGTTCTCCATCGCGCCGAGGTTGTACTCCGGCACGAACGCCTGGTCGTACTTCCCGAACGGATACGGGTAGTCGAAGTGGTCGTGGAAGAAGTCCAGGCCCTGCTTGGTGATCAGGAAGACGTCGTCCGCGTCGAAGTGCCGGGCCAGACCCTTGCGGCACATCGCGCCGAGCGGGATCTCCAGCACCGTGCCGTCGTCGAACGTACGGCGGTAGGAGTCGGTGACGTAGTGGTACGGACCGGCGGCGACGGCCGTGATGTACGTCGAGATCGGCTTTGTCTCCGCGAACCGCCAGGCGCCGTCGTCGGCCAGTGTTCCCTCGCCATTGCTCCAGACCCGCCAGCCCTCCGGCGCGGTCACCTCGAAGCGGTACGGCGCCTTCAGATCCGGCTGCTCGAAGTTGGCGAAGACCCGGCGCGCGTCGGCCGGCTCGTACTGCGTGTACAGATAGACCTCGCCGTCCTCCGGGTCGACAAAGCGGTGCATGCCCTCGCCGGTGCGGCTGTACGCGCACTGTGCGTCCACGACCAGCACGTTCTCCGCCTGGAGGTCGTCCAGCGCGATACGCGCGCCGTCGAACACCGCCGCCGGGTCCAGCTTCCGGCCGTTCAGCGTCACGGCGGTCACGCTCGGCGCGATCAGATCGGCGAAGGTGGCCGCTCCGGGCCGGCCGGCGCGGAACCGGATCGTGGTCACCGAGCGGAAGGTCCGCGGCCCGTCCGGCGCCTCACCGACCGCCGAGCGCAGGTCGAGCGCGATCTCGTACCCGTCTACGGACAGCAGGCCGGCCCGCTCACGGGCCTCGTCGCGGGACAGATTCTTACCGGGCACGGTCACTCCTTCGTGGCTCGTTCGAAACAGGAACGATCCTCCCATGTGCCATCGGCGTACAGCAGCCGGGAATGCCTGCGGCGGCCGGTGCGTTTTCGTTCTGAGGTGCGTTCGCTGTCCGTCATGAGGAGAGACATGTCCGAGAAGACCCCCGTCGACTTCTGGTTCGACCCGCTGTGCCCCTGGGCGTGGATGACCTCCCGCTGGGTCCTCGAAGTGGAGACGCTCCGTGACATCGAGGTGCGCTGGCATGTCATGAGCCTGGCCGTCCTCAATGAGAACCGGATCGACGAGCTTCCCGAGGAATACCGCGACATGCTCGCGAACAAGGCCTGGGCTCCGGTCCGTGTGGTGGTCGCCGCTCAGCAGAAGTACGGCGACGAGGTCGTCGGCAAGCTCTACACCGCGCTCGGCACCCGCTTCCACAACGGCGGCGAGGGCCCGACCCGCGAGGCGATCTCCGCCGCTCTGGACGAGGTCGGACTGCCCGCGGACCTGATCGATTACGCCGACTCGGACACCTATGACACCGAGCTGCGCGCCTCCCACCAGGAAGGCATCGACAAGGTCGGCCAGGAGGTCGGCACTCCCGTTATCGCCGTGCCCGGCGCCGACGGCGAGCAGGTCGCCTTCTTCGGTCCGGTCGTCACTCCGGCGCCGAAGGGCGAAGCGGCGGCGAAGCTCTGGGACGGCACGCTGCTGGTCGCGTCCGTCCCGGGCTTCTACGAGATCAAGCGCACCAGGACCCAGGGCCCCATCTTCGACTGACCCGCGCTTTCTGATGTGACCTGATCGTCAAGAGAAGGGCCCCCGCGAGTCATGTCCTCGCGGGGGCCCCTCGTTTTTCCGTCCGCACGTGAAGGCGAGAAGACGATCACGAGCCGGACGTCTGTGGGACAGCGCTCAAGGAGCGAGCAGAAGATTGTTCGCCCGCTCCTTGGCGGCTGTGTAACGCCTGGCCACGTCCTGCCAGTTGACGACGCGCCACATCGCCTCGACGAAGTCGACCTTCTGGTTCTTGTACTGGAGATAGAAGGCGTGCTCCCAGGCGTCGAAGACCAGGATCGGGACCGATCCCTGGCCGGCATTGCCCTGGTGGTCATAGATCTGCTCGACGATCAGCCGAGCGCTGACCGGTTCGTACGCGAGCACGCCCCAGCCGGAGCCCTGCGTGGTCGCGGCGGCCTTGGTGAGCTGGGCCCTGAATCCGGCGAAGGAGCCGAAGGAGGCGGCGATGGCGTCCGCCAGCTCGCCGACACCGTCCGCGGCGAGCGGCTCGCCGCCGCCGTCACCGGTCATGTTGTGCCAGTAGATCGAGTGCAGGATGTGGCCGGAGAGATGGAACGCGAGGCTCTTCTCCAGGCCGTTGATCGCGCCCCAGGACTCGTTGTCCCGTGCCTCCGCGAGCTGTTCGAGCGTGTCGTTCGCACCCTTCACATAGGCCGCGTGGTGCTTGTCGTGATGCAGCTCGATGATCTGCGGATTGATGACCGGTTCGAGCGCCGCGTAGTCGTACGGAAGTTCAGGAAGCGTGTAGATGGCCATGTGTCCGAGCCCTCCGACCTCTTGTTGCACATCTTATGCAAGTGCACGCTAACAGCAACAGGAGCCGGTTATTTTTGTGGACACCTCCGACAACGCTCTGACCTCCGCTTTGTGGGCGACTGACGGTGATCCGGCCGGGACGGGTGGGTTAACGTCGGGCTGTCCCGAACTGCCCTCACGACCGCGGAGACCTCCATGAGCACTGCTGCCGCAGCACCCCGTACCGGAGCGGTCCTCGCCGATCTGCTTCCCGCCACCCGCACCCGGGACATAGCCCTGGTCCTCGGCGGCGCCGTCCTCACCGGCATCGCGGCGCAGATCTCCGTACCGGTTCCCGGCTCGCCGGTCCCGGTCACCGGCCAGACCTTCGCGGCGCTGCTCGTCGGCACCGCGCTCGGTGCCCGCCGGGGCTTCCTCTCGCTCGCGGTCTACACCGTGGTCGGCATGGCCGGGGTGCCGTGGTTCTCCGCGGGCTCCTCAGGACCCGGCGGCGCGTCCTTCGGCTATGTCCTCGGCATGCTGCTCGCCGCCACCGTGGTCGGCGCGCTGGCCCGGCGCGGCGGCGACCGCTCCGTACCGCGCACAGCGGCCACGATGGTGCTGGGCTCCGCTCTCGTCTACGCGATCGGCGTCCCGTATCTGGCGCTGTCCGCCGGTCTCTCCACCGGCGCCGCGATCAGCGCGGGCCTGGTGCCCTTCCTGCTCGGCGACGCCTTGAAGGCCGCACTGGCGATGGGCGCGCTGCCCGCCGCCTGGAAGCTCGTCGGCCGCCGCGGCTGACACCGGCGGGCCCGGCATCAGCCGGCCGGCGCGGCCGTCGCACCGGCCGCCGCCGGGAGCTCCGCGAGGAATTCGCCGGTGGAGAGAATCGCGTGCGCGTAGGCGGGAGCGTTCACCTCGAAGGTCGCGTGGAGCTCGTCCCAGCTGAAGGAGGCGATGGCGTCCCTGATCAAGGTCACGTGATAGCCGAGCTCCTGCCCGTACCGGGCCGTGGTGTCCACGCACGTGTTCGCTCTCATTCCCATGATGGCGATTCTTGAGATGCCGTGCTGTGTGAGCAGCAGATCGAGATCGGTGTTGGCGAAGCCGCTCGATCCCCAGTGTTCCCGGGCCACCAGCTCACCTTCGACCGGCGTGAAATCCGGATGGAACTCACCGCCCCAGCTACCACGCGCGAAGGTCTGGCTCCTGACCACATTGCGCTGGGTCGGCGACAGGTGCTGCCAGGTGGTGTAGTCGTGCGGTTCCGTGCGGTGGTGCGGTACGACGATCGTGCGGATGCCGCGCCGACGGGTCGCGCCCAGCACCTGCCGCATATGGTCGAGCAGTCCCACACCCTCCGCCGTCTCCTTGACGACCGGCCACAATTTGCCGCCCTCGGACAGGAAATCGTTGTACGGGTCGATGAGAAGCAGAGCCGTACTCTCGCTGCTGTATCCGCCGTTGCTCACGCTCACCAGCCTGGCTGGCGATGCCCGGCATCGCATCTCGGGGCCATCGCGCCGACGGTATGATCCGACGGACCGTACGAGGGAAGTGGGCGGCCGAATGAGAACGGATCCAGGCTCCACCTCGGAGCGTGACGCGGGTCCTTCCGGTGCGAGCGGGCCCGGAGTACCGGCCGGCTCCGCGCACGCTCTCGGCGAGATCATCGCCACCGCCGTGGTGACCTCGGCCCTGGTCCCGTTCGCGCAGACGCTGGCGCAGAAGGCCGCCGAGGACACCTATACAGCGGTCCGCGGCTGGCTTCGCGAGGTGTTCCGGAGCGCCGAGGCCAAGCGTGTCCCGCCGGGAGAGCGCCACCGCGAGCTGCTCATCGTCCAGGACCTCGACCCGAAGCTCCAGGCGTCGCTCTATCTGCCGACGGACGCCTCGGACGAGGCGCTGCGCGCTCTGGAGCGGCTCGACATCGGCGAGGAGATCGCCACCGCCCGGCGCGGAGAACCGGCGAAGATCCGCGTGTACTGGGACGAGCGCACCGGCACCTGGCGCGCGGGCACCTAGGACCTCATGGCCCAGGAGTCGCTTCGCGCGCAGTACGAGGCCCTGCTGCGCGCGGAGGGCCGGACGGTCCGGCGCGCTCTCGCCGAAGGAGAAGCACGCGCGTACGGAGCGGCGAGCCTCTACGAGCGGATCTCGTCGGATTTCCGGCGGACCCTGGCCGAGGCGGACATCGCGCTGCCGGAGCCCGTCCTCGTCGCGAAGTATCCGCACGAGTCGTTCAATGCCCAGGCCCGCGCGGTGCGCGGCGGCACGCTGATCCTCGTCAACGCCGGATTCTCACTGCTGGTGCTGGAGATGAGCAAGGCGTTCGCGGCCTCGCTGGGATTCTTCTCCCGGGACGAGGACGGCGGGATCACCGTCGAGGCCGCGACACCGGCCGTGCGCGAGCGCAGGCGGATCGCCGAGCGCGGGATGGCGCGCTCGGTACTCGCGTATCTCTTCCAGGGCGACGCGGCCCATGGCGGCCGTCAGCCGCTGGACGCCGACTCCGCCGCGATGGCCCGGCTGCTGACCGAGGCCACCGAGCGGTTCGTGGTCGCGCACGAGTTCGCTCATCTGCTCGAAGGCCATCTGGCGACGCCGGCCCAGCGGGGGGCCGGTGAGTGGCTGCACCGCACCCGTGAGCAGGAGTTCCAGGCCGACGAGACCGGCATGCTGCTTCTGCTGCGAGCCCTGGAGGACGGCCCCGAGGAGCAGCTCGCGAGCTATCTCGCCGTGGCCGGGCCGTTGTTCTTCTTCGCGATCGACCATCTCATCACTCGCGTGCGCAACGAGATCGACGACATCCCGCAGGGCATGCGGCTGTCCGACCATCCCGGTTCGGACGAGCGCGGCGCGGCGCTGCGCGCGCTGCTCACGGACATCCACGGCCCCTTGGTGCTGCACATGGCCGACGCCTGCGTGCAGTGGCTGTCCTGGCACGAGGACGGCATCGTCACCGCCGCACGCGGCCAGTTGGCCGGCTGACTCTCAGCTCCCGTCCGCCAGATATTCTCTGGCCCGGCGCGCCGCCTCCGGCTCGGGAGAGTCCACGGCGATGAGGTAGTACGTCCGCGCCTTCCGGATCCTGCCCTCCCGCTCCCAGGTCCGGGCCAGATTGAACGCGGCGACCGTTCTCTCCAGCGTTCCGCCGTGCGCGAAGGCGTACTTCCACCTCCGCTTGGCCTCCCGCTGGTTTCCTTCGTCCTCCTCGATCACTCCGAGATTCACGGCCGCGAGCGGCGCGTATTCCTTGTGGCCGGTCCTCACCGCCATGTCGTAGACCGCACGGGCCGCCAACGGATCCGTGAGCCGCAGCAGATTGCCCAGCCGGTAGGCCGCCTGGGCCAGCGAGGAACTCTCACCGCAGTCCACACAGCGGCGAAAGGCGTCCTTCGCTCCTTCCGTGTCGCCGAGGTGATCCAGCATCGCGCCGAGACAGCGATAGGCGGTGGGCTTCATCACTCCGTCGGCGGTCTCGACGGCTCTCCGGAAGAGACGCAGCGCCTCGTCGAGATTGCCGTCGGACTGTTCGAGCATGCCCAGTTGAAGCGCCGCTCCGGCGGCCGCGTCGGAATCGCCGTACCACGTGATGGCCCGCAGCGCGTTCCTGGTCCGCTCCGGAGCCTCCGTCCCGTCCGGGTCACCCAGATAGGTGGCCGCCATCGCCAGCAGGGCCCGGGTGCCGGCTTCGCAGCGCTCCCGTCGCCGCGCCGTCGCGGAGTCCGACACCTGGCCCCGCAGCTTCTTCGCCACGGCACTGGAGGAACGCGCGGGCCGGGCCTCGTCCTTGGTGAAGCCTTCATAGCCTCGCACCGTCCGGTCCGGTGTGTTCCAGATGCTCCTTTTGTCCTTGATGAGCTCAAGGTGTTCGCTGTCCATCGCCACATCGACCTCGCCGCGCCGAATGGTGACCTCGCACAGCGGACACGGCGTGCCGACGAGTTTCGCCGCGCGATCGGCCACTTGCTTCGCGCCGGTGAACTCAGCGACGTCCACACAGTGGAAACAGAAGTTCGAAAATAACGCTACCTGCACGGTCTTCCCCCAGCGGGCTTGTCCGGCTCACCTGTCCACGGCCCGAGTCCGAGCCGTAGAAACTACTCCGTGAGCCGGGCCCGGCGGTCCCGTTCCGCCAATGTCTCCGGCTTCTTCACGCGGTCCGTCGCCGCCGCGAGTCCCGCACCAGTGCGACCGCCACCACGAGCGCCGCCACCAGCAGTGACAGCAGCACCTGGTCCCGTCCGGCGTCATCGGTGAGCATGTACACCAGGACGAACGAGATCATCGCGATCGTCGCCCAGGTCAGATACGGGAAGAGCCACATCCGCACGACCAGCTTCTCCGGCGCCTCGCGCAGGATGATCCCGCGCATCCGGAGCTGTGTGCAGCAGATGACCAGCCAGACGAACAGCGCCACGGCGCCGGACGAGTTCAGCAGGAAGGCGAACACCGTGTCGGGCCACTCGTAGTTGAAGAAGACGGCGACAAAGCCGAAGAGGACGGACGACAGGATCGCGGCCCGCGGCACACCACGCGCGTTCGTCCGGGCGAAGGCGCGTGGCGCGTCACCGCGCCGGCCGAGCGAGAAGGCCATCCGGGACGCGGTGTACAGGCCGGAGTTCAGACAGGACAGGACGGCGGTCAGCACGATCACATTCATGACCTGACCGGCGTGCGGGATACCGATCGAGTTCAGCGCCGCGGCGTACGAGCCGTCCTTGACGATCGACGGATCGTCCCAGGGAAGCAGCGTCAGCACGACGAAGACCGAGCCCAGATAGAAGACCGCGATCCGCCAGATCACACTGTTGGTCGCCTTGGAGACGGCCCGCCGCGGATCACTCGACTCACCGGCGGCGAGCGTGACGATCTCACTGCCCATGAACGAGAAGACGACCATCAGCACACCGGTCAGGATCGCGCCGGGTCCCTTCGGCAGAAAACCGCCGGAGTCCGTGAGATGCGCGAAGCCCGCGCCCGGATTGTCCGAGCCGGGCAGCACTCCGAACACGGCCAGCAGACCGATGACGACAAACGCTCCGATCGCCACCACCTTGATCCCGGCGAACCAGAACTCGAACTCGCCGTACGACGCGACGGACACCAGATTCGTGGCCGTCAGCACGACCATCACGGTCAGCGCCCACGCCCACTGCGGTACCGCCGGGACCCAGCCCTCCAGGATCACCGCGCCCGCCGTCGCCTCGACCGCCAGCACCACCACCCAGAAGAACCAGTACAGCCAGCCGATCGAGAATCCGGCCCAACGGCCCAGCGCGCGGTCCGCGTAGGCGGAGAAGGATCCGGAGGCCGGCTGCGCCGCGGCCATCTCGCCCAGCATCCGCATCACCAGCACGACCATCAGGCCGACCAGCGCGTACGACAGCAGAATGGCCGGACCGGCGGCGGCGATACCGGACCCGGAGCCGACGAACAGACCGGCGCCGATCACACCGCCGATGGCGATCATGGAGAGATGACGGTTCTTCAGCCCGGCCTGAAGTCCCTCAGCCGATGGTGGATTGCCAGGCTCGCTGGGCTTGTCGTCTTCCTTTATGGGGGTAGGAAGGGAGGTCATGGAGGAATCCTTACGTCCGCGGTCCGCTCGGGTGACGAGCCTCCGCGTCCGGCCGCCCGACCCCGCTGACCGCTACCCAGCGACACGCGTGCCACACTCGGAACATGCGCGTGTATCTCGGTTCCGACCATGCAGGCTTCGAACTCAAGAACCACCTGGTCGAGTGGCTCACCGCTCATGGCCACGAGCCCGTCGACTGCGGTCCTCACATCTATGACGCCGACGACGACTATCCGCCGTTCTGCCTGCGCGCCGCCGAGCGCACGGCGGCGGACCAGGACAGCCTCGGCATCGTGATCGGCGGCTCCGGCAACGGCGAGCAGATCGCCGCGAACAAGGTCAAGGGCGTGCGGGCGATTCTCGCCTGGAACGCGGACACCGCGGCTCTCGGCCGCGAGCACAACAACGCGAACGTCATCTCCGTCGGCAGCCGGATGCACTCACGCGACGAGGCGGTCTCCTTCATCGAGGTCTTCCTCAAGACGCCGTACTCCGGCGCCGAGCGCCACGCGCGCCGGATCGGCATGCTCACGGCCTACGAAGCGACGCGAGAGCTGCCGCCCGTCCCGGCCCACCACCCACAGCAGGGCTGAGGCCGCCGGTCACCTCCTGCCGCCGGGCCCGGCCCGGCGGCAGGGCCATGTCCCGTCCGGCGTCGCCGGTCCGGACAGCCGCGACACCCGCCGCTTCCTGTCATCGAGGAGACCTCGTGCCCGAGGGGCATACGATCCACCGCCTCGCCGAGGACCATCTCGACCGCTTCGGGGGCCGTCCGGTACGGGTCAGCAGCCCGCAGGGCAAGTTCTCCGACAGCGCGGCCCTGCTCGACGGACAGGTGCTCGCGACCGCCGACGCTCATGGCAAGCATCTCTTCCTCGGCTTCGCGGACACCGGCTGGATCCATGTCCATCTCGGCCTCTTCGGCAAGGTCGGCTTCGGTGACGCGCCCGCACCACCGCCGACGGACACGGTCCGGCTGCGGCTCGCCGGAGACACGGCGTACATGGATCTGCGCGGCCCGACCACCTGCGCGCTGATCACCGAGCCGGAGAAGCAGGCGATACACGACCGCCTGGGCCCGGATCCGCTCCGGCCGGAGGACGACGGCGAGAAGGCCTGGGCCCGGATATCCCGCTCCCGTACGACCGTCGCCGCACTGCTCATGGACCAGAAGGTCATCGCCGGAGTCGGCAATGTCTACCGCGCCGAGGTCCTCTTCCGGCACGGCATCGATCCGTACCGCGCGGGCAAGGACCTCACGCGCGGCGAGTGGGACGCGATCTGGCCGGACCTGGTGGCGCTGATGCGCGAAGGCGTACGGAACAACCGCATCGACACCGTCCGTCCCGAGCACACTCCTGAGGCGATGGGCCGCGCGCCGCGCGTCGACGACCACGGCGGTGAGGTCTATGTCTACCGCCGGGCGCTGCTGCCGTGTCTGCTGTGCGGCGCCGAGATCCGCACCGCACCGCTCGCCGCACGCAATCTGTTCTGGTGTCCCGGCTGCCAGCCGCGTCAGCCGGAGCGCGAAGAGGTCCGGCCTCAGAAGCCGTGAGGCAGCCAGGGCGCGATGTCCGACGCGAAGGCGGTGGACGCCTCCGCCAGCGCTCCGGGCCGCAGCTCCTTCACCCGGCCGGCCCGCGCCAGCGCCGCCAGAGTCACTCCGCCCAGATACGCGGCGCCCAACTCCCGGACGGAGAGCGCCAGATCGGCCGTGTCCCGCGTGCGCTCGCAGGACGCGCCCTTGGCGTCGCCGATCAGCCGCCAACGGCCTTCGTTCCAGCGGCAGAAGCGGTCCTCGACCTCGAACACCACATCCACGGGAGTCCGGTATGTACGGGCCTCCAGCGCGGCTCCCACCTCCACCGGCCGCAGATGCAGTGAGTCGCGCTGCCGCACATTGCACCGCCGGATGTCGGTGACGAGATGCAGGAACGGATCGTCCGCCGGCCGGCTGCGCGCCTGGATCGTCGTCGTCAGATCGATGCCGAAGAGGAAGCGCCAGAGCGCCGCGTACGCCACCGGGTCCGGCGCGTACACGTCCCGCAGCTCGATCGTGCCTCTCGGACCTGACCTGCTCCACTCCGGCTTGTTGCGGAAGTGCGTGTATCCGACGGTCTCGCCGTCCCGCTCCGCCAGCACACACTGGAGCGGCGACATGCCGCCCTTCTCCAGACCGCTGTCGACGACGGGCAGCTTGTCCCAGCCGGGAGAGCGCGCGAGCATGCCGGGACGCGTCGCGACCTCCGCGGCGTAGATCGCCTCGCACGCCTCTCGTACGGCCGGATCGTCCGGATCGACGCGCCGGAGACGTATCTCGTCCACGCCGTCCGGCAGCGCGATCCGCGCCGACGCCGTCTCGATCTCGGCGGAGAGCTGCTGGGACGCGATGCCGTATCCGAACCGTCCATAGATCGCCGGCTCGGACGCGGTCAGCACGGCCAGCGGCTCGCCGAGCTCCCGGACGTCGTCGAGCTGGCGCCGCATCATCGAGGTGAGGATGCCGCGCCGCCGGTGCGTGGCCGCCACGCTCACCATGGTCACACCGGCCGCCGGTACCAGCGCTCCGCCGGGCACCGAGAGCCGGAAGCTGAACGCACCGGCCGTGCCGACGCAGTCGTCACCGTCCCAGACACCGATCGACCGCTCGTGTTCGGTCAGCGACCGCCACAGCGCGCGCACGCCGTCCGAGTCGGCGACACCGCCGAACGCGAGCTCCAGAGCCCCGTACCAGCGGTCCCATTCGGATGCGCGCAGCACGCGCTGCTCAGTCGTCATGCGCCATCAGTACCAGGGCCGACGTCGATCGGGCGACCCGATTTCGAACGCAATGTCATGGGGGTCCCCTGCACGACGGGCCGGTGGATCGATAGGGTCCACAACAATGGCCGGTGTCGCGCGAGCGGAGTCCTCCTCGGCCCGGATGCGCAGGACGCTGCACCGGGTCCGCAACGCCGTGCGCAAATCCGGCGTCGACTACTTCCGAGGTGACGGCTCCGACTGGATCGCGTTCGTCGGTCTGCTGCTCACGATCCCGGCCATCGCCTTCACCACCATCGCCATCCCGGTCTGGTGCGCGCCGTCCGCTCTCGTCCTTCCGATCGTGGCCGGTGGCCTGCTGCTGCGGCCCGCGAGCCTGCTCGGCCTGTACGCGGCCGGAGCCGCCGCGCTGATCGTCGAGTCGATAGTCCTCGGTCCGTATACGGACGGCTCCGGCCGGGTCACTCCAGGCACCGTGCTGGTCGTGGCGGCCTGCGGCCTCTTCGGACTGCTGATCGCGCAGTTCCGGGCCAGGGTCGGAGTGCCGTGGCGGCGCGGCGGGACGATGCTCTTCGACCTGCGCGAACGCATCCGCGTGCAGAGCGCGCTGCCTCGGCTGCCCAAGGGCTGGCACCACGAGATGGCGCTGCGTCCTGCCGGTGGCCAGTCCTTCTCCGGCGACTTCGTCGTCGCGGCCCGTACGAACGGCGGCCGCACGCTCGAAGTCGTCCTCACCGATGTCTCCGGCAAGGGCATGGACGCGGGCTCACGCGCCTTGCTGCTGTCCGGTGCCTTCGGCGGCCTCCTCGGCTCGCTTCCGTCCCACGGCTTCCTTCCGGCGGCCAACGGCTATCTGCTCCGCCAGGACTGGGATGAGGGCTTCGCCACCTCCATCCATCTTGTCCTCGATCTCGACTCGGGCGACTACGAGCTGCTCTCGGCGGGCCATCTGCCCGCTCTCCAGCTTCACGCGGGCAGCGGTCGCTGGGAGGAGAAATCCGGCGAAGGACCTCTTCTCGGTGTCTACGACGGCGCTCAGTTCGATCCGGTCAAGGGCGCGCTGCGGGCCGGTGATGTCCTGATGCTCTTCACGGACGGCCTGGTCGAGGCGCCGGGCCGGGACATCGCGGAAGGTATCGACCGCCTCACCGGCGAAGCGGACCGCTATGTCGCTCCTGGCTTCGAAGGCGCCGCCTGGCATCTGATCGAAGCGGTCGCCAAGGACGTGAACGACGACCGGGCGCTGCTGCTGATCTGCCGCGAGGGCTGAGCCGGGCCGCCGAGCACAACTGGCCCTGCCATCAGCGGCTTTGAGGCCGAATTGAGACGGCCACGGGCCTGTGCCCTCGTCAGTCGAGCGAGCCGTACCGCGGTCGGCCGGGTGTTCTCCGGCGCTGTTTTCAGCGGGGCTTTCTCGTGGCGAGGGCGAGGCCGGCGATGCGGCGGTGCGTACCGATCGCGCGGTGTGACGCGTGGTGGGACGGTTGACGGCGGTTTGGCCTCGGGCCGGGGCCTGCTGCCTGTCGATGCCGGTAGATGCCTGTCGGCAGCGCCGTCAGCGCCGTTAGAGGGCCGCTACACCACGGGGATTGGTTTCGATGGTGATGGTGCCGGTGACGGTGTTGGTGGCCGTGCTGATCACCGAGACGGTACTGGGAGCCAGGTTCGAGACGTAGACGTTGGCTCCGTCAGGGCTGACCGCCACGCCACGTGGATTGGTGTTGACGGTGATGGTGGCGGTGACGGCGTTGGTGACTGTGTCGATCACCGAGATGGTGTTCGCGCCTTGGTTGGCGACGTAGGCGTGAGTTCCGTCCGGGCTGACGGCCACGCTGAACGGAAGAGCGTCGACGGCGATGGTGGCGGTGACGGTGTCGGTGGCCGTGTTGATCACCGAGACCGTGTTGGTGCCTTGGTTGGCGACGTAGGCGCGGTTTCCGTCCGGACTGACGGCCACGCTGAACGGAAGAGCGCCGACGGTGATGGTGGCGGTGACGGCGTTGGTGGCCGTGTTGATCACCGAGACGATGCCCGCGGTCAGGTTGGTGACATAGACGCGCGCGGTGTCGGGAGAGACCGCGATCCCGGAGGGCTGAGGGTCGACGGCGATGGTGGCGGTGACGGCGTCGGTGGCTGTGTCGATCACCGAGACGGTGCCTGAGGTCAGATTGGTCACGTAGGCGCGCGTGCCGTCGGGTGACACCGCTACGCCGGTGGGGTTGCTGCCGACGGTGATGGTGGCGGCGACGGTGTTGGTGGCCGTGTCGATCACCGAGATGGTGTCCGCGCCCTGGTTGGCGACGTAGGCGCGGTCGCCGTGCGGAGAGACCGCTACGCCGGTGGGATTCTTCTCCACGGGCACGGTGGCGGTGACGGTGTTACTGGTCCTGTTGATCACCGAGACGGTGCCTGAGGTCAGGTTGGCCACGAAGAGCGCAGGGAGGATAGGGACGAAGTAGGTGAATCCGCCCAGGACTGTCGTACTGCCGCCGCCGGTGGTGATCATGACGAGAGCGTTTCCGGCCGCGCCTGCGGGCGCCACACCGGTCAGCGAGGTGCCGGCGGCGTTCACCGCGATCACCGTTGCCGCGATGCCATTGATGGTGACACCGGCGCCGGTCAGGTTCGTTCCGGTGATCGTGAAGACGGTGCCGCCGGCAGCCGGGCCGGACGTGGGAGAGATGGTGGTGGCCGTGGGCACGCCGAGATACGTGTAGGCCATGCCGTTGCTCGTGCCGCCGGCCGCCGTGACCCGTACGACGACCTGACCGGCTGCGTCTCCGGCCGGCACGATCACCGTGAGCTGGCTGTCGGAGAGGACCGTCGGGACGGCGGGCTGGCCACCGAAGCTCACACTGCTGGCCGTGGCCAGTGCTGTGCCGTTGATGGTGACGGTGTTGCCGCCGGCCAGCGGACCGGAGGTGCTGCTCAGGTGCGTGACTAACGGTGCGCTCACATAGAAGAACGGGACCGGTGCGCTGGTGCCGCCGCCGGTGGTGACCGTCACGCCGACCGTTCCGGTTCCGGAAGGCGACGTCACGGTGAGCTGAGTCGGCGACACCTGGATGATGTTGGTGGCCGGCTTGGCGCCGAACATCACCGCGGTGGTTCCGCCGAGGCCCGGGCCGGTGATGGTGACCACGGTGCCACCGCCGGTGGATCCCTGGTTCGGTGAAAGGGTAAGAGCCATGATCGTGCCTTTCGCTGGACGGGCGCTTCGCTGTCCGTAGTCGGGCAGGAGGCGGGAAGGACATGTGCCGCGGTGGGCACCGGGGCAGGGTGGATCTGTCGGTTGCTGTGGCTGAGTCGCCGCTGGTACGAGGTGCGGCGGCGTGGCGGAGTGCCGCAGGCGTCCGGAGCGGTGTCGTTGGTCCTGAGGAGGGCACAGCGGTGCCGCCGCACATCACGGAAGTTGCCTGGATCGCGCCGGTGCCGGTGAGGGCATTGGTGTTGCGCCACCCACTGAACGGGCCGCAGAGGGAGAGGCATCGGCTGTCGGTTCGGCGCTCAACGTGAGGTACGAGGTACGGCGCGTTGGCGCTGCCGACTCCTGTGATGACGGGCACTGGGATTGCGCGGGAAGGGCGCCGAAATCCCGGTATTAGGCACGTTCATGTCAAGGAGAAGGCCGAGGTCAGCGCCGAGCTCCGCCCAGGGCCGTGGCATACCTCGCTCCGAAAGTCACCGATGTGACGGTGCTTCGGTTTGCTCCACGGATGGCCGGTGCGGTGCCGAACTTTTTTGCTCCTGCCTTGGCTCAGTGAAGCGTCTGAGGTCCAAGTTTCGAAAGAGCGCAGTTGCAACATCTAGGAGTGAATATGTAAATATGAGTAGGATTCTGTAAAAATGCGGATGCGCCGGAGTGCGCTGTTCCGCTTCTGCCTTCGGGGTCCGCACGCCGTGGCGGGCAAGGACGCGTGGTTTCTCCGCTGAACGCGTGGGCTTGACGGCGCCTGCGAAGACGAGCGGATCGTGCTGGTGACCACCGGACGATCCTGCGAAGAACGACAGGCGGCTTCCGCTCTCCTCCGCCGCCAGGAGCGGCGGTGTGCTCGACGGGATGTGTGCGGCGACCTCCTTCATCGCGGAGGCCGGGAACGGGTCGGCTTCACCGCCGACGCCCAGGTGGTCCACCGTGACGGCGCGGTGACTGCGCGAGAACTCCTCGATCCGGTGGCACCACAGCTTCGCGGTGGACGCGGGCGGCGACCGCACATGCGTCGGAGCCCATCTTCCGGCCTGATGGCCGGAAGATGGGCTGTGCCACGAACAGCTCTAAGCCGGAGTCGGAGTCAGCTCGCCGGACGCGGCGGCTGTGATGAAGGTGGTGAAGGTGTCCGGAGCGACGGCGAAGACCGGCCCCTCGGGATTCTTCGAGTCGCGCACGGCGACGGCGGCGGTGCAGGCGGCGACCTCGATGCACTCACCGTTGGTGTCGCCGCTGTAGCTCGACTTGTGCCAAGCGAGGGCTCCGATGGGGGTGCACTCGACGCACTGCCCGCCGGTATCGCTGCTGTGGGTTGACTTACGCCATTGTGTGGCCGTCAGTCGCAGATGGCTCTGCATAGAGTTCCTCCATTACGCGGGCGATCAACTCCGCTGATTTCTCCACAGATAGGGCAGCGGCCTGCAGGTGATCGTAACGGAGAGCGCGGTCCTTGACTGCCTTTGGATCGGCCGTGAAATAGCCGGCCTCGTAGCCCTCTGTGTAGGTGATGTCCGGGTCGTCGTCGAAGCGGAATACCGTGAAGGAGCCCATCAGGCCTGCATGAACGCCCATAGAGAATGGCAGTACTTGGATCTGAACCCACTCGGCGTCCTGGTAGGACAACAGGTGCGCGAGTTGATTTCGCATCACCCTTCGCCCGCCGATCCCTTGGTGCAGCACTGCTTCACACAGCACTACCCAGACCAGCGGTGGGTTCTCCCGTTTGAGGATGCGCTGTCGCTCCATCCGGGCCGCCACGCGCTCGTCCAGTCTGTCCTTGACCAGGGCGCTGAGTACTGCCCTCGCGTACTCCTCGGTCTGGAGGAGGCCAAGTACCAGTTGCGTCTGGAACATGTTGATGTAGGACGCTCGCGCCTCCATCTCCGCGTACTGCTGAAACCAAGGCGGCAGTTGGCTACGGAGTACCAGTGGCAACAACCGACTCAGCGAGCCTTCCGTGCCCAGCGCCGCGTCCACGCGCTCCGAGAACTCTCTGGTCGGGAGTTTGCGAGCCGTCTCGATCTGGCCGATCAGTGAGCCGGTGCAGTAGAGGATCGCGCCTAACTGCTTTTGGTTGAGATTGGCTGCTTCTCGTAGGCGTCGTAGTTCCGCGCCGTAGTAGGCGAGCGGTGACGCGCTCGGGTCAAGGTCTCGGATATTCGTCACGACGGCCTCCAACGCTACGGAGAGTTGCCTGTAGTCCGTAGCCGAGCGTAGTCATGTCGTTGCAGTCTTGGTGGGTGAATACGACAACCCGTCCCGATCACGCAGGAGTCGACGTGCTGAACAGCGGAGAGTGCCCGCCCACCTGTTACGGCATGAGCTTCACCGTAGGTGAGCACTCGGCCCGGCATCTGCGCCGCATCGTGCGGACTTATCTCTGCGTCTGGAAGCTGGAAGAGCTCTGTGACGCGGCCGAGCTGGCACTGACCGAACTGCTCGCCAACGTCGTGCGCCATGTGCCGGGCCGTGGCTGTTCCGTACTGATCCTGCGGCAGCCGGGCTCTCTGCGTGTCGAGGTGACGGACAGAGAGCCGCGGCTGCCGCAGCTCACGATGGGGCAGGACCCGGACGAGCTGGCCGAGGACGGCCGGGGCCTGCTGCTGGTCGACGCGGTGACCGACCGATGGGGCGTGCGACCGCGGCCGGACGGTGGCAAGACGGTGTGGTTCGAGTGCGAGGCGAAGGAGCCGTCCCGGTCTCGGAGCCTGTCGGACGACCTCTGACCGAAGGCCGCCCGACAGGCTCTCAGCCGGTGGCCGAGGCCGGCTCGCGTACGGCTTCCGCCTCGTCCGGAGGTGGACCGTCACCGTCGCGCCTGCCGCCGGGCAGCACTCGCGCCAGCCAGTGCGACCGTCCGGCGGCCAGCGGTCCGAGGACCGCGAGCACCAGTACATAACCGGCGATGAAAGGAGCGAGTCTCTGGTCCAGGGCCGCTCCTGCCGCCATCGTGGCGAGGATCAGAGCGAACTCGCCGCGTGCCAGCAGTGTGGTCGAGATGTTCGCCGCAGGACCGGCGCCGAAGCCGAAGATACGCGCGGCGGAGACACCGGCGACGACGTTCATCAGCAGTGTCACGGCGACGGCGGCGAGCACCGGCCACAGCACGGTCGGCAGATCACCAGGGTTGATCGACACTCCGAAGGCGAAGAAGAAGATCGCGCCGAAGGCGTCCCGCAGTGGATGGACCAGCTTGCGGATGCGGTCGCCGGACGACGTACTGCCGAGCATCAGACCGACCATGAACGCGCCGATGGCGTCCGCGACTCCGAACCACTCCGACACACCGGCCACAAAGACCGCCACGCCGAGGAAGGAGATGACCAACAGCTCGTCGTCCTTGGTGGACATGAGCCGGCCGACCAGCTTTGTGCCGAAGCGCGCGGCGAGCGCGAGCAGCAGCAGGAAGCCGAAGGCCTTTCCGCCGTCCGCCAGAGCCGCCGAGAGGCTGTCCGCGCCCGACAGGATCGGCTGGAGCGCGGCGAGATAGAGCGCCAGGAAGATGTCCTCGACCACGATGATGCCGAGAATCGGCTTGGTCTCCGGATTGCCGATACGGCCCAGGTCCACCAGGACCTTGGTGACGATCGCGGACGAGGAGATACCGAGCACCCCGGCGAGCACCAGCGCCTCGGACGTGCCCCAGCCGAGTGCGAAGCCGAAGCCGAGGCCCGCGCCGACATTCAGCGCCAGATACGTGCCGCCGGCGAGGGCCATCTTCCGGCCGCCCGCCTTGAGATCGTCCAGATGGAATTCAAGGCCGAGATAGAAGAGCAGCAATACCAGCCCGAGGGCCGAGAGCATCTCCAGGTCGTGCGGGTCGGAGACCAGCACGAAGCCAGGTGTGTGCGGGCCGAGAAGGATCCCGGCCAGGATGAACAAGGGAATGGTGGGCAGCTCGATTCGGCTGCCCAGCCGGGCGAGAACGGCGGCGGCGAGGAAGGCGCCGCCCATGGCTATGAGGGTCTCTGCGTGTCCGATGGGCTCGTTCCTCCGTCTGGATCGATGCGTCATGAGCGCCTGGCTGTCAGCGCGTGAGTCAAGGAAGAGTCAAGGAAGCGTCAGTACTTAGTTTACCAAACAGTTTACTGAGCAACTGTCGGCCTGGGAGCAGGCCGAAAATGAGGCCATGGCGGAACCACGGGAAACGGCGGCCGTCCGGCCCGTACAGTCGGCCGTATGCCGTATCTGACGCTGGCCGAGGTCGAGGCCGTCGCTCGCGAGGCCCACGCGGCCCAGACCGACAAGGCCGGACGTCCCTATGCGGAGCACCTGGCGGCGGTCGCCGAAGGAGTGCGAGCGCGCGGCGGCACCGACGAGCAGATCGCCGCGGCCTGGCTGCACGACGCGGTGGAGGACGACGCGCTGTCTCTGGAGTGGCTCGAAGCCGCCGCGCTGCCGAGGTCGGTCAAGGGCATGGTCCTCGCGGTCACCAAGGTGAGCGGTGAGGACGTCCAGGCGTACACCAGCCGGATTCTGGCCACACCGGGCGCGCTGCTGGTCAAGGAGTCCGATCTGGCGCACAACGCCGATCCGGCGCGCCTCGCCGTGCTCGACGCGCCGACCCGGGACCGGCTTACCGAGAAGTACGCGAAGGTGCGCGGACTCCTCGGCCTCGGTCAGGCGTGAGGCGGCCGACCGCAGACGAGTGCGGAGACGTGATCGAGGGAGCCGTCGCCTGCTGAGCGCGGTCGCGCCGGACCGCCCGCGCCGGAGGCGTGCGCGGCGCGGTCACCGCGAGGACCGCCGACCGTACTTCGCGTTGTCGGAGAACGCGTCTCGCTGGGTGGACGCCGGAGGCCGATCCGCACCGGTCCCGGCCGACCGCTCGCCGGCCGTGCGCGGCGTGTCGGCCACTGGTGGAGGTGAGGTTCCTGGACGGGATTCGGCCTTCCTGGCCGGCGGGAGCGGTGACCTCTCATATCCATATGGCGCCGAGAACATCTGCGGCACCTTGGCGGCGGGTCATGCGATGCGTAAAACCTTCTGAACAGGTGGCGCATTCGAATCTGGAACCACCAACAACCGTGCGTTATGCCCTGATTAATCAGTGTTAAATAGGGCATTTGGTCAGTCAATGGGCCCTCGGCGGCGCCGCGTTTACGTCGCCATGTGTTCGCTCGTTCATTTTTCGGAAGGCGTTGTGCGTCATCCGCATATGCGTGCGCGTAAATGGTGCGAACATCGGAGCGGTCGAATGGAATTCGCGCTCGAATTCACTCCGCCACGCCGAGCGCCGGAGTCGCGTGTGCCCCGGCGCGCGGGGCGCGTGATTGGCGAGATCCAGACGGCGATGATTCGTCAGCGGCCCACACCTGCGCGGAGGTTGATGGCACGATGGTTCGAGCGTGGTGAGCGGCGGTGTCGTCTCCGCGTGGCAGGGCAAGAGAGCAAGGCGGACCGACCGAGGGTGTGATCAGTTGTGGCCATTTCACTATCTGTGGTTGTGCTGTTGGCGGTCATCCTCGTGGTGCTGATCCGCGGCGGCTCGCTCAAGGCCGGGCCCGCGGTCGTCGCGGTGCTCTTCGGCTTCTTCCTGGCCTCCACCAACATCGCTCCGTCGGTGAATCGATTCCTCAACTCCATAGCCGACACCGTCAGTCAGATCACCTTCTGACAGATCACCTTCTGACAGATCACCTTCTGAACGTCCGACCGGCTCGCCGGACGGCCGAAGCGCGAAACGCCGACGGCCCGGCGAGTGGATCGCGTATTTCTACGCGGTCCACTCGGCCGGGCCGAGGACTGTGGAGCGGGCGACGGGAATCGAACCCGCGTAGCTAGTTTGGAAGACTAGGGCTCTACCATTGAGCTACGCCCGCACAGCATGCGCCGCAGGTCACGCGACCGCGGCACGAACAGCATCGTAGCGGGTCCCGGCCGCCTGCCGCACATCCGTTGTGCACGGCGCCCGGCGGCGCGCGGCATTCATCGCGACATCCATAAGGTGCGACCGTCCGGAGGCCGGACACCCATAAGGACTGTTTTTAAGGGAAACAGTCCGGCGTACGCCTGCCGGGAGACGGACGCGAGGCCCGTGGGCATGTACCCTACGTGTCGCACCGACGGGGTGTGGCGCAGCTTGGTAGCGCGTCCGCTTTGGGAGCGGAAGGTCGTCGGTTCGAATCCGGCCACCCCGACCACCACGCTTGATCACATTGTGGGGCTCTTCCTGCTTGCGGTTACTATGCAGACTGCGTGCCTGTGTGTCTGAAGAGTCTCTGAAGAACCGGGCCGATCCGCTGGGCCGCCGCAGTGCGGTGGACGCAGCAGAACCCCAGAATCAGCCACCAAGGAGACCGAACCGTGAAGAGCGCCGTGGAGACCCTGAACCCGACTCGGGTTCGGCTCACTGTCGAGGTGCCCTTCGAGGAGCTCAAGGACAGCCTCGACGCGGCGTACAAGAAGATCAACCAGCAGGTCACGGTGAAGGGCTTCCGTAAGGGCAAGATCCCGGCCCGGGTCATCGACCAGCGGTTCGGGCGTGGTGCTGTGCTGGAGGAGGCCGTCAACGACGCTCTCCCGAAGTTCTACACCGACGCGGTCAACGAGGGTGAGCTGAATGTCCTCGGCCAGCCCGACGTCGACATCACCGAGCTGAAGGACGGCGAACTGCTGGCCTTCACCGCCGAGGTGGACATCCGCCCGGCGATCGAGATTCCGGACTACTCCGGCATCGAGGTCGTCGTCGACTCCGTCGAGGTCACCGACGAGGACGTCGAGAAGTCGGTCGAGCAGCTCCGCGACCGCTTCGCCTCCACCAACCAGGTCGAGCGCGCCGCCGCCGAAGGCGATGTCGTGACGATCGACCTGGAGGCCAAGGTCGACGGAGAGGTGCTGCCGGACGGCGTCGCCAGCGAGGTGGAGTACACCATCGGCTCCGGCGAGCTGCTCGACGGCATCGACGAGGCCGTCACCGGCCTGGAGGCCGGCGGCGAGGCCACCTTCACCTCCGAGCTGAAGGGCGGCACGGCCGAGGGCAAGGCCGCCGAGGTCACCGTCAAGGTCATCCGGGTCGCCGCTCGCGAGCTTCCCGAGCTGGACGACGAGTTCGCGCAGATGGCGAGCGAGTTCGACACGCTCGACGAGCTGAAGGCCGACAGCCGCAAGCGCCTTGAGAGCATGAAGCAGTACGACCAGGCCACCCAGGCCCAGGAGCGCGTCCTCGACGAGCTGCTGAAGCTGGCCGAGGTGCCGATCCCGGAGAAGCTCCTCGCGGACGAGATCAACACCCGCAAGCACAACCTTGAGCACCACCAGCTCGGCCAGATGGGCCTCGACCTCGCGAAGTACCTGGAGATCCAGGGCCAGACCGAGGAAGAGTTCGAGGCCGAGACCGAGGAACAGGCGATCAAGGGCATCAAGACCCAGTTCATCCTCGACGAGCTGGTGAACAAGGAGAAGCTGAACGTGAACCAGGAGGAGCTCACCGAGCACCTCATGCGGCGCGCGCAGTCCTCCGGCATGTCTCCGGACCAGTTCGCCCAGGCCGTCGTCGAAGGCGGCCAGGTGCCGATGCTCGTCGGCGAGGTCGCGCGCGGCAAGGCGCTCGCGGTGGTCGTCGAGTCCGCGAAGGTCACGGACACCAACGGCCAGCCGGTGGTGCTGGACGACGATGACGACGCCGACACCGACGACACTGACGACGCCGCCGCTGAGACTGCCGACGCCGCCGACACTGCCGCCGCCGACGAGACCAACGCCACCGCCGCCGCTGACACCGCCGCCGAGACGGTCGAGGCAGCGGCCGACGGCACGGACAAGGACGGCAAGGCCGACGCCTGAGCGGCCTCGCTCTGATCGCCAGGACGGGCCCCGGACGCGAAACGCGCCCGGGGCCCGCCTCGTCCGCCCCGCAGAGCCCGCCGGAAGACCTCGGTGGCATCCCGGGCCGGAGCTGGGCCCGGAGGCCCGCAGCGGCCCGTACGGAGCCTCAACTACCTTGCGCTCCCAGCGAACAGCCAGGGAAGCGGGATGGCACCCGCCGACCAGCGCGTTAGGGTCCATGAATACGAGGGACGAGCAGTTTCCCGTCTCTCGGAACGAAGACGCTGAGACGGCCGCAGCCGTCAGAGACGAGCAGGTGGATACGTGACGAATCTGATGCCTTACGCCGCCGGTGAGCCGTCCCTCGGTGGTGGCCTCGGCGACCAGGTCTACAGCCGACTGCTCGGAGAGCGGATCATCTTCCTGGGCCAGCAGGTCGACGACGACATCGCCAACAAGATCACGGCGCAGCTCCTCCTTCTCGCGGCCGAGCCCGAGAAGGACATCTACCTCTACATCAACAGCCCCGGTGGTTCGGTGACGGCGGGCATGGCCGTGTACGACACCATGCAGTACATCCCGAACGACGTCGTGACCATCGGCATGGGCATGGCGGCCTCGATGGGCCAGTTCCTGCTGACCGGTGGCACGGCGGGCAAGCGCTTCGCGCTGCCCAACACCGACATCCTCATGCACCAGGGTTCCGCGGGTCTCGGCGGCACCGCCTCGGACATCAAGATCCAGGCCGAGCAGCTCCTGCGTACGAAGAAGCGCATGGCCGAGATCACCGCGCGTCACACGGGCCAGACCGAGGAGACGATCATCCGCGACGGTGACCGCGACCGCTGGTTCACCGCCGAGGAGGCCGTGGCCTACGGCATCATCGACGAGATCATCTCCGCTGCTTCGGGTGTTCCCGGCGGCGGCGGCACCGGGGCCTGAGACACGTCCCGGATCAGCCGGCCCAGCCAGCCCCGCCCAGCGAACGCCACAGGATGGTGAACACCCACATGAACAACTACTCCGCGAGCGGCCTCTACACCGGCCCGCAGGTGGACAACCGCTATGTCGTTCCGCGCTTCGTGGAGCGCACCTCGCAGGGCGTGCGTGAGTACGACCCGTACGCGAAGCTCTTCGAGGAGCGCGTGATCTTCCTCGGCGTGCAGATCGACGACGCCTCCGCCAACGACGTCATGGCGCAGCTCCTCTGCCTGGAGTCGATGGACCCGGACCGGGACATCTCGATCTACATCAACAGCCCCGGCGGCTCGATGACGGCGCTCACCGCCATCTACGACACGATGCAGTTCGTGAAGCCGGACATCCAGACCGTGTGCATGGGACAGGCCGCCTCCGCCGCCGCCGTGCTGCTCGCCGCCGGCACGCCCGGCAAGCGACTGGCCCTGCCGAACGCGCGCGTGCTGATCCACCAGCCGTCCAGCCAGACCGGCCGGGAGCAGCTCTCCGACCTGGAGATCGCGGCCAACGAGATCCTCCGGATGCGTGCCCAGCTTGAGGACATGCTGGCCAGGCACTCCACGACGCCGATCGAGAAGGTCCGCGACGACATCGAGCGCGACAAGATCCTCACGGCGGAGGACGCGCTCGCGTACGGACTGGTCGACCAGATCGTGTCGACCCGTAAGACCACGGCCGCAGCGGCCGCCTGACGTACCCGGCGCCCTTGGCGCGGTCCCACGAGCATGTGAACCGCGCCAAGGGGGGCCCGAACGGGGCCCCGGGCAAGGTACCGTCGGATATGAGGCACAGGAGCCGCTGAACCAGGCTGCTCCCAGGCGAAGGGGAAGCACCTCGTGGCACGCATCGGTGATGGCGGCGACCTGCTCAAGTGCTCGTTCTGCGGGAAGAGCCAGAAGCAGGTGAAGAAGCTCATCGCAGGTCCCGGTGTGTACATCTGCGACGAGTGCATCGACCTCTGCAACGAGATCATCGAGGAGGAGCTCGCGGAGACCTCCGAGGTGCGGTGGGAGGAACTGCCCAAGCCGCGCGAGATCTACGAGTTCCTTGAGGGATACGTCGTCGGGCAGGAGCCCGCGAAGAAGGCCCTCTCGGTGGCGGTCTACAACCACTACAAGCGCGTCCAGGCCGGTGAGAACGGCGGCGGCGCGGGCCGGGACGACGCGATCGAGCTCGCGAAGTCCAACATCCTGCTGCTCGGGCCGACCGGCTCCGGCAAGACGCTCCTCGCGCAGACGCTGGCGCGCATGCTGAACGTCCCGTTCGCCATCGCGGACGCGACGGCGCTGACGGAGGCCGGCTATGTCGGCGAGGACGTCGAGAACATCCTGCTCAAGCTGATCCAGGCGGCCGACTACGACGTCAAGAAGGCCGAGACCGGGATCATCTACATCGACGAGATCGACAAGGTCGCGCGCAAGAGCGAGAACCCGTCGATCACCCGCGATGTCTCGGGCGAAGGCGTGCAGCAGGCGCTGCTGAAGATCCTGGAAGGCACCACGGCCTCGGTGCCGCCGCAAGGCGGACGGAAGCACCCGCACCAGGAGTTCATCCAGATCGACACGACGAACGTGCTCTTCATCGTCGGCGGCGCCTTCGCCGGCCTGGAGAAGATCATCGAGTCGCGTGCGGGCGCGAAGGGCATCGGCTTCGGTGCGACGATCCGCTCCAAGCGCGAGATCGAGGCGAGCGACCAGTTCCAGGAGGTCATGCCGGAGGACCTGGTGAAGTTCGGGATGATCCCGGAGTTCATCGGCCGCCTCCCGGTCCTCACCTCGGTGCACAACCTCGACCGCGAGGCGCTGCTCCAGATCCTGGTCGAGCCGCGCAACGCGCTGGTGAAGCAGTATCAGCGGCTCTTCGAACTCGACGGTGTGGAGCTGGACTTCGACCGTCCGGCGCTGGAGGCCATCGCCGACCAGGCGATCCTGCGCGGCACCGGCGCGCGTGGTCTGCGGGCCATCATGGAAGAGGTCCTGATGTCGGTGATGTACGAGGTCCCGTCGCGCAAGGACGTGGCCCGCGTGGTCATCACGGAGGACGTCGTCCACTCGCATGTGAACCCGACACTGGTCCCGCGCGAGCCGCGGATCGTGAAGAACGACGGCCGCCACGAGAAGTCGGCCTGAAGCACAGACAGGTACAGCGCGGGCGCCCGGCCGGTCCAACCGGCCGGGCGCCCGCGTGTGTTGAGCCGGTGGTGCCTGGACCTGCCGCTCAGAGCTTGACGCGGACATCTCCGCGGAGCTTGGCCGCCGTGGCGGCGGCCTCTTCGAGCGGTGTGCTCTTCCCGGTCACCGCGCTCGCGATGTCGACCGCCGTGGTGAAGGCAAGCGTGCTGTGGTCGCCCCAGATGCACATCGGGACACGGAATTCCTTCGGACCCGCCTCCGTCGAGGACGGGTCGGTGTTCTTGAACTTGAGGTCCTGGCACTTCATGACCGCGTTGTCGAGGCCGGCCGGCTCGTACGCCTTCGGGCTGCCCACCAGCTCGATGGTCTCCTGCGTGTCCTTGTCCTCCTGCGACTGCTTGAGCATGTAGGCGAACATCGCGTCGACGACCTTCTCCGGGTCGTCGATCTCGCCGTAGACACCGCCGAAGCTCAGCGCCTTGCCCTCCAGCGGATTGTCCTTGCTGCCCGACTCGTAGTCGGCGCCGACGTCCTTGGCGTTCTTCACACCCCAGCTCTCGGCGTCCTTGAGGTCGCTCTCGGTCAGACCGCCGCTGCCGCTGCCGCCCTCACTCTTCTTGTACTGGCCGCCCAGCACCGTCGCGGGCGCCGTCAGCTTGTGCGGGCCGTCGTCGGCTATGGAGCCGCTGCCGCCGCCACCGGAGGTCAGGAAGTACGCGCCGGCCGCGATCACCGCGAGCGCCACCACGGCCACGCCGATGATCAGGCCCGTCTTCTTCTTGGGAGCCGGGCCCGGAGGAGGAGCGAACTGCCCGGCACCGTAAGGAGGTTGCTGCGGCGGCTGGCCGTATGGACCTGGCTGGCCCGGCTGGCCGTACGGTCCGGGCTGGGCCGGCTGGCCGTACGGTCCTGGCTGGCCCGGCTGGCCGTACGGTCCTGGCTGGCCCGGCTGGCCGTAGGGTCCTGGCTGGCCGTACGGTCCAGGCGGGCCGGGCTGCTGCGGAGCGCCGTATCCCGGCGGTGGCGGCGGGCCCTGCGGCGGGCCGCCCGCCGGCGGCTGCTGAGGGCCGTAGCCGGGGCCCGGCTGTCCGCCGTAGGGATTGGGCTGGGGCTGGCCGTAGGGTCCAGGCTGCTGAGGCGGCTGACCGTCATACGGTCCCGGCTGGTTGTGGCTCATGTGCTCTGTCCCCTCCAGATGCTTACGCGTTCCGAACATCCTGGCGGAAAGGCCGCTGCGGCGGAGCGGCCGGGGTCGCACCGTTACCCATCTATCCCATTTCAGTGCGGGGCCGTGACACCTCTAAACTGGCCCGGTGACCGAGAACCCTCAGCAGCAGCCAGCCAGCACCCCCGAACTGCCGACCCAGTACGCGCCGGCCGAGGTGGAGGGGAAGCTGTATGAGCGCTGGGTAGAACGCGGTTACTTCGAGGCGGACGAGAAGAGCGGCAAACCGCCGTACACCATCGTCATCCCGCCGCCGAACGTCACCGGAAGCCTGCACCTCGGGCATGCCTTCGAGCACACGATCATCGACGCGCTGACCCGCCGCAAGCGTATGCAGGGCCACGAGACGCTGTGGCAGCCCGGTATGGACCACGCCGGTATCGCTACGCAGAACGTCGTCGAGCGCGAGCTCGCCAAGGAAGGCAAGTCCCGCCAGGACCTCGGGCGCGAGGCGTTCGTCGAGCGGGTCTGGCAGTGGAAGGAAGAGTCCGGCGGCCAGATCTCCGGGCAGATGAGACGGCTCGGCGACGGCGTCGCGTGGTCGCGTGAGCGCTTCACCATGGACGAGGGCCTGTCCAAGGCCGTCCAGACGATCTTCAAGAGGCTGTTCGACGACGAGCTGATCTACCGCGCCGAGCGCATCATCAACTGGTGCCCGCGCTGTCTGACGGCCATCTCGGACATCGAGGTCGAGTACCAGGACGACGAAGGCGAGCTGGTCTCGCTGAAGTACGGCGACGGCGAGGACACCGTCGTCGTCGCGACCACCCGCGCCGAGACGATGCTCGGTGACACGGCCGTCGCCGTCCATCCGGACGACGAGCGGTACACGCATCTCGTCGGCAAGCAGATCAGGCTGCCGCTCACCAACCGCACCATCCCGGTCGTCGCGGACACGCATGTCGACCCGGAGTTCGGCACTGGCGCAGTCAAGGTGACACCGGCCCACGACCCGAACGACTTCGAGATCGGCCGGCGGCACAACCTGCCGAACATCGCGGTGATGAACGAACGCGCCGTGATCACCGTCCCGGGTCCTTTCGAGGGCCTCGACCGGATGGAGGCGCGCAGCGCCATCGTCGGCGCGCTGCGGGCCGACGGCCGTATCGTCGCCGAGAAGCGGCCGTACACGCACTCCGTCGGACACTGCTCGCGCTGCAAGACGACCATCGAGCCACGGCTGTCGATGCAGTGGTGGGTCAAGGTCGGACCGCTCGCGAAGGCCGCCGGTGACGCCGTCCGCGACGGACAGGTCACGATCCATCCGAAGGAGATGGAGTCCCGCTACTTCGGCTGGGTCGACAACCTCCACGACTGGTGCATCTCACGGCAGTTGTGGTGGGGCCACCGCATTCCCGTCTGGTACGGGCCGAACGGCGAGACCGTCTGTGTCGGACCCGACGACGAGGCTCCGACCGGCGAGGGCTGGACCCAGGACATGGACGTCCTGGACACCTGGTTCTCGTCGGCCCTCTGGCCGTTCTCCACGCTGGGCTGGCCCGAACAGACGCCGAGCGTCGAGAAGTTCTATCCCAACTCGGTCCTGGTCACGGGCTACGACATCCTCTTCTTCTGGGTCGCCAGGATGATGATGTTCGGCCTGTACGCGATGGACGGCACTCCGCCGTTCCACACCATCGCGCTGCACGGCATGGTCCGGGACCAGTTCGGCAAGAAGATGTCGAAGTCCTTCGGCAACGCGGTCAACCCGCTGGACTGGATGGACAAGTACGGCTCGGACGCGGTCCGCTTCACACTCGCGCGCGGCGCCAACCCGGGCGTCGACGTGCCGATCGGCGAGGACTGGGTGCAGGGCTCCCGGAACTTCGCCAACAAGATCTGGAACGCCACGCGCTTCGCGATGATGAACGGCGCGACCGTCGAGGGCGAGCTGCCCGACGCGGCCGAGCTGTCCGCCACGGACCGGTGGATCCTGTCCCGGCTCAACGCCGTGGTCTCCGAGGTCGACGCGTACTACGACGACTACCAGTTCGCGAAGTTGTCCGACTCGCTCTTCCACTTCGCGTGGGACGAGGTCTTCGACTGGTACGTCGAGCTGTCCAAGACGACGTTCTTCGAAGGCGGCGAGCCCGCGAAGATCTCCGGACGGGTCCTCGGCGAGGTCCTCGACGTCACACTGCGGCTGCTGCACCCGGTGGTCCCGTTTGTCACCGAGACGCTGTGGACCACGCTCACCGGCAAGGAGTCGGTGGTCATCGCCGACTGGCCGGCCGACAGCGGCTTCCGCGACACGGCCGCCGAGCAGGAGATCGAGCATCTCCAGCAGGTGATCACCGAGGTCCGCCGGTTCCGGTCCGACCAGGGTCTCCAGCCCGGCCAGAAGGTCCCGGCCCGGCTGGACCTGTCCGGTACGCCGCTCGCCGCGCACGAGGCGGCCATCCGCCAGCTTCTGCGTCTTCAGCCGGAAGGCGACGGCTTCCACGCGACCGCGACCCTGCCGGTCGCCGGTGCCACGGTGGCGCTGGACCTGTCCGGGACCATCGATGTCGACGCGGAGCGCAAGCGGCTGACCAAGGATCTCGGCGCCGCCGAGAAGGAGAAGTCCCAGGCGATCGCGAAGCTCGGCAACGAGGCGTTCCTCGCGAAGGCACCGGACAACGTGGTCGAGAAGATCCGTACCCGGCTCGCCAAGGCCGAGGCGGACATCGAGCGCATCACCGCCCAGCTCGCGGGGCTCCCGCTCGGCTGAACCCGACCGATACCGGCTGCCACCGGCTGCCACCGGCTGCCACCGACTGACACCGACAGGTGCGAGACAGCGACACCGAGGCCCTCTGACCACGCCGGTCAGAGGGCCTCACCGCTGGTGGTCACGGCCAGAATCGTCCGTACGAGTGAACGGACCGGCGTACCGGACGAGCGTGGGGAAGGACGGCGCGGCAAGGGTGTCGGCGCCGCTCCGTAGACTGGCCACGTGAGCGAGCACCGTCCTTCCGACCAGCCCGGCGAGTACGACGATTTCGATGAGATCGTCGGCGCCGAGACCGACCGTGATCCCGACCTGGCGGTGATCGAGGCCGGCAGCCGTACTCTGCGCGCCCAGGCCGGACCGTCGGCGGCCGACGACGTTCCGGGCCGTCCGGAGGATCCGGAGGTGGACAGAGCGCTGCGCGCCGTGGAGCAGGACCTCGCGGGACGGTGGGGCGAGACAAAGCTCGACCCGTCCATCGAGCGGATCCAGGCGCTGATGGATGTGCTCGGTGATCCGCAGCGCGCCTATCCCTCGATCCACATCACCGGCACCAACGGCAAGACGTCCACGGCGCGCATGATCGAGACACTGCTCGGCGCGTTCGAGCTGCGCACCGGCCGCTACACCAGCCCGCATGTCCAGTCGGTCACCGAGCGGATCAGTCTGGACGGCGCTCCGATCTCCGCCGAGCGGTTCATCGAGACGTACGACGACATCAAGGCGTATGTCGAGATGGTCGACGGCGCGCAGGAGCACCGGCTCTCCTTCTTCGAGGTGCTGACCGGCATGGCGTACGCGGCCTTCGCGGACGCGCCGGTGGACGCGGCCGTCGTCGAGGTCGGCATGGGCGGTAGCTGGGACGCGACCAATGTCATCGACGGGTCCGTCGCGGTCATCACACCGATCGCGCTGGACCATGTGGACCGGCTGGGCTCCACGCCCGGTGAGATCGCCGTGGAGAAGGCCGGGATCATAAAGCCGGGATCGACGGTGATCCTGGCGCAGCAGCCGGTGGACGCCGCTCAGGCGATGCTCAAGAAGGCCGTCGAGGTGGACGCGACGGTCGCCCGCGAAGGCATGGAGTTCGGTGTCGTCGACCGGGAGATCGCGGTCGGCGGCCAGCTACTGACCCTGCGCGGCCTCGGCGGACAGTACGAGCAGGTCTTCCTTCCGCTGTACGGCGCGCACCAGGCGCACAACGCGGCGGTGGCGCTCGCCGCCGTGGAGGCGTTCTTCGGTATCGGCGCCCAGCACGCCCGTCCGCTGGACATGGACACGGTCCGCAAGGCGTTCGCCACGGTCTCCTCGCCGGGCCGGCTGGAGGTCGTACGGCGGTCGCCGACCGTGGTGCTGGACGCGGCGCACAACCCGGCCGGGGCCCGCGCGGCGGCCGACGGCATCACCGAGTCGTTCGGCTTCAGCCGGCTGATCGGAGTGGTCGGCGCCAGCGACGACAAGGACGTCCGTGGCGTCCTGGAGGCGCTGGAGCCGATCTGCGCGGAGCTGGTCGTCACACAGAACTCCAGCCATCGCGCGATGGACGCGGACGAGCTGGCCACGATCGCCGTCGAGGTCTTCGGCGACGACCGGGTCCAGGTCGAGCCGCGTCTCGACGACGCGCTGGAGGCGGCGATCACGCTCGCCGAGGAGGAGGCCGAGTTCGCGGGCGCAGGTGTGCTGGTGACCGGCTCGGTGATCACGGTCGGCGAGGCCCGGCTGCTGCTGAGGAGGTCCTGAACCGATGCGTACGCTCTGTGCTTCCACTCTTCTCGGCGAGTTCTTCGTCATCGGGTTCGCCGGACTGGTCGCGATGAAGTCGGACGACCTGTCGATGGGCACGGTCTGGACGGTCTGCGGTGTGGCCATGCTGCTGTCCGTCCTGCTCTGCGGGATGATCACGCGCCCCGGTGGCGTACAGCTCGGCTGGGCGCTCCAGATCGCGCTGATCGCGAGCGGCTTCGTGGTGCCGGTGATGTTCTTCCTCGGCGCGGCCTTCGCGGGACTGTGGTGGGCCTCGGTGCACTACGGCCGCAAGGTCGACGAGGCGAAGGCACGCTGGGCCGCGCAGGCGCAGGCGCAGGCGCAGGCCGAGGCCCAGGCCCAGGCGCAGTAGAAGGGGCCCGGTACGGGCGGCGGCTCCGGTGCCCGTCCGGCGGTGCCCGGCGCCGCTCGCCGGTGAGCCGTGGTCCGGGTGCCGAGGGCCCGGCGGCTCCCGGTAGCCTCACACCACCGCACCGTTTTTGCCTGCAAGGAGCCGCACACCATGACCCAGCGCACTCTCGTCCTCCTGAAGCCGGATTCCGTCCGGCGCGGACTCGTGGGCGAGATCATCGGCCGTATCGAGCGCAAGGCGGGCTGGACGATCAGCGCGCTGGAGCTGCGCACGCTCGACCAGGAGACGCTGGAGCAGCACTACGGCGAGCACAAGGGCAAGCCCTTCTACGAGCCGCTGGTCGAGTTCATGGCCTCGGGCCCGGTCGTCGCGCTCGTCGTCGAGGGCGAGCGGGTCATCGAAGGTGTCCGCGTGCTCGCCGGTCCGACTGACCCGATCGCCGCAGCGCCCGGGTCCATCCGGGGGGACTTCGGCACCATCGTCCGGGAGAACCTCATCCACGCTTCGGACTCGGAAGAGTCCGCCATTCGGGAACTCAAGCTTTTCTTTCCGGGTCTTTCCTGACCGAGAGTCAGCCGAACGGCGCTGTCCGCCTGAGGCGACCGAAGTAATTCGGTCGCCTTTGGGCATATGCGGGCCAATTCCGGGAACGCATCGGTCCAACGCATCGTCACCCTTACTGAGGCGGGCCACCGCGCCGCCGCCGTGCAGGCGGCACTACGATGGAAGCCTCCAAGCCAAAGCACCCACTTCGCCATCCTGAAAAGCCGTCAACGCTCGATTTGGGAAGGCCAGACGCATCCTCATGGGGAACAACATGTCGTTCATCGGCCGTGACATGGCTGTCGACCTCGGGACCGCCAACACGCTGGTGTACGTCAGGGGCCGGGGGATCGTACTCAACGAGCCGTCCGTGGTCGCCATCAACACCAACACTGGCGGCATTCTCGCGGTCGGCGCCGAAGCGAAGAAGATGATCGGCCGGACACCGGGCAACATCGTTGCCGTCCGGCCACTGAAGGACGGCGTGATCGCCGACTTCGAAATCACCGAGCGCATGCTGCGTTACTTCATCCTGAAGATCCACAAGCGCCGCTATCTGGCCCGTCCGCGGGTCGTCATCTGTGTGCCGTCGGGCATCACCGGTGTCGAGCGCCGCGCCGTCATCGAGGCGTCCACCCAGGCCGGCGCACGCCAGGTGCACATCATCGAAGAGCCCATGGCCGCGGCGATCGGCGCCGGGCTTCCCGTCCACGAGGCCACCGGCAACATGGTGGTGGACATCGGCGGCGGTACCACCGAGGTCGCCGTGATCTCGCTCGGAGGAATCGTCACGGCACAGTCCATCCGCGTCGCCGGTGACGAGCTGGACAACGCGATCATCCAGCACATCAAGAAGGAGTACTCGCTCCTTCTCGGTGAGCGGACCGCCGAGAGCATCAAGATCACCATCGGCTCGGCGTACGACCTCGACAATGACGAGCACACCGAGATCCGCGGCCGTGACCTGGTCTCCGGCCTGCCGAAGACCGTGGTCATCTCCGCGGCCGAGGTCCGCAAGGCCATCGAGGAACCGGTCAACGCGATCGTCGACGCCGTGAAGACCACGCTCGACAAGTGCCCGCCGGAGCTCTCCGGCGATGTGATGGACCGTGGGATCGTGCTCACCGGCGGTGGCGCACTGCTCCGCGGTCTCGATGAGCGGCTGCGCCGGGAGACCGGTATGCCCATCCATATCGCCGAGGACCCGCTGGACTCCGTCGCGCTCGGATCCGGTAAGTGTGTCGAGGAGTTCGAGGCGCTTCAGCAGGTGCTGGACGCGCAGCCCCGGCGGTGACGCGATGGCACCGGTCCGCTGTCCTTTTGAGTGTGGTCCCGAAGTAGGGCCGGGCGGGACCTCTGCCACACTTCCGGAGTCTCCGGCCTGGCGGGATCCCGGGTATGGGGCCATGCATCCCCGTACGGCGGAGCGTTGATAGACAAGCAGAATCATTCCTACGAGGAAGGCACGGCCGCCGCACGTGAGGGACACACGAGAGAGCCGTTTGCTCCTGGTGCTGCTGATCGCCATCGCGTTCGCACTGATCACGGTGGATATCCGCGGTGGTGATGAATCCCCGGTCGAAGGCGCGCGGCGGGCCGCCGCGACGTTTTTCGGTCCGGTGGAGGACGGCGTCGCGTCCGCGGTCAACCCGGTCGGCAATGTCATCGGAGCCATAAGGGATTCCGGTGCGCGGCACGACCGCATCAGCGTGCTGCAACAGGAGAACGCCGCGCTCAAACAGCGGCTCGGCAGCGACGACCGCAACCGCAACCGGGTGCGCGAACTCGACGCCATGCTCGCGAAAGCGGGCGCCGGTCAGTACGGGATCAAGGGCGCCGAGGTCATCGCCATAGGAGCGGCCCAGGGCTTCTCCTGGACGATCACCATCGACATCGGCGCCAACGACGGCATCAAGCGCGACATGACCGTCCTCAACGGTGAGGGCCTGGTCGGCCGGGTCACCACCGTCGGCCCGCACACCGCGACCGTACTGCTGGCCAACGACCCGGACTTCACCGTCGGCACCCGAATGGAGAAGACCGACGAACTGGGCTTCGCCACGGGCCAGGGCGACCGTCCGCTCTCCGTCCAGCTTCTCAACGGCAAGTCCAGGGTGAAGAAGGGCGACCGGCTGGTCACCTTCGGTTCCAGCAGGGACAAGCCCTTCGTGCCCGGCGTCCCGGTCGGCGAGGTCGTCCGGGTCGACCCGTCCGGCGGCGACCTCACCAGGACCATCTACGTACGCCCGTTTGTCGGCTTCACCAAGCTCGACCTCGTCGGTGTCGTCGTCGTCGCGCCTCGCGAGGACCCGCGCGACACGGTCCTGCCGCCCAAGTCCAAGCCCGTTCCCACGCCCACCGTCACCGTCACGGTCAGTCCGTCGCCGGACACCGGCGCCGATGCCAACGCCGATGCCAACGCCGATGCCAACGCCGATGCCGGCGCCAACGACGCCGCCACCGGCACTGACCAAGACGACGATCTGGAGTAGAGCTGATCCCCATGCGCTTCAACCGGATGCTGCTCTCGACCACGCTGGTCGTGGTGGCCCTGGTCATCCAGGTGTCTGTTCTCTCCCGCCTTCAGCTCCCCGGCGCCGTGCCCGATCTGATGCTGCTCGTCGTCCTCGCGCTGGCCTTTGTGTACGGGCCCGTGAGCGGCGCGCTCATCGGTTTCGGGGCCGGCCTGCTGGCCGATCTGGCCCCGCCCGCCGACCACGCCGCCGGGCGGTACGCCCTGGTGCTCTCTGTGATCGGCTATCTGGCGGGCCTCTCCCGTCCCGAGAAGGGCCAGCTCAAATCGGCGTTCCGCCCGATGGTCCTGGTCGTTGTCGCGGCGGTCGGCACGACGCTGCTGTACGCGCTGGTCGGCGCACTCGTCGGAGACACCGCCGCCCGCCATGTCGGCCTCTTCAGCCTGCTGTTCACGGCCGCGCTCTACGATCTGCTGCTCGCGCCGTTCACCGTGCCGGTGGTCATGTGGCTGGCGAGACGAGCCGAGAACGATCCTTTCGCCGAACCGAAGAGCAGCAACGGTTCCGACATCGCGGGCGGCTGGCTCGCCAGCGGCACGGGTCTGCGGATCGGCGGCCAGCGCGGCGCGCTGCGGATCCGTGCCGCCCGTAACCGCGCGGCGCGGGCCGGACGTATCAAGGGGGTCAAGCGACTGTGAGTCCGCAGTACCCGGCGGCCGGCGCGGAGACGCCTCCGCGTACGGCCCGCCCATTTTCCGGCCGTACCACTCGTGGGGGCGCGCAGTGAGCAACATCCCGGAGACCGGGCGGACCTCCCGGGTCCAGATCCGTCTCGTCGTCATCCAGGTCCTCGTCTTCTCCCTGCTGTTCACCCTGGGCGGCCGGCTCTGGTACCTCCAGATCCGCAACGGCCAGGAGTACACGGACGAGGCCAAGAACAACCATGTCCAGCAGGTCGTCCAGCCGGCCGTGCGCGGCTCGATCCTCGACTCGCGCGGTGTCCCGATGGCCGACAACGAGACCCGGCTCGTGGTCTCCGCCAGCCGCACCGAGCTGATGAAGATGGAGGACGACGGCAAGGCCGTCATGGCCCGGCTGGCCGATGTCCTCGACATGAAGCCCAAAGACGTGATGGACAAGGTCCGGCTCTGCGACGCGAAGACGCCACAGCCCTGCTGGAACGGTTCGCCTTTCCAGCCGATCCCGGTCACCGACGAGGCCACCACACAGCAGGCCCTCCAGATCCGCGAGCGCGCCGAGGACTTCCCGGGCATCACGGCCGAGCCCACCGCCGTACGCCGCTATCCCGCGCCCGGTCTGGCCAACACCTCCCAGGTCCTCGGCTATCTCTCGCCCGTCACCGACGAGGAGATCACCAAGGCCCAGGACACCGACTCGCCGTTTCTGCGCTCCGACCAGGTCGGCCGGTCGGGCCTTGAGCGCACCTACGACAAGCAGCTTCGCGGAGACGCCGGAGTCACCCGCTACGAGGTCGACAACCTCGGCCGGGTCATCGGCCGGGCGCGCAGCGACGACGCCCAGCCCGGCGCCAATGTCGTCACCTCGATAGACGCACGTGTCCAGGCCGTCGCCGAGTACGAGCTCAACGGGGCGATGAAGGCCGCACGCAAGGAGATGGACCGCAACACCGGCACGCACTACAAGGCGGACTCCGGCGCCGTCGTCGTCATGGAGGCGAAGACCGGCCGCGTCGTCGCGATGGCCTCGCAGCCGACATACGACCCGAACGCCTGGGTCGGCGGCATCTCCGCCAAGGACTACGCCCGGCTCACCGGCAAGAAGTCCAACTTCCCGCTGCTCAACCGGGCCATCCAGGGCCAGGCCGCTCCCGGCTCCATCTTCAAGGTCGTCTCGTCGACCGCCGCGGTCAACGCCGGATACGACTTCAACGGCAACTACCCGTGCCCCAGTTCGTACTCCGTCGGCGGCCAGGTCTTCCAGAACTTCGAGTCCCGCGGCTACGGCAGCATCTCCATCGGCAAGGCCCTCGAAGTCTCCTGCGACACCGTCTACTACGGCATCGCGCACAAGGAGTGGATGAAGGACGGTGGTATGAAGCCCAAGCACCCGAAGGACTGGTTCTACCGCACCGCCCACCAGTTCGGCCTCGGCAAGGAGACCGGTATCGACCTCCCCAACGAGGTCACCGGACGCATCCCGGACCGTCAGTGGAAGAAGAGCTTCTGGGCAGCCAACAAGGACTCCTGGTGCAGGCAGGGCAAGAAGGGCGGCACCTACGTCCAGCGGCTCGCCTACGAAGGCTGCCTCGAAGGCGACCGGATGCGCGCCGGTGACTCCGTGAACTACTCGATCGGCCAGGGCGACACGCTCGTCACTCCGATCCAGATGGCCACGATCTACTCCGCGATCTCCAACGGCGGCACCCTCTACAACCCGGTCGTCGGCAAGGCGATCATCAGCGCCGACGGCAAGCAGGTGGAAGAGATCGCGCCCAAGTCGCACGGCAAGCTGCCGATGAACGCGAAGACGCGCGACCAGATCGACGAGGCCCTCGCGGCCGTGGCGACCCGTGGCTCCGCCGCCTGGCGGTTCGGCGGCTGGCCGCAGGACAAGATCCCGATGCACGCCAAGACGGGTACCGCCGAGGTCTACGGCAAGCAGACGACCTCGTGGTTCGCCTCGTACACCAGGGACTACACGATCGTCATGACGATCTCCCAGGGTGGTACGGGATCCGGAGCGTCGGGTCCCGCCGTCCGCAATATCTACGAAGCGATGTACGGCCTGGACAAGAAGGGCAACCAGGACCTGAAGAAGGCCCTGATGCCCGAGCCGCGCACGACACTGCCCAAGATCGAGCCCGACGGCCAGATCGAGGCGCCGGAGATCAAGCCGTACGAGCCTCCGAAGAACCCGGAAGACCCCCAGGTGCTCGCGGGCCCGCCCGCGCGGAGGGACTGAACCATGGCCGGCACAGGTGGCTTCACCATCTCCGGATACGGCCCGCGACGCGGTACGTGGGCGCGGCTCGCGGCCCGCGACTCACTGGCGCGCAGACTCGACTGGCCGCTGCTCTTCTCGGCACTGGCGCTCTCCCTCCTCGGCTCCTTGCTGGTCTGGTCCGCGACCCGTAACCGCACCCAGCTCAACCAGGGCGACCCGTACTACTTCCTGCTCCGCCATCTCCTCAACACCGGCATCGGCTTCGCCCTGATGGTCGGCGCGATCTGGCTCGGACACCGCACGCTGCGCGGCGCGGTGCCGGTGCTGTACGGACTCTCCGTACTGCTGGTCGTGCTGGTCCTCACACCGCTCGGCGCCACCATCAACGGCGCCCACGCCTGGATCGTCATCGGCGGCGGCTTCTCGCTCCAGCCCTCCGAGTTCGTGAAGGTCACGATCATCCTGGGCATGGCGATGATCCTGGCCGCCCGGGTGGACGCCGGTGACCAGGCCCATCCGGACCACCGGACCGTCGCCAAGTCCCTGGTCGTGGCGGTCATTCCGATGGTGATCGTCATGCTGATGCCGGACCTCGGCTCGGTGATGGTCATGGTCGTCATCGTGCTCGGCGTGCTGCTCGCCTCCGGCGCCTCCAACCGCTGGGTCTTCGGCCTGGTCCTCGCCGGCGCGATCGGAGCCGTCACGGTCGCGGCGCTCGGAGTGCTCGACGAGTACCAGATCAACCGCTTCGCGGCCTTCGCCAATCCGGAGCTCGACCCGGCCGGTGTCGGCTACAACACCAACCAGGCGCGTATCGCGATCGGCTCCGGCGGCCTCACCGGCACCGGGCTCTTCCACGGCTCGCAGACCACCGGACAGTTCGTGCCCGAGCAGCAGACCGACTTCGTCTTCACGGTCGCGGGCGAGGAACTGGGATTTGTCGGCGCCGGTCTGATCCTGGTGCTGCTCGGTGTCGTCATGTGGCGCGCCTGCCGGATCGCCCGGGAGACGACCGAGCTGTACGGCACGATCGTCGCGGCCGGAATCATCGCCTGGTTCGCGTTCCAGTCGTTCGAGAACGTCGGCATGACCCTCGGCATCATGCCGGTGGCGGGTCTGCCGCTGCCCTTCGTGTCGTACGGCGGCACATCGATGTTCGCCGTCTGGATCGCCGTGGGACTACTCCAGTCCATCAAGGTGCAGCGGCCGCTGTCGGCCTGATGAATCCCACCGTCGCCGGACCGCCACATGGCGGTCCGGCGATGCGTTGCGGTGATTAGACCTCGTCCTTCCGGTTAGGTTCGTTATATGGCGGACACCAAGCGAGAGATCGAGCGGAAGTACGAACTCCCCGAGCGTCCCAAGGGCGGCGACCAGCCCGGACTGCCGGACCTCAACGGCGTCAAGGGAGTCTCGGCCGTCGCCGGCCGCGGCGTGGTGGAGCTCGACGCCGTCTACTACGACACCACCGATCTGCGGCTCTCCGCCGGCTCCCTCGCGCTGCGCCGCAGAGAGGGCGGCGCCGACGAGGGCTGGCATCTCAAGTTCCCGGTGTCCACCGGCATCCGCGACGAGATCCAGGCGCCGCTCGCCGACACCGTCCCGGACGAGCTGTCCGGACTGCTGCGCTCCCATATCCGCGACGCCGAACTGGTCCCTGTCGTGCGTCTGCTGTCCTCCCGTGACATCAGCGAGCTGCTCGACGCGAAAGGCGCGCTGCTCGCCGAGGTGAGCGTCGACACCGTCCGCGCGGAGCGCCTCACCGCGGACCCCGCCACCACCTCCTGGACCGAAGTGGAGGTGGAGCTGGCCGACGACGCCGACCCCGCGCTCCTGGACGAGGTGGAGAAGAGGCTCCGCGAGGCGGGACTGCGACCGGCGTCCTGGAGCTCGAAGCTGGGCAGGGCACTGGGCGCGCGGCCGTCCGATCGGTCCGACGGCGCGAAGACGGCCGGGAAGAAGACGAAGCGTGCCGAGCCGGCCACCGCCGGGGACCATGTGCTGGCCTATCTGCGGGCCCAGGCCGACGCGATCGTCACACAGGATCCCGCCGTCCGCCGCGATCTGCCGGATTCCGTGCACCAGATGCGGGTCGCCTGCCGCCGGATGCGCTCGGCCTTCCGTACGTACCGCAAGGTCCTCGACCGCTCCGCCACCGCGCCGATCGCCGAAGAGCTGACCTGGCTCGCGGCGGAACTGGGCGTCAGCCGGGACCACGAGGTCCTCAACCGGCGGCTGCGACAGGAGCTCGACGCGATCCCCGAGACGCTGCTTCTCGGCCCCGTGCGCGCCCGGCTCCAGATCTGGGACGCCGCTCTGCGGACCGAAGCACGGAACAGGACCCTCGCCGTCCTCGACAGCGAGCGGTATCTCGCGCTGCTGAACACGCTGGACGCGCTGCTCGCCGACCCGCCGCTGCGGCCGGCCGCCGGCGGGCCGCCGACGGAGGTGCTGCCCAAGGCGATCCTGAAGGACTACGACCGGCTGGCGGCCAGGGTCGAGCGCGCGCTGAGCCTTCCGCCGGGCCAGGACCGGGACATCGCTCTGCACAACGCCCGCAAGGCCGCCAAGCGCGTCCGGTACGCCGCCGAGGCGGCCAGGCCCGCTCTGGGCAAGCCCGCCAAGCGGTTCGCCAAGCGGACCAAGGCCGTGCAGAACGTCCTCGGCGACCACCAGGACAGCGTGGTGGCCCGGGAGACGCTGCGGACAATCGCCGTCAAGGCCCACGCGGCCGGCGAGTCCGCGTTCACCTGGGGACTGCTCCACGGCCGCGAGGAGGCGCGCGGCGCCGGCCGCGAACGGGAGCTGCCGGAGGTGTGGGCGCGGACGTCCGCGCGGAAATGGCGGGCGGCGCTGACCGGCTGAACACCGGGGTAGGCTGGATGGTCACCCCTGTCAGCCACGAAAGATCGCCGTGATGCCTGCCGATTCGGTCTTCCCGCAGCTCGAAGCCCTGCTCCCGCATGTGCAGAAGCCGATCCAGTACGTCGGCGGTGAGCTCAACTCCACCGTCAAGCCGTGGGAGAGCTGCGACGTCCGCTGGGCGCTCATGTATCCCGACGCGTACGAGGTCGGTCTGCCCAACCAGGGCGTCATGATCCTCTACGAGGTGCTGAACGAGCGCGAGGGCGTGCTCGCCGAGCGCACCTACAGCGTCTGGCCGGACCTCGAAGAGCTGATGCGCGAGCACAAGGTGCCGCAGTTCACCGTCGACTCGCACCGGCCGGTCGGTGCCTTCGACGTGTTCGGTCTGAGCTTCTCGACCGAGCTCGGCTACACCAATATGCTCACGGCGCTCGATCTGGCGGGCATCCCGCTGGAGTCGCGCGACCGGACGGTCGACCATCCGATCGTGGTCGCGGGCGGACACGCGGCCTTCAATCCGGAGCCCGTCGCGGACTTCATCGACTGCGCGGTCATCGGCGACGGCGAACAGGCCGTCCTGGAGATCACCGAGATCATCCGCGCCTGGAAGGCCGAGGGCCGTCCCGGCGGGCGCGAGGAGGTCCTCTTCCGCCTCGCCAGGACCGGTGGCGTATACGTGCCGGGCTTCTACGACGTGGAGTACCTCCCGGACGGCCGCATCGGCCGCGTCGTACCGAACCGCTCCGGAGTGCCGTGGCGGGTGTCCAAGCACACCGTCATGGACCTCGACGAGTGGCCGTATCCGAAGCAGCCTCTCGTCCCGCTCGCCGAGACCGTCCATGAGCGGATGTCCGTGGAGATCTTCCGCGGCTGCACGCGCGGCTGCCGCTTCTGCCAGGCCGGCATGATCACCCGTCCGGTGCGCGAGCGCAGCATCACCGGCATCGGCGAGATGGTCGAGAAGGGCCTGAAGGCCACCGGCTTCGAGGAGGTCGGCCTGCTCTCGCTGTCCTCGGCCGACCACAGCGAGATCGGCGACATCGCCAAGGGGCTCGCCGACCGGTACGAGGCGGACAAGATCGGCCTGTCTCTGCCGTCCACCCGGGTCGACGCCTTCAATGTCGATCTCGCCAACGAGCTGACCAGGAACGGCCGCCGCTCCGGTCTGACCTTCGCACCCGAAGGCGGCTCCGAGCGCCTGCGCAAGGTCATCAACAAGATGGTCTCGGAGGAGGACCTGATCCGTACGGTCTCCACGGCCTACGGCAACGGCTGGCGGCAGGTGAAGCTGTACTTCATGTGCGGTCTGCCCACCGAGACCGACGAGGACGTCCTCCAGATCGGTGACATGGCCGTCAAGGTCATCGCCGAGGGCCGCAAGGTGTCCGGACAGAACGACATCCGCTGCACGGTGTCCATCGGCGGGTTCGTGCCCAAGCCGCACACGCCGTTCCAGTGGGCGCCGCAGCTCAGCGCCGAGGAGACCGACGCCCGGCTGGAAAAGCTGCGCGACAAGATCCGCGGCGACAAGAAGTACGGCCGCTCGATCGGCTTCCGCTACCACGACGGCAAGCCCGGCATCGTCGAGGGACTGCTGTCCCGCGGCGACCGGCGCGTCGGCGCGGTCATCCGCGCGGTCTACGAGGACGGCGGCCGCTTCGACGGCTGGCGTGAACACTTCTCGTACGACCGGTGGATGGCCTGCGCCGAGAAGACGCTGCCGGACTTCGGTGTGGACGTCGCCTGGTACACGACGCGTGAGCGCACCTACGAAGAGGTGCTGCCCTGGGACCACCTGGACTCCGGCCTCGACAAGGACTGGCTCTGGGACGACTGGCAGGACTCGCTCGACGAGACCGAGGTCGAGGACTGCCGCTGGACGCCGTGCTTCGACTGTGGTGTCTGTCCGCAGTTCGACACATGGCCACAACTGAGCGAGAGCGGTAAGAAGATGCTCCCGCTGACGGTCAAGAAGCCGTAGTGACCAGCGCGGATGCCGTCCGGCGGATCGCTGAGACACTTGCCTCCATGACCGAGGCGGAGCGTGCAGAGATGCTTCGAGGGCTCGGAGCGAAGGAGCGTGAGCAGGCTCCTCGCCCATCGCGGCGTACGCCGCTCCCTGACCCTCGGCGAGACGCGAGCATCGTCTCTGCCGTGGAGTGGGTGTAGGCATGAGAGGCGTCCGGGCCGTACAGGTCCGGGCGCCTTTTTCATGGCATCGACGAACGGCACCGGCTTCCGCTTGGACCAGGGTGAACACGCCCTCTTGACCCCCAGATTCCGACAGAGTGAAGGTCGTGCAACCAGGCGCAACGCGCTCGACGGGGAGGGACGCCATGGCCTTACGGTTCGTCGGTAAAGATCCAGAGTCCGGAGATCGGTCAGCTCATGCCTTCCTCTCCACTCTCCAGCTCCCAAGCGGCGCGAGCCGCTGTGGCTGCCCGCTTGCAGGGCCTCATGCAAGACGCTGGCCTGACAGGGCATGAGCTGGCCGCTCGGTGTGGCTGGCACAAGTCGAAGTCATCCCGGATCGCGCGGGGCAAGACGCCACCCTCGGACGCAGACATCCGCGCCTGGTGCGCTGCATGCGGGGCCGACGATCACGCAGCCGACCTGATCGCCGCGTCTCGAAACGCAGAGTCGATGTACGTGGAGTGGCGGCAGATCCATCGCGACGGGATGCGGCGGGTCCATAAGCAGACTGTCCCGCTGTACCAGCGGACCCGCTCCTTTCGCGTGTACGCCTCGAACGTCATGCCATGTCCTTGCTGTCAGAGTTTGGCTGCGAAGTCGTCGCTCTTGATGACGAGCCGTTCGCGTACGTCACGGGGAATTTTCAGACGCAGATGCACAGAGGGTGCACGCACGCCCTTGACCTTGGTCCGCGTGACCTCGCATGTAATGCCGACGCGGCGGAGGTCCTCGGCCATGACCTCCATGCCTCCGGACTCCCATGCTTCACGGAACGTCTTGCCGTTGTGGATCAGGGTCCATCTGTCCTGCGTGGTCTCGGGATCGATCGCGCTCAGTTCCTCCGAGAGCTTGTCGAACGTCTTCTCTGCCTGCTCCTGAGTGAACCGCGTCTTCGTGTAGCGGCCTCCCGGCTCAAGTCCCTTCATGTAGTAGGCGATGGCCTCTTCGAGCCGCTTCACTTCGGCGCGAGCCTCAGCCCCCTGCGCGTACTCGCGTACTTGCACGGGGAAGTCGCCGAGCACCCGCAGTACGTCGCCCACCAGCACGTCGTACACACCCTGTGGGTCCGGTGCGCCGAGCCCCCCGCTCCTGCACTTCTGGCACCGGAGGTACCGGTACTGGCCGAACTTGTTGGTCGTCACATGAACCACCATGTTTGACGTGCAGTCGGCGCAGACCAGGACGCCGAGGAACTGCGTCGCGCCGTGTGTCTGACGCTGAGGCTGGTTCTTGCCGCGCCGGTCGATGGCCTCCTGGAGTGCGTTGTACTCGTCCTCGGTGAAGATCGCCTGAGCCACCCTGATCGGTTTGCCGTCGTGTCCGAGGATCAGCTTCGAGCGGCGTACGCCGCCGTTCTTGTTCTCCTCGACCCGGTATCCCATGAGCGCCGGGTTGCGAAGACGTCGAAGGAGAGTTGCCGTGGTGAGCCCCTTGGACATGAGCCCAGAGCGGATGAGGCACAGAGACATGCGCCGGGCGGAGACTCCCCGAAGCGCCATGCGGTGAGCCCAGTGCAGCGCCTTGTACGCGTCGGCCTCGATAGCGAGGGCCGATCTTCCGTTCGCCTTCGTCGTCACGTAGCCATAGGCAGGCTTGCCGACGAACCATGCGTCCTGAGTCCGCGTGTAGTCCCAGAGCGAAGCGACGCGGGTCGATGTGTTCGCCGCTTCGATCTCGGCGATGCCCCCGATGAGCGTGACCATCATTCGGCCGACAGTGGATTCAAGGTCGATCGAGTCGTTCTTCGAGGCCAGGTTCTTTCCGTACCGCTGGCACCACTCGATCATGGTGGAGAGATCCGACATGCGGCGGATGAACCTGTCGAGCTTCCAGAAGAGCAGAGCATCGAACTCGGGGGATCGGTTGTTCAGCCACTCGCCGAGTTCCTTCCGCTTCCACGGTGGAACCTTTGTTGCCGAGACGTTGAGATCGGAAGCGACGCCGACGACGCGGTACCCCTTGTCTCGGGCCAGTAGGCGAAGGTCGAGTTCCTGCCGCACCGGCGAGGTGGTGTCCTCCGTGAGTACGGACAGGCGGATGGAGAGCAGAGCGCGCGGCGCATCCTCAGGAAGCAGAGCCTCCGTCCTCTCCAGCTCAGCCAGTAGAGCCAGGTCCGAGGGAGTCCACTCGGCTTCGATGTCGTACGTCTTCATGGCTCGGAGAGTAGCTATGGATTTAGCCATGTATCCATCTGTCTGCAGCTCGACACCTCCATCCAAATCGGACCCACCGGCAAGAAGCTTCTGCCGCTCACCGTGAAGTGACATCGCCGCCGGGCCCGGTCAAGGACGAAATCCATGGCCGGGCCCGGTCGCGCGGAGGCACAATGGCGTGATGCCGCAGTTCATCGCTCCCGATGTCCGGGTCCACGCCTCCTTCCTCGACGCGATGAAGGAGTTCATCGAAGAGGGCGCCGGCGAGCGGGCACTGCTTGTGCACGAGATGGAGGAGTACGCCTCCATATGGCACCGGCCCGAGGTCTTCGCCGGCTATGTGGACCGGCTGAACGCCGAGCCTCTTGAGGAGACCCCACGCATCGAGGGCTGGGTCCCCAACACCACGCTCTGGTACGTCGAGGACGACACCTTCCTCGGCCGCCTCGCCATCCGCCACCGGCTCAACCCGTTCCTGTACGAACTGGGCGGCCACATCGGCTACGCCGTGCGCCCCACCGCCCGCAGACAGGGCCATGCGACGGCCATGCTCGCCAAGGCGCTGCCCGTCGCCCGCGGACTCGGTATCGACGCGGTCCTGGTGACCTGTGACACCACCAACACGCCCTCGCGCAAGGTGATCGAGGCGGTCGGCGGCGTCCTGGAGGACGAGCGCGGCGGAAAGCTGCGCTTCTGGATAAGAACGGGCCGCTGAGCGTTCCGTCGCCGGTCCGGCCGCCCGGAATGCGCCGCACCGTCCCGCGCGTTGACGAGTCAAACGCACAGCGGCGTGTGTACGCCGGTCCGGCACGGCCCGGGTTTCGGCGCCGCCGGCGTGGGAATCGGTTGGACAGGCCCACCGGCGGATGCCTGCCGGCGGCCGACGGACTCACCCAGCGTGCCCGACCTGTGGAACCAATGGTGCGCCGGGCGCGTACTCTGGGTAGTACAACGATCGTCCCCGGTGCGGAGCCCGCACCCGAGATCTCCTTGCAGAAGCGGGGCTGAGCCCGGGAACCGGGGTCGCCCGCACGTCCGAGGGCGGCGCGTCAGCGCGTACCGCCCCGCACCGAGGAGAAGAACCACTGGGCAAGCGACAGCCCGAAGGCCCGCCGCCCGCACCGGCGGTGCAGCGCATCCGACTGCGCTACACCAAGCGCGGCCGCCTCCGGTTTACCAGCCACCGTGATTTTCAGCGCGCCTTCGAGCGGGCGCTGCGCCGCGCCGAGGTGCCGATGGCGTACTCGGCGGGGTTCACCCCGCATCCCAAGGTGTCGTACGCCAATGCCGCACCCACCGGCACGGGCAGTGAGGCCGAATTTCTGGAGATCGCCCTGGCGGAGGCGCGCGACCCCGGCACACTGCGCGAGCTGCTCGACGAGTCACTGCCGGACGGCCTCGACATCATCGACGCCGTCGAGGCCCGCACATCCGGTCTCGCCGACCGGCTGACCGCTTCCGTCTGGGAGCTGCGGCTGGACGGCGTCGATCAGGAAGAGGCCGCACGCGCCGTGGCCGCGTTCCTCGCCGCCGAGACGGTCGAGGTCGAACGCCGTACGAAGAACGGTCTGCGGACCTTCGACGCACGGAGTGCGGTGGCCGGTCTGCGGACCGTCGATCCGCGGTCCGCGGAAGGCGCCGACTCCTCTGGAGCAGGGCCCTCCGCCGCCATCAATAGGCCCGGGGACGGGCCCTGTGCGATACTGCGGCTGGTTGTTCGGCACGTGACACCTGCCGTCCGGCCCGACGACGTCCTGTCCGGTCTCCGAGCTGTGGCCGACCTGGCGCCGCCGGTCCCCGCTGCGGTGACCAGGCTGGCGCAGGGGCTCTTCGACGAGGAGTCCGGCACGGTGACCGACCCGCTCGCGCCCGACCGCGAGGCAGTCATGGCCGCCCTCAAGGGTGCCGGACCCGCCGCCGCGAAGGCGCCGGAAGGTGCGGGTACCGCGTAGGGCGGTCGTTGTAGCGCAGCCCTGGCACTCGGGAGCCACCTGGGTCGGGCAGCGCACTGACAGAAGACTTTCGCCAGGCCGTACGTACATCGCGTAGGGAACCGGCGAGCCAGACATAACAGCTCCCGTGCGGCGCCCGCGCCCCGGACGGCGGCATTCGCGCACTGCGCGGGCCGCGGCCGGACCGGAATCAGGCGCGGCGCCCGGGAGCGTGACGGGAGAACCGCCCGCATGCTTGAGCCCACCGAACCCGGTACACCCGGGACCACCGACGAAGACAACAACACACCCAGCGACACGCTGCCGCCGCGCCGCAGGCGCCGCGCCGCGTCTCGTCCGGCGGGCCCGCCCGCCGGGACCACGGACGGCGCGAAGGCCGGCGACGCCACGGCTGCCGAGCCCGCCGAAGCGGCGGTGGCCGAAGAGGTACCGGCGCCGCGCGCACGCCGTCGTGCGACACGCAAGGCCGCGGCTCCCGAGGTGACCGCCGAGCAGCCGGCGGCCGTCGAGACCACCGCCGAGGAGAGTCCGGCCGAGGAGGCCGTGCCCGCTCCTCGTACCCGCCGTCGCGCCACCCGCAAGGCCACCGCACCGGTGACCGAGGCGAGCGGCGAGAGCGCCGCCGAGTCATCGGTGACGGCCGAGACGCCTGTGACGGAAGAGCCCGCCGCGCCGCGTGCGCGCCGTCGTGCCACCCGTAAGGTCGCCGCTCCCGAGGTCACCGCCGAGCCGGCCGAGGCCGTGGAGGCCCCGGCCGCCGTCGAGGCCCCGGCCGCGACCGCACAGAGCCAGGCCGAGGAGGCCACGGCCTCGACGGCCTCCGCAGGCCGTACTCGCCGCCGCGCCACCCGCAGGGCCACCGCGCCCGCCGGTGCGCCGGAGACCGACGAGAACGCGTCCGCCGCGGGCGAGAAGCTCCCGCAGGACTCCGTCGCGCAGATCACCGCCGACGAGACGGAGGTCCAGGCCGCCGAGAAGGCCGCCACTCGTGGCCGTACGCGCCGCAGGGCCACCACCACCGACCAGAGCGCCGAGCCCGCGACCCGGTCGGTGCCGGAGCAGGCCAGGGAGAAGGAGGCCGAGGCACCGGAGCGTTCGCGCCGCCGTGCGACCCGGCCCGCTCTGGCCGTCTTCCAGGCGCCGGTCTTCACCGAGCCGATGTTCCAGACGCCCGAGACGGCCGCCGCCGCGGCTGCCGCCGTCTCCGTCCGGGACACCGACACGGACGAGGACGCGGAGGACGAGACCGAGATCACGGCAGCGGCCGAGCCCGTCGCCGTGCCGGAGCCCGCCGGCCGCCGCCGGCGCCGCCGCCGTGGCGAGGCCGAGCCCGTCGAGGCCGCGCCGGCCGCCGAAGAGGCGCCGCGACAGGACCGGCAGGACCACGCCGAGTCCGACACCGACATCGACGCCGAGGCTGAGCAGTCCGGCGACGCCGACGAGTCCGCCGAGTCGGACGAGGCCGCCGAGTACGAGGACCGCCCGTCGCGGCGCCGCCGCCGTGGTGGCCGACGCCGTCGCCGTGGCGAGTCCGCGGACGCGGAGGACACCACGGACGAGCAGCATGAGGAGTCCACCGGCCGCGCCGACGAGGACGAAGCGGACGCGGACGACGCGGACGACGAGGACCACGACGACATCGAGGCTTCCTCGGGCGCCGGTTCCTCCAGCAGCCGTCGCCGCCGTCGCCGTCGCCGTCGCAGTGGTGACGGCGGTTCCGAGGCCGAGACCGGCACGGACGACCCGGAGCGCACGGTCGTCAAGGTGCGCGAGCCTCGGGAGCGGCGTGCCAAGGAGACCAGGGACGGCCGGGACACCGAGCCGGGCACCGGCGTCGACGAGGTCCAGTCGATCAAGGGCTCGACCCGGCTGGAGGCCAAGAAGCAGCGCCGCCGCGAGGGACGCGAGCAGGGCCGCCGCAGGGTGCCGATCATCACCGAGGCGGAGTTCCTCGCCCGCCGTGAGGCCGTCGAGCGTGTGATGGTCGTCCGCCAGCACGGCGAGCGCACCCAGATCGGCGTGCTCGAAGACAATGTGCTCGTCGAGCACTACGTCAACAAGGAGCAGGCCACCAGCTACGTCGGCAATGTCTACCTGGGCAAGGTGCAGAACGTACTGCCGTCCATGGAGGCCGCCTTCGTCGACATCGGCAAGGGACGCAACGCCGTCCTGTACGCCGGTGAGGTGAACTTCGAGGCGCTGGGCATGGCCAATGGCCCGCGCCGGATCGAGACCGCGCTCAAGTCCGGCCAGTCGGTGCTCGTCCAGGTGACGAAGGACCCGATCGGCCACAAGGGCGCGCGTCTGACCAGCCAGGTGTCGCTGCCGGGCCGCTATCTGGTCTATGTGCCCGAGGGCTCGATGACCGGCATCAGCCGCAAGCTGCCCGACACCGAGCGGGCCCGGCTGAAGACCATCCTCAAGAAGATCGTTCCCGAGGACGCGGGCGTCATCGTCCGTACGGCCGCGGAGGGCGCCAGCGAGGACGAGCTGCGCCGGGATGTCGAGCGGCTCCAGTCGCAGTGGGAGGACATCAAGAAGAAGGCGAAGACGGGCAACGCGCCGACCCTTCTCTACGGTGAGCCCGACATGACCGTCCGGGTCGTCCGCGACATCTTCAACGAGGACTTCTCCAAGGTCATCGTGAGCGGCGACGAGGCGTGGGGCACCATCCACGGCTATGTGGCGCATGTCGCACCGGATCTGTCGGACCGGCTCCAGCGGTGGACGAGCGAGGTCGATGTCTTCGCGACCTACCGCATCGATGAGCAGCTCATGAAGGCGCTGGACCGCAAGGTCTGGCTGCCGAGCGGTGGTTCGCTGGTGATCGACAAGACCGAGGCCATGATCGTGGTCGACGTCAACACCGGGAAGTTCACCGGCCAGGGCGGAAACCTGGAGGAGACCGTCACCAGGAACAACCTGGAGGCGGCCGAGGAGATCGTGCGCCAGCTCCGGCTGCGCGACCTGGGCGGCATCGTCGTCATCGACTTCATCGACATGGTGCTGGAATCCAACCGGGATCTGGTGCTGCGGCGACTGCTGGAGTGCCTGGGCCGGGACCGTACGAAGCACCAGGTCGCCGAGGTCACCTCGCTGGGCCTGGTCCAGATGACCCGTAAGCGGGTCGGCCAGGGTCTGCTGGAGTCGTTCTCCGAGACCTGTGTGCACTGCAACGGCCGCGGTGTGATCGTCCACATGGAACAGCCCACGGCGGCCGGTGGCGGTGGCAACGGCAAGCGCGCCAAGAAGCGCGGCCGTGGCGGCTCCGCCGGTACGGACCACGGGCACGAGGCCGACGGCGGTCAGGACCTCGGCACCGAGCACGATCACGACCACGAGTACATCTCGATCGCGGCGGAGTCCGAGGCCGAGGTCGCGGCCGAGGCGGCGGCTCCGCTGGCGCTGCCCGAGCCGGAGTTCGCGCCGGACGAGGAGCTGTTCAGCAGCGTGGCGGAGGCCGAGGCGGCTGTCCGTGGCCGCTCGCGCCGCCGGGCTTCGCGCAAGGCGTCGGCCCCGGCCGGCGCGCCGAGGACCGCCGAGCCCGAGAGCAGGACGGAGGCTGCCGTCGCCGAGAAGCCCTTCGAGGCACCGGTCGCGGCTCCGGCCGCCGAGCCGGAGCCGGAGGCGCCTGTGGCGGACGAGGCGGCTCCCAGGGGCCGTACGCGTCGCCGTGCCACGCGCAAGGCGACGGCTCCGGCCGGTTCGCCGAAGGCGGTCGAGGCATCGGACGCCGAGGTGGTCCTGCCCGTACAGCCCGAGGCCGTGCCGGAGCCGGTCGCGCCGGAGCCGGCCGTGGCCGAGGTGCCCGTCGCCGAGGAGGCGCCGGCCGTGGCTCCGCCGCGGGCCCGTCGCCGGGTCACCCGCAAGGTCACCGCGCCGGCCGGAGCGCCCGTGGGCGCCGAGGAGGCGGCGGTCGTCGTGGTGGCGTCGGCGAAGCCCGACGAGTCCGCCGAGGCGGCCGTACAGGACGAGCCGTCCGACGGCGCCGAGGCGTCCGCGCCGGCCAAGAAGACGGTCCGCAAGACCGCCAAGAAGGCCACGGCGAAGAAGACGGTCGCCAAGAAGACGACGGCCAAGAAGACCGCGGCGAAGAAGACGACCGCCAAGAAGACGACCAAGTCGGCGGCGAAGAAGACCGCGGCGGCCGAGCAGCAGACGCCGTCCGGCGTCACGGCCTCCACGGAGGACTGAGCACCTTCGGCGGCGGCCCGCCGTCCGGACCCGGGATTCCGGGTCCGGACGGCGGGCCCGGTCCGTTCGCCGTCAGGGACCTGGTTTGACCCCCTGGACAGCGGCCCCGTACTCTAAACCTTCGGCGTGTTCCAATGCGCGCCCACTCCTGAGCACCCACCTCCCGGATTTCCGGGGGAGGCCGCTCGTCCTGTCAGGATCGCCATGGGCCCCGGCCCGTGCGAGCGGCTGGCATCAGGAGTTCCGTTCCGAGCGAGAGTGAGATCCGCGTGTACGCCATCGTGCGCAGCGGTGGTCGCCAGCACAAGGTTGCTGTCGGCGACATCGTTGAGGTTGACAAGATTCCCACCGCCAAGGTTGGCGACACGGTCGAGCTCTCGACCCTGCTCGTGGTCGACGGCGAAGCCGTCACCAGCGACCCGTGGGTGCTGGACGGCATCAAGGTCACGGCTGAGATCGTGGACCATCACAAGGGCGCGAAGATCGACATCCTTCGCTACAAGAACAAGACGGGCTACCGCCGTCGCCAGGGTCACCGCCAGCAGTACACGGCGATCAAGGTCACCGGTATCCCCGCGGCTGCGAAGTAAGGGACTGAGAAGACATGGCACACAAGAAGGGCGCATCGTCCACTCGGAACGGGCGCGATTCCAATGCTCAGCGGCTCGGCGTGAAGCGCTTCGGCGGTCAGGTCGTCAACGCCGGTGAGATCCTGGTCCGCCAGCGCGGCACCCACTTCCACCCGGGCTCCGGCGTCGGCCGTGGCGGCGACGACACGCTGTTCGCGCTGAACGCCGGCGCGGTGGAGTTCGGCACCAGCCGTGGCCGCAAGGTCGTGAACATCGTTCCGGTCGCCTGATCAGGCAGCCGTAGAACGTTTTCTTCGCGAGGGCGGACCTCACTTCCCGGTGACGGGAAGCGGGTCCGCCTTTCGCGTGTTGCAGGTAAGACATTTCCGTATGTACTGGAGGCAATCCCCATGACCACCTTCGTGGACCGCGTCGAGCTGCATGTCGCCGCGGGTAGCGGAGGCCACGGCTGCGCCTCCGTACACCGGGAGAAGTTCAAGCCGCTCGGCGGACCCGACGGCGGCAACGGCGGCCGTGGCGGCGATGTGATCCTGGTCGTCGAGCAGTCGGTGACCACGCTGCTCGACTATCACCACTCGCCGCACCGCAAGGCCACCAACGGCAAGCCGGGCGAGGGCGGCAACCGCTCCGGCAAGGACGGCCAGGACCTGGTCCTGCCGGTACCGGACGGCACGGTCGTCCTCGACAAGCGGGGCAATGTCCTCGCCGACCTGGTCGGCCAGGGCACCACCTATGTCGCCGCGGAAGGCGGCCGTGGCGGACTGGGCAATGCCGCGCTGGCGTCGGCCCGCCGCAAGGCGCCCGGCTTCGCGCTGCTCGGTGAGCCCGGCGACGGCGGTGATGTCGTCCTGGAGCTCAAGACGGTCGCCGATGTGGCGCTGGTGGGCTATCCGAGCGCCGGGAAGTCCTCGCTGATCTCCGTGCTCTCCGCCGCCAAGCCGAAGATCGCGGACTATCCCTTCACCACGCTGGTCCCGAACCTGGGCGTGGTCACCGCCGGTTCCACCGTCTACACCATCGCGGACGTCCCGGGCCTGATCCCGGGCGCCAGCCAGGGCCGCGGCCTCGGTCTGGAGTTCCTGCGCCATGTCGAGCGCTGCTCCGTCCTCGTACATGTCCTGGACACGGCCACGCTGGAGTCGGACCGCGACCCGGTCTCCGACCTCGATGTGATCGAGGAGGAGCTCACGCTGTACGGCGGTCTCGACGACCGTCCGCGCGTTGTCGTCCTCAACAAGGTCGACATCCCGGACGGCCAGGATCTCGCCGAGATGATCCGGCCCGAGCTGGAGGCGCGCGGCTATCGCGTCTTCGAGGTCTCGGCCGTGGCCCATCTCGGGCTCAGGGAGCTGTCCTTCGCGCTCGCGGAGATCATCGCGAAGTCCCGCGCGGAGAAGCCGCTGGAGGAGGCGACCCGGATCGTCATCCGTCCGAAGGCCGTCGACGACGCGGGCTTCACCGTCACTCTGGAGGAGGACGGGATCTACCGGGTGCGCGGCGAGAAGCCGGAGCGCTGGGTCCGGCAGACCGACTTCAGCAACGACGAGGCCGTCGGCTATCTCGCGGACCGGCTCAACCGGCTCGGTGTCGAGGCCCAGTTGATGAAGGCCGGCGCCAGGTCCGGTGACGGCGTGGCCATCGGTCCCGAGGAGGAGGCGGTCGTCTTCGACTGGGAGCCGACGATGACGGCGGGCGCGGAGATGCTCGGACGCCGTGGCGAGGACCACCGCCTGGAGGCGCCGCGCCCGGCGGCACAGCGCCGCAGGGACCGGGACGCCGAACACGACGAGGCGCAGCGGGAGTACGACGAGTTCAGGGCGTTCTAGGCTGCGCCGGACCTCCCTTGGGCTGCGCCGGACCGCCCTTGGGCTGTGCCGGACCGCCCTTGGCCAGAGGCCGGCGCTTGGCCGGGGTCTGGCGGACATCGCATCGCCGACGGGCGGTCATGGCCTTGTGCCGTGGCCGCCCGTCGCCGTTGTGGCGTCCGGTGACTGACGTGTGACATTGCGTACCCTCTCATCTGGGACCCCCGGTGCTCCGACGTGAATCTTGTGTGGTGTCCTTCACGTACGACTCCCGGCCCCGCACCATCGGTGCACTGGTCTTCGCAGGTGAATCAGGGGTTGCGCGCTGGTGTCGCCCGGTTGTGGTCCACCTTGCGAGAGGATTGCCACGGGTGGGACCATCGCTACATCCTCTGAGCCCGCAAGGTAGGTCAGTTCTGTGTCTGCAACTCCCGCGTCGCCCGTGAAGCCCCGCACCACCGCTGTCGTCCTGGCGGGCGGTACCGGTCAGCGGGTGGGGCTGTCGATCCCGAAGCAGCTGCTGAAGATCGCGGGGAAGGCGGTCATCGAGCACACGCTGTCGATCTTCGAGCAGGCCGGCTCGATCGACGATGTGATCGTGCTGATGGCCCCGGGCTATGTGCCCGACGTGGAGAAGATCATCACCAAGGCCGGACTGGCCAAGGTCAGCAAGGTCATCGAGGGCGGTTCGACACGGAACGAGACCACCGAGCGCGCCATCGCCGCGCTGGGTGAGGGACTGGCCGAGGGCGAGGACCGGAACGTACTGTTCCATGACGCCGTGCGCCCGCTGCTCTCGCAGCGTGTGATCAAGGACTGTGTGGACGCGCTGGACCGCTACCAGGCCGTGGACGTGGCCATTCCGTCCGCTGACACGATCATCGTGACCCGTACGCACGGCGGCGACGGCGAGTTCATCACGGATGTGCCGGACCGGTCCCGGCTGCGGCGCGGCCAGACTCCGCAGGCGTTCAAGCTCTCCACCATCCGCAGGGCCTACGAGGTGGCCGCGGGCGATCCCAACTTCCAGGCCACCGACGACTGTTCGGTCGTGCTGAAGTATCTGCCGGACGTCCCGATCCATGTGGTCGCCGGCGACGAGTACAACATGAAGGTGACTCAGCCGGTCGATGTCTTCATCGCCGACAAGCTCTTCCAGCTCGCCTCCGCCGCCGCTCCGCAGCAGTCCTCCGAGGACGCCTACCGTGAGCTGCTGACGGGCAAGACCCTGGTCGTCTTCGGTGGTTCGTACGGCATCGGCGCGGACATCGCCCAGCTCGCCGAGTCCTTCGGTGCCAAGGTCTACGCGCTGGGCCGCTCCACCACCGGCACGCATGTGGAGAACCCCGAGCATGTCGACGACGCGCTGTCCCGCGCCTACGGCGAGACCGGCCGGATCGACTACGTCATCAACACCGCGGGCGTGCTGCGCATCGGCAAGCTGGCCGAGACGGACAACACCACCATCCAGGAGGCGTTGAACGTCAACTATCTGGCGCCGGTGCAGATCGCGCGCGCCTCTTACAAGTACCTGGTCGAGACGAAGGGCCAGCTCCTGCTCTACACCTCCAGCAGCTACACGCGCGGGCGCGCCGAGTACAGCCTCTACTCGTCGACGAAGGCGGCCATGGTGAACCTCACCCAGGCTCTCTCCGACGAATGGGCCGGCGAGGGCATCCGGGTGAACTGTGTGAATCCCGAGCGCACCGCCACTCCTATGCGCACCAAGGCGTTCGGCCAGGAGCCGGAGGGATCGCTGCTTTCCTCCGAGGCGGTCGCCAGGACCTCGCTCGATGTGCTGCTCTCCGAGCTGACCGGGCATGTCATCGACGTACGGCAGCAGGACCCGACACGCGGTGCCTCCGAGGCGTCCGATTTCGAGCAGGCACTCGCCGCCGTACTGGATCGTCAGGAAGATGTGTAATAATTCTCGCTAATTATTGATCCGGGCCTCTGTCGTCGCCGAAGTGCGAACTACGGAGGCCCGAGTTCGTGAAGTTCCGTCTTCACACTTTCCTTGCAAGGTCAACAACAGGCACTGTCTGGAGCAGGTTTTTCGTGATTTCGACAGCCATTCGCCTGGCCCGTGTGGGCAGCGGATCAGAGCTGGCAGCCGCACTTCTTCTGGGGCTGAGTTTCCCGTGCGTCATGCTCGCCGCGATAATTCCCAATCTTTGGCTCTTCGCGGCGGCCGCAGCCGTGACTTATCTTGCGGATACGTTTCTGCATCAGCGCGGCAGCTATTTGGTGAACCGGCTCGCGAAAGTGCGGGCCGGTCTGTCGATCCGATTCCTGATCCGGCAGATGCTGCTGGTGCTGCTCGTCGCGCGGCTCGGGCTCGGTGAGGAGCGGATCTTCTATGTGACCGTGGTCGTGGTGCTGGTGTTCTACGCGCTCCAGGCACCGCACGGCGCGATCGTCACCCTGCTCCGGCTGCGCCGCAAACTGCCCGTGGTCACCCGCAATGTCGACCTCGGCGCCATCCGGATCCCGGACGCGCCGCCGCAGTGGCTGCTCAACCGCTCCGCCGAGAAGATGCTCCACCTGGACCTCTTCGCCATGGTCGGGGTGCTGATCACGCTGCAGACCCGCGACAACATCTACGGATACGCGGGTCTGGCCCTCAGCCTGGTCCTCGCCGTCGGCTATGTCCTCGCGCTGCTGCCGTATCTGCGGCCCAGCCGCCTCGTGCCCTCCGCCGACAAGGTGCTCAAGGCGCTGGACGGCTGGCTGGCCGAGTACAAGCCGACCGTGATGCTGTACTTCTCCGGCTCCAAGGAGTCCGCGTACCAGGTCAACATGTGGCTGGAGACGATGGACCAGCTCGAAGGCCGGCCGCTGATCATCCTGCGCGAGCGGGTGATCGCGCAGCAGCTCGGCCCGACGGCCGTACCGGTGGTGTGCATCCCCGGCGGTGTGCATCTGATGAACCTGGACCTGTCGACGGTACGGGTCGCGCTGTACGCGGCCAATGTCGGCAAGAACATCCATATGCTGCGGGTCCCGACCATGAAGCACGTCTTCATCGGCCACGGCGACAGCGACAAGATCGCCAGCGTCAACCCGTACAGCAAGGCGTACGACGAGGTGTGGACCGCGGGCCGGGCCGGCCGCGACCGCTACGCGCTGGCCGATGTCGGCGTGCGTGACGAGGACATCGTCGAGGTGGGCCGTCCGCAGCTCGCTCCGATCGAGCCGGCGGCCGGCGCGCCGAAGCACTCCGTGCCCACCGTGCTGTACGCGCCCACCTGGGAGGGCTGGGACGACGCGCCCGGCAACACCTCGCTGCTGCTGGCCGGCGAGAACATCGTCAAGCGGCTGCTGAAGGCCGAGCGGCCGGTCCGCGTCCTCTACAAGCCGCATCCCTTCACCGGCACGCGCAGCGCCAAGGCGAAGGCCGTGCACGAGCGCATCACCGCGCTGGTGGAGAAGGCCGCCGCCGAGCGCGCCAACGACCCGCGCTGGGCGAAGGAGGCCGCCGGGCTCCGCCGGGAGCAGACCGCGGCGCGGGCCGAACTGACCCGTATCGAGACACGGCTGTCCGGGCTGTCCGGAGTGGCGGACGCGAGCCGCGACGAGGCCGAGGAGTCGCGCGACTCCACGGCGGACCCGGCCAGGCAGGCGGAGCTGACACGGCTCAGGGACGAGTGGAACAGCGCGTACTGGCGTTCCTTCGGCTGGTGGGAGCACCGGGTCATCGCGGGCGCGGAGCCGCGCCTGTACGACTGCTTCAACGAGTCGGACGCCATGGTCTCCGACATCTCCAGCGTGGTCTCCGACTTCATCGCGAGCGGTAAGCCGTACGCGGTCACCGACTCCGCCGGGCTGGGCGCCGAGGAGTTCAAGCGGCAGAACACCGCCGTACGGGCCGCCGTGATCCTCACCAACAGCGCGAAGGAGCTGGACCAGCTTCTCGCGGCGGTCGCCGATCCGTCGGCCGACCGGCTGGCGAGCGAGCGCCATGAGCTCAAGCGGTATCTGCTGGGACCCGACGAGCCGTCGTCGATAGAGCAGTTCAACGCGGCGACGCGGGCGCTGGCCGCGAAGTCCGAGGCGCGCAATGTGAGCGTCGAGCAGCGGCTCTCGGAGCCCGAGGAGATGGCGGCGCCGGACGACTCGGCACCGGTCGACCCGAGGGCCGAGGAGGGCCTGGAGACGGCCGCCGACGCGCGGACGGAGCCCGAGAACAACGACCTGGACTCACCCGTACGCGGCTGAGACCAGGCGGGTCCGAGGCCCGGCGGAGCGCTTTTCGCGCTCCGCCGGGCCTTTTCGTATCGCCGGGCCGCTTTCGTATGACCGCTCCGTATGACCACGGCCAGGGCCGAACGTGACGGGCATCACAAATACTCTTGATCGTGACGAGACAACCAACACCAGGTATCGCTTGTCTTGCATTCTGATGAACGATATGTCTGTTCCTGATGTGAGTGTGATCGTCGGGGCATATGAAGCGATGCCCTACCTGGTCCGCTGCCTGGAATCGGTGGAAGCCCAGACCTGGGCCCACCGCATCGAGATCGTCGCGATCGACGACGGTTCGACCGACGGCACGGGGGAGTATCTGGAGGAGTTCGCCGCCTCGACGTCCATCCCGACCAGGGTGGTACGCCAGGCCAACTCGGGCGGCCCCAGCGGGCCGCGCAATGTGGGGCTGGGCCTGGCCCGGGGGCGCTATGTCTTCTTCCTGGACGCCGATGACTATTTCGCCGAGGAAGCGCTGGAACGCATGGTCGCCATGGCCGACCGTGCCGGTACGGATGTGGTGCTCGGCAGAGTGGAAGGGGTCAACAGAGGCGCTCCCAAGTCGATGTGGAGCCGTACGGCTGAACGCGTGGACATCTACAGCTCGCAGGTGATCTTCACCTTGAGCGCGCAGAAGCTCTTCCGCCGCGACTTACTCGACCGGCTGGGGCTGCGGTTCGACGAGGGACTGAAGACCGGCGAGGACGCGCTCTTCACGATGGAGGCGTACATACGCGGCAACGGTGTCTCGGTGATCTCCGACTACACCTGCTACTACCTGGTCGGCCGGGACGACGGCAAGCATGTGACCAAGAGCGGCAGCTACACGCTGCGGTTCGAGTCGGCTGGGGCTCTGATGAAGCTCATCACCGAGCTGGTGCCGGCGGGCCCGAAGCGCGACCGGCTGATGGTCAGACCCTTCACGGTCGGCGTGATCCAGCAGTTCGCGCCCGGACTGATGAAGCAGCCGGAGGGGGTGCAGCGCCACAAGATGGAGCTGGCGGCGCCGCTGATGGCGCGCTACTGGACGCCGGGCGTGGCCAGACGCATCAAGGTCTCCGAGCGGCTGCGGCTGGAGTGCATAGCGCTCGGCAGGCTCGATCTGCTGCGGGACATCCTGGACTTCGTCAAGGCGGGGACCAGGCCGGAGGTGGTGCACCGGGGCCGCGCGCGCACGCCGTATCTCGTCTTTCCGCACTTCGGCGAGAAGGGCACCGGCCTCAAGGACGCGTCGTACGAGGTGACCGTGCCGGACTGGGTGGGAAAGCCGGGCCTGGAGCGCATCGAGGCTCCGAGGGCGGTCCGCCGGCGCAAGTCGCTGGCGCGCAGGCTGGCACGGCGGCTGCGGACGCGAGTGCGGGGTCTGGCCGCACCGGTGTGAGGCGTGTCCGGCGGACGGTCCTTAGCCCTACTGGCGTAGTCGCGACGGTGTCGGCGTGTCCGGTGTGCGAGGCGGTTTCCGCCGCCGCGGCCTGCCGCGCCGGGCCGGCTTTCGCGGCGGTGACATGAGGCGAAGGCGCGGTATGTCCCAACGGGTGCGGCGCCGGTGGTACGGAGAGGCGCCGGCCCGCGCGCGGCTCCGGGACACGCTCCCACGCACACCCGAAAGCGCTCGACCACCCGTCCCGGGTGACCGGTAGCGGGCCACACCGGAAATCGTAGGTAAAATCAGGCTGTCGGGCGAGGCCCGGACAGCATCGGAATCTCAGCATGGGATAGGCACTGTGAAGGCTCTCGTACTGTCCGGCGGGGCGGGTACCCGACTACGCCCCATCACTCACACCTCCGCGAAACAGCTCGTGCCCGTGGCGAACAAGCCCGTGCTCTTCTACGGTCTTGAGGCCATCGCCGAGGCGGGCATCACCGATGTCGGTGTGATCGTCGGCGACACCGCCGAGGAGATCCGCGAGGCGGTCGGGGACGGCTCCCGGTTCGGCATAAAGGTCACCTATCTCCAGCAGGACGCGCCGCTCGGTCTGGCGCACGCCGTGCTCATCGCCCGTGACTTCCTGGGCGAGGACGACTTCGTGATGTACCTCGGTGACAACTTCATCGTCGGTGGCATCGCCGGTCTGGTGGACGGCTTCCGCACGGAGCGGCCCGACGCGCAGATCCTGCTGACCAAGGTCCCCAACCCGACCTCCTTCGGTGTGGCCGAACTCGACGCCACCGGCCGGGTGGTGGCGCTGGAGGAGAAGCCGAAGGAGCCGAAGAGCGATCTCGCGCTCGTCGGCGTCTATCTCTTCACTCCGGCCGTCCACGAGGCCGTACGGGCCATCGAGCCGTCCTGGCGCGGTGAGCTGGAGATCACGCATGCCATCCAGTGGCTGATCGACCAGAAGCGCGACGTCCGCTCCACGACCATCTCCGGGTACTGGAAGGACACCGGCAATGTCACCGACATGCTGGAGGTCAACCGCTCGGTGCTGGAGACCGTCGAGCCGTGCCGCGAGGGCACGGTCGACGAGGCCACGGAGATCATAGGGCGGGTCAGGATCGAGAAGGGCGCACGGGTGACCGGCAGCCGTATCGTCGGTCCCGTGATCATCGGCGCGGGCACGGTGGTCAGCGACGCCTATATCGGTCCCTTCACCTCGGTCTCCGAGGGATGCCGGATCGAGGACAGCGAGATCGAGTACTCCATCGTCCTGCGGGGCTCCTCTCTCACCGGCGTGCGCCGGGTGGAGGCGTCGCTGATCGGCCGTGACGTGGAGATCACACCCGCGCCCCGTAATCCCTCCGCCCACCGACTCGTCCTCGGCGACCACAGCAAGGTGCAGATTTCCTCATGACGATTTCCGCCGTTCCCAGCCGCACCACCAGAATCCTGGTCACCGGTGGCGCCGGCTTCATCGGCTCGCACTATGTCCGTACCGTGCTGGGCCCTCAAGGCCCTGGCGATGTCGCGGTGACGGTGCTCGACAAGCTGACCTACGCGGGCAACCCGGCCAACCTCGACGAGGTGCGCGGCCACCCGGGATTCGCCTTCGTCGAGGGCGACATCTGCGATCCCGAGCTGGTCGCCAAGCTGATGGCCGAGCACGACCAGGTGGTGCACTTCGCCGCCGAGTCGCATGTGGACCGCTCCATCGACGGCGGCGCGGAGTTCGTCCGTACGAATGTCGTCGGCACCCACACGCTGATCGACGCCGCGCACCGCGCCGGTGTCAAGACCTTCGTGCACATCTCCACCGACGAGGTCTACGGCTCGATCGACGAGGGCTCCTGGCCCGAGACCCATCCGCTGGAGCCCAACTCGCCGTATTCCTCGGCGAAGGCGTCCAGCGATCTGATCGCGCTCTCGTACCACCGCACCCATGGCCTCGATGTGCGCGTGACCCGCTGCTCCAACAACTACGGTCACCACCACTTCCCGGAGAAGGTCATCCCGCTGTTCATCACGAACCTGCTGGACGGCAAGAAGGTCCCGCTGTACGGCGACGGCGGCAATATCCGTGACTGGCTGCACATCGACGACCATGTGCAGGGCATCGAGCTGGTCCGTACGAAGGGCCGGGCCGGCGAGGTCTACAACATCGGCGGCGGCACGGAACTGTCCAACAAGGAGCTGACGGGCCTGCTGCTCAAGGCCTGCGGAGCGGACTGGGACACCAGCGTCGAGTACGTCACCGACCGCAAGGGCCACGACCGCCGTTACTCCGTCGACTGCACCAAGATCCGCACGGAGCTGGGATACGAGCCCCGCAAGGACTTCGCCACGGGCCTCGCGGAGACCGTGCGGTGGTACCGCGACAACCGCGCGTGGTGGGAGCCGCTGAAGGGACGTGCGGCGCTGTGAGCACCTGGCTTGTCACCGGGGCCGGCGGCATGCTCGGCCAGGACCTGCTGGCCCGGCTCGCGGCCGACGGGGAGAGCGCGGCCGGTCTGGACCGTACCGCGCTGGACATCACGGACTCCGGCGCGGTGCGCGCCGCGCTGGCGGCCCACGCGCCGGCCGTGGTGGTCAACTGCGCGGCCTGGACGGCCGTTGACGACGCGGAGGCCAAGGAGGCCGAGGCGCTCGCGGTCAACGGCACAGGACCCCGGGTCCTCGCCGAGGCGTGCGAGGAGTCGGGCGCGGTCCTGCTCCAGGTCTCCACGGACTACGTCTTCGCCGGAGACGCGGACACGCCGTACGCGGAGGACGCTCCCACGGCGCCGCGCAGCGCCTACGGGCGTACCAAGCTGGCCGGCGAGCGCGCGGTGCTGGAGACCCTGCCCGACACCGGCTTCGTGGTCCGCACGGCCTGGCTGTACGGCGCTGGCGGCGGCAATTTCGTCCGCACGATGATCAAGCTGGAAGCCGTCAAGGACACGCTGGACGTGGTGGACGACCAGCGTGGCCAGCCCACCTGGACCGGCGACCTCGCGGACCGGCTGGTCCTGCTGGGCCGGGCGGCGCTGGCGGGAACCGCCCGGAGCGGGATCTACCACGGCACCAGCGGCGGTGAGACGACGTGGTTCGGATTCACCCGGGAGATCTTCCGGCTGCTCGGCGCGGACCCGGAGCGGGTCCGTCCGACGACGAGCGAGGCATTCGTGCGTCCCGCGCCCCGGCCCGCGTACAGCGTGCTGGGACACGAGCGGTGGAAGCCGGCCGGGATCGAGCCGATCCGTGACTGGCGTTCCGCGCTTGGCGAAGCCTTTTCGGTATTGGTCGAGACTGAGCGCCAAACGGGCGTTACTGGCCAGTAGATGTTTACGTGTGGCCCGCGTACCTACTAAGTTCACTGAGAATCAATTCCCTCGTTGTTGATTCTCAGTGAAGGGCCACTTACGTGGATCGCCACGGCTTCCTGCGCCAACTGCACCGTGTGTACAAGCCCCGCACCTATCTGGAGATCGGGGTCAATGACGGGCGCAGCCTGGCACTGTCCCGGGTTCCGTCGGTAGCCGTCGACCCGGCTTTCCGGGTGGTTACGGACATCAGTTGTGATGTCCACCTGGTCAAGGCCACCAGCGACGACTTCTTCGCCCGCAAGGACCCTCTGATCCATCTGCGCAACGGCCGTAACCCGTTCCGCGCGCTGGCCCGCCGGGACCCGGTCAACCTCTTCGGCGGAGACCCGAAGCTGGAGCTGTCGTTCATCGACGGCATGCACCTGTTCGAGTTCGCGCTGCGCGACTTCATGAATGTCGAGAAGCACGCCCGCTGGTCCAGCGTGATCGTCCTGGACGACATGCTGCCGCGGGACGTCGACGAGGCGGCGCGCGACCGGCACACCAAGTTCTGGGCCGGAGACGTCTACAAGGTGGCCACCGTGCTGCGGCGGTTCCGTCCCGACCTGCTGGTCGTCGATGTCGACACCGAGCCGACCGGAGTGGTGGCCATCTTCGGCGCCAACCCGGAGAGCACGGTGCTGAAGGACGCGTACGACAAGATCATCGAAGAGTACGTCGTACCGGATCCGCAGGCGGTGCCGGACGAGGTGCTGGTCCGTAAGAACGCGGTCCGGCCCGAGGCGCTGCTCGGGGCCGGCTTCTGGCCGGGCCTGATCCGCGCCCGTAATCTGCGCCGCTCCCGGTCGGCGTTCGCGCCGCTGCGCAAGCAGATCGAGACGGTCCTGGGCTGACGGCCCGGCATACCGACGGAGGGGCCCGGACGATCCAGGATCGTCCGGGCCCTTCCGGCTGTCCGTGCGCCGGGTCAGTCCCGGGCGGCCAGTCGCGCGTAGTACGCCCGGCAGTCCTCGTACGACGGAAGCAGGCCCTGGGCCTCGGCCTCCGCGAGGGACGGAGCGGTCGCGTCCTTGTCGGACAGCAGCGGTGTGATGCCCTCGGGCCACTCGATACCGAGCGCCGGGTCCAGCGGGTTGATGCCGTGCTCGCGGCCGGGAGCGTAGCCCTCGGAGCAGAGATAGACCACCGTCGCGTCGTCGGTCAGTGCCATGAAGGCATGGCCGAGTCCCTCCGCGAGATACACGGAGTGGTGGTCCACGTCGTCGAGGCGTACCGCGTCCCACTGCCGGTACGTCGGCGAGCCGACCCGGATGTCGACGATGACGTCGAGCACCGCGCCGCGCACACACTTCACGTACTTGGCCTGGCCGGGCGGCACATCGGCGAAGTGGACACCGCGCAGCGTGCCCCGGCTGGACACGGAGCAGTTGGCCTGCGCGAGGTTCAGCGGGTGGCCGGCGGACTCGATGAAGTCGGAGGCCTTGAACCACTCGTGGAAGCTGCCACGGCTGTCCGGAAAGACCTTCGGTTCATGCACCCAGGCGCCTTCGACGGAAAGCTGTCGCATGTGATCACGTCCTTGTTCTGATGCGCTGTGTTCTGTCGTTCCGGAAGGCTGTGCCGTCTCGGGAGGCGGTGTCGCTCCGGAAGGCTCTGTCGTTCCGGAAGGCGGCGAGAGGTCAGAGGCGGGCCGCGAGGCGGCGTACCCGCTTCCGCGCCGACGACGGCAGACGGCGCACGATCGGGCCGCCCGCCGAGCGGAGCACCCGGCGCACCACCGCTCTGCGGCGTCGCACCGTCACCAGCCGGACGAGCAGCGGGTCGACCGCGGCGAGACCGCTGCGGTCCAGCCGGATCCGGCCGCCGCTGTTCACGGTCACCTCGCAGAGCGGGAGTCCGGGGCTCTTCGCTCCGTCCAGCAGTACCGACAGCCGCGCCGTGCCGGCGGGCAGGTCCGGTACGCGCGCGGGCAGCGCGAGATGGGCCCGCGCGTGATCGGGACGCAGCGTGCCCGGCACCGTCCGGGTGGTGCCGTCGGGAGAGGTCAGTACCACCTCGACGGCGCGGGAGCCGGACTTGGTACCGGTGAAGATGTCGAGGCGCAGTTCGAGCCGGCCGCCGGGCATCCGGAGCACCGGGCGGTCCGTGAGGTAGACGGCCATCTTCTTGCCGCGGCCCGCGACATCGAAGGTGAGGTTGGAGTGCGGGTCCGTGAAGTACGGGATGACCGGGCGGGCGGGTGAACCGAGCAGCGCGGGACGGCACTTGGCGTCCACCTGCGGAGCGCGGTCGGCGCCGAGCCGTGCCTTGCGTACGAGTCCGAGGCCGCGCAGCGGCACCCAGACGTCCCAGAAACCGCGGGAGACCCGGCCGCGTCCCTTGACCGCTTCGGTGGATACCTGGCCGGTGCCGTGCAGCACGACCTCGTAGGTGTCGCCGTCCAGCTTCTCGATCTTGGTGGTGAATTCGGCGGGACAGGGCCACTCGACGGCGGTCTCGCGGTTGCGCAGCGAGAGCTCGCCCTTGAAGCCGTCCAGGTCGTCGGTGACATCGAGGAGCTCACCGTCGGGCAGCAGTCCCTCGGTGATGTCCGGGTGCAGGAAGTACCGGCCGTCGCGGCGGACGAGGCGCAGCGGCCGCTGGTCGTCGCCGTGGACCAGTCGTCCGGTCACGGAGAGCGAGGTCTTGCCGTCCTGCTGCCAGTCGAAGTCCTCCAGCCGGGCCGCTCCCTTCACCGACGCGGCGAAGCGCGCGAGCTTCACGAGTCCCTGGCGGTCGTCGGCGCGCAGCAGGGTGGAGCGCAGCCGGGTCAGCGAGCCGAGTCCGTCGTGCACGCCGTCGTGCATGAAGTCGTCGGCGAGCGGACGGATCGCCTCGCACATCTCGTCGAGATACGCGGGATCGAACTTGAGTACGCCGGGTTCACTCAGCCGGCCGAGCATCTCGACCCGGTAGAAACGGCGCAGCAGCCGGTCCCGGAACTCGCCCGGTTCGGTGTTGTCGACGACGACCTGGAGGACTTCGCGGAGGTTGCCGTAGTAGCCGGACGGAACGATCTTCGCCGAGCCGGCGTTCTGTCCGTCGTCCCGCTTCGAGTAGTAGTAGCAGGTGTAGTTCCCGAGGATCGAGACGACCTTGGCCGGGAAGTACGTCTGCATCATGTAGAGCTGGTCCTCAAGGCGTCGCTTGCCCTCGGGATACGCGATGTTGTTCTCGCGGAGGAACTCCGTGCGGAACATCTTGTGCGGAGTGAGGCTGTCGTACAGCGGAGCGTTGCTCAGATCACACTTCTCGCGGTTCACCTTGAAGACGCCGTGCGGGACGCCGCGGAAATTGGAGGCGACCTTGCCGATGACGATGTCGGAGCCGTTGCGGTGGCCCATCTCGTACAGCCGCCGCAGGGCGTCGGAGGCGAGGTGGTCGTCCTGGTCGACGAATTGGACGTACTCTCCCTTCGCCTCGGACACGCCGATGTTCCTGGGCTTGCCCGGCCAGCCCGAATTCGGGATGTGAATCACCCGGAAATGCGGATGCTCGGCCGCCAGCTTGTCCAGTCGGCCGGGGCTCTCGTCCGTCGAACCGTCGTCGACGAAAAGCACCTCGAATTCCGCTGCCGGCAGCGTCTGGGCCAGCAGTGAATCGATGCAGGGATCGATGTACTTGCCCGGGTTGTACACCGGAATGACGACGCTCACTTTTACTGGCATTACGGAAGGCTCATCTCGTGTGTGGTTGCCCAGGGTTCTGCGCGCAGGGAAGGAGTCGCGGCCGTCGGTGAAGCGCGAGAGGCGCCGCAAGCGGCCAGCCTATCTCTGCTCCGGGCGGCGATGTTTCCCGTACGTTGTTGTGCTTGTGTTACACCTGACAGACTGTCGTCACCTCCATCCGGTTGTGCGGATGGCGCAGATTTGATCGACAAGACGGGTGTCCGCTTCCCCGTCCCGGGTGGTGGACCTCCGTCCCACCCACTGAAAGGCCCGCCGTCACCGGCCGCCGCTCGCGTACGCTGACCGGCCGGGAGGCGGCCCGACAGTGAGAGCAGAGGCAGAGCACGTGGCAGCGGCGCGGCAGGACGTAGTGGCGAAGGCCCGCAGGATCGTCGTGAAGGTCGGTTCCTCCTCGCTCACCACCGCCGCCGGGGGCCTGGACGCCGATCGCGTCGACGCCCTGGTCGACGTACTGGCGGGCGTCCGCCGTGCCGCCGGCGGTGAGAAGGAGATCGTGCTCGTGTCCAGCGGTGCCATCGCCGCCGGTCTCGCGCCGCTCGGTCTGGTCCGCCGTCCCAAGGACCTGGCCCGCCAGCAGGCCGCGGCCAGCGTCGGACAGGGCCTGCTGGTCGCCCGCTACACCGCGTCCTTCGCGCGCTACGGCGTACGCGTCGGTCAGGTGCTCCTCACCACGGACGACACCAGCCGCCGGGCCAGCTACCGCAACGCCTACCGCACCCTCGACCAGCTACTCGGCATGGGCGCCGTCCCGGTCGTCAACGAGAACGACACCGTCGCCACCGACGAGATCCGCTTCGGCGACAACGACCGGCTGGCCGCCCTGGTCGCGCATCTCGTACGGGCCGATCTGCTGGTCCTGCTCTCCGACGTCGACGGGCTCTACGACGGCGACCCGAGCAGGCCGGGCGCCAGCCGGATCGCCGAGGTGCGCGGACCCGCCGATCTGCTGGGCGTCTCCATCGGCAGCGCGGGCAAGGCGGGACTCGGCACCGGCGGGATGGTCACCAAGGTCGAGGCCGCCAGGATCGCCGCCGCGGCCGGTGTCCCGGTGGTGCTGACCTCGGCGGGACGGATCGCCGACGGTCTCGCGGGCCGTGACACCGGCACGTACTTCCACAGCACGGGACGGCGCTCCGCCGACCGGCTGCTGTGGCTCGCGCACGCCTCCACGCCGCAGGGCGCTCTCACCCTGGACGACGGCGCGGTACGGGCCGTGGTCGAGCGGCGCACCTCGCTGCTGCCGGCCGGAATCGCCGCCGTGGAAGGCGAGTTCAGCGCCGGTGACCCGGTCGAGCTGCGGGACACGGCGGGCCGCGCCGTCGCCCGGGGTCTGGTCAACTTCGACGCGAAAGAGATTCCGCAGCTCCTCGGCCGCTCGACCCGGGAACTGGCCCGTGAGCTGGGACCGGCCTATGAGCGCGAGGTCGTACACCGAGACGATCTGGTCATTCTGCACACGTGACCGCGAACCCGAAACGGCTGAAACCCCGGCCTTTGAACAGGGACCTTCAGTAAAACCGCCCCATGCCCTGCCCGGGACTGGTCAACTTTGTCCCAGGGATACAGGCGGGGTACAGCACGACCAACGCACAACAGGAGGCCGCTGGTGAGACGAGCGCGCCCGGGGGCGGTGTCCCGGACCGGGAGCACCGGCCACGGCCGGCGGGCAATGGCGGAAAAACGGGCCCTGACCAGCGTCGAAGCGGGAGAGGACTTCGGCGAGGAGCAGCAGCCGGAGCCCGTGTCGAGGACGGACGCGCGCGGGGAGGGGCGCCTGGTGTCGAAGCTCTGGCACATCACGCTCAGCGTCTCGGGCGCCGAGGCTCCGCTGACGGAGGTCCGGCGCGGTCTGGAACAGCTCGCTCATGACCATCCCTTCCTGCTGACCAGCCGGTACGCCAACGATCACGCGGAGATCCGCTACTGGGAGGAGGCCCGGGATCTGCACGACGCCGCCGCGGTGGCGCTGCGGCTCTGGGGCGAGCACCGGTCGACCGCGAAACTGCCGCCGTGGGAGATCGTGGGACTGGAGGTCATCGACCGGGAGACATACCACCAGCGCATCGCGGAGGGCTATGGCCCGCCGCCGGCCGCACCGGTCGGCGTCCATCCCTTCTGACCCTTCTGACGCGGCGCCGCTCCGCCGGAGCGGGCCTCGCCGTGCGGCAGGCATCGCGGCGTCTCAGCGGCGTCCCAGTGGCGTCCTCAAGGGACCGGCGCCGTCCCGCGAAGTGTCTCGGAGTACGGAATACGTGCGGAATGCTCCCAGCACGCGCACTACCCTGCGGGCATGACCTCGCTCTCGCCGTACGACAACCTCTCCCCGGTGACCAGGGCCGCCTACCGGTCCCGCGCCGCGGCTGCCGACATCGCGCCACTGCCGCGCGCGGCCAAGGACGACGCACTGCTGGCGATCGCGGACGCGCTGGAGGTCCGTACGCACGAGATCGTCACCGCCAACGCCGAGGACGTCGCGCGCGCCCGGGCGGCGGGCACCGGCGAGGCGATCATCGACCGGCTGACGCTGACGCCGGAGCGGGTGCGGGCCATCGCCGCCGACGTACGGGACGTGGCGGCGCTGCCCGACCCGGTCGGTGAGGTCGTCCGCGGCTCGACGCTGCCGAACGGCATCGACCTGCGCCAGGTGCGGGTGCCGCTCGGCGTGGTCGGGATCATCTACGAGGCCCGTCCCAATGTGACCGTGGACGCCGCCGCGCTCTGTCTGAAGTCGGGCAACGCGGTGCTGCTGCGCGGGTCCTCCTCCGCGATCTCCTCCAACACCGCGCTCGTGCGGGTGCTGCGCGACGCGGTCGGCGGCGCCGGACTGCCCGCCGACGCCGTGCAGCTCGTGCCCGGCGAGGGCCGGGAGTCCGTGCGGGAGCTGATGCGGGCCCGCGGGCTCGTCGACGTGCTCATCCCGCGCGGCGGCGCCTCCCTGATCCGTACGGTCGTCGAGGAGTCCACCGTGCCCGTCATCGAGACCGGCACCGGCAACTGCCATGTGTATGTGGACGCCGAGACCGATCTCGCGATGGCCGTCGACATCCTGATCAACTCCAAGGCGCAGCGGCCCAGCGTCTGCAACGCGGCCGAGACGCTCCTCGTCCACCAGGACATCGCGGCCGAGTTCCTGCCGCTCGCGCTGGACGCGCTCGCCGGCGCCGGAGTCACGGTCCACGCCGACGAGCGCGTACTGGTCCACGCCGAGGGCACGAAGGCGACGGTCGTGGCGGCCACTCCCGACGACTGGGAGACCGAATACCTCTCGTACGACATCGCCGCCGCGGTCGTCGACTCGCTGGACGCGGCCGTCGCGCACATCCGGCTCTGGTCGTCGGGCCACACGGAGGCGATCGTCACCACCTCGCAGGCCGCCGCCCGCCGTTTCACCCAGTTGGTGGATTCCACGACGGTCGCTGTCAACGCGTCCACGCGGTTCACGGACGGTGGCCAGTTCGGCTTCGGCGCCGAGATCGGAATCTCCACGCAGAAGCTGCACGCGCGAGGGCCGATGGGACTGCCGGAGCTGACCTCGACGAAGTACATCGTGACCGGCGACGGTCACACCCGGTAGGCGCCGGTGCGGTGGCGAGTGCGGTGGCGGCTGCCGGGGCCGCGTCGGAGGGACCGGGGAGAGTTCGGACTCCGCCTGCCCAAAACGACATCCCCGGTTTACCCTGAGGATGTGCCGGACGACGTGGGGGGCAGGCCGTTCCCGGACGGCTGGGAGCCCGACGACGACCGCGGAGGCGCGGACGAGGACTTCGCCTCCGTGGTGTTCGACGAGGACTTCATCAGATCCGCCACCATCCGTGAACCCTCAGCCGTGGAGCGCCTGTTGGCGGCCGCCCAGGCGCGGGCCGAGGCCGAGGCCGCCCGCGCGCGCTCCGGCGGCGGACCGCCGGAGGACGAGCTCCCCGACGAGCTGTACGGCCCCGACGCGTACGGCCGGGACGGCGCCTACGACGGTGAGTACGACCCCGACGACCCGTACTCGGCGACGGGACCGTACGGACGCCATGGCGGCGCTCTGCGCCCGTACCGCGGCACCGCCCGCTGGCACCGCCCGGTTGCCTGGCTGCTCGCGCTGCTGATGGGAATCGGGATGGTCGCGCTCGCCTTCACGGCCGTCTACCGCGGTGCCTCGGACAGCCGCGACGACCGGGTGCCGCATCCGGCCAGGACCGGCATCGACACCCCGGGTCCGGTGGGCCCGTCGGCCACCGTGGACTACACCGCGCCATCCATTCCCGCCGTGCCCCGCACGCCCTGAACTCGTCCCGGATTCCCGGGTCACACCCCGAACGGCGCAGCGCCGGCCCACCGGAAGCCGACTGGTCGCTCAGCGTTTACGTTCCGCTTCGCCGACCTACTCTGAAGGTATGGCAGGGCGCGGAGACCCACCCGAAGGGGAACCTGAGGGGCTCCCCGGCGGAGGCGACGACGAGTACCGTTCCGTCGTCTTCGACGAATCGTTCATCCGCGCTGCCCGCCTCCAGGAACTCTCGGCGCGGGAGCGGATGGCGGACCACGCCCATGCCGTACGGCGCGTGCCGCCGGCCGCGTCGAGGAGACGGCGCGCGGCACGCATCAGACACGGCTCACGCCGGCTTCTGCTGCTCTTCCTGGTGGTGGTGCTGGCCTTCGGCACGGCGATCTATCTCGGCGTCCGCAGTCCCTACCGGCCGCAGCTCGGACGGGCCGTGGACCAGCTACGGATGACCGTGATCCCGCTGGTGCCCACGGGACGGGTGCCGGGCGGCGCTCCCGACGATCTCATCCAGCGCAGCCCGGCCGCGCAGTTCCGGGTGGGCGCCTCCGGGATCACACTGCCGGCGGTCCGCAGCACCGAGAACTTCTCGCAGGGCCAGGTGCTGGCCGCGCTGACCACCGCCAAGGAGTATCTCGTCGCGTCCTCGCTGGACCCGGACGTCCTCGCCGGCCGTTCCGTACGGCCGGTACGGCTGCTCCTCGCCCAGCAGCAACTCGCGCAGTTCGACCGGAGCTTCGCCGCGCCGGCCGACGACGGCAGGCACGCCCCGGTGGGCTGGCTGGTGCGCTTCGACGCCGGCAAGGTGGCGCAGGCCGGCAGCGGTGTGCGCGTCCAGGGCACACTGCGCTACGAGGAGACCACGGCCGGCACGCTGGAGGTGTTCTCGGACCATGTGTTCGTCTACGCGCTGCGGCCGGCCGCAGCCACGGCGCTGCCGGTCAGGGACGCCTCGCTGTTCACCGTCCGGCGCGGGCTGCGTCTGCGCTTCGACCGGGACGCTCTCCAGACGCACCGTGTGGAGCTGCTGCTCAGCGAGGTCCAGGCGGGCCCTCAGGCCTGCTCCGCGCAGCCGCCGAGGACGCTGCGTCCGCTGCTGGCCGGAGAGCAGGCCAAGCCCGGCGACCCGGCCGGCACCGATCCCTATCGGACGGGCCAGGCCGGCATCGCTCTCTGTGGCGCGCTGTCCCGGAAGGCCCAGCCGAGCCCGGCCGTCTGAGCGGAGCGGCCGGACCTGCCGGGACACCCGATGCGATCAGCCCCGGTCCTCGCCGTCCCGGGGAGCGCCGCCGTTCCCACCGGCCGTACCGCCACCGCCGGTGAACCTGTCGCGGAGTCTGCCGCCCAGGTCGCCCGCGCCTCCGGCGATGTCACCGACCAGCTTCATCAGCGGGTCCTTGCTGCCGCGGACCGTGTCCGCGTAGTGCGCCGCGGAGTCACGGAAGGAGTCCGACACCGAGGTGTCCTTGTCCTCCTCGCGGCGCGGGTAGTGGCCGTCCATGATCCGCTGGTAGTCGCGGCTCTCGGCCCACTTCTTCAGCTCGGCGGCACGCACCGTGGTGAAGGGATGCGTGCGCGGCAGCACATTGAGGATCTTGAGCACGGAGTCGCGCAGATCGCCGCCCGCCTCGTACTCGGCGGCCTGCTCCAGGAACGCGTCGACGTTCATCTCATGCAGGTGGTTGCCACCGGCGATCTTCATCAGCCCGCGCATCGACGCCTGCGGATCCTGTCCGACCAGCAGCCCCGCCCGGTCCGCCGACAGCTCCGACTTACGGAACCACTCCCGCAGCGCCGTCACGATCGCCATGATCGCGACATTGCCCAGCGGGATCCACGCGACCTTGACCGCGAGACCGGTGAGAAAGAGCAGGATCGTGCGGTAGACGGAGTGACCGGAGAGAGCGTGGCCCACCTCATGGCCCACGACCGCCCGCATCTCCTCCTCGTCGAGCAGCTCGACCAGCCCGGTGGTGACCACGATGATCGGCTCGTCCAGGCCGATGCACATCGCGTTGGGCCGAGGATCCTGCGTCACGTACATCAGCGGGACCTTCTCCAGGTCCAGGACCTGGCAGGCGTCCAGCAGCATGGCGTGCAGATGGGCGAACTGGGCGTCGCCGACCCGTACGGAGTCGGAGAGGAAGAGCAGCCGCAGGCTCCGCTCCGGCAGCAGCGCGCTCAGCGCCTTGAACACCGTGTCGAAGCCGCTGAGCCTGCGCAGGGCCACCAGCGCCGAACGGTCCGCGGGATGTTCGTACGCCCGCGAGGAAATGCCCGGGAAGCTCCTGCGCCGTCTGCTCGGCGTGTTCTCGTGAGCCGCTGCCTCGTGACTGTCTTCGGTCATGGATGTCCCCTGTTTCTACGAGTCCAAGGCTCGTCCCCCTGCCGAATCCCAGCCTAGGCGCTGGGGCTACGGTGTGGAGGGGGCCTGTGGCCGTGTTCCCGGGAGAGGACCCCGGGCGCCGGCCGGAAAAGACCGAGGAGCACACCCGATATGCCGGAAGCCGCCACACTGCTCGCCGTGGCATCGGATCAGCAGGGACCGGGCGATACGCTGCGGATCGTGCTGCTCGTCTCGCTGGTCGGAGCCGCCCTGCTCGCGTGGTTCCTGCTGCGCGGATACCGCGACAACGACCACAAGGACTGAGTCGGCGTGAGCGCGCCCAGGACACCCGCATACGATGTGCGCGAAGTCTCCGCTCCGACTCCCGATCGATAGGGCCTGCTGAAGATGAGCCTCACCGGCACCGCCGCCAACCTGGTCACGCTCGCCGAGGGCGGCGAAGGCGGCAACCACGAAAGCCTCAGCCCGTACCTCACCGGCGGCGGGGCGCTGTTCGCGCTGCTCCTGCTGCTGTGGATCACCACTCGCTTCAACCGCGACCGCTGAGGCGGGGCCTTCACCTCGTGCCAGTAGGCTCCACGCATGGGAGAGCAGCAATCGCCCACCGGTCCCCGTCCCGGAACCGGTCGCGGCAAACGCCGAATCGGCGTGATGGGCGGGACATTCGATCCGATCCATCATGGACACCTGGTGGCGGCCAGTGAAGTGGCCGCCCATTTCCACCTCGACGAGGTGGTGTTCATGCCGACCGGGCAGCCGTGGCAGAAGAGTCAGCAGCATGTCTCTCCCGCCGAGGACCGCTATCTGATGACGGTCATCGCCACGGCGTCCAATCCGCAGTTCTCGGTCAGCCGCAGCGACATCGACCGCGGCGGCCCGACCTACACGATCGATACGCTGCGGGATCTGAGGGCCGTTCACGCCGACGCCGATCTCTTCTTCATCACCGGAGCCGACGCGCTCTCACAGATTCTGACCTGGCGGGACCACGAAGAGCTGTTCTCGCTCGCCCATTTCATCGGAGTGACCCGGCCGGGACACGATCTGACGGACGACGGCCTGCCGAAGGGCGGCGTCTCCCTGGTGGAGGTGCCCGCGCTGGCGATCTCTTCGACCGACTGCCGGGAGAGGGTCGCGAAGGGCGATCCGGTCTGGTACCTGGTGCCGGACGGTGTCGTGCGCTACATCGACAAGCGGCAGTTGTACCGCGGCCAGTGAGCCAGGGAGAGGGGCACCGGTGAACGACCAGCAGCAGCCGTACGATCCGTACGACCCGTATTACACGCAGCCGCGGATCGTCGGCTACGACGAGTACGGGCAGCCGGTGTACCAGCAGCCTCAGTCACAGCAGCCTCAGTCACAGCAGCCTCAGCCACAGCAGCCTCAGTCACAGCAGCAGTACGACGCCTACGGACAGCCGCGACAGCCGCAGGGCCAGCAGCAGGGTTACGGATACGACCCGTACGCCGAGCCCCAGCAGCCCGGACACCCGCAGCAGCCTCAGCAGCCGTACGACCCCTACGCGCAGCAGCCGGGATCCCAGCAGCAGGGTTACGGATACGACGGATACGGCTACGACACCGGCGAGCAGGCCGCGTACGACACCGGCCGGCAGCAGCCCGTCGCCGTCGACACCACCCAGCAGTGGAACATCCCGCAGCAACAGCAACAGCAACAGCAACAGCAACAGCAACAGCAACAGCCGTCGGCGCGGCAGCAGCAGCACGCGCCGGACACGGCCGAGGAGCCGGCGGCCGAGCAGGCCGCCGTACCCGGGCAGCGGCGTCCCGCCGGTGAGGACGACCGCGACGGCACCGAGCAGTTCGCCTTCACCGAGGAGCCCGACGAGGACTCCGAAGACGTCATCGACTGGCTCAAGTTCACCGAGAGCCGCTCCGAGCGGCGCGAGGAGGCCAGGCGCCGCGGCCGTAGCCGCGTCGTGGCCCTTGTCGTCGTGCTGGCCCTGGTGATCGCGGGAGGTGTCGGTTACCTCTGGTACGCCGGCAAGCTGCCGGGCACGTCCGCCACGAGCGAGAAGAAGGCCGTCGCCGCGGGACCGCAGAAGCGCGATGTGATCGTGGTCCATCTGCACAACACCAAGGCGAAGGGCACCTCCACGGCGCTGCTGGTCAACAACTCCACGACCGGCCAGGGCACCACCGTCCTGCTGCCCAACTCCCTCTCCGTCGCCGATGACGACGGCGTCTCCACCACTCTCGGCGAGTCCGTCGACGACGACGGCTCGGACGGCACCCGCGACGCCATCGGCACTCTCCTCGGCACCAAGATCTCCGGCACCTGGCGGCTCGACACTCCTTATCTGGACAATCTCGTCGAAATGGTCGGCGCCATCGACCTGACCACCGACATCGAGGTGCCGGCCGCCAAGAAGGGCGAGCAGCCGGTCGTCAGGAAGGGCGAGAACCAGACGCTCAGCGGGCGGATGGCGGTCGCGTACGCCACCTACCGCGGGCCCGGCGAGCCCGAGTCCAAGCAGCTCCAGCGCTTCGGCCAGGTCCTCCAGGGCGTTCTGCGCAAGCTCTCGGACGACTCCAGGGCCACGACCGTGACCGTCCAGACGTTGGCGCAGATCCTCGACCCGTCCCTGACCGAGGCCGACCTCGGCGCCGCGCTGGCCAAGCTCGCCGGGCACGCCAAGGTGGGCGACTACAAGACGACCGTCCTGCCCGTCGGGCCGGACGGCACACTCAGCGAGCAGGACGCCGAGGTTGTGGTCAAGGACATCCTGGGCGGCTCGGTCAGCGCGCCCGAGCCCGGCGCGATTGCGCGGGTCGGTGTGAAGAACGCCAGCGGCGACCAGGACGCGGCGGAGTCCGCCCGGGTGTCACTGGTCAACGGCGGCTATGGCTTCGTGGACGCGGGTACGGGCAGCGCGGTGGCGTCCTCGCAGGTCACCTATGGTGACGCGGCGAAGAAGGAGGACGCGGAAGAGGTCGCCAAGACGCTCGGTCTGCCGGCGAGCGCCGTAAAGAAGGACAAGGCCGCTCCGAACGCCGATGTCTCCGTCGTCCTGGGCCAGGACTACGAGGTCAAATAGGCCGTGCCGCGCCGGGAACCGCCGTGGACCGCCGTGCGGCCGGCCCCGTGCCGGTCGGCTGTGCTCGCTGTCGGCGGTCCGTGAGATCCTTGGTATCTCTACGACCGCCGACGAAAGCCTGCTTGTGACCGCTACTGATCGTTCCATCGAGCTCGTCAACGCCGCCGCCCAGGCGGCCGCGGACCGGCTCGCGCACGACATCATCGCGTACGACGTCAGCGATGTGCTGTCGATCACCGATGCCTTCCTGCTCGCCTCCGCGCCCAACGACCGCCAGGTCAAGTCGATCGTCGACGAGATCGAGGAGCGGCTCCAGAAGGAGCTCGGCGTCAAGCCGGTCCGCCGTGAGGGCGACCGCGACGCCCGCTGGATCCTCCTCGACTATGTCGACATCGTCGTGCATGTACAGCACAGCGAGGAGCGTGTCTTCTACGCTCTGGAGCGGCTGTGGAAGGACTGCCCCGAGCTCTCGCTGCCCGAGGACGCCGTCAAGACCCGTGGTAAGGCCGAGGAGCACGCGGGGATCGTCGGTGACGCGGACGGTGAGCTGAGCTGAACGGCAGCGGAGGCGGCAGAGGCCGCCGCATTGTCCTGTGGCGGCACGGCCAGACGGCCTGGAATCTGGAGCGCCGCTTCCAGGGCACCACGGACATCGAGCTGACCACCGAAGGCGTCGCACAGGCCCGCCGGGCCGCCCGGCTGCTGGCCCCGCTGAGGCCGGACGCGATCGTCGCCTCCGATCTGCGGCGGGCCATGGCCACGGCCGGTGAGCTGGCCGCGATCACCGGGCTCGACATCTCGTACGACTCCGGACTCCGCGAGACCTTCGCGGGCGCCTGGCAGGGACTGACCCATGAAGAGATCGTGGGGCAGTACGGCGAGCAGTACGCGGCGTGGAAGCGTGGCGAGCCGGTGCGGCGCGGCGGCGGTGAGCTGGAGACCGAGGTCGCCGACCGGGCCGCGCCCGTCGTGCTCCACCACGCCGAGAAGCTGCCCGACAACGGCACGCTCGTGGTGGTCAGCCACGGCGGCACGATCCGCACCACGATCGGCCGTCTGCTGGGCCTGGAAGCGCATCACTGGGAAGGGCTCGGCGGGCTCTCCAACTGCTCCTGGTCGGTCCTCGGCGAGGGCGCGCGCGGCTGGCGGCTGCTGGAGCACAACGCGGGGACGCTGCCGGAACCAGTCCTCGGCGACGACGACTGAGCGGCCTGGTCCGGCGACCGGCCCGGATTTCACTTTCCGGCAGGTCGCAGGCTAAAGTTCTTCTTGTTCGCGGCGCGGTGCGCGGAGAACACGAGGGGCTATAGCTCAGTTGGTAGAGCGCCTGCATGGCATGCAGGAGGTCAGGAGTTCAATTCTCCTTAGCTCCACAATCAGCTTCACCATCCGGATCCCGTCCCCAGCAAGGGACGGGATTTCTGTTTTCCGGCTCCGATCCGCCGGTCCGATTCCGCCGAGTCTGATTCCGCTGGTCTGATTCCGGCTGTCCGGATCCGATCCGTGCGGCCTTGACTTCCTCGGCCGCCGGTGCCTGGAGCGCGGGCGCTCAGACCGGGCGCCGTCCGGCCCGCAGCGCGTCCGTCCGCAGCCGGCTCTCCTCGTCGGCCGGTGTGTAGACCACGATCCGGCACTCCGGCATGCCGTTGATCGACAGCGAGACCGAGGTCATACGTATCTCACCGACCTCGGCCTGCTGGAAGGTCTTCACCCGAGGACCAGACGGCGCCACATCCCCGCCGCGCCACAGCTCGGCGAAGCGCGGGCTGGCCGCCGAGAGCCGGTGCACGAACGACTCCCACACGGGCTCGCCGACATGCCGTCCGTACGCGGCGCGGACCGTCGCCACCATCACCGGCAGCTCTCGGTCCGGATAGACCAGCGGACAGTTCGCCTCCGCCACGGTGAACAGGATCCACAGCACATTGGGCACGGCGGACTCCGGCGTCACCCGGAGGTCGAAGAGATCGCCGTAGGCGTTGTTGGCCGCCAGGACGTCGTACCGCGCGTTGTACACCACCGCCGGATGCGGATCGAGCGCGTCGATGATGCCCTGGATCTCGGGGCCGACGCCGTCCGCGTCCGCCTGCGAATCCGCTTCGTGCGGCACCTCCGCGAGATGGTAGAGATGCTCCCGCTCGGTCCCGTCGAGCCGCAGAGTGCGCGCCACCGCGTCGAGCACCTGCGCCGACGCGTTGATCGGACGGCCCTGCTCCAGCCAGGTGTACCAGGTCACACCGACACCGGAGAGCTGGGCGACCTCCTCGCGGCGCAGTCCCGGCGTGCGTCGGCGCAGCCCCGGCGGCATACCGACATCGGCGGGCGTCACTCTCGCCCGGCGGCTGCGCAGAAAGGCCGCCAGCTCGGGTCTGCGGCGCCGGCTCGCCGTCCGCTGCGAGGTCATCGTGGTCACGCCCCTCATCGTGCGCTCGTGGGCCGGTGCTTGCCAGGTGCTGCCAGTACCAGCATCAGCGGGCTCTCGTTACCCGTACCGGGACGCCCTCAGGCTCGGTGCCATGACGACGACCTCATCGGAAACTCCGCTACTCAGTAAAGACGACGGCACTGACAGAGGACCCGGTCTGCTGCTCGCGGTGGTGCTCGCGGCCCAGTTCATGGCGCTGCTCGACGTCTTCATCGTCAATGTGGCGGCCCCTACGATCCGCGCGGAGCTCCATGCCTCCGGCGCCGGACTCCAGATGGTGATCGCCGGTTACACCATCTCGTACGCCGTGCTCCTGATCACCGGCGCCAGGCTCGGCGATCTGCTGGGCCACCGCCGGGCGTATCTCGGCGGTCTCGCGGTCTTCACCGCCGCCTCGCTCGCCTGCGGACTGGCCTCGGGCACCGGGCAGTTGACCGCCTTCCGGCTGGTCCAGGGCGCGGGCGCGGCGCTGATGATCCCGCAGGTACTCAGCCTGATCCAGCGGAACTTCACCGGCGAGGGACGCGGACGCGCGCTCGGCGCCTACGCGGCCGTGCTCGCCACCGGGGCCGCGGCCGGGCAGGTCGCCGGCGGGCTGCTGGTCAGCGCCGATCTCTTCGGGACGAGCTGGCGGCCGGTCTTCCTGGTCAATGTGCCGATCGGTCTTGTCCTGCTGGTCCTGGGCGCCCGCGTGCTGCCGAAGGACCGGGGCGGCGAGCCGGAGCGGACCCGCGGCCTCGATCTGCCCGGACTGGTGCTGCTGGCCGCGGCGGTCTCGCTCCTCACCGTCCCGCTGGTCCTCGGCCAGGAGGAGGACTGGCCGGTCTGGACCTGGGTCTCGCTGGCCGCCGCCGGTGTGTTCTTCGGCTGCTTCCTCGTCTTCGAGTCCCGGCTCGCCCGGCGCGGCGGCGCGCCGCTGATCGCGCCGCGTGTGCTGCGCATCCCCGGGATGGGTCTGGCGGCCCTGCGGATCCTGCTGGTGATGGCGGTGAACGCGGGCTTCCTCTTCACCCTCACCCTCTACGTCCAGGGCGGACTCGGCTACAGCCCGCTGCGCGCGGGACTGACCTTCGCGCCGACCGCCGTGCTCTTCGGACTGGTCGGACTGACCTGGCGGCGCTGGCCCGGACGGCTCCAAAGGGCCCTGATCCCGGGCGGGTTCGCGCTGACGGCGGTCTCCAGTGTCGCGGTGGGCTGGGTGCTGCGCGACATCGGTGACGGCGGAATCGCGATGTATCTCGCTCTGATCGGTTTCGGCGCGGGAATGTCTCTCGGGTTCAGTCCCACGCTGACGGGCGCGCTGGCGACCGTACGGCCGGAGGACGCCGCGGACGCCAGTGGGCTGCTGGCGACCGTCACCCAGCTCGGACAGCTCATCGGTATCGCGACATTCGGGACACTCTTCCTGAACCGGCTGGAGGCATGGGGACCCGGCGCGTCGGCCGACACGATGTGGGTCTGCGCTCTGGCGCTCGCCGGCACGGCGGTCCTCGGCGCGGTGGCCGGGACGGCCGGCGCCGTGCGGCGTCCGTCCCGGCTCCGGCGTCCGGTATGAGCCTTCGTCTGCCTTCGTCGGCGGGTACTTTCGGGCTGACCCTCTTGCGCGGGCGTGGCAGAATCGGACGGCCGGAGGGACGAAGGACCGGGCCGGGAGGGAGAGCGTGTTGTCCGCCAGCAGCATCGAGGAGTCCGATGGCCTGCTTGTCCCGGCGGAGGTGCTCACCTGCCTAAACTGTCCCTCGTGCGGTTCGTCCCAGGTGGCCCAGGTGCTCGGTGACAATGGCGGGATTTCCTACGTGTGCACGGCCTGCGGCCATAGCTGGAGCTGATTGATGGGTGCACACAGGCGTAAATGCGACTGGTGTGGCAGTGGTACGCCGATCGTCCGGGACATGGACCCGCTCAATCCCGATTTCCAGTACTGGTGCGAGGAGTGCGCGCGGGCACTGATCATCAAGGGCGATCCCATCGAGACCTACCGGGAGTTGGAGGGAGAGCCGATCTACGGCCGCCTCCTCGACGAGCACTGCACTCTCAAGCGGTTCTACTCGTTCGCCACCGCCTGACCGCTCCGGCGCCGCCCGGGCACGTAGACCTGGACGGCCACCTGTCCGAGCACGGCCAGGGCCGTCAGTGGATACAGCGCGGAAAGCGTCATCTCGGCGCCGGACTGCGTCAGTTCGGGCCCGCCGGGGCCGTGCGGCACCCACCACAGGGCGTACGAGCAGAAGACCAGCCCGGCCGCCGCCGCCCACCGGGCCCGCGCGCTACCGGCCACGAACAACACCATCGGGACACACCACACCCAGTGGTGCGACCAGGAGACCGGACTGATCAGCAGCGCCGTGGCCGCACACGCCGCCATCGCTCCGGCGCGCTCCCCGCGCAGCGCCGCGCCGACCGCGACCGTGAGGCCGGCCGCCGCCACCACGGCCGCCGTTCCGGCCCACCAGAGCGCGGGATCGCCGGTGCTCAGCAGCCGGGCCAGCACTCCGCGCAGTGACTGGTTGGCGGTGCTTTCGGCCCGGCCCACCCGGTCCGCTTCGAAGAGCGCCGAGGTCCAGAAGCGGAGTGAGTCGCGCGGCAGGACGACGGCGGCCGTGAGCGTCGCGGCGCCGAAGACCGCGGCCGCCGTCGCGGCCTGCCGCAGCCACGGATTCCAGCGCCGGCCCGCACGCCGGGCCTGTAGCAACCCAACAAGAAGCGGCAGCACGGCGAAGAGCGCGGGAGTGAGCTTGACGGCGGCCGCCAGGCCGATGCCCACTCCGGCCCAGCGGTGGCCGTCCCGCCGCGAGAGATCCCACAGCACGGCCGTCGCGAGCAGCAGATTGATCTGTCCGTAGCGCAGCGTCGTCCAGACCGGCTCGCACCAGACGGCCGCTGAGGCCACCCATAACGCGGTGATCCAGAGGGTGGTCCCGGCCGGACACCGGCCGGTGCGCCGGAGCGTCAGCCGCAGCGAGAACCGTACGAACACAACAAGAAGCAGCAGATTCCCGGCGGTGGCGAGCGTACGCAGCCCGGGAACGCCGGGCAGGGTGAGCGCGGTGAACAGCAGTGCGGCGAACGGCGGATAGGTCGTCGGGAGTCGCGCGGCGGTCGCCCGCATCGCGTAGAGATCCTGGCCGTCGAGCACCGCCCGGCCCTCGGCGCGGTAGACCATCAGGTCGATTATCGATACTCCGGCGGCGCGCTGCGCCGTCCAGAACGCCGCGAAGGACATCAGACAGACTGACGCCGCGAGCAGGAGGGAACGCCGCGCGGGCGCGCCTCGGGTGGTGCTCTGAGTGAGTGCGGGGACGGTCACGAAGGGCGACAGTACCGGGCGTATCGGTGCAGACCGGAAACGATTTGGTAGTGGGCCGGAGGGACCGTGTAATGTTGGCGATGCCGCCGAGGGGAGAGCCCGGGAGTCGGCACATCGCACGGGGCTATAGCTCAGTTGGTAGAGCGCCTGCATGGCATGCAGGAGGTCAGGAGTTCAATTCTCCTTAGCTCCACAGCGGAATCCCGGACAGGGATTCGGAGATGTACGAGAAGCGGGCCATCCGATCCGGATGGCCCGCTTCTTTCATGTGTGCCCGCTTCGTGTCATCGGTGGAGGTGGTGTCCCGGCCGGCTCAACCGCGCCCGGGGCCCAGGGCCTTGCGGCCGCCGGCGGGCGGCAGTGCGGCGGGAGCGGGCCGCGCGGCGGCGGGCTGCTCGATCCGGAGCGCGAGCGCGGGACACCGGCGCACGGCGCGCTGGGCGCGTCCGCGCAGATGCATCGGAACGGACGCGTCCGCCAGCGCCGGATAGCCGTCGGGGCCGAGCCTGATCAGCTCGGGCACGATGTCCGCGCAGAGGCCGTGGCCCTGGCAGAGCGTCCAGTCCACCGCGAGCTTCTCACCGCTCGGAATGGACTCCTCCGCGTCCTGGTAGCCGGGCGCGGGCAGCGGCAGCACACCGGTCGTCTCACGCCCGCAGCCGCCGTCCAGCACATGCGCGGCGAGATCGTCCGTGAACGCCGACAGTGTGGAGGCGAAGAAGCGCGCGGAGCCGTCAGGGTGCTTGCAGGCGCCTCGGCCCTTGACCGCCTGGGTCACGGTACGCAGCGCTTCCAGCGCGGCCGGGCCGCCGCCGTTCATGACGTCCGACAGACCGCCCGCCGCCGCCGGCAGGCCGAGCTTGCAGGGACCGCACTGGCCGGCCGTCTCGGCCGCGAGCCAGTTGGCGACCCGTAGCGCCTCGCCCAGCGGGCAGGTCTCGGGACCGATCGGCAGGATCGCGCCCGCGCCCAGCGAACCGCCCACGGCCGCGAGGGACTCGCGCGAGATGACGGCCTCGTGGGCGGCCACCGCGTCGATCCAGTTGCCGTGGTAGCCGCCGGTCAGCACTCCTTGCGGCAGCGGCGGTGCGCCCGCCATCTGGAGGACGTACCGCATCGGCACACCCGTGGGCACCTCGATGACCATCGGACGGGCGACCGCGCCGGAGACGGTGAGCAGGACCGTGCCGGGCTCGGAGTCGAGGCCGGTGTGGCCGTAGCGGCGGGCGCCGAGCCGGGCGCCGACGGCGAGGTGCGCGTAGGTCTCGGCGTTGGACAGCAGCGTCGGAGCGCCGCCGACGCCGGACTCGGCGGCGCGCTCACGGCGGCCGGGAGGCAGCGCGGGACCGCCGCCCGCGGCGCGGATCACGGCGGATGCCTCGCCGGAGACCATGCGCTCGGGAGTACGGACGACCCGTGCTCGCAGCCGCTGGCCGCGGCGGTCGGACAGACCGCGCTCGGCGAGAGCGGCCCGGATCGAGAGCTCGGTGGAGTTCCTGGTGACGGCGACGATCAGGGTGCGGGCGCCGAGCGCCTCGGCGGCGAGCAGCGCACCGTCGAGGATGAGATGCGGCGCGCGGTTGAGCAGCACGGTGTCCTTGCGGCAGGCGGGCTCGCCCTCGCTGCCGTTGATCACGACGACGGGCCGCGTTCCGCGGCGGATCGAGGCCGTGGCGACCGCCCGCAGCTTCTTGCCGAAAGGAAATCCCGCGCCGCCTCGGCCGCGCAGGGACATGTTCTCGGTGAGCTGGGCCAGCCGTTCTCCCGACATCGGCTCCAGCGGGCCGTGCACCTTGAGGTGCATGGCGAGGTCAAGACGCTCGACCAGGTCGAACCCCTGCGTGAGCTGGGGCAGGCCGACGACGCGGACTTCGGGGACGTCGGGGAGAGGGACGTTCACGGTCGGTCTCCTGCGGGTGCGTGCCAGGGTTCCCCGGCCGGGGGCGGATAGAGCGGGCCGGAGGGGGACGGAGGGGCTGAGGCCGGCGTCCGGCCGTCCTGGACGGGGACGGCGCCGGTGTCGTACGGGGACGGGGCGTCGGGGCCGTAGGCGGGGACGGCGCCGGTGTCGTACGGAGAGGTGGTGGCGTGCCGCGGCGGGAGGGCGCCGGTGTCGTACGCGGGCGTCGCGCCGCTGTCGTACGGGGGAACGGCGCCGCTGTCGTACAGCGGTGGCGCGGGCGGAGCGAATGCCTGCGCGGGCACCGGAGGCGAGGGCGCCGGCCAGGAACCGGGCCTGCCCGTGGGCTCGTTGGAGACGACCGGGAGCTCCTCGGTCATGGGGATACGTTCGGCGAGCGGTATCTCTCCGGTCGGCGGAGGTGTCACCGGAATCCGCGCGGTCCGATCGTTTCCCGGATCGCCGGCCAGCGAGACCGCGCGATACCCGGCCGCGATACCCGGCCCAGGGACCGGATCCGCGCCCGCGCCCGGGAAGGGACCGGTGTCCGGATCGTCCGGCCGGCCGGTGCCGGTGCCGGTGCCGGTGAAGGTGCCTGGGAAGGTGTCGGCGGCGGGACGCGCGGCCTCGTACAGCGGCGGGGCCGGAGCGGCGAGCCGCGGCGGCGTCCGCGGCCCGCCGAGGCGCCGCGCCGTCGTCCGCGCCGACATGGCCGGTTCGCGCTGGAGCCACTGGTCGTACTCGGTCTCCGGCGCGGGGCCCGTCGCGCCGGGAAGCGGATCGGCCGAGGGATCGCGCCGGGTCCGCTCGGCCGCCGGTGTCTCACGGACGGCGCCGGTCAGGACGGCGATCCGGTCGGCGACGCGGCGCTGGAGCGGACGCGGAAGAAGCCGTAGCGACACGGCCGAGGCGACTCCGACGAGGGACAGGCAGTACATCGTGGTCACCCAGGTCGCCGGGGCGCGGCCCGCGTAGAGGCCGTGCATCAGGGCGAAGCACCACGCCGGATAGGCCAGCATGTGCGTCGCACGCCAGCGGCCGGCGATCCGGCCGGGCACGGCGAAGGCGCTGCGCAGCGCGCCGGTCGTGGCGGCGACGATCATCAGCAGCCCGGCGAGCGAACCGAGGCCGATGAGGCCGTCCGTACCGGAGACACCGAGGCCGAACGGCACCAGGGCACCGATCAGCGCGACATGCCCGAGTGTGACCTTGACGGTGACGTGCAGCACCAGAAAGCCGAGCGAGGCGACCGCCGTCGCCCGGTGGACGCCCTGCGCGAGCAGCCGGTGGCGCGGAGAGAGCAGCAGCCGGTCGGTGGCTATCAGGCCCCAGGCGACGGCCGCGGTCAGGGAAAGCAGCGACAGCACTCCGGTGGTGAAATCGAGCGCGGCGCGGAAGGCGTCACCGGCGGCGACGGCGAGCAGCGGTACCAGCACCAGCGCGGCGACGGTGAGTCCGCCTTTTATCTGCCGGCTCATGCGGTCGTTCAGGTTGCGCGACGAGCGGAAAGTGCGAGGAGGGTTCATGGGGGGCGACTCCGAATGGCTCGGGAAAGCGGTCCCGTTGCCGCATGCTAAGTCGAGCCAATCCAAGCCAGTACCCGGTTTGCAGGTTTACCCGGAGGAACGTGAGACAGGCGACTCTGGGCTTGCCCCGGATAGGGTCGATACGCGGAGTAAGGCGGTGCCCCGGGACCATGGGCGGACCACGCGAGCCGCTCGGCCGCCGCCGTGGACGCTCCGTGCGGGTCGTCCGGACGCTGCGGTACCCTGACGCCATGCGTGCCGTACGCCTTCTGCTTGGCGGGCCGCGCTGACAGTCCCGACGGATGAGAGATCCGGTCGGCACCGGCGCGGCGTCCCCTCCTGTGTGAGGGGCTTTTTCATTCGCTGAACGGCACAGCCGAATCCGCCGGCAGAGACGATCGATGGAGCCTTAGAGGATATGAGCGAGACGAATTCCGCTGCCGCCGAGCCGGCCGCGCCGCACCGCTACACGGCCGCCATGGCCGCTGACATCGAGGCACGCTGGCAGGACTTCTGGGACGCCGAGGGCACGTACGAGGCGCCGAATCCCACCGGCGACCTGGCCGGTGACCCGGTCCTGGCCGCGAAGCCCAAGAAGTTCATCATGGACATGTTCCCGTATCCCTCCGGGACCGGTCTGCATGTCGGGCATCCGCTGGGCTATATCGCCACCGATGTGTTCGCCCGCCATCAGCGCATGACCGGCCACAACGTCCTGCACACGCTGGGCTTCGACGCCTTCGGCCTGCCCGCCGAGCAGTACGCCGTGCAGACCGGCACGCATCCTCGGAGCTCCACCGAGGCCAATATGGAGAACATGAAGGTCCAGCTCCGCCGGCTGGGTCTGGGCCACGACAAGCGCCGCTCCTTCGCGACGATCGACCCGGACTACTACAAGTGGACGCAGTGGATCTTCGTACAGATCTTCAACTCCTGGTACGACAAGGACGCCGACCGGGCCCGCCCGATCAGCGAGCTGGTGGCGCAGTTCGAGAGCGGCGAGCGCGCGACGCCGGACGGGCGCCCCTGGAGCGCGCTGGACGCGGCCGAGCGCGCCGACATCCTGGGCGAGTACCGGCTGGCGTACGCCTCGGACGCGCCCGTCAACTGGTCTCCGGGCCTGGGCACCGTCCTGGCCAATGAGGAAGTCACCGCGGACGGGCGCTCCGAGCGCGGTAACTTCCCGGTGTTCAAGGCCAAGCTGCGCCAGTGGAACATGCGCATCACCGCCTATGCCGACCGGCTGCTGGACGATCTGGACGCGCTGGACTGGCCGGAGGCGATCAAGCTCCAGCAGCGCAACTGGATCGGACGGAGCGAAGGCGCGCGGGTCGACTTCCCGGTCGGTGACGCGGGCGCCATCACCGTGTTCACCACTCGTCAGGACACCTTGTTCGGTGCCACGTACATGGTGCTGGCGCCGGAGCACGAGCTGGTCGAGAAGATCGTCCCGAGCGCCTGGCCCGAGTCCACGCACGACGTATGGACGGGCGGTCACGCGACTCCCGCCGAGGCTGTCGGCGCGTACCGCAAGCAGGCCGCGTCGAAGTCCGACGTCGAGCGGCAGGCCGAGGCCAAGGACAAGACCGGTGTGTTCACCGGCGCTTATGCCACCAATCCGGTCAGCGGCGAGCGGGTGCCCGTCTTCATCGCCGACTATGTGCTGATGGGATACGGCACCGGCGCGATCATGGCCGTCCCGGCACACGACAGCCGTGACTTCGCGTTCGCCCGCGCCTTCGAGCTGCCGATGCGCTGTGTCGTCGAGCCGACGGACGGCCGGTCCACCGATCCCGCCGAGTGGGACGACGCGTTCGGCTCGTACGACGCGCGCATCGTCAACTCCACCGGGACGGACATCTCGCTGGACGGCCTGGGTGTCGTCGACGCCAAGGCGAGGATCACCGAGTGGCTGGCGGCGCGCGGTATCGGCGAGGGCACGGTCAACTTCCGGCTGCGCGACTGGCTGTTCAGCCGCCAGCGCTACTGGGGCGAGCCCTTCCCGATCGTGTACGACGAGGACGGCATCGCGCACGCGCTGCCCGAGTCGATGCTGCCGCTGGAACTGCCGGAGGTGGAGGACTACTCGCCGCGTACGTTCGACCCGGACGACGCGGACACGCAGCCCGAGACCCCGCTGTCGCGGAACGCGGACTGGGTCAATGTCGAGCTGGACCTGGGCGACGGCGTCAAGCGCTACCGCCGGGAGACCAACACCATGCCGAACTGGGCCGGTTCGTGCTGGTACGAGCTGCGCTATCTGGACCCGCACAACAGCGAGAAGCTGGTCGATCCGGCCATCGAGCAGTACTGGATGGGCCCGCGCGAGGGTCAGCCGCACGGCGGTGTCGATCTGTACGTGGGCGGCGCCGAGCACGCGGTACTGCACCTGCTGTACGCGCGCTTCTGGTCCAAGGTGCTGTTCGACCTGGGGCACATCTCGTCGGTCGAGCCGTTCCACAAGCTGTACAACCAGGGCATGATCCAGGCGTTCGTCTACCGCGACAGCCGTGGGATCGCCGTGCCGGCCACCGAGGTGGAAGAGCGCGACGGCGGATACTGGTACCAGGGCGAGAAGGTCAGCCGGGTCCTGGGCAAGATGGGCAAGTCCCTGAAGAACGCCGTCACTCCCGACGAGATCTGCGCCGAGTACGGCGCGGACACGCTGCGGCTGTACGAGATGGCGATGGGCCCGCTGGATGTCTCGCGGCCGTGGGACACGCGTGCGGTGGTGGGACAGTACCGGCTGCTCCAGCGGCTGTGGCGCAATGTCGTCGACGAGACGACCGGCGAGGTCACCGTCGTGGACACCGAGCCCGGCGAGGACACGCTGCGCGCGCTGCACAAGGCGATCGACGGAGTCACGCAGGACATGGCGGCGATGCGCTTCAACACCGCCATCGCCAAGGTCACCGAGCTGAACAACCATCTGACCAAGACGGGCGGGCCGGTCTCGCGGGCGGTGGCCGAGCCGCTCGTACTGCTGATCGCGCCGCTGGCTCCGCACATCGCCGAGGAGCTGTGGCGCAGGCTGGGCCACTCCGGCTCGGTCGTGCACCAGGACTTCCCGGTCGCGGACCCGGCGTATGTCGTCGACGAGGCCGTGACCTGCGTGGTGCAGATCAAGGGCAAGGTCAAGGCGCGGCTGGAGGTCTCTCCGTCGATTTCGGACGAGGAGCTGGAGGCGCTGGCGCTGGGTGACGCGGCGGTGGTGGCGGCGCTCGACGGCGCGGGCATCCGGAAGGTGATCGTGCGGGCACCCAAGCTGGTGAACATCGTTCCCGCGTAGATCCTCACGCGGCTCCTGAGCGCCGGGCGCCGGTTCGCGGGCATCCGGGCTCTTTCCGGCGGGCAGGTTGAAGGTTCTACGGAACCCTTCGCCTGCCCGCTCCGTTTACGGTGGAAGAAGCACAGTCGACGACGAAGGGGCGCTTATGGAAGCCGCGATCCTGATCCTGGCGCTGCTCTTCGTCGTATTCGTGGGGCTCGGGGTGTACGCGGGCGTCAAGGCGATCGGTGCCGCGAAGCGTGGCGTGGACCGTACGATCTCGCAGGCGCGCCGTACGGTCGAGGACACGACGCTGCGGGCGAGAAGCCTCGGGCAGGTCGGTGTCGCGGGCGAGCTGGCGCAGCTCCGGCTGAAGCTGCGGACCTCGATGCGCTCCACGCAGGAGGCGCTCCAGGCCGGTTCGGCCGAGGACGCGTCGCTGGCGGAGTCGGTCAGTCTCTTCCAGCGGCTGAGCGCGCACGGCCGTGAGCTGGACGACGAGCTGAGACAGCTTGAGCGGGAGCCGGACCGGGCCAGGGTCGCCGAGCGCCTTCAGGAACTGCGGGAGCGCACGGAGCGGATCACGCGTTCGGCGGACTCACTGCGCTGGGCGGCGCGCGACCGGGCGCGCAAATTCGCGGAGGACGATCTGTCGTCGCTGAGCGCGCAGATCGATGTGGAGTCCGGCGCGCTGCGCCACTGGTCGACGGCGGAACCGGAGCCCGAGCGGGAGGCGCCGTGGCCGGAGCCCGAGGCGGACCGGGCGGAGAAGCCGGGGCCGACGGTCACCGACCAGGTATGGCCCGAGCCGCCGCCGGCCGCCGGGCCGCAGGCGATCGAGCCGTCCGATCCGCAGCGGCGGACGGCGTATCCCTGGCAGAAGCCGCCCAGACAGGCGAGGCCGGAGACCACGAACTGACGACCGCGCGGCGCGAAGGCCGGCAGGCGCTGTAGGACTTCGCCGCGCGCGGCACCACATCCCGGCCCGCGATGTCACACGGCGTGTGTGCTGGTGAGGCGACGCGTCGGCGAACAGGCAGAGAACGGGCGGAACGGATCAGTATCCGACGCGGGTCGGGACTGAATCGATCATTGGGGCGGGGCCGGGCTGCCGACCGGGGGCAACGACAGGTAACCTCCCGGTCATGTCCCGCCATGTCGCGATCGTCACCGATTCCACGGCCTACCTGCCGCCGCCGACGATGCGGCGGCATGCCATCACCGCCGTGCCGCTGACCGTTGTGCTCGGCGACCGCGCGCTGGAGGAGGGCACCGAGATCTCGGCCCGTTCGCTGGCCGTGGCACTCCAGAAGCGACGCTCCGTGACCACGTCACGCCCGGCTCCCGAGGTCTTCGCGGCCGCGTACCGGGCGGCGGCCGAAGGCGGTGCGACCGGAATCATCTCACTGCATCTGTCGGCCGAGTTCTCCGGGACGTACGACGCCGCGGTGCTCGCGGCGAAGGACGCGCCGGTACCGGTACGGGTGGTGGACACCGGCATGGTGGCGATGGCGCTGGGTTTCTGCGCTCTGGCCGCCGCCGAGGTGGCGGAGGCGGACGGCACGCTGGACGAGGCGGTGGCCGCCGCGGAGAAGCGGGCCGCGGACACCTCGGCGTACTTCTACGTCGACACGCTGGACTATCTGCGCCGGGGCGGCCGGATCGGCGCGACACAGGCGCTGCTGGGCTCGGCGCTCGCGGTGAAGCCGCTGCTGCAACTGGACGGCGGGCGTATCGAGCTGCTGGAGAAGGTACGTACGGCGTCGAAGGCGATCGCGCGGCTGGAGGAGATCGTCGCCGAACGTGCGGGCACTCGGCGGGTGGACATCGCCGTGCACCATCTCGCGGCGCCGGAGCGGGCCGCGACGCTCGCCGAGCGGCTGCGCGAGCGGGTGCCGGGCCTGGCGGATCTGCATGTCAGCGAGGTCGGCGCGGTGATCGGGGCGCACACGGGGCCGGGGCTGCTGGGAGCGGTGATCTCGCCGCGCTGACGGTCCTGAGGGATGGTGACGGTCCTGAGGGATGGTGACGGTCCGGAGGGATGGTGACGGTCCGGAGTCGCGGTGACGGTCGGGTCCGCGGGTGCTGACTCTCACGGGCGCTGGCTGTCTGGCGTTGGCTGTCTGACATTGGCTCTCTGGCATTGGTTCTCTGGTGTTGGCTCTCGTTCGGGTGACGAAGTTGTCCACAACCAGCGGGTTATCCACGGAAAATGGGCCTGTTCGGCGAGGTCGGGCGGATGTGCCTACCGTTTCGTGGCATGGCTCTTCGAACACGCTCAGCAACCAGTGGCCCGGGCCGTGCTCCGGGATCCGACGGCCGCGGCCGTCATGGCCGCGCTCGCCGGGGCACTGTCCGGACCGGCCGGGGTCCGGCGCTGTCGTACGCCGTGGGCCGCGCCGGCGGTACGACAGGCGCGACGACCGCTGCTCCGGCGACCGTGACTCCAGTGCCCGCTGCTCCGGCGACCGCTGCTCCGACAAACGCTGCTCCGACAACCGCGCGAAGCCGCGCGGAGGCTCTTTTCTCCGGTGCTCCGGCGGCGGGCCGTCCCGCCGACGCGCCGGCCGACGTGGACACGGTCTCTCTCGGCGCAGGAGACGCGGCCGGCGGGACGGGCCGACGGCGGGAGCGGCTGGGTCCGGCGGTGCGTGAGCGTCTGCCGATGTGGGTCATGCTGAGATGCGGCCTGGAGCCCAGGACGCTCGCCGCGCTCGCCGTCGTCCTGGTGGTGGCCGCGGTCCTGGCGGCCCAGCATTTCTGGACCGCGCGTCCGCAAGCCGTCAGCGCACCGGAGCCGGTCCGCGCGGCGAGCGTTGTCCCGGAATCCTCGCCGTCGGCGGAGCTGAAGCGTGTCGTGGTGGATGTGGGCGGGAAGGTGCGGCGGCCTGGCGTGCTGCGGCTGCCGGCCGGATCACGGGTCGCCGACGCGCTGCGCGCGGCCGGAGGGGTCAAGCCTGGTGCGGACCTCACCGGACTCAACAGGGCGCGGGTGCTGATGGACGGCGAACAGGTGGTGGTCGGAGGTCCGGCGCCACCGGGGTCGGGCGCGGGCGGCAGTGCCAGTGGTGGCGGCAGCGTCAGCGGTGTCAGCGGAGGCAGTGGTGTCGGTGGTGGTGGCGCGCAGGGTGCCGGGCCGGTGAGCCTTAACTCCGGCACGGTGGAACAGTTCGACACGCTTCCTGGGGTCGGTCCGGTGCTTGCCCGCCGCATCATCGACTACCGCACCCAGCGGGGAGGCTTTCGGTCCATCGGTGAGCTCCGCGAGGTCAACGGCATCGGCGAGCGCAGGTTCGCGGACCTTGAGCCTCTCGTACGCCCATGACGCGCGCCGAGGTCCACGCGGCTTCGGCCCACCGCCTGGGGGCCGCCCATCCGCGTCAGGAGGCTCCCGCGGATCTGCGCCTGGTCCCGCCCGCGCTGGCGGCATGGGCCGCGGCGGCTCTGGCGCTGGGCGCTCCGGGACGCTGGATCCTGGCCGCCGTGGCGGCCTGCCTTCTGGCGGCCGGGCTGCTCCTGGCACGCGGTGCGCGCCTCAGGAGACGGCGGCGCGAAGACATCTCCGCGGACCGCCGGGCCGCCGACCGGGCCGTCCGGAGGCGGCTCAACGGCACCGCGGTCGCCACGGCGCTGCTGTGCGCCGCCGCCGGAGCGGCGTCCGCCGGGTGGCACGGGGCCGATACACGCCGGGGACCGGTGCCGGAGCTCGCGGAGCGGTACGCGCGGGTCACCGTGGAGCTGACGGTCACCTCCGATCCGCGTCCCGTCCGTCCCAGGGTCCACGGGAACAGGATGACCGGCGGCGGCTTTGTCCTCGACGCCGACATCACCCGGGTGACGGCGCCCGACGGCGAGGTCACCACGGTCCGGACGCCGGTCCTCCTGCTCGCCGCGCCCGGCAAGCACTCCGGCCGGTGGCAGCGACTGCTGCCCTCCACCAGGCTGCGGGCGACCGGCAGACTTTCGCCGCCGTCGTACGAGGACGACCGCTACGCCGCGGCATTACGGATGGAGGGCGTCGGGCCGCCGTGCGTCACCGGGCCGCCGACCCGGGTGCAGCGGACGGCCGGAGCACTCCGCGCCGGACTGCGCGAGGCGACCGACAGACTCGAACCGGATGCCCGCGCGCTTCTTCCCGGCCTGGTCGTCGGTGACACCTCGCGAGTGCCGCCCGAGCTGCACGACGCGTTCAAGGCGACCGACCTCACTCATCTGCTGGCCGTGTCCGGCAGCAACCTGACCGTGGTGCTCGCTCTGCTGATCGGGCCGCCGGGGCTGGCCATCAGAGCCGAGCGGCGCGGGCTCGCGCCGCGGCTGGGGATCTCGCTGCGGTCGACCGCGCTGCTCGGCGGGGCGCTCACGCTCGTGTTCGTGATCGTCTGCCGGCCGGAGCCCAGTGTGCTGCGGGCCGCGGCCTGCGGGCTGATCACTCTCCTCGCCATCGGCACGGGCCGTCGCAGGTCACTGCTGCCCGCGCTGGCCGCCGCTGTACTGCTGCTGGTGCTCTACGACCCGTGGCTGAGCCGCGGTTACGGCTTTCTGCTCTCCGTACTGGCCACCGGCGCCCTCCTCACCGTCGGACCGAGATGGAGCGCCGCGCTGCGGCGGCGCGGAGTGCCACCGCGGCTCGCTGAGGTCCTGGCCGCGGCGGGAGCGGCGCAAGCCGTCTGCGCCCCTGTGGTGGCCGTGTTCGCGTCCAGGGTCAGCCTGGTGGCCGTCCCGTGCAATCTCTTCGCCGAGGTGGCGGTGGCGCCCGCCACGGTCCTCGGTTTCGCCGCACTCGCCACGGCGCCGGCGACGCTGCCCGTGGCTGAGGTGCTGGCCAGATGCGCGGGCTGGCCGGCGGGCTGGATCGCGTCCGTCGCCCGCCGTGGCGCGGCACTGCCGGGTGCGGAGATCTCCTGGCCCGGCGGCTGGTGGGGTGGGCTGCTGCTCGGGGTCCTGACGGTTCTTGTCCTGCTCGCCGGCCGATGGCTGCCGCGCCATCCCTGGACGGCCGCCGCGTGTGCGGTACTTCTGCTGCTCGCGGTCCTTCGGCCTCCTTCGATCGCCCGGATCGTCACCGGATGGCCGCCGCCGGGATGGTCGCTGGCGATGTGTGACGTCGGCCAGGGCGACGCCGTCGTGCTGTCGGCCGGTGAGGGTACGGCGGTGGTCGTGGACGCCGGTCCCGATCCTGAACCGGCCGATCGCTGTCTGCGCGATCTCGGCGTCACCCGTGTCCCGCTACTGCTGCTCACCCACTTCCACGCCGACCATGTCGCCGGGCTGCCCGGTGTGCTGCGCGGCAGGTCGGTCGGCGCGATCCAGACGACGACCTTGGAAGAGCCGCCGGAGCAGCGCGCGTTCGTACGAAGGACCGCCGCCGCGGCGCGGATCCCTGTCATCCGCGCGAGGCCGGGAGAGCAGCGGCGGATCGGGCCGCTCACCTGGCGGGTCCTGTGGCCGGGAGCAGAGCCGGGAGCGGTCACCGGAGAGGTGAACAACTCCAGCGTCACCCTGTTCGTACGTATCGCCCGAGGTCCCACGTTGCTGCTGCTGGGCGATCTCGAACCCATTGCTCAGCAGGGGCTGTTGCGCGACTGGCCGGCACTGCCGCCGGTCGATGTGCTCAAAGTCGCTCATCACGGTTCCTCCTTCCAGGATCCGGGACTGCTCCGTGGCGCCCGCGCTCGGCTCGCGCTGATCTCGGTGGGCAGCGACAACTCGTACGGCCACCCCTCGTCCCGGACCGTCGACGCGCTTCGCGCCGGAGGAGCGGTGGTGCTGCGTACGGACACGGACGGCGCGATCGCGGTGACGGGAGCCGGGCGCGGGCTGGCGGCGGTGCCGCGTGGTCGGGTGCGGTCCCGGGGCGGTCAACGAAGATCGAGCAGGCCGAGCAGATCGAGCAGATCGAGCAGGCCGACGCGACCGAGCAGACCGCGGAGACAGGGCCATGGCCCGGCGCCGGACATATCGTCGCGGCACCCGGCGGCGATCTGGACGTCCGCCGGGACGGCGAGGCGCGGTACCGTCTCGAAACGCGGACCCGGGTTCTGGCCGACTTCGAGGCGGGAGCCTGGTACCACCGCACGTCGCCGCGCTCGCACTTCACTGTCTCGCTCGTCTGCTCGCTGCTCACCGACGACGGCCGCGTCACTCTCAGCGGAGACAGACTTGTCACCACGGTGCACAACGGCCGCCGGGAGTGGCTGCTGGTCGGTGAGGAGGAGATGCCGGCCGTCTGTCGAGAGCGTCTCGGGTTGTGGCTCGGCCGAGTGCCTGTGCTTCGAACGCCTTTCAGTAACGGCGTGTAGTAGCCGAGTTCGCTACCTGTCGGTACGTTTGCCACGAACACGGCAAGGGTGATCGAATGCCTATTCGTCATGGGCCGCCGCCCCGACGAAGATGTCCTGCCGTGCGCGGCCCCGCAAAGCCCGATCGCACAGGGGTACGTAGCGCATGATCAGCCGCCTGCTCGGCCGACGGACGGCCGCTCACGAGGGTAGTTATCAACTGGTCGGGCTGTCCGTGCCGCCTGGCGCGGGTCTGCTGAGCTGCCGTGTCCTCGACCCGGTCGGCGAGCCTGTCGGACAGGCCGAGTTCACGGTGAGCGACAGCAACGGTCGCAAGATCGTGAGCGGTGAGACCGATCCCTTCGGCATGATCGTGGCGATGGTCCCGGTCGGGGAGTACCGGCTGGCCATCTCGGCCGACAGCTTCAGTCCGCACCGCGGCAACGCGTCGGTCACCGAGGGCGGGCAGCACTCCGACCTCGGGAACATCACGCTCCAGATCGCGCCCTCGCTTCCGCTGCCGGTCCCCGGTGAGTGGGAGATCGAACCGGCCCACTCCCGGATCGGCTTCATAGCGCGTCACATCGGACTCGCGCGTGTGCACGGCCGGTTCGACAACTTCGCCGGCGCGATCCGGATCGGCGAGACGATGGAGCAGACGGCGATGCATGTCGTCATCGGTGCCGCGTCGATCGACACCAGCGTGCAGATGCGCGACGACCATCTGCGGTCCGCCGACTTCCTCGATGTGGCCAACTATCCGACGCTGGAGTTCTACAGCGACCGTTTCGCGCACCGGGGCGGCAACAACTGGGCGATCACCGGAGCGCTCACTCTCCACGGTGTCACCCGCACGATCACTCTCGACGCCCAGTACCTCGGCATCGGCAACGGTATGGAGGGCGAGACCCGCGCGGCCGTCCGTGCCACCACCGAACTGCACCGCGAGGACTACACCGTCAACTGGCAGTCGATGCTGGCGCGGGGCATCGCGGTCGTCGGCTCCAGCATCAAGATCGAGATGGATATCCAGATCGTCCCCAAGAGCTGACACCGGCCACTTCCCGAAGCCGAGCGCCGGAAGCCGAGCGCCGGAAGCCGAGCGCCGGAAGCCGAGGCCGGAAGCCGAGCGCCTGAAGCCGAGCGCGCGAAGCCGGACTCCGGGCGCCTGGAAGAATGCCGCCGTGAGCGATGTGAGACATGTGCTGGTGCTGCCCGACCGCGATGCCGCGGAAGAGGTGGCAGCGGCCCTCGGCGAGGAGTTCGCGGTGGCCGAGGAGCCGCTGCTGATACGCGACGCTCTCGCCGGCGAGGACGACGCCGAGGACGCCCAGTGGCTGGTCGTCCTGGAGGATCCGGAGGCGCGGATCGACGGCGCGGCTCTGGACGCGTTCGTCGCGGGCTGGGAAGGCTGGCGGGAAGCGCCCTGAGCGCCGCGGCGGCGCCGTCGGACATCTCGGTGTCCTGTCACCCGGCGGCGTCCTGTCACCCGGCGGCGCGCGCGGTGCCGTCGACCGCGGCTTCGTGCTCCGTTCGCCTCCAGGTGCTGGTGCCGCTGTCGACGGCCGAACCCCTGCCGACGCCGACCTCGGCTGTCGGTGGCCCGTGCGATGCTGGACCGCGATGGCCACCAGAAAGACTTCCTCCGACGATCTCCTCGCTCCGCTGACGCTCGCCGTGGGCCAGGAGGATCTGCTGCTCGACCGCGCCGTGCGGCAGGTGGTGGCGGCCGCCCGCGCCGCCGACGCCGACACGGACGTGCGCGACCTGACCTCCGACCAGCTTCAGCCCGGCACCCTCGCCGAGCTGACCAGCCCCTCGCTCTTCGCGGAGCGCAAGGTCGTCGTCGTACGGAACGCGCACGACCTCTCGGCCGACACGATCAAGGACGTCAAGGCGTATCTCGACGCTCCCGCCGAGGAGATCACGCTCGTCCTGCTGCATGCCGGCGGAGCCAAGGGCAAGGGCCTGCTGGACGCCGCGCGCAAGGCGGGCGCCCGGGAGGTCGCCTGTCCGAAGACGACCAAGCCCGCCGAGCGGCTCACCTTCGTACGTTCCGAATTCCGCGCGCTCGGCCGCTCGGCCACGCCGGAGGCATGCCAGGCCCTGGTCGACTCGATCGGCAGCGATCTCCGGGAGCTGGCGAGCGCCGTGTCGCAGCTCGTCGCGGACATCGAGGGCACGATCGACGAGGCCGTCGTCGCCCGCTACTACACGGGCCGCGCCGAGGCATCCAGCTTCACCGTCGCCGACCGGGCCGTGGAGGGCCGGGCGGCCGACGCCCTCGAAGCGCTGCGCTGGTCGCTGTCGACCGGAGTGGCCCCGGTGCTGATCACCAGCGCGCTGGCCCAGGGAGTACGCGCCATCGGGAAGCTCTCGTCCGCCCGTGGCGGCCGGCCCGCCGATCTCGCCCGGGAGCTGGGGATGCCGCCATGGAAGATTGACCGGGTGCGCCAGCAGATGCGCGGCTGGACTCCGGACGGTGTGGCGGCGGCGCTGCGGGCCGTCGCCGAGGCCGACGCGGGTGTCAAGGGCGGCGGCGACGACCCGGAGTACGCACTGGAGAAGGCGGTCGTCGCCATCGTGCGCGCGGCCCGCTCCGGCCACTGAGCGGCGCCGTCCCGTCATCCCGGGCCCGCGCTCGCACCGCGTCCCGCTCGCACCGCGTCCCGCTCGCACCGCGTCCCGCTCGCACCGCGTCCCGCTCGCACCGCGTCCCGCTCGCACCGCGTCCCGCTCGCACCGCGTCCCGCTCACACCGCGTCCCGCGCACGCCGTACCCGGGAAAGCCGAAGGCCCCGGCGCGTCCTGGGAAAGGACGGCACCGGGGCCTTGGCGTAACCCGGGTGAACTCGCACCCGCGTGGCGAACGCAGTCGCGTGCGAGTTCGGAGATGCCGGTCAGGAGCGGTAGAGAGGGCCCGCTGAGTCCCGTCCGGCGATCAAATCAAGAGAGCGCTCAGCCCTGGAGGGTGGCAACCTTGGCGGCCAGCGCCGACTTCTTGTTGGCGGCGGCGTTCTTGTGGATGACACCCTTCGAGGCAGCCTTGTCGAGCTTGCGGGACGCCTCACGAGCGGCCACGGTGGCCTTCTCGACGTCACCGGCGGCAGCGGCCTCACGGGCCTTGCGGATCGCGGTCTTGAGCGACGACTTGACAGCCTTGTTGCGCAGGCGTGCCTTCTCGTTCGTCTTGTTCCGCTTGATCTGGGACTTGATGTTCGCCACGAAAGAGCCTTTTCAGGTTCGATGATCTCTGACTGAGCCGTCCCGTACCGAGACGGCACGAGACACAGCTGTTCAGGCTACCAGTGACCTTCCGACCGTCCCAAACCGGGCGCAGTCCCGCACCCGTGGGACGATGGAGCCTACGTATCGATCCGAGTCGACCCGAGACGAGACGCCGCGCGTCTCAAGAATCAGGACCCTGCGTGCCCGCGACCCCTATCCACGTGCCCGAGCCGAGCCGTACGGACCCGGCGCTGCTCCGCAACTTCTGCATCATCGCGCACATCGACCACGGCAAGTCGACGCTCGCCGACCGGATGCTCCAGCTCACCGGAGTCGTCGATTCGCGGCAGATGCGCGCTCAGTACCTCGACCGGATGGACATCGAGCGCGAGCGTGGCATCACGATCAAGTCCCAGGCGGTCCGGCTGCCCTGGGCGCCCAACACGGGTGAGGGCCAGGGCAAGACCCATATCCTCAATATGATCGACACGCCGGGCCACGTGGACTTCACCTATGAGGTGTCCCGTTCGCTGGCGGCCTGTGAGGGCACCGTCCTGCTGGTCGACGCCGCCCAGGGCATCGAGGCGCAGACCCTCGCCAATCTCTATCTGGCGATGGAGAACGACCTCACCATCGTCCCGGTCCTCAACAAGATCGACCTGCCGGCCGCCCAGCCGGAGAAGTTCTCCGAGGAACTGGCCAACCTCATCGGCTGCCAGCCGGAGGACGTCCTCAAGGTCTCGGCGAAGACCGGCGTCGGTGTGGACGTACTGCTCGACCGGGTGGTCGCGGACGTTCCGTCGCCGGTGGGCGTCGAGGACGCTCCCGCCCGCGCGATGATCTTCGACTCCGTCTATGACTCCTACCGTGGTGTCGTCACGTATGTACGAGTCATCGACGGTCAGCTCAACAAGCGTGAGCGCATCCGGATGATGTCCACCGGCGCCACGCACGAGCTGCTGGAGATCGGCACGAACTCTCCGGAGATGCTCCCGGCGGACGGTCTGGGCGTCGGCGAGGTCGGCTATCTGATCACGGGTGTGAAGGACGTCCGCCAGTCCAAGGTCGGTGACACGATCACCACGCTCACCAAGGGCGCGACCGAGGCGCTCGGCGGCTACAAGGATCCCAAGCCGATGGTGTTCTCCGGCCTCTATCCGCTGGACGGCTCGGACTATCCCGAGCTGCGTGACGCTCTCGACAAGCTCCAGCTCAATGACGCGGCCCTGGTCTACGAACCGGAGACCTCCGCGGCCCTCGGCTTCGGTTTCCGCGTCGGCTTCCTCGGCCTGCTGCACCTGGACGTGATCCGGGAGCGGCTGGAGCGCGAGTTCGGCCTCGACCTGATCGCGACCGCGCCCAATGTGGTCTACCGCGTGATCATGGAGGACGGCAAAGAGCACACCGTCACCAACCCGAGCGAATTTCCCGAAGGCAAGATCGACGCGGTGTACGAGCCGGTCGTACGGGCCACGATCCTCGCGCCGAGCGAGTTCATCGGCTCGATCATGGAGCTGTGCCAGACCCGGCGCGGCACGCTGCTCGGCATGGACTACCTCTCCGAGGACCGGGTCGAGATCCGCTACACGCTGCCGCTCGCCGAGATCGTCTTCGACTTCTTCGACCAGCTCAAGTCCAAGACCCGTGGATACGCCTCGCTCGACTACGAGCCCACGGGTGAGCAGACCGCCCAGCTCGTCAAGGTCGACATCCTGCTGCACGGCGACAAGGTCGACGCCTTCTCCGCCATCACGCACCGGGACCAGGCGTACGCGTACGGCGTGCGGCTCGTCGCCAAGCTGCGCGAGCTGATTCCGCGCCAGGCCTTCGAGGTGCCCATCCAGGCCGCCATCGGCTCCCGGGTCATCGCCCGCGAGACGATCCGCGCCATCCGCAAGGACGTTCTCGCCAAGTGCTACGGCGGTGACATCTCCCGGAAGCGGAAGCTGCTGGAGAAGCAGAAGGAGGGCAAGAAGCGGATGAAGATGGTCGGCAGCGTCGAGGTCCCTCAGGAGGCATTCATCGCGGTGCTCTCCAGCGACGAATCCGGCGGCGGCAAGACAAAGAAGTAGCACGGGACGCACAAGAAGCAGCGCGGGACGAAGAGGCGGGAAGCAGACGGAAAAGGGCGACGAAGCGGGTCGCCGCACCGGACGGGCCCCACGCTGTGGCGTGGAGGCCCGTCCGTGGTTGATGGGGCGAATTCGTTTTGAAGCGGCGCGTCGCTGCCTCTTACGCGCCGGCCGGGTGGCCTCTAGTCTGATCACTGCTCGGTAGTTACTCGCCAGTTAGTTACTCGCCAGTCACACAACCAGTCAGTCACGCAGCGCTGCCGCGGGCCCGGAGGATGTCGTGAGCGACACACAGAACTTGATCGAGAACCGGCCGCCGTCCGTCGCGGCCCTCTTCATTGAGCGCGTGGCGGCCACGCCGGACGCGGAGGCCTACCGCTATCCCGTACCGCCGGCCTCGGGCCAGGGCCCGGACGAGTGGCGCTCACTGAGCTGGGGACAGGCCGCCGAGCGAGTGTTCGCCGTGGCCGGCGGGCTGATCGAGCTGGGTGTACGGCCCGAGGAGCGGGTCGCGCTCGCCTGCGCCACCCGCGTCGAATGGATCCTCGCCGACCTCGGTGTGATGTGCGCCGGCGCCGCGACCACCACGGTCTATCCGTCGACCAATACGGAGGAGTCCGCGTACATCCTCGCCGACTCCGAGAGCCGGGTGCTGTTCGCGGAGGACGCCGCCCAGCTCGCCAAGGCGCGTGAGTGCCGGGCCGAACTGCCGAACCTCGCTCATGTCGTGGTGATCGACGCCGACGACGCGCGGCCCGCCGAGGGCGATCCGGACGGCTGGGTGCTCTCGCTCGCCGATCTGGAGGCGCGCGGGACGGCCTATCTGGCGGAGAATCCCGAGGCGGTCAAGGAGCGGGTCGGAGCCATCACCGCCGACCAGCTCGCCACTCTGATCTACACCTCCGGGACCACCGGCCGGCCCAAGGGAGTACGGCTGCCGCACGACAGTTGGTCGTACATGGCCAAGGCCATCGCCGCGACCGGGCTGGTCACCGGCGAGGATGTGCAGTACCTGTGGCTGCCGCTCGCCCATGTCTTCGGCAAGGTGCTGACCTCCGGACAGATCGAGGTCGGACATGTCACCGCGGTCGACGGCCGTGTGGACAAGATCATCGAGAATCTTCCGGTGGTCCGGCCGACCTATATGGCCGCCGTGCCGCGGATCTTCGAGAAGGTCTACAACGGCGTCGCCGCCAAGGCGCGGGCCGGCGGCCCGGCCAAGTACAAGATCTTCCAGTGGGCGGCCGAGGTCGCCCGCGAATACGCCAAGGTCTCGCAGGACAACTTCCGCCGTACGGGCAACGCGTCCGTGCCGTTCGCACTCGGAGCCCGGCACAAGGCCGCCGATGTGCTGGTCTTCGCCAAGCTGCGGGAGGCCTTCGGCGGCCGGCTGCGCGCCGCGGTCTCCGGGTCCGCCGCGCTCGCGCCCGACATCGGCTACTTCTTCTCCGGCGCCGGGATCCATGTCCTGGAGGGCTACGGCCTGACGGAGTCCAGCGCCGCGAGCTTCGTCAACCCCGGTGAGGCGTACCGCACGGGCACGGTCGGCAAGCCGCTGCCCGGTACCGAGGTGCGCATCGCCGACGACGGCGAGATCCTGCTGCGCAGCCCCGGGATCATGTCGGGCTACCACGGACTGCCCGAGAAGACCGCGGAAGTCCTGGAGCCCGACGGCTGGTTCCACACCGGAGACATCGGCGAGCTGTCCGTCGACGGTTATCTGCGGATCACCGACCGCAAGAAGGACCTGATCAAGACGTCCGGCGGCAAGTACATCGCGCCGGCCGAGGTCGAGGGACAGTTCAAGGCGGTGTGCCCGTTCGTCTCCAACATCCTGGTGCACGGCGCGGACCGGAATTTCTGTACGGCGCTGATCGCGCTCGACGAGCCGACGATCCTCGGCTGGGCGGCGGAGAACGGCATGGCGGGCAAGCCGTACGCCGACGTGGTCGCCTCCGCGGCGGCCGAGCAGCTCATCGACGGCTATGTGAAGCGCCTCAACGCGGGCCTCCAGCGCTGGCAGACCATCAAGAGGTTCCGGCTGCTGCCGCGCGATCTGGACATCGAGCACGGTGAGCTGACGCCGAGCCTCAAGCTCAAGAGGCCGGTCGTGGAGCGTGAGTACAAGTATCTGATCGAGGAGATGTACCAGGGCTCCCGGGAGTCCTGAGCCGGACGGCGGCGCGGACGACCGCGCGCGGCCGGGGCGCCGTCCCGTACCGGCTCGGCCTATTTGTCCCGGCCCCGGAGCAGTTCGTCCAGCGCGTCCTCGATCCGCGCCAACTGGCCGCCGAGTACGGCGAGTTCGTTCGGGCCGCCGCGCCGTAACTCCTCCTCGATCGAGGAGAGCCGGTCGGCGATCTGTCCCAGACACTCCTGCTCCCGCGCCAGCATCCGCTCCAACTGGCGGTTCTTCCGGTGCAGATCGAGGAAGACGCTGACCTTGGCGCGCAGGACCCAGGGATCGAACGGCTTGGTCAGAAAGTCCGCCGCGCCCGTCGCGTATCCGCGGAAGGCGTAACCGCTGTCGGAGTCGGGGCCGTTCAGGAAGATGATGGGTGTGTCCTTGGCCCGGTCGAGGCGTTTGATCCGGGAAGCCGTCTCGAAACCGTCCATGCCGGGCATACGGACATCCAGCAGGACCACCGCGAACGGCTGCCGCAGCAGGGCCCGCATCGCCTCCTCGCCGGAACGCGCCCTCACCAGCGGCTCGTCGAGAGACGCCAGGACCGATTCGAGCGCGACGAGATTGTCCTCCATGTCATCGACGAGAAGGATGCTCGCGTGATCCATGGTGGCTGTCTTCCCGCTCATTCCGGTCTCTCCTTGTCCGGCCCCTGATTCGGCCAGGGGGCAAGAATCCTCTGTTCGGAGCCATTTCGCACGCCGTTCCGGCGGTTTGGCCCCGTGTCTCGCGGGCTGGTCACCGTGCTCGGCGGCGGCCTCGGTCCGCGACGGACATACGTCACTTCTTCCGGACACCGCGCGCCCCGCATTCCGGGCGGACGGCGCTCCTTTCCAAACACGCCCGGCGAGCGCCCGCCGTCTGTCACTCTGTCGGGATCGTAAGCGGCACATCGCCACAACTGGATCAGGAGCCGCAGTGGGGCCCATTCCGATCCCGCGTGAATCCCGTCACCGTCCGGCATCGCAGGTGCCGTTACGGAGGGAAACGCGGTCCACGTCACGTACCAGCCTGCCCGGCAATCCGCTCGCCCCGTCCGCCGCGCGCCGCTTCGCGCGCGCGGCGCTGGCGGACTGGACCAGTCTCGGGCTCCTCGCCACCTGCACCTTCTGCCGTGGCGACGGTGGCTGTCCACCGGGCAGGCACAGCACCGATCTGCTCGCGGAGGACGCGGTGGTGATCGTCAGCGAACTCGTCACCAACGCGGTCGTACACGCCGGTACCACCGTCGAGCTGCTCTGCCGCCTGGAGGACCCGGAGGAAGGCCCGGCGGAGGAGGACCACGAGCCGGCCGCGCTCGTCCTGGAGGTGTCCGACCACCATCCGGGGCGGGCCATCCAGAGCGACGCGCGGGGACAGGCGCCGTCCGGCACTCCCGAGTACGGCCGCGGTCTCGAACTCGTCGCCGCGCTCGCCGAACGCTGGGGCATCACCTATCGCTCCGGGCTCAAGACCGTCTGGGCGCGGCTGCCGCTCGAAGGACGGGACGCGGGCGCGGGCCAGGGCGCGGAGCCGGCGCTGCGCCGAGGACTGCGCGCCGCCGAGATACTCGCTCCCGCCACCCGGCGCACCGTGCGCGACGATCCGGAATGGGCCGGCCGGGGCGCGCTGTCCTTCCTCGCCGAGGCGTCCGAACTGCTCTCCGGGCAGCTCGACGAGGACCTGGTCGCCGCACTCGCGGGCCAGCTCCTGGTGCCACGGCTCGCCGAGTGGTGCGCGGTCTGGCTGGACGGCGAGAACGCGCAGACCGGCGCCGCACCTCGGCTCGCGCGTGTCTGGCACGCCGACGAGTCGCGGATCGAGTCGCTGCGCGCGGTCCTGGAGCAGGAGCCGCCGCGGCTGCCGGACCCGCCGCGCGGCGGGCCGGTCCGCGTGCCCTGGCCCGGCGTCCGCGACCCGGGTGACCCGGCTCCGGGCGGCGGTGCCGGCGGAGTGGCTCTCGCCTGCCGGCTGCTCGCCAACGGACGCAGCCTCGGCACGCTGATGCTGGGCCGGCCGGGACAGACCGGTGTGCCCGACGAAGTGACCGCACTCATCGAGGACTTCGCCCGCCGGGTGGCGCTGGCCGTGGGCGCCGCCCGCCGCTACGCCCGCCAGGCCACCATCAGCCGGGTCCTCCAGCGCGGACTGCTGCCCAGCCAGGTCGCCCGGATACCGCGTGTCGCCAGCTCCCTGGTGTACGAGCCGAGCGATCACGGTCTCGCGGGCGGCGACTTCTACGACGTCTTTCCGTGCCCGCCCGGCGACCGCTGGTGCTTCATGCTCGGCGATGTCCAGGGCAGCGGTCCCGAAGCCGCCGTCGTCACCGGCCTCGCCCGTCCCTGGCTGCGGCTGCTCGCCCGCGAGGGCTACCGCGTCGGCGCCGTACTCGACCGTCTCAACCGGCTGCTTCTCGACGACGCGACGGAGGCGGCCGAATCGGCGTCGCCGCTGGTCGCGCCGGCCGTCGGCCAGGCACTGCCGGGCGTCGCGACCGCGCCGTCCGAGGGCGGCCAGTCCCGCTTCCTGTCGCTGCTGTACGGCGAGCTGATGCCGCTGCCCGGCACCGAAGGCCGGATACGGTGCACCCTCGCGAGCGCCGGTCATCCGCTGCCGCTGCTGCTGCGGCCCGACGGGACCGTACGGACCGCCGCGGACCCGCAGCTCCTGCTCGGAGTCGTCGAGAAGGTGGCGTACGAGAGCAGCACCTTCGACCTGGAGCCCGGCGACACGCTGCTCTGTGTCACCGACGGAGTCACCGAGCGGCGCTCCGGCGCCCGGATGCTGGACGACGGCGACGGGCTCGCACGAGCCCTGGCGGGATGTGTGGGACTGACGGCGCAGGGTGTCGCGGAGCGGATACGGCGGGCCGTGCACGAGTTCGCCGAGACACCGCCGGAGGACGATGTGGCGCTGCTGGTGTTCCAGGCCGAGTGACGCGGACGGCTCACCTGCCGCGTACGGGACAATGGGGGCATGCCTTCCGCACTGCCCGACGGTGACCCCATGCCCGAGACCGGAGAGCTGCCCCGGCACGCCCTGGAGGGCGCGACGGACCGGCCACTCGGCTTCTATCTGCACGTTCCGTACTGCGCGACCCGCTGCGGTTACTGCGACTTCAACACGTACACGGCGACCGAGCTGCGCGGCTCCGGCGGCGTGCTGGCCTCCCGCGACAACTACGCCGAGACGCTCGCCGACGAGGTCCGGCTGGCCAGGAAGGTGCTGGGCGACGACCCGAGGCCGGTCCGTACGGTGTTCGTCGGCGGCGGTACGCCGACGCTGCTGGCCGCCGGGGATCTGGTACGGATGCTGGGCACGATCCGTGCGGAGTTCGGGCTCGCGGACGACGCGGAGATCACCACGGAGGCCAATCCGGAATCGGTGGATCCGGCGTATCTGGAGGCACTGCGGGAGGGCGGCTTCAACCGCATCTCCTTCGGGATGCAGAGCGCGAAGCAGCATGTGCTGAAGGTGCTGGACCGTACGCACACTCCGGGCCGGCCCGAAGCGTGTGTCGCGGAGGCCCGCGCGGCCGGCTTCGAGCATGTGAACCTCGATCTGATCTACGGCACGCCGGGAGAGAGCGACGACGACTGGCGGGAGTCACTCGCCGCCGCGATCGGGGCGGGGCCGGACCATGTCTCGGCATACGCGCTGATCGTGGAGGAGGGCACCCAGCTCGCCCGCCGCATCCGGCGCGGCGAGGTGCCGATGACGGACGACGACGAGCACGCGGACCGTTATCTGATCGCGGACTCCGTGCTCGCGCGGGCGGGCTACTCCTGGTACGAGGTGTCCAACTGGGCCACCTCGGAGGCGGCCCGCTGTCTGCACAACGAGCTGTACTGGCGCGGCGCGGACTGGTGGGGCGCGGGTCCCGGAGCCCACAGCCATGTCGGCGGTGTGCGCTGGTGGAACGTCAAACATCCCGGCGCGTACGCGGCGGCGCTGGCCCAGGGCCGCTCACCGGGCGCGGGCCGGGAGATCCTCACCGCGGAGGACCGCCGGGTGGAACGCGTCCTGCTGGAGCTGCGGCTGTCGGACGGCTGCGAACTGTCGCTGCTGGCGCCGGCGGGGCTGGCGGCGGCGGGCCGGGCCGTGACGGACGGACTGCTGGAGCCGGAGCCCTTCGCGGCGGGACGCGCGGTGCTGACGCTGCGCGGCCGGCTGCTGGCGGACGCGGTGGTCAGGGACCTGGTGGACTGAGGCACTTCCGGCGCGGACGCGGTGCGGTCGCGCCGGACAGGCCCTACGCCACGGGCTCCGTGACAAAGTCGATCAGCCGTTCCACCGATCCCAGCAGCGCGGGCTCCAGGTCCCTGTACGAGTGGACGCGGGACAGGATGTGCTGCCAGGCCGCGCCGGTGTTCTCCGGCCAGCCCAGCGCCCGGCAGACGCCCGTCTTCCAGTCCTCACCGCGCGGTACGGACGGCCAGGCCGGGATCGCCACGGCGGACGGCTTCACCGCCTCCCAGACATCGATGTACGGATGGCCCACCACCAGCACGTCCGGACCCGTCACCTGAGCGGCGATCCCGGACTCCTTGGACCCGGGCACCAAGTGGTCGACCAGCACGCCGAGCCGGGCACCGGGCGCCGGGCCGAACTCCGCGACGACGGAGCGGAGGTCGTCCACGCCTTCCAGATACTCCACGACCACGCCCTCGACGCGCAGATCGTCGCCCCACACCTTCTCGACCAGCTCCGCGTCGTGCCGGCCCTCGACATAGATGCGTCCCGCCCTGGCCACGCGCGCGCGGGCGCCGGGCACGGCGACCGAGCCGGAAGCCGTCCGGGCCGGCCGCGCCGGTCCGGACGCCGACGGCCGGACCAGGGTCACCACGCGGCCCTCCAGCAGGAATCCGCGCTCCACCAGCGGGAAGACCCGGTGTTTGCCGAAGCGGTCCTCCAGTGTGACCGTCGGTCCCTCGGCGGTCTTCTCACAGCGGATCACCGCGCCGCAGAAGCCCGTCGACACCTCCTCGACCACCAGATCGGGTTCCGCCGGGACCTCGGGCGCGGGCGTGGAGCGTTTCCACGGCGGCGTCAGATCGGGGTTGTAGCTGCGCATTCGACAGACGATAGGCGCACCGGCGGCCAAGAGCTGTCCCCTTGCGTCCGCCGGGGATCACGGGACAGCTCTTACCGGGGAGACGCGCCGAAACGTACGGCGAGGGCGTCACGCTGCGCCCGTACGAACGCCGCGTCGACCACGGCCCCGTGGCCCGGCACATAGACGGCGTCCGCTCCGCCCAGCGCCAGCAGCCGGTCCAGGGCGGCCGGCCAGCGGGCGGTGATCGCGTCGGGACCGGCCTGCGGTTCGCCCGACTCCTCCACCAGATCGCCGCAGAAGACCACATCCGGCGAGCCGGGCACGAGCATGGCGAGGTCATGAGCCGTGTGCCCGGGGCCGACGTTCGCCAGCAGCACCCGGCGACCGCCCAGATCCAGCGCCACCTCGCCGGACACCGCGTGCCGCGGCAGTACCAGCAGCTCCACCGCCTCCGCGGCCTCCGGCGCCGCCACTCCTTCACGTACGGCGTCCTCGTACAGCCCCGGGCCCTGCCGCGCCAGCAGCTCGGCCGCGCCGACGGCGCCGTACACCTCCGCGCCGGCGAACGCCGCGGTGCCCAGCACATGGTCGAAGTGCGGATGGCTCAGTGCGATATGCGTCACTCGCCGGCCGCCGAGCAGCGCGCTCGTCTGGTCGCGGAGTTCACCGCCCTCGCGCACGGTGGATCCCGTGTCGTACAACAGGACCGCGTGGTCACCGGCCACCAGGCCGACCGTCGCGTCCCAGCCGGGCAGCCGGCGTCTGCCGACCGCCGCCGCCAGCCCTTCCCAGCCGCGCTCTTCCCAAGCCACGTTCATACGAGGACGCTAGCGGCAGCGGACGACGTGAGCGCGAGATGGCGTGGCCGCCCTTGCTAGGGGTGTACCCAACGGCCGTACACTGAGGCGGGGGAACTGGCACTCCCGTGGACCGAGTGCCAAGCCCCATCCGACGGACGAGCTGGAGGTGTGCGCGATGCTCAGCGAACGCAGACTCGAAGTCCTGCGCGCCATCGTCCAGGACTATGTCGGCACGGAGGAGCCCGTCGGCTCCAAGGCACTGACCGAGCGGCACAAGCTCGGTGTCTCGCCGGCCACCGTCCGCAACGACATGGCGGTGCTGGAGGACGAGGGTTTCATCGCCCAGCCGCACACCAGCGCCGGGCGCATCCCGACCGACAAGGGTTACCGGCTCTTCGTGGACCGGCTGGCGGGGGTCAAGCCCATGTCCTCGCCCGAGCGCCGTGCCATCCAGAACTTCCTCGACAAGGCCGTCGACCTCGACGATGTCGTGGGCCGTACGGTACGGCTGCTGGCGCAGCTCACCCGGCAGGTCGCCGTCGTCCAGTATCCGTCGCTGACCCGCTCGACGGTGCGCCATGTGGAGTTGCTGTCGCTCGCTCCGGCCCGGCTGATGCTGGTGCTGATCACGGACACCGGCCGGGTCGAGCAGCGCATGATCGACTGTCCCGCGCCCTTCGGTGAGACCTCGCTCGCGGATCTCCGGGCCCGGCTCAACAGCCGGATCGTCGGACGGCGCTTCGCGGACGTCCCTCAGCTTGTGCAGGATCTTCCCGAGTCGTTCGAGCAGGAGGACCGCGGGACGGTGTCCACGGTCCTCGCGACGCTGCTCGAAACCCTGGTCGAGGAGACCGAGGAGCGGCTGGTGATCGGCGGCACCGCCAATCTCACCCGCTTCGGACACGATTTTCCGCTGTCCATCCGGCCGGTGCTGGAAGCGCTGGAGGAGCATGTGGTGCTTCTCAAGCTGCTGGGCGAGGCGGAGCACCCGGGCATGACCGTACGAATCGGGCACGAGAACGCCCATGAGGGCCTCAACTCCACGTCCGTCGTCGCGGTCGGCTACGGTTCGGGCGACGAGGCAGTCGCCAAACTCGGCGTGGTCGGACCGACCCGCATGGACTACCCCGGAACGATGGGAGCGGTACGCGCAGTGGCACGTTACGTCGGACAGATCCTGGCGGAGTCGTAAGTGGCCACGGACTACTACGCCGTACTCGGCGTGCGCCGCGACGCATCTCAGGACGAGATCAAGAAGGCATTCCGGCGGCTCGCCCGTGAGCTGCACCCGGATGTCAATCCCGATCCCAAGACGCAGGAGCGCTTCAAGGAGATCAACGCCGCCTACGAGGTGTTGTCGGACCCGCAGAAGAAGCAGGTCTACGACCTCGGCGGGGATCCGCTCTCGGCGAGCGGCGGCGGTGGCGCGGGCGGTTTCGGAGCCGGTGGCTTCGGCAACTTCTCGGACATCATGGACGCGTTCTTCGGTACGGCGTCGCAGCGCGGCCCGCGGTCGCGGACGCGGCGCGGGCAGGACGCCATGATCCGGCTGGAGATCGACCTCAACGAGTCGGCCTTCGGCACGACCAAGGACATCCAGGTCGACACGGCCGTCGTCTGTACGACGTGTTCGGGCGAGGGCGCGGCCCCGGGCACCTCGGCGCAGACCTGTGACATGTGCCGCGGCCGCGGTGAGGTGTCGCAGGTCACCAGGTCCTTCCTGGGCCAGGTCATGACCTCCCGGCCGTGCCCGCAGTGCCAGGGCTTCGGCACCGTGGTGCCGACGCCGTGCCCGGAGTGCGCGGGCGACGGGCGCATCCGGTCCCGCCGTACGCTCACGGTCAAGATCCCGGCCGGTGTCGACAACGGCACGCGCATCCAGCTCGCCGGCGAGGGCGAGGTCGGGCCCGGCGGCGGTCCCGCCGGTGATCTCTATGTCGAGATCCACGAGCTGCCGCACGCGGTGTTCCAGCGGCGCGGCGACGATCTGCACTGCACGGTGACCATTCCCATGACGGCGGCGTCGCTGGGCACGAAGTGTCCGCTGGAGACGCTGGACGGCGTCGAGGAGATCGACGTACGGCCGGGCACGCAGTCCGGCCAGTCGATCCCGCTGCACGGACGCGGCATCACGCATCTGCGCGGCGGCGGCCGTGGCGACCTGATCGTGCATGTCGAGGTGACGACCCCGTCGAAGCTGGACCCGGAGCAGGAGCGGCTGCTGCGGGAGCTGGCGAAGCTGCGCGGCGAGGAACGGCCCACCGGCCAGTTCCAGCCGGGACAGCAGGGGCTGTTCTCGCGGTTGAAGGACGCCTTCAACGGACGGTAGGCACAGGCGCGACGGAGGCCCGGGGACTGACCCCGGGCCTTCGGCGTGTTCCGCCGGTTGGCTTGTTCTCGCGCCGCTCCTGTGGCGCGGGCCGGGCCCTGAGCCGATTCGTGGCCGCCGCGAGGGGCATGGCACGATGCCTCCATGTCCTCCGCACTGACCGATCTCTGCCGGTATCCGATCGTGCAGGCCCCCATGGCGGGCGGCGCTTCCTGCCCACAGCTCGCCGCGGCCGTCTCCGAGGCCGGCGGTCTCGGCTTCCTCGCCGCCGGATACAAAACCGCGGACGGCATGTACGAAGAGGTCAAACAGCTTCGCGGTCTCACCGGCCAGCCCTTCGGCATCAATCTCTTCATGCCGCAGAGCCAGTACGCGGACCAGGCGGCCGTGGAGGTCTACCGGAACCAGCTCGCCGGCGAGACGACCTGGTACGAGACTCCGCTCGGCGACCCTCAGGCCGGCTCGGACGACGGCTACGAGGCCAAGCTGGCGATCCTGCTCGACGACCCCGTGCCCGTCGTCTCGTTCACCTTCGGCTGCCCGACCCGCGAGATCCTCGACGCCTTCGCACGGGCCGGGACCTTCACCGTGGTCACGGTGACGACTCCCGAAGAGGCGCAGACCGCGCAGTGGTCGGGCGCCGACGCCGTCTCCGTCCAGGGCATCGAGGCCGGCGGCCATCAAGGGACCCACCGCGACGATCCGGCCACCGACGGCGCGGGCATAGGACTGCTCTCGCTGGTGTCCCAGGTGCGGGAGACCGTACAGCTCCCGGTCATCGCGGCCGGCGGCCTGATGCGCGGCGGCCAGATCGCCGCGGTCCTCGCGGCGGGCGCGGACGCGGCGCAGCTCGGGACGGCGTTCCTGGTGTGCCCGGAGTCCGGTGCCAACGTGGTCCACAAGCAGGCCATGACCAATCCGCTGTTCGTCAGGACCGAGCTGACCCGGGCCTTCTCCGGACGGCCCGCGCGCGGGCTCGTCAACCGCTTCATGCGCGAACACGGTCCGTACGCTCCGTCCGCCTATCCCGAGGTCCATCACCTCACCGCCGGGCTGCGCAAGGCCGCGGCGAAGGTGGGCGACGCCCAGGGCATGGCGCTGTGGGCGGGACAGGGCCACCGCATGGCCCGTGAGCTGCCGGCCGGCCAGCTCGTCGAGCTGCTCGCCGCCGAGCTCGAAGCCACCAGGTCGTCGCTGATCCAGGGCAACGACTCGTGACCGCTCCTGTCTTCGTCGTCGAAGGCGGCACGCTCCGGCCGGGCTCGGTCACGCTGGACGGTCCGGAGGGCCGGCACGCCGTCTCCGTACGGCGGCTGCGCGTCGGCGAGGAGATCGTGCTGACGGACGGCGCGGGCACCGGCGCGTACGGCACGGTCGCCGCGGTCGAGGGCAAGGACCGGCTGTACATCGACGTCACCGATGTACGGACGGAGGCGGAGCCGTCGCCGCGGATCACCGTCGTCCAGGCTCTTCCCAAGGGCGACCGCGGTGAGTTGGCCGTCGAGACGATGACCGAGACCGGTGTCGACGCCATCGCGCCCTGGCAGGCCGCGCGCTGTGTCACGCAGTGGAGAGGCGAGCGCGGCGCCAAGTCCCTCGCCAAATGGCGGTCCACGGCCCGGGAGGCGGGCAAGCAGTCCCGCAGGCTCCGCTTCCCAGAGGTCATGGACGCGCTGTCGTCCAGGCAGGTGGCCGCGCTGCTCGCGGACGCGGACTTCGCGGCCGTACTGCACGAGGAGGGCAGCGAGCCGCTGGCCACCGCGCCGCTGCCCGCCGAGGGCCGGATCGTGCTGGTCGTCGGACCCGAAGGAGGCGTGTCCCCGGAGGAGTTGGCGGCTTTCGCGGAGGCCGGCGCGAAGCCGTACCGGCTGGGCCGCAGCGTCCTGCGGACCTCCACCGCGGGCACGGCGGCCACGGCTCTCCTGCTCGGCCGCACGGGCCGCTGGTCCTGATCGCCCGGCCGCGCCACGGCCGATAGCATGCGCTGTACCGATCGGCGGCGTCGTCAGCGAATCAGCCGGCCGGTCAGCCAGTCAGTCAGTGAATGAGTCACTCAGTCAGCATCGTCAGCAGCGACCGGCGGCATGTCCGCCGGATTCGAGGAGGCCCGGACCATGGCGGGAGAACCACAGGCCGACTGCCTGTTCTGCAAGATCGTCGCGGGGGACGTGCCGGCCACCGTCGTCCGGGAGTCGGCGACCACCGTCGCCTTCCGGGACATAAACCCACAGGCTCCGACCCATGTTCTGGTCATTCCGCGCGTGCACTATCCGGACGCCGGGACCCTCGCCGTCGCCGAGCCGGCGATCGCCGCCGATGTGCTGACCGAGGCGGCCGCGGTCGCCGCCCAGGACAAGACCGACGCCAGCGGCTACCGGATCGTGTTCAACACAGGTGCCGGCGCCGGACAGACGGTCTTTCACGCGCACGCCCATGTGCTCGGCGGCCGCGGCCTCAACTGGCCTCCCGGATAACGGCGTTGTCCGTACGCGAACTGGTGGTGCTCGGCACGGCCAGCCAGGTGCCCACCCGTCACCGCAACCACAACGGCTATCTGCTGCGATGGGACGGCGAGGGTTTTCTCTTCGACCCGGGCGAGGGCACTCAGCGGCAGATGCTGCGCGCGGGAGTGGCCGCGCACGACATCAACCGCATCTGTGTCACGCACTTCCACGGTGACCACTCGCTCGGTCTGGCCGGAGTGATCCAGCGCGTCAACCTCGACCAGGTGCCGCACCGGATCACCGCCCACTATCCGGCGAGCGGCCGGCACTTCTTCGAGCGGCTGCGGTACGCGACCGCCTACCGCGAGACCGTCGAGCTGGCCGAGGAGCCGGTCACGCGAGACGGGATCCTCGCCAGGACTCCCGCGTACATCCTGGACACACATCTGCTCTCGCATCCCGTCGAGGCGTACGGCTACCGCCTCACCGAGCCCGACGGACGCCGGATGATCCCGGCACGGCTGGCCGCGCACGGCATCAAGGGTCCGGACGTCGGACGGCTCCAGCGCGAGGGAACACTCAACGGCGTCACTCTCGACGACGTCAGTGAGGAGCGCCGGGGCCAGCGCTTCGCGTTCGTCATGGACACCAGGCTCTGCGACGGCGTGTACGCGCTGGCCGAGGGCTGCGACATGCTGGTCATCGAGTCGACCTTCCTCGACGAGGACATCCGGCTGGCGACCGACCACGGCCATCTCACCGCGGGCCAGGCGGCGCGGGTGGCACGGGAGGCGGGCGTACGGCATCTCGTACTGACCCACTTCTCGCAGCGGTACGGCGATCCCGGCGAGTTCGAGCGGCAGGCCCGAGCGGCGGGCTTCGAGGGCGAACTGACCGTCGCCGCCGATCTGACGCGCGTGTCCCTGCCCAAGCGGGACAGCCCTCAGGCCCCTTAGGCCCTGTCTGACACATCCCGCCTGGCCTGCGACGCCTGGCACGCACGCTCACCGCGTTGTCGGAGTCATCCGAGTACGTCCAGTACACGGATGATCCTCCGCCTTGGGACCGCACGCACCAGACGTCGCGGGCCCCGCCCTCCGGGCGGACGGCGCTATGTGTCAGACCCGGCCTAGGCCGCGGCCCAGGGCCTGGATCCGGCGCGGCGGCCGCTGACACGGAAGCGTCGGAGACCGCCTTCGTCCGGCCCCGGCGCGGCGGATCGGGCACACTGTCCGGATCCGCACGCGACCGGGGAGCCCGCCGTGATCACATCCAACGGAGACCCGCAGGAACACACCGCCCATGTCGATCCGCTCGGCGCACTGCGCGTCCCGGACGACCCGGAGTGTGATGTCTATCTCACGGGCACGGTCTTCCTCGACATCATCTTCACCGGCCTGGACACCGCGCCCGTGCGCGGCACGGAGTCCTGGGCCCGGGGAATGGGCTCCAGCCCCGGCGGCATCGCCAATATGGCGAGCGCGCTGGCCCGTCTCGGACTGCACACCTCGCTCGCCGCGGCCTTCGGCGACGACCATTACGGCGAGTACTGCTGGGACGCGCTGGAACAGGGCGAGGGCATCGACCTCTCCCGCTCACGTACCGTCCCCGGCTGGCACTCGCCGGTCACCGTCTCCATGGCCTACGAAGGCGAGCGGACCATGGTCTCGCACGGCCATGAGGCCCCGCCTCCCGAAGGCGCCGTGCCCGAGTGCCCGCCTCGGGCGCGCGCCGCCGTCGCCGCGCTGACGCCCGGCCGCCGCGAGGAGTGGATCGCCGGCGCCGCCCGCGCCGGAGCGCGGATCTTCGCGGATGTCGGCTGGGACGAGACCGGCCGCTGGGACCTGGCGGGACTGGCCGATCTGGAGTACTGCGAGGCATTCCTGCCCAACGCCGAGGAGGCGATGCGCTACACCCGCACCGACTGCCCGCGGACCGCCGCACGCGTCCTCGCGGAGCGGGTGCCGGTCGCCGTCGTCACGCTGGGCGCGGAGGGCGCGTACGCCGTGGACGGTGCCAACGGCGCCACCGCCGAGGTCCCGGCCATCGCCGTGGAGGCCCTGGATCCGACCGGCGCGGGCGATGTCTTCGTCGCCGGATTCGTCACCGGTACGCTCGCCGGCTGGCCGCTCGCGGACCGGCTGGCCTTCGCCGGGCTGACCGCCGCGCTCTCGGTGCAGGAATTCGGCGGTTCGCTCTCCGCGCCCGGCTGGGCGGAGGTCGCGGCCTGGTGGCAGTACGTCCAGGGATCACCGGAACAGGACCCGGCGGCGCTGCGGCGCTACGCCTTCCTGGAGAAGCTGCTGCCCGCGCCGACCAGACCGTGGCCGCTGCGCAGGGCCGTACCGACGATCGGCTTCGGCCGCTCGGCCTGACCGGTGCTCTCCGGCACCGTCACCGGGCCGTCCGGCCACGGAGAGTTCCCAGGAATGGCACCGGAAAAGCCCTAGGGCCTGCCGAGCGCGGAGTCGTACGCTGGTACCTCAGAGGTTGTCGAGCAGCGAGAACCCTGCAACGGGAGGTATGTGCAGGCCACAGAGCCGGCCCATGACTCAGACACCTACAGCCCAGAGCCCCGCGCAGGGGCAGGCACGTGCCCGGTTCACCGTCCCCGCCAATCACCCGATGGTGACAGTCCTGGGCTCCGGGGATTCCCTGCTGCGTGTGATCGAGAAGGCGTTCCCGGCCGCTGACATCCATGTCCGGGGAAACGAGATCAGTGCGAGTGGCAGCGCGGCGGATGTCGCGCTCGTCCAGCGCCTGTTCGACGAGATGATGCTGGTGCTCCGCACCGGTCAGCCGATGACGGAGGACGCAGTGGAACGTTCGATCGCCATGCTCAGGGCGAGCGAGAACGGCGGCGCGGACGGTCCCGAGACGCCCGCCGAAGTGCTCACCCAGAACATCCTGTCCAGCCGCGGCCGGACGATCCGACCCAAGACCCTCAACCAGAAGCGCTATGTCGACGCGATCGACAAGCACACGATCGTCTTCGGTATCGGTCCCGCCGGTACCGGCAAGACCTATCTCGCGATGGCGAAGGCGGTCCAGGCCCTGCTGTCCAAGCAGGTCAACCGGATCATCCTGACCAGACCGGCCGTCGAGGCGGGTGAGCGGCTCGGCTTCCTGCCCGGCACGCTCTACGAGAAGATCGACCCGTATCTGCGGCCGCTCTACGACGCGCTGCACGACATGCTCGACCCCGACTCGATCCCTCGCCTGATGGCGGCGGGCACGATAGAGGTCGCGCCGCTGGCGTACATGCGTGGCCGGACGCTCAACGACGCTTTCATCATTCTCGACGAGGCACAGAACACCAGCCCTGAGCAGATGAAGATGTTCCTGACGAGGCTCGGCTTCGAATCGAAGATCGTCATCACCGGAGACATCACCCAGGTCGACCTTCCCGGCGGCACGAAGAGCGGTCTGCGTCAGGTCCAGGACATCCTGGAGGGCCTCGACGATGTGCACTTCTCCCGGCTCACGTCCCAGGATGTCGTACGGCACAAGCTCGTCGGCCGTATTGTCGACGCGTACGAAAAGTACGACAGCCGCAACGGGCTGGGACATTAACCGAAAGAGCCACAGCGCACCATGTCGATCGACGTCAACAACGAGTCAGGCACCGAGGTCGACGAGCAGGCGATCCTCGGTGTCGCCCGCTACGCGCTCGCCCGGATGCGCATCCACCCGCTCTCCGAGCTCTCGGTGATCGTCGTGGACGCCGCCGCCATGGAACAGCTCCACATGCAGTGGATGGACCTGCCGGGTCCGACGGATGTCATGTCCTTCCCGATGGACGAGCTGCGCCCGCCGGTCAAGGACGACGAGGAGCCGCCGCAGGGGCTCCTCGGTGACATCGTGCTCTGTCCCGAGGTCGCGCTGAAGCAGGGCGAGGAAGCCCCGACGCGGCACACCATGGACGAGGAGCTCCAGCTCCTCACCGTCCACGGTGTGCTGCACCTGCTCGGCTACGACCACGAGGTGCCGGACGAGAAGGCCGAGATGTTCGGCCTCCAGGCGGCGATCATCGACGGCTGGCGGGCCGAGCAGGGGCTCACGGGCCCGTCTCCCGCGCCGACAGTCTCGTGACCGCGCAACTGATCGTCGGAGCCGTCGCGCTGGTCGTCGTGGCGTGGCTGGCGGCCTCCGCCGAGGCGGGCCTCGCCCGGGTCTCCAGCTTCCGGGCGGCCGAGGCCGTCCGCTCGGGCCGCCGGGGCGCGGCCAAGCTGGCGCAGATCGCCTCGGACCCGACGCGCTATCTGAATGTGGCCCTGCTGGTGCGGGTCGCCTGCGAGATGGCGGCCGGCGTGCTGGTCACCTATGTCTGTCTGAACGAGTTCGCGGAGACCTGGGCGGCGCTGGTCGTCGCGATCGGTGTGATGGTCCTGGTCTCCTATGTCGCGGTGGGTGTGTCACCGCGCACCATCGGCCGCCAGCACCCGCTGAACACGGCGACGGCCTCGGCGTATGTCCTGCTGCCGCTCGCCCGCGTCATGGGCCCGATCCCGCAGCTCCTGATCCTCCTCGGCAATGCCCTCACGCCGGGCAAGGGCTTCCGCAAGGGACCGTTCGCCAGCGAGGCCGAACTGCGCGCGATGGTCGACCTCGCCGAGCAGGAGTCCCTCATCGAGGACGACGAGCGCCGGATGGTGCACTCCGTCTTCGAGCTGGGCGACACGCTCGTACGTGAGGTCATGGTCCCGCGCACCGACCTGGTCTGCATCGAGCGCTACAAGACGATCCGCCAGGCGCTGACCCTGGCGCTGCGCTCCGGCTTCTCCCGTATCCCGGTCACCGGTGAGAACGAGGACGACATGGTCGGCATCGTCTATCTCAAGGACCTGGTCAGGAAGACGCACATCAACCGAGACTCGGAGGCCGATCCGGTCTCCACGGCGATGCGTCCCGCCGCCTTTGTGCCCGACACGAAGAACGCCGGTGACCTGCTGCGCGAGATGCAGCAGGACCGCAACCATGTCGCGGTCGTCATCGACGAGTACGGCGGCACCGCCGGCATCGTCACGATCGAGGACATCCTGGAGGAGATCGTCGGCGAGATCACCGACGAGTACGACAGTGAGCTGCCGCCGGTCGAGGAGATCGGCGACGGCTCCTACCGGGTCACGGCCCGGCTGGACATCGGCGATCTCGGTGAGCTGTTCGGGCTCGACGAATACGACGACGAGGACGTGGAGACGGTCGGCGGACTGCTGGCGAAGGCGCTGGGCAGGGTCCCGATCGCGGGCGCCAGCGCCCGGGTCGAGCTGCCGGACGGCCGCATACTCCGGCTGACGGCCGAGTCTCCGGCCGGCCGTCGCAACAAGATCGTCACGGTGCTCGCGGAGCCGGTGCGCGAGGAGGCCCCGGCTCAGTGACACCGGGGGAGATCCGGGCCTGCTGCCTCGGGCAGAACGGGGCCTTCGAGGACACACCTTTCCCGCGCTATCCGGAGCTCACGGTCTTCAAGGTGGCCGGAAAGATCTTCGCGTTGAGTGCGCTGGAGGAGCGCCCGCTGAAGGTGGCCCTCAAATGCGATCCGGAGGAGGCGATCCGGCTCCGCGAGGCGCATCCGGGGATCGTTCCCGGCTGGCATCTCAACAAGCGCCACTGGAACACGGTCACGGTCGGCGGACTGCCGGACCGGATGGTGCGGGAGCTGATCGAGGACTCGTACGACCTGGTGGTGGCGGGCCTGCCAAAGGCACAGCGCCTCCGGCTCGACCGGCCCTGAGCCGCTCTGTCGGCCCGGCCTTTCATGGGTCTACCCGCGCGTCGCGTTCTCCGGGTTCAGATCAACGATCGTGAATTCGTGCACACCGCAAGGGAGCGCGGTCCACAGCACGCCGTCCGTATCGCGGTCGTACGGTCGCTAGGGTCGCCAGAGAAGAGGGAGGAGCTTCATCCATGGCGACCGAGGACAGTGGCCGTCCGCCGAAATACCAGCGCATCGCCGACACGCTCCGCGAGGCCATTCAATCGGGCGAGTACGGTCCGGGTGCGCGGCTGCCGGGCGAGAACGACCTCATGGCTGCCCACGGCGTGGCCCGGATGACCGCACGGCAGGCGCTGGGAGTGCTGCAGAACGAGGGAATCGCCGAGTCCCGCAAAGGCGCCGGTGTGTTCGTCCGGTCGTTTCGCCCGCTGAGGCGCCACGGTGTCGAGCGGCTTTCGCGCGAGCGATGGGGCGCCGGTCGCTCGATCTGGTCGGCGGACATCGAGGATCGGACCCTCGTCGTGGATCAGGTCAGCGTGACCGAGGAGGCCGCGCCGGAACGGATCGCGCGTGTCCTCGGCATCGCGCCGGGCGACGCCGTGTGCGTACGGAATCGGCGATTCGTCCTCGACGGAAAGCCGGTTCTGCTGGCCGCCAGCTTCCTTCCGGCGGACCTCGTGGCGGGTTCGGCCATCAGCCGGGAGGACACCGGTCCCGGTGGAACCTATGCCCGTCTCGGAGAACTGGGCTTCAGACCCGTGCACTTCAGGGAAGAGATCCGCTCACGCATGCCGTCCCAGGACGAAGCGCGGCGACTGAGCCTCGCCACGGGCACGCCCGTCATGCTCGTCTGCCGCACGGCGTTCGCTGCCGAGGGCCGTCCGGTGGAGGTCAACGAGATGACGCTCGACTCCGCGTCATACGTTCTCGAATACGACTTTGACGCATAGGCCACCTCCGCGCGGCGCGTCCACCAGTCGTGACCCGTCGCCGGGAGCGCTCCGTGCGCTGCCTATGCTCGGCACATGACACAGAGCACCGACCTCGGCGCCGAGGACCGCAAGATCATCACTCTGGCCCGCAGCGCCCGCGCCCGTAACGGCGTGGCCGAGGGCGCGGCGGTACGGGACGAGACCGGACGTACCTATGTCGCGGGCACCGTGGAACTGGACTCCCTCAAGCTCAGCGCGCTGCGGACGGCGGTCGCGATGGCCGTGGCCAGTGGCGCGACCTCGCTGGAGGCGGCGGCCGTCGTCACCACCGCCGAGGCCGCCGCTGCCGAGGACCGCGCGGCCGTGTGTGATCTGGGCGGTCCCGCCACACCGGTCCTGGTGGCAGGCCCCGACGGTGTGCTGCGGACGACCGTGACGGCCGGCTGACGACGACCACGGCGGCAATCTGGTCGGCGGCGCGTAAACGATCGGGGAGAATGGGCGCCATGAGCGCTCGTACCCCCTCTCCCGAGACAGCCGGAGCCCCGCACCGGGCCGGCTTCGCCTGCTTCGTCGGCCGTCCCAACGCCGGCAAGTCCACCCTCACGAACGCTCTGGTCGGTCAGAAGGTGGCCATCACCTCGAACCGGCCGCAGACCACGCGTCACACCGTCCGTGGCATCGTGCACCGGCCCGAGGCGCAGCTCATCCTGGTCGACACTCCTGGCCTCCACAAGCCGCGCACTCTGCTCGGTGAGCGCCTCAACGACGTGGTGCGCACGACATGGGCCGAGGTCGACGTGATCGGCTTCTGTCTGCCCGCCGACCAGAAGCTCGGCCCCGGTGACCGGTTCATCGCCAAGGAACTGGCCGCCATCAAGAAGACGCCGAAGGTCGCCGTCGTCACCAAGACGGACCTCGTCGACTCCAAGACGCTCGCCGAGCAGCTCATCGCGATCGACCAGCTCGGCCGCGAACTCGGCCTGGAATGGGCGGAGATCGTGCCGGTCTCGGCGGTCGGCGATCAGCAGATCGGACTGCTGGCGGACCTGCTGGTGCCGCTGCTCCCGGAGAGCCCGCCGCTCTACCCGGAAGGCGATCTGACCGACGAGCCCGAGCAGGTCATGGTGGCCGAGCTGATCCGCGAGGCCGCGCTGGAAGGCGTACGGGACGAACTGCCGCACTCGATCGCGGTCGTCGTCGAGGAAATGCTGCCGCGCGAGGACCGCCCGGCCGACAAGCCGCTGCTCGACATCCACGCCAATGTCTATATCGAGCGGCCCAGCCAGAAGGGCATCATCATCGGCCCCAAGGGCAAGCGGCTCAAGGAGGTCGGGACGAAGTCCCGCAAGCACATCGAGGCGTTGCTGGGCACGCCGGTCTTCCTCGACCTGCATGTGAAGGTCGCCAAGGACTGGCAGCGCGACCCCAAGCAGCTCCGCAAGCTCGGCTTCTGACCACGGCCGCAGCGCCAAGCTCGGCTTCTGACCACGGCCGCAGCGCCGCCGGGCCGCGCGTCAGCCGGCCTCTCGGCCGGGCACCTCTCCTTCAGGCGCCTTCTTTGAGGATTCAGGCGCCTTCTTTGAGGACCCGCGAGACCAGCGCCCGCTGCGCCTCCGACAGCCGTGGGTCCGCGCAGTGGACCGTACGGCCGTCGATCGTGATCGCATAGCTGAAGCCGTCGGGCACGCCGGAGGCCGGAGCCTCCCGGCCGTCCGCGAGTGCCCGCTCGGCCAGCTCCTGCCACGCCTGGGGATCGGGCAGGGCCGAGGTGTCGACCTCGGCCCTGCGCTCGATCCCCGCGAAACCGCCCGTACGCCGTACCTGGATACGCATGGTTCCTGTCTAGTGCGTCGGGGACGACGGCGGTAGCCGCCGCCCGGGCCTCATGCGGTGGGAACGCCGACCTGGGACCACGCCTTCAGCACGGCCTCGTGTTCGGCGCCGTCGCCGTAACGCGCTCGCGCCGCCGCGACGGTCAGCCGGGCGAAGTCCGCGAATTTCGCGTCGGCCCGCAGCTCGCCGCCGGTCAGCACGTCGAACCAGATCTGGCCCGCCCGCTCCCAGGCCTTTCCGCCGACGCGCTCGGCGAACAGATAGAAGGCGTGGTTGGGGATGCCGGAGTTGATGTGGACGCCGCCGTTGTCCCGTCCCGTACGGACGAAGTCGTCCATCGTGGCCGGCTGCGGGTCCTTGCCGAGGACATCGTCGTCGTACGCCGTGCCCGGCGCCTTCATGGAGCGCAGGGCCACACCGGTGACCCGGGGAGCGAGCAGGCCCGCGCCGATCAGCCAGTCCGCCTGCTCGGCCGTCTGGTCCAGGGTGTACTGCTTGACCAGCGAGCCGAAGACGTCCGACACCGATTCGTTCAGCGCGCCCGGCTGGCCGAAGTAGCTGAGGTTGGCGGTGTACTGCGTGAGGCCGTGGGCCAGCTCATGGCCGATCACATCGACAGGCAGCGTGAAGTCGAGGAAGATCTCGCCGTCGCCGTCTCCGAAGACCATCTGGTCGCCGTCCCAGAAGGCGTTCCCGTACTGCTTGTCGTAGTGCACGCTGGCGGTCAGCGCGAGCCCCGCGCCGTCGAGCGAATTGCGTCCGTACGCCTTCAGCAGCAGCTCCAGGGTGGCGCCGAGTCCGCCGTACGCGCGATTGACGGTGGCATCCGCACCGGGCTCGTCGCCCTCGCCGCGGACCTTCTTGCCCGGCAGGACGGTGCGGTGCTCGCAGTCGTAGATGCTCCGCCGAGGGCTCTCCGGTGCCTTGGCACCGGCCGGATCACGGGCCGTACGGACTCCTCCCGTCACCGACAGATGGCGGTGCGTCCGCCGCGCGGCGTCCGCCTCCAGGGTGCGGCGGGCCGGCGCGGAGAGCGCGGGGTCGTCGGCCTGCGCGAGCTTGTCGAGGACATGAGGCGGGACGATGGCGCAGAAAACGGAGTGGGTGGCGTTCATGCGAGCAATGTGGCACTCCGTCAGTGCTCTGTCACTCAATGCGACCATCTTTGCTGAGATGGAGTGACCTGCCGCACTTCGTTGGGGTGATCCGTCGGTATTCGCTCTTGACCTCGCTGATCCCGCATGCTGATACGGATACTCCGTGGACGGCGCCGCTCCGCTAGTCTCGACACATCATGCGTTTCGGGCTGCTTCTCCTTAGCTGCCGCGGCGAGGGCCTGTAGTCGTAGGCCGACCCCCTCCCCGCGGAGTCTGGCGTTGCGGTGATCACGCCCCGTCGGCCGTCCCCAATGGACACACGAGGAGCCCTGCGCAATGTCTGCACCTTCTGTCGGTCGCCCCACGCCCATCACCAACGCGACCCACACCCAGAAGCCGTCCCGGATGCCGATCCACAAGTACGGCCGCTACGAGGCCGTGGACATCCCGGACCGCACCTGGCCCGACAACCGGATCACCACCGCCCCGCGCTGGCTCTCCACCGATCTGCGTGACGGCAACCAGGCGCTGATCGATCCCATGTCACCGGCGCGCAAGCGCGAGATGTTCGACCTGCTGGTACGTCTGGGCTACAAGGAGATCGAGGTCGGCTTCCCGTCCTCCGGCGAGACCGACTTCGCGTTTGTGCGATCGATCATCGAAGAGGGCGCGATCCCCGAGGACGTGACGATCTCCGTCCTGACCCAGGCGCGCGAGGAACTGATCGAGCGCACCGTCGAGTCGCTGCGCGGCGCCCACCGCGCGACCGTCCATCTCTACAACGCCACCGCTCCCACCTTCCGGCGAGTCGTCTTCCGCGGCACGAAGGAACAGGTCAAGCAGATCGCCGTGGACGGTACGCGGCTGGTGATGGAGTACGCGGAGAAGATCCTCGGCCCCGAGACCGTCTTCGGCTACCAGTACAGCCCGGAGATCTTCACCGACACCGAGCTGGACTTCGCGCTGGAGGTCTGCGAAGCCGTCATGGACGTGTGGGGGCCCGAGGCCGGCCGCGAGATCATTCTCAACCTGCCCGCCACGGTGGAGCGTTCGACGCCGTCCACGCACGCGGACCGCTTCGAGTGGATGTCGCGGAACCTGTCCCGCCGTGAGTACGTCTGTCTGTCCGTGCACCCGCACAACGACCGCGGCACCGCCGTCGCCGCCGCCGAACTGGCGCTGATGGCCGGTGCGGACCGTATCGAGGGCTGTCTGTTCGGCCAGGGCGAGCGCACCGGCAACGTCGACCTGGTGACGCTGGGCATGAACCTCTTCTCGCAGGGCGTCGACCCGCAGATCGACTTCTCGGCGATCGACGAGATCCGCCGTACCAGCGAGTACTGCAATCAGATGGAGATCCACCCGCGCCATCCGTACGCGGGCGATCTGGTCTACACATCCTTCTCCGGCTCCCACCAGGACGCCATCAAGAAGGGCTTCGACGCGATGGCGGCCGACGCCGAGGCGCGCGGCAAGACGGTCGAGGAGATCGAGTGGGCCGTGCCGTATCTGCCGATCGACCCCAAGGACGTGGGCCGTTCGTACGAGGCGGTCATCCGGGTCAACTCGCAGTCCGGCAAGGGCGGTGTCGCGTACGTCCTCAAGAACGGTCACAAGCTGGACCTGCCGCGCCGGATGCAGATCGAGTTCTCCCGGATCATCCAGGCCAAGACCGACGCCGAGGGCGGCGAGGTCACGCCCGGCCAGATCTGGTCGGTCTTCCAGGACGAGTACCTGCCCAATCCCGACAATTCCTGGGGCCGCATCCAGCTCCGCTCCGGCCAGACCACGACCGACACGGACGGGCGCGACACCCTGACCGTGCAGGCCGTCGTGGACGGCGCGGAGACGGTGCTGACGGGCACCGGCAACGGCCCGATTTCGGCCTTCTTCGAGGCGCTGGCGGCGGTCGGCGTGGACGCCCGGCTGCTGGACTACCAGGAGCACACCATGAGCGAGGGCGCGAGCGCGCAGGCGGCCTCGTACATCGAGTGCGCCATCGACGGAAAGGTGCTGTGGGGCATCGGAATCGACGCGAACACGACTCGGGCCTCACTCAAGGCGGTTATCTCCGCTGTGAACCGCGCAACGCGCTGACCTGAGCTTTTACGAACCCCGTCCACCGGACACGGTGGGCGGGGTTCAGCCATGTCATGGCGATCTCACGCCGGGGTGCTGACGCCACCTCAAAGATGTGGCTAACATCACGTCAACGCGGCAATGTTGCCGGAGCGTTACGGAGGTGCGCGACGTGCTGCCAGTTCATAGACCAAGCGGCCGAAATCTGCGCATCTGCGGCATTCGCACGTCCTGGAACACCGTCGGAGACGGAGAGTTCTTCTGTCCCGACTGCGGCGGCGACCGCAACTACCGGCGTCGTACGGGCCGTCGTCGCTTCACCGTCCTCGGTGTCCCCGTTCTCTCCCGCGGACCCGCCGGGCCGATCGTCGAATGCACCGCCTGCCACGCCCACTTCGGCACGGACATCCTCGACCATCCCACCACCGTCCGCTTCTCCGCGATGCTGCGGGACGCCGTCCACACCGTCGTGCTCGCCGTGCTCGTGGCCGGCGGCACCTCCTCCCGTACGGTCAGGCACACCGCCGTGCTCGCCGCCCGCGCGGCCGGTTTCGAGGACTGCACGGAGGACAGGCTGACGGGCCTGGTCGAGGCGCTCGTCGCCGACACCGGCCGGTTCGTCGTCGACCCGGGTCCCTGTGGCGCGGCGCTCGCCATCGAGCTGCACGAGGCCCTGGAGCCGCTGGCCTCTCATCTCGCCTCGGCGGGACGGGAGTCGATCCTGCTGCAGGGCGCCAGAATCGCTCTGGCCGACGCACCCTACAGCCCGGCGGAGCGCGAGGTGCTGAGCATTGTCGGCGGCGCGCTCCAACTGTGCGCGGACGACACCGCGAGGCTGCTGCTGGCCGCCTCGGGCACGCCCTCCTGAGCGTCTGAGCGTCTGAGCGTCTGGGCGCGCTGGGCGCGGTCCAGGGCCGGCGGGCCCGCGCCGAGTTCGGCGAGAAGGTGACGTTCGACCTGGCGAGGGCTGTAGCCGAGGCGGGCGGCGAGGCCGGGCATGCCCGCCGGCATCGGCCACGCGGGTGGCCGATGCCGGCGGGAATCCGATACGAAGGCCGGCTGACCTGGTGGGCCGGTCCGGCCGAGCCGGTCCCCGGTGGGTCAGGCGAAGTAGTGGTCCTGGTCGAGGTCGGCCAGCAGGCCGGGCTCCTGGGGGTGCCAGTCGTAGCGCTCCCGGGTCGCGGTGCTCGACGTCGGGTTGTCGTTGCGGGCGAACCGCAGGATCCACCCGAAGTGGGCGGCCGCCTCCTCCTCGCCGAGAGAGACCACCGGCACGCCGAGGCGGCGGCCGACAACCTCGGCGACGGCCCGCAGCGGTACGCCCTCCTCGGCGGCCGCGTGCAGGACGGCACCGGCGTCGGCCGACTCCAGGGCCTTGCGGTAGAGCCGGGCGGCGTCGAGGCGGTGCACGGCCGGCCAGCGGTTGGCGCCGTCGCCCGGGTGGGCGGAGACGCCCTTGTCCCGGGCGAGGCCGATCAGGTTCGGGACGAAGCCGTGGTCGCCGGCGCCGTGCACGGACGCCGAGAGCCGGATCGCGGAGACCCGTACGCCACGGTCGGCCAGGGCCAGCGCGGCCCGCTCCGCCTCGCCCCGGTGCGCGCCGGGCGCCGCCGGGTCCGGGCCGTCGGTCTCGGTGCCGAGGCGGCCGGGGGTGAGCACACCGGTGGCGGAGCTGATGACGAGGGGGCGGCCGGAGCCTTCGAGGGCGTCGCCGAACGCCGCGAGCGCGGCGAGCTCGGTGCGCAGGGCGCCGGGCATGTCGTCGTGGTTGAAGCCGGTGTGGATCACGCCGTCCGTGACTCCCGCCGCGGCCCGCAGCCCGTCGACGTCGTTCAGATCGCCCCGGTACGCCTCCACCCCCACCTCCTTCAGGGCCGCCTCGGCCGCGTCCGAGCGGGCCAGGCCGAGCACCTGGTGCCCGGCGCCGAGCAGCTCGCGGACGACCGCGCTGCCGATGAACCCGGTGGCGCCGGTGACGAATACACGCATGACTGTTTACCTCACGGAGAGTTTCTGCTGGGACGACCCCAGCCTGCGTCCCGCACCGGCCGCCGGTCCAAGACCTGTTTGGCACCGGGTGATGCTCCATCGGTCATGGCCGCAGCTCATGGCGGGAGTAGGGTCGAGGGGTGACCGATTCCCGCGTACCGCCGGCGGACCTGGAGCTGCGCCTGGTGCGCTACTTCACGGTGGTCGCCGACGAGCTGCACTTCGGCCGGGCCGCCGACGTGCTGCGGCTGGCGCAGCCGTCGCTGAGCCGGCAGATCCGGCGCCTGGAACAGCAGCTCGGTGCCCGGCTGCTGGACCGTACTCCGCGCGGGACGCGGCTGACCGAGGCCGGCGAGATCTTTCTGCCGCAGGCCAGGGAGCTGCTGCGGACCGCCGCACGGGCCACGGCGAGCGCCCGGTCCGCAGCGGGCCACGGTCCGTTCACCGTGGGTTACACCACGAATCTCATCGTCACCCCGGCCGTGCGCGAGCTGCGCCACGGGTATCCGGAGGCCGATGTGCGCGCCGCGCACCTGAGCTGGAGCGAGCCGCGGGACGCGCTGCTCGACCACCGGGTGGACGTGGTCGCGGCGCGGCTGGTGTTCGCCGGGGACGGGCTGGAGATCACCCCGCTCTACGAGGAGCCGCGCGTCCTGCTGGTCCCGCTCGGCCACCGGCTGGCCGGGAAGGAGTCGGTCACCCTCGACGACATCGCCGACGAGACGCTGCCCCGGTTCGCGGGCATCGACGGGGGCGGGGCCAATCCGCCGGGCCACACCCGGCTGGGTGCGCTGGTGGAGACGCTGGAGGACAAGCTGGAGCTGGTCGCGGGCGATGACGTGGTGTCGCTGGCGCCGGCCGGGTTCGCGGCCAATCTGCGGCCGGACATCGTGAGCGTTCCGGTCTCGGACGCGCTGCCGGTGCGGGTCGTGCTGGCCACCAGATCCGGCGAACGGCACCCGCTGCTCGCCGCGTTCCGCAGGGCGGCGGCGACGCATCTGGTCCCGCCGGCTGAACGGGCGGGCTGAGGGCGGCAGTCGCGGAGGGAGCGGGCGTCGGCTGTCAGTCGTCGTCCCCGGGTGCCTCGGGCGTCTCAGGCGTCTGGACCGCCTCGGGAGGTGTCGTGAAGGCCAGGTCGGGCGTGCGGCGCGGGCCCGGTCCGGTGTCCGCCCAGGAAGCCGCACAGGTTGAACGTGCCCTCGCTGCCGCGCAGTCCGTCCGGAGACGCCATGGGTCGTACCGGTGGACCAGGCTGTCACTGACGAGTTCCCGGTCCATCGCGTCCAGGGCGGAGATCCGGTCCGGGTCGTGCGGGCAGAGGAAGCCGACCCGGGCATCAGCAGCGGCGACGCGTCCAGTACGGCCGTCCCGACAGCCCTGCGCGTCACAGGCTGCCCCGTGGAGACATACACGCGGACGAGTCGGTCTCCGCCTTCGTGATCTCCGGCCGTCGCGAACAGGGACGGCACTGCGAGGGGCACGCGGGCATGCGGGAGAATGGAGTCCATGAGTCTGTTCCGGGACGACGGCGTTGTGCTGCGCACCCAGAAGCTCGGTGAGGCCGACCGCATCATCACGCTTCTGACCCGCGGCCACGGTCGTGTCCGCGCCGTCGCCCGGGGAGTGCGGCGGACGAAGTCCAAGTTCGGAGCGCGGCTGGAGCCGTTCTCCCATGTCGATGTGCAGTTCTTCGCGCGCGGCAGCGAACTCATCGGCCGCGGGCTGCCGCTCTGTACGCAGAGCGAGACCATCGCTCCGTACGGTGGTGGCATCGTCACGGACTATGCCCGTTACACGGCGGGCACCGCCATGCTGGAGACCGCGGAGCGTTTCACCGATCATGAGGGTGAGCCGGCCGTCCAGCAGTATCTGCTTCTCGTCGGCGGGCTGCGTACGCTCGCTCGTGGCGAGCACGCCCCGCATCTGATCCTGGACGCCTTCCTGCTGCGCTCCCTCGCCGTCAACGGCTACGCGCCGAGCTTCGACGACTGCGCGCGATGCGGACTGCACGGCCCGAACCGCTTCTTTTCCGTCGCGGCGGGCGGAGTCACCTGCGGAGACTGCCGGGTGCCCGGCAGCGTCGTACCCTCGGCGGAGGCCGTCGGACTCCTCAGCGCGCTGCTGACCGGTGACTGGGAGGCGGCCGACGCGTGCGAGGCACGGCACGTCAGAGAGGGCAGCGGGCTGGTGTCCGCCTATCTGCACTGGCATCTGGAGCGCGGCCTGCGCTCGCTCAGATACGTGGAAAAGAACTAGGAGACAAGAGCGCATGGCACGACGCGGAATCATGGGGCGGTCCCGCCGCGACTACAAGACACCGGAACCGCACCCGTCCGGTGCGCGCCCGCCGAAGATCCCCGGCGAGCTGGTGCCGAAGCATGTGGCTGTCGTCATGGACGGGAACGGCCGCTGGGCCAAGGAGCGCGGGCTGCCGCGCACGGAGGGCCACAAGGTCGGCGAGGGCGTCGTCCTCGATGTCCTCAAGGGCTGTCTGGAGATGGGCGTCAAGAACCTCTCTCTGTACGCCTTCTCGACCGAGAACTGGAAGCGCACGCCCGACGAGGTGCGCTTCCTGATGAACTTCAACCGCGATGTCATCCGTCGCCGCCGCGACGAGATGGACGAGCTGGGCATTCGGATCCGCTGGGTCGGCCGGATGCCCAAGATGTGGAAGTCCGTCGTCGAGGAACTCCAGGTCGCCCAGGAGCAGACGAAGGACAACGATGCCATGACGCTGTATTTCTGCGTCAACTACGGCGGTCGCGCCGAGATCGCGGACGCGGCGCGGGCGCTCGCGGCCGATGTGGCGTCCGGCAAGCTGGACCCGTCGAAGGTCAACGAGAAGACCTTCGCGAAGTATCTGTACTACCCGGACATGCCGGACGTGGACCTCTTCCTGCGTCCCAGTGGTGAGCAGCGCACGTCCAACTATCTGATCTGGCAGAGCAGTTACGCGGAGATGGTCTTCCAGGACGTGCTGTGGCCGGACTTCGACCGGCGGGATCTGTGGCGGGCCTGTCTGGAGTACGCGTCCCGGGACCGGCGCTTCGGCGGCGCGCTGCCGAACCAGGCGACCGGTGAGGACGGCGAGAACGAGGCCGAGTCCGGGCCGGCGTCCGCGTCCGCCGAGCGGCAGGGCTGACATGCGGCGGGTCCGGCGGTCGACGGGCACGGAGCCCTCAACCGCCGGACCCGACAGCGTCCGGACCTGCCCTGAAGACAGAAGCCCTGACCTGAAGACAGAAGCCCTGGCCTGAAACGGGGCCTAGTTTCTTCCGGCAGGCGCCGCGCACTCCGCGCAGGTACCGAAGATCTCCACCGTGTGCGCCACGCTCACATAGCCGTGCTGCGCCGCGATCGTCTCGGCCCACTGCTCCACCGCGGGCCCTTCGACCTCGACGGCCTTTCCGCAGATCCGGCACACGAGATGGTGATGATGGTCGCCGGTCGAGCAGCGCCGGTAGACCGACTCGCCGTCGGTGGTGCGCAGTACGTCGACCTCGCCGGCGTCGGCGAGGGACTGGAGCGTCCGGTAGACGGTGGTCAGACCGACGGAGTCACCGCGGTGCTTGAGCACGTCGTGGAGCTCCTGCGCGCTACGGAACTCGTCCACCTGGTCGAGCGCCGCCGCAACCGCCGCACGCTGCCGTGTGGATCGGCCGCGCACGGGGGCCGCGTCTGATTCACTGTTCGGCGCAGTCGTCACAGGTGCCTCCTTGCCTCTGCCCGTATCCGCCGGGCCTTGCCCGCATCCATCGGGCCCATTCTGCCAGTTCGTGGTCACGCCGTGATGTCGTCGGCGGGCCGCCGCGCGGCAGGTACGGACGGAGCCTTCACCGCGCGGTCCTCCTCGGCCGACGGCGGTTCGGCGGTCGCCTCGTGCGCCTCCGGCACAGCCTTCAGCGCGCGGGCCCGGCGTCGTGCCAGCGGAGTGGCGAGCGCGGTCAGGACCAGGAAGAGGCCGATCGCGATCAGCACGATCGTCGCGCCGGGCGGTACGTCCTGGTAGTACGAGGTGACCGTGCCGGCCAGTGTGACGGCCGTACCGATCACGACGGCCAGCACAAAGGTCACCAGGAAGGACCGGGTGATCTGCTGGGCCGCCGCCACCGGCACCACCATCAGCGCGCTGACCAGCAGCAGTCCCACCACCCGCATGGCGACGGTGACCGTCATCGCGGCCGTGACCGCGATCAGCAGATTCAGCGCGCGCACCGGCAGTCCGGTGACCCGGGCGAACTCCTCGTCCTGGCTGACCGCGAAGAGCTGCCGTCGCAGCCCCACCGTGACCAGCACGACAAAGGCGGCGAGCACGGAGATCGAGATCACGTCCTGGGACGAGACCGTGGAGAGCGAACCGAAGAGATACGAGCTGAGCACCCCGGTGGAGCCGTTCGGCGCGAGATTGATCAGCAGTACACCGCCCGACATTCCGCCGTAGAACAGCATGGCCAGCGCGATGTCACCGCGGGTGCGGCTGTACGTCCTGATCAGCTCCATCGTCACGGCGCCGAACACCGAGACCAGGGTCGCCATCCACACCGGGCTGGTGGAGAGCAGAAAGCCCAGGCCGACGCCGGTCAGGGCGACATGGCCGATGCCGTCGCCCATCAGCGCCTGGCGGCGCTGCACGAGATGGATACCGATGGCGGGAGCGGTGATACCGACGAGCACCGCCGCGATCAGGGCCCGCTGCATGAGTGCGCTCTGGAGGATTTCCATGGTCAGGTCAGCAGTCCCGTACGGAGCGGCTCACCGGCCGCGTGAGGATGGGCATGGTCATGGCCGGGCCCGGAGTGCGGGCCGACGGTCCCTGGCGGTCCCTCGCGCACCACGCGGCCGTCGTGCAGGACCACCGCGCGGTCGATCAGCGGCTCCAGCGGGCCCAGTTCATGCAGGACGAGCAGGACGGTCGTGCCGGCCGCCACCTGCTGGCGCAGGGTCGCCGCCAGAATCCGCTGGCTGGCCAGGTCCACGCCCGCCATCGGCTCGTCCATGATCAGCAGATCGGGTTCGGCGGCGAGTGCCCTGGCTATCAGCACGCGCTGGTGCTGGCCGCCGGAGAGCGCGTTGACGGAGTCCTTGGCGCGGTCGGCGAGCCCCACGAGTTCGATGACCCGCTGGACGGCCGCCCGGTCCGCTCTGCCGGGCCACCGCAGCTTCGTACGGGACAGCCGGCCGGCGGACACGACCTCGCGGACCGTGGCGGGCACGCCGCCCGCCGCCGTGGTGCGCTGCGGTACGTACCCGATGCGCGCCCAGTCGCGGAAGCGGCGCCGTTCCGTGCCGAACAAGGTGATCTCGCCTTCGGTCAGCGGCACCTGGCCGATGACCGCGCGGACGAGCGTGGACTTGCCCGAGCCGTTGGCGCCGAGCAGGGCGACGACCTCACCGCGGCGCACGGTGAGGTCGACGCCTCGCAGCACGGGACGTGAGCCGAGTTCCGCTCCGGCGCCGCGGACGGATATGACAGATGTGGCGTCCTGGTCCGCCTGCCCGTTCTCCGCCGCGGGCGCGGCTGTCTCCGCGGCCCGCGCGGATCCCGCGCCGTGCACAGTCGCCATGTCGGGCGCCTCCGATGCTGCTGGCTGTTTCACGTGACACGCTTCACTTCGCGCCGAGTGCCTTCTGGAGTGCGGTCAGGTTGGACTCCATGACCTCGATGTAGTCGCCGCCCTTGGACCGGTCCGTGATCCCTTCGATCGGGTCGAGGACATCGGTCTTCAGACCCGCGTCGGCGGCGATGGTCTTGGCGGTCTTGTCGCTGGTGAGCGTCTCGAAGAATACGGTGCTCACCTTCTCGCGCTTCGCAACGGCCCCCAGATCGCTGATCCGCGCCGGGCTCGGCTCCGCCTCCGGGTCCATCCCGACGATGGCCTCCTGCTCCAGGCCGTAGCGCTCGGCGAGGTAGCCGAAGGCGGCGTGGGTGGTGATGAAGGTCTTGCCGGTGGTGTTCGCGAGGCCCTGCTTGAAGGCGGAGTCGAGGTCGCCGAGCTTCTTGACCAGGGCGTCGGTGTTCTTCTTGTAGTCGGCGGCGTGGTCCGGGTCGGCCTTCTCGAAGGAGGCGCCGACGCCCTGGGCGACCTCGGCGAACCGCACCGGGTCGAGCCAGATGTGCGGGTCGTTGCCGTCCGGTGTGGCCTCTTCCGCCTCGGCTTCGTGGGTCTCCTCGTGCACACCGGCCTCGGTGCCGTGCTTCTCCAGCGTCGTGAGAGAGCCGGCGTCCACGACGTTCTCGTCGCCGGACTGGGCGACGGCGTCGTCGACGGCCGGCGCGACGCCCTTGAGATAGAGGATGACGCCCGCGTCGCCGAGCCTGGCGACGTCCCTGGGCTTGAGCTCCAGGTCGTGCGGCTCGACACCGGGCGGTGTGAGAGTGGTGACGGAGACATGGTCGCCGCCGATCTCCGTGGCCAGGAACTGCAGCGGATAGAACGACGCGGTGATCCCGAGTTTCTCTCCGCCCTTCTTGTCGCCTCCGTCGGCGGCGTCGGAGGCGGAGCAGGCGGACAATGAGACCAGGCCGAGTGTGACAGCTCCGGCCATGGCGGCGGTGGGTATGAGGCGTCGTACGTTCATGACAGTCATTTTCAACAAAACTGGAAACGATTGTCAACAAGGGACGGTACGGACTCTTACCTCGCACCGATTTGATCCAGAGGGTGCGGCCGCCGGTAATCTGAAGCATTCGCCGTTCGTCGTCGTCGTAATGAAGAGAGCACCGTGGCCGCCGACAAGATCGACAGCATCGTCAACCTGAGCAAGCGCCGTGGCTTCGTCTACCCGTCCAGTGAGATTTACGGTGGTCAGCGAGCCGCCTGGGACTACGGGCCGCTCGGAGTCGAGCTCAAGGAGAACCTCAAGCGCCAGTGGTGGCGCTACATGGTCACCTCGCGCGAGGACGTTGTCGGTCTCGACTCGTCAGTGATCCTGGCCACGGAGGTCTGGGAGGCGTCCGGCCACGTCGCGACCTTCACCGACCCGCTCACCGAGTGCACCTCCTGCCACAAGAGGTTCCGCGCGGACCACCTGGAGGAGGCGTACGAGGAGAAGCACGGCAAGGCCCCCGCGAATGGCCTGGTCGACCTCAACTGCCCCAACTGTGGCAACAAGGGCACCTTTACCGAGCCCAAGCAGTTCTCCGGCCTGCTCACCACCCACCTCGGCCCGACGCAGGACTCCGGCTCCGTCGCCTATCTGCGGCCCGAGACCGCACAGGGTATTTTCACCAACTTCGCCCAGGTGCAGCAGACTTCCCGCAAGAAGCCGCCGTTCGGCATCGCTCAGACGGGCAAGTCCTTCCGGAACGAGATCACTCCGGGCAACTTCATCTTCCGCACCCGTGAGTTCGAGCAGATGGAGATGGAGTTCTTCGTCAAGCCGGGCGAGGACGAGCAGTGGCAGGAATACTGGATGGAGCAGCGCTGGAACTGGTACCGCGACCTGGGTCTCCGCGAGGAGAACATGCGCTGGTACGAGCACCCGAAGGAGAAGCTCTCCCACTACTCCAAGCGCACCGCTGACATCGAGTACCGCTTCCAGTTCGGCGGCAGCGAGTGGGGCGAGCTGGAAGGTGTCGCCAACCGCACCGACTACGACCTCACGGCGCACTCCAAGGCGTCGGGCCACGACCTGTCGTTCTTCGACCAGGAGGCCGGCGAGCGCTGGACTCCGTATGTGATCGAGCCGGCCGCCGGTGTGGGCCGCGCGATGCTCGCGTTCATGCTCGACGCGTACAACGAGGACGAGGCGCCCAACGCCAAGGGCGTACTGGAGAAGCGCACCGTGCTGCGGCTCGACCCGCGTCTGGCGCCGGTCAAGGTCGCCGTGCTGCCGCTCTCCCGCAACCCGCAGCTCTCGCCGAAGGCCAAGGGTCTCGCCACGGACCTGCGGCGCAACTGGAACATCGAGTTCGACGACGCCGGCGCCATCGGCCGCCGCTACCGCCGCCAGGACGAGATCGGTACGCCGTTCTGCGTCACCGTCGACTTCGACACTCTCGATGACAACGCGGTGACCGTGCGCGAGCGCGACACGATGAAGCAGGAGCGCGTTTCGCTGGACCAGATCCAGAGCTACCTCGGCGGCCGGCTGCTCGGCTGCTGACCTGTTACGTTCATGGCAATGAAGCCCCCGGTTCCGCCACGGAACCGGGGGCTTCACTGCAGACTGGGCACACGCGTCAACAGGAGGCACGGATGCCGTCCACGACCACCAGCAAGGTCAGCAGATGGGATCAGCACGGACGGGAACATGTCGTTCGCGTCCAGAAGGCAGGTGTGCAGCGGTCGTTGATATGTGACACCTGCGGCTGGCGCAAGGGAGCGCAGTTCCTGCCGTGGCTCAAGGCCGAGGAACATCTCACCGAAGCCCACCAGGCGACGGTGGACCCGACCACCGGCTGACGGCGAGCGGCGGACCGGCTCAGACCCGCAGCCCGCGCAGTATCAGATCGCACACGGCGGTGAACTCGTCGCCGATGGTGGGCTTGTGCCACTCCGCGGCGTACGCCGGGTCATGGAAGCGGGAGGTGGCGGTGAACACCGCGCCGGCCGCGGCGGCCGGGTCCGCCGCCGTGAACTCCCCGGCGCGCACGCCCTCCTGGACGATCCTGGTGAGCTGCGCCGTGAGCTCCGTCAGATGTGCGTCGACCACCGCGCTGTTCTCCGCGATGAGCGCGGAGAAGGTGGCGAACAGCTCCGGATCGTCTCCCGCCTTGTGGCGCTTGGCGTCGAACAGCGTCAGCAGCCAGCCGCGCAGCTTCTCCGGGCCCGGTGCGGCAGCGGTGCCGGTGATCTGCTCCAGGGCGGCCTCCGTGCGCCGCAGCCAGCGCGCGGTGACGGCCTCGCGCAGCGCCGCCTTGGTGCGGAAGTGTCGATAGACGCTGCCGTGGCTGACGCCGAGCAGCCGCGCCACATCGACGACCGTCGCCTTGGCCGGGCCGTAGCGGCGCAGGACCTCCTCGGTGGCTTCGAGGATGCGCTCGGCGGTCAGGGACTCGGTGGCCATGGAGTGTCCGGCCTTTCTTGGTCTGTGCGGCGTACCTGACAGATGACGTTACCTGTCAGCCACCACCGTCCGGCCGTCCGCCGACCGCCGCCGCCGATGGCCGCACGGTCAGCGCTCGCTGTCGAGATGCGGCATCTGCGCGGCCGGATAGCGGTCGCCGGCGGCGGCGCCGGCCGGGACGGCCCGCTCGATGGCGGCGAGATCGTCCGCGTCGAGCAGGCCGTCCGGGCCGCCGCCGAAGGCGCCGAGGGCCTCGGCCAGCCGGTCGGGCCGGCGGGCGCCGACGAGCGGCACGATGTCGTCGCCTCGCGACAGCACCCAGGCGATGGCGATCTGGGCGACGGTGACGCCCTTGCGCTCGGCGATCTCACGCAGCGAGTCGACCAGCGCCAGATTGTGCCGGAGGTTGCTGCCCTGGAAGCGAGGGCTGGCGGCGCGGAAGTCGGCCGGGTCCAGCTCGCGCGTATGAGTGAAGTGGCCGCTGATCAGCCCGCGCGAGAGCACGCCGTACGCCGTGACGCCGATGCCCAGCTCGCGGACGGTGGGCAGGATGGTGTCCTCGATCCCGCGCGAGATCAGGGAGTACTCGATCTGGAGGTCGGAGATCGGGGCGACGGAGGCCGCCCGGCGGATGTTCTCGGCGCCGGCCTCGGAGAGACCGATGTGGCGCACATGGCCGGCCTCGACCAGCTCGGCGATGGCGCCGACCGTCTCCTCGATCGGGACGTCCGGGTCGACCCGGGCGAGCCGGTAGATGTCGATGTGGTCCGTGCCGAGGCGCCGCAGCGAGTACGCCGCGAAGTTTTTCACGGCGGCCGGACGTCCGTCGTTTCCGGCCCAGCCGTTGTCCGGGTCGCGCAGCGCGCCGAACTTGACGCTGGTGAGGGCCCGCTCGCGGGCTCCGGCCGGAGCGGTGCGCAGCGCTTCGTTGATCAGCAGTTCGTTGTGGCCCATGCCGTAGAAGTCGCCCGTGTCGAGCAGGGTGACGCCGGCGTCCAGGGCGGCGTGGATGGTGGCGATCGAGTCGGCGCGGTCGCCGCCCACGTACAACGCGGACATGCCCATGCAGCCGAGCCCGAGAGCGGAGACATGCGGGCCGGTGGAGCCGAGGCGGCGGGTGGGGAGGGTGGCCATGAGATTGCCTCCGATGCGGATCCCGCCGGAGAGCGGGCGGGAGCGATATGGATCAAGGAGTGACCCGACCGACTATGGCATGACGGATGACAGATTTCAATTTCTGTCATCGGTCATCTGTTGGCCCGCCGTCGAAAACGAGTCACGTCCACTCCTCGCCCGGTGGTAGCGTCTTGGGCATGTTCTTCCAGATCTACGAGTGAGAGCGCGGCGGCCACAGCCCGCCCCCCACCGACGAATCCGCAGATCACTTCTCATCACATCGGGAGAACCCCGTGGCAAAGAGCCGCAACAACCTTCTCGGCGTGGGTGGACAGCGCAAGAAGCTGTCCCGCGCCGATCAGCAGGGCAACGGCCCGGCGCGCAACGCCGACCGCAAGGCCGCCGAGGACCAGAAGCAGGAGCTGCTGCGCAAGATGCGCGAGCGCGCCTCAGGACAGGGCGAGCAGCAGGACGACGCGGCCGCCGACGACCGGGCGGACGACGAGGCCGCCGCACAGGACTGACGCGCCGACACCCTCACCGTACGGAACCGGGCCCGGATCACCGCGAGATGATCCGGGCCCGGTGGCATGAAGCGGCCTTGGCCGTCAGCTCACCGAGCGCGGCAGCCGCAGGCTCAGCAGCACCGTCAGCACGACCACGCCGAGCTGTGCCAGCAGCGTGATCACCAGCGCGTCCCGCATCCCTGCCGAAGCGGCCAGGGTCAGGAAGAGCGTGCCGAGGGTCGCCACTCCCAGCGCCAGCGCGGACTGCTGGGTCGTGACCATCACGCCGCTGCCGACTCCGGCCCGCTCGGACGGTACGTCGGAGAGCACGATCCGGAAGAGGACGGGCAGTTGGAGGCCCTGTCCGAGGCCGGCCAGCGCCATGCCGGGCAGCAGCTCCAGCCAGCCGACCGACGGCCAGCCGCCCCAGACGGCGAGCGCCAGCAGCGCGACACCGACGCCCTGGGACACCGCGCCCGCCGTCACCACGAGGCTGCCGTACCGCCGGACCAGCCGAGGTCCGGCCAGCGAGGCACCGAAGAAGGTCACGGCCATCGGCACCAGCGCCGTCCCGGCGCCCACGGCCCCCATGTGCAGGCCCTGCTGGAGCGCTATCGCGATCACGAACATGAAGCCGCCGAACCCGATCGAGAACGGCAGTACCAGCGCCAGCCCTCGTCTGAGCGAGACCAGCGCGAGCAGGCTCGGTGGCACCAGCGGTGTCCTGCCCTGCCGGTCCGCGCGTTTCTCGACGCGATGGAAGGCGACGGCCGCGATCGGGAAGGCGGCGAGCGAGACCCAGGTCCAGGCCGGCCAGCCGGCCGCCCGGCCCTCCGTGAGTGGCGCCAGCAGTGTCACCAGCGCGACGGCCAGCAGCACCGTTCCCGGTGTGTCGATGGGCGCGGGCCGCTGGGAGCGGGTCTCGGGCACCGAACGTATCGCCAGCACCAGGCCCGTCAGCGCGACCGGCACATTGACCAGGAAGATCGCCCGCCAGCCGCTGCCGGCGATGTCCGCGGCGACCAGGACGCCGCCCAGGATCTGGCCCGCGACCATCGACAGGCCGGCCGTCGCGCCGTACAGGCTGATCGCCTTCGCGCGGCGCGGCCCGGACGTCGCGGACTGGATGGTGGCCAGCACCTGCGGCAGCATCAGCGCGGCCGCGGCGCCCTGTGCCACCCGGGCGCCGACCAGCGTCCAGGCGTTCGGCGCGAGACCGCAGGCGAGTGAGGTGATCGCGAAGGCCGCCATCCCGGCGAGGAAGAGCCTTCGGCGGCCGAACATGTCGCCGAGCCGACCGCCGAGGACAAGCAGCACGGCGTACGAGAGCCCGTATCCGGCGACCACCAGCTCCAGCAGGGCCGGCCCGGCGGCCAGATCGCGGTCGATGGTCGGCAGAGCGACATTGACGATGAAGAAGTCGATCAGCGGCAGCGCCGCACCGACCAGTACCGTGAACAGACCGAGGGCGCCGAGTACGGACCCGTGGTCATGGATGACGGATCCGCCGGAGGCCGCCTCGGTGGAAGAAGTCGCGGCCGGACTCGTCGACGTACGCGTCTTCACCGACTTCGTCAGCGAGGTGACCGGTTCTGGCACGGGCGCAGATGCTTCTTTGCTCACCCCATCGACAATCGCTCTCGGCGGAGCCTGGTACCAGAGTGTCTTTATCCTGGTACATCGACTACCTGGCAATCGGCTGAGGCGTGCGGCAAGCTGGAACGATGACCGTAGCTGCGCAGGAAACGGACATCCGGCGGCACGAGCTGGCGGGATTTCTGCGCAGCCGCCGCGAGCGCATCACTCCCGAGCAGGTCGGCCTGCCGCGTGGCAGCCGCCGGCGCACGCCGGGGCTGCGCCGTGAGGAGGTCGCTCAGCTCTCCGCCGTCGGCGTCACCTGGTACACCTGGCTGGAGCAGGCCCGGCATATCCAGGTCTCCGCGCAGGTGCTCGACGCGCTGGCCCGCGCGCTGCTCCTCGACCGCAGTGAGCGGACACATCTCTTCGCGCTGGCGGGCGCCGTCGATCCCGCGCCAGGGACGCCCTGTCCTCATGTCACGCCCGCGATGCGGCGGATGCTGGAGCGGCTTGAGCCGTTCCCGGCCTGTGTGCAGAACAGCCGGTACGACATCCTCGCGTACAACAGCGTCTACGGGCGGCTCATGTGCGACCTGGACGCGCTGCCGCCCGAGGACCGCAACTGCATGTGGCTGGCCTTCACCAACGAGGAGTGGCGTTCCGCGCTCGGCAACCGCCAGGAGACGATCCGGATGATGGCGGCCAAGTTCCGGGCCGCCATGGCCGAGCATCTCGCCGAGCCCGCCTGGAAGACACTGCTCGGACGGCTGCGGGCGGCCTCGCCGGAATTCTGTGAGATCTGGGAGCGGCACGAGGTGGTCGGCACCGGCGACAGGACCAAGAGATTTGTCAACGCCCGGGTCGGGCAGCTCAATCTGGAGCACACGAATCTCTGGCTCGGACCGTCCTCCGGCCCGCGGCTGGTGAGCTATGTGCCCGTCGACGACGAGTCCATGGCCCGGCTCGAACGGCTTCAGGCGTTGGTGCCCGCCGTGGTCTGAGCGGCGACGGACTTCTCCTCCAGCCGCCGCGCCGTCCGCTCCGCGGTCCGCCGGGCCCAGAGACCGGAGGTCAGCAGTCCCACCACCAGGACGCAGGCGCCGCAGGCCGTGATGATCCACCAGGCGGGCCGGCTCGCGTCTGTGAACCCCGCGCCGTACGACGCCGACGCGACGCCGCCCGCCAGCACCGCGCCGATCACGGCGACGCCCAGGGTCTGTCCGATCTGGCGGCTCGTGGAGGCGACCGCCGCCGCGACTCCGGCCTGCGAGCGGGGCATCCCGGAGACGGCGGTGTTGGTGATCGGCGCGTTCACCATGCCGAAGCCGATACCGAACAGCACATATCCGGTGAAGAGCAGCGCGGTGGTCGACTCCGCGCCGAAGGCGGCGAACAGCACACCGCTGATCGTCATGGCTATTCCGGCTATCAGCAGCGGAAGCCGTGGTCCGCGACTGCCGACCAGCCGGCCCGACAGCGGAGCGCAGAGGAAGGTCATGGCCGCCATCGGCAGGATGTACAGCCCGGCGCGCAGCGCGGAGAGGCCCCGTACGTCCTGGAGGAAGAGGGTGTTGAGGAAGAGGAACCCGCCGAGCGCGGCGAAACCGCACACGGCTATGACGGTCGCGCCGCTGAACGGCGCGCTGCGGAAGAACCGCAGATCGATCAGCGGCTCGGCGCGCCTCGGCTCGTACCAGAGCAGACCGGCCAGCGAGAGCGCCGCGACGGCGGCGAAGGACAGGATCAGCGGTGAGGTCAGTCCGGCCGACGGTGCCTCGATGATCGCGTAGGTCAGCGCGCCGAGGACGGCGATGATCAGCACCTGGCCGACCGGGTCGGGCCTGCGGGGCTTCGGAGCGCGGGACTCCGGGACATAGCGCCAGGTCAGCAGGAGGGCGGCGAGCCCGATCGGGAGATTGATCCAGAAGATCGACCGCCAGCCGACCGTGTCCACCAGCACTCCGCCGACCAGTGGTCCGGCCGCCATCGAGATGCCGACGACGGCGCCCCACGCGCCGATCGCGCGGGCGCGCTCGCGCGGGCCGGTGAAGGTGTTGGTGATGATCGACATCGCGACGGGGTTGAGCATCGAACCGCCGACGGCCTGCACCATGCGGAAGGCGACCAGCGATTCGAGGCTCGGCGCGAGAGAGCAGAGGAGCGAGCCGAGCGTGAAGATGACCAGCCCGGCCTTGAAGACCCGTCTGCGGCCGATCCGGTCGGCCGTGGAGCCCGCGAGCATCAGCAGCGACGCGAGGACGAGGGTGTAGGCGTCGATGGTCCACTGCAGTCCGGCCACCGAGGCATGCAGTTCCCTCTGCATGGACGGCAGGGCTACGTTCAGGACGGTGTTGTCCAGACTGACGATCAGCAGGCTCATACAGCAGATCGCCAGCACCAGTGATTTCCGTCGATGGCTGAGCTCGGGCATGCGTCGATAGTACGGCTAACTAATGAATGATGTGGTGCGCGACAATGGGCGGATGACCGCTCCGCTCGCCCCGCTCATGACCGCTCCGCTCGCCATCGGGCCGCACACCGTATGGCCTCCGGTGGTGCTCGCTCCCATGGCCGGAATCACCAACGCCCCCTTCAGGACGCTGTGCAGGGAATTCGCCCAGGGCGCGCGGGGATTCGGCGACCATGTCCCGACGGACGCGCCGGTGGAGGGCAGGGGACTGTTCGTCAGTGAGATGATCACCACACGCGCGCTGGTCGAACGCAATGAGAAGACCATGCAGTTGATCCACTTCGACGCCACCGAGACACCGCGCTCGATCCAGCTCTACGGAGTCGATCCGGTCACCGTCGGCAAGGCGGTACGGATGATCGTCGACGAGGGCCTGGCCGATCACATCGATCTGAACTTCGGCTGTCCGGTGCCCAAGGTCACGCGCAGAGGCGGCGGTTCGGCTCTTCCGTACAAGCGGCCGCTGCTGCGGGCGATCCTGCGTGAGGCGGTCTCCAACGCCGGCGATCTGCCGGTCACGATGAAGGTGCGCAAGGGCATCGACGACGACCACATCACCTGCCTCGACGCGGGACGCATCGCCGTCGAGGAGGGCGTGACGGCCATCGCGCTGCACGGCAGGACCGCCGCGCAGCACTACGGAGGCACGGCGGACTGGGACGCGATCGCGCGGCTCAAGGAGCATGTCCCGGAGATCCCGGTGCTCGGCAACGGCGACATCTGGTCGGCCGGTGACGCGCTGCGGATGATGCGCGAGACCGGCTGTGACGGTGTGGTCGTGGGACGCGGCTGCCTGGGACGGCCCTGGCTCTTCGGTGATCTGGTCGCGGCCTTCGAGGGAGCGGGACCCGGCGCCGGCGAGGCCCGTCCGACACTGCGCGAGGTCGCGGGCGTGATGCGACGGCACGCGGAACTGCTGGGCGAGTGGATCGGCGACGAGGCCCGCGGAGTGATCGACTTCCGCAAGCATGTGGCCTGGTATCTGAAGGGCTTCTCGGTCGGTTCGCAGATGCGCAAGCAGTTGGCGATCACCTCCTCGCTCGCCGAACTGGACGAACTGCTGGCCGGACTCGACCTGGACCAGCCGTGGCCGGACGGCGCGGAAGGACCGCGCGGGCGTACGTCGGGCAACAACCGGGTGGTCCTGCCGGACGGCTGGCTGAAGGACCCGTACGACTGCGCCGGGATCGGCGCGGACGCCGAACTGGACACCTCGGGCGGCTGATCCCGGAGCTCTGGTTAGCTGGTGACGCGGGCGTTCTGAGGTGTCACATCCGGGCCCGCCTGGCGCTCCAGCGGCGCCGCGGCCGCGGAGTTGGTGACACTGAAGGCCACGCTGCCCGCGCGATAGCGGTCGTCGGTCCACTCGATGGGACGGCCCGCGGCGGTGTACGTGAGATGGCGCTGTCTGAGCAGCGGGCTGCCGCGGCGGACCCGGAGCAGCCGGGCGTCCTCGCTGCCCGCCGCCACGGCGTCGATGAGATGGTCGCCGTAGTGGGCGACGATGCCCGCGTTCTCCGCGATGCTGTTCATGATCGAGACACAGTCCTCGGGCAGTGCCTGTACGACCGGTGCGACCCAGTCCGTGTAGGCGGTGCGCTCGACCATCACCGGCTCGCCGTCGAGCCACCGCAGCCGCAGGACGTACAGCACCTCACTGCCCGGCTCGATGCCCAGCCGGGCCGCGTCCTCCGGTGTGACCGGGCGTGCCGTACGGCTGAGGATGCGGCTGGAGACCTCGCAGCCCATGGCCTGCGCCCACTGCGCGAAGCTGTTGAGCTGCTGGAAGCTGTGGCGCCGCTCCTGACGCAGGACGACTCGTCTGGCGCCCTGGCGGGAGCCGATCAGGCCCTCCGACGCGAGCAGTCCCACCGCCTGCCGCACCGTGCCTCGCGACACGGACCAGCGGGCCGCCAGATCGCTCTCCGAAGGCAGTCGGGCGCCGACCGGATACTCGTCTCGCTGGATGGCCTGCCGGAGCGCCTCCGCGATCTCCAGATAGCGCGAACTGCCCACGCCTGCCCCCTCGGTCCGTCCCCGTGGAATTCCTGAACTGTGCACAGGTACGCCTACCCGTCGCGGACCTGGTCTTCACTCTAACCGCACGTTTCGACTGGGTCGCCGGCTCTCTGAGTGCCGCGTTGATCATTGAACGCCCGGAAAAGGTGTGTTCAGCAGCTAGTCCCGGAGGTTTGGTCTTCCTCGGGACGTGCCGCCCGAGTCATTGGACGTTCACTCCAGAGACATCCGGACCGGGCGAACTGGTGCCAGCTTGTATGAACAAGTGACACCACTTCACTCCCGGGAGAACCGCGTGACCCGACTGCGTGTCCGCGCCAACGGCCGGCTGGTAGCCGCCCTGGCGCTCAGTACCGTCGCACTCACCTCACTCACCGCGTGCGGTGCGAAGGAGGAGGCGGCGCCCGCCGCCGCCGACGGCGTCAAGAGCAGTGCCGCCGCCTCCGTGGCCGACTTCGGCACCATGCGGGACCTCGTCGCCGCGGCGGAGAAGGAAGGCGCGCTCAACGCGATCGCGCTGCCGCCGGACTGGGCCAACTACGGCGAGATCATCAAGACGTTCGAGGCCAAGTACAAGGTCAAGGTCAAGGTCGAGACGCCGGACGCCGCGAGCGCCGACGAGATCAACGCGATCAAGTCCCGCAAGGGCCAGGACCGCGCGCCCGACGTCGTCGACCTCGGTATCCCGTTCGACCGCAGCGGCGCCGCCGACAACCTCTTCGCGCCGTACAAGGTCGTCGCGTACGACAAGATCCCGGCCTCCCAGAAGGACGCGGACGCCCGCTGGTACAACGACTACGGCGGCTACATCTCCATCGGCTGCGACGCCTCCCGCGTCAAGGCCTGTCCCACGACCTTCGCCGATCTCCTCAAGCCCGAGTACAAGGGCAAGGTCGCCCTCAACGGCAACCCGAACAAGTCCGGCTCCGCCTTCGGCGGCGTGTACGCGGCGGCCCTCGCCAACGGCGGCTCGTTCAGCGACATCCAGCCCGGCATCGACTTCTTCGGCAAGCTGAAGAAGAGCGGCAACTTCATCCCCGTCGAGTCCACGCCGGCCACGGTCGAGAAGGGCGAGACGCCCATCTCCATCGACTGGGACTACCTCAACGCCAGCTACGCCGACGAGTTCAAGAGCAAGGGCGTCGACTGGAAGGTCTCCGTCCCGACGGACGGCGTGTACGCCCAGTACTACTCGCAGGCCATCAACAAGGACGCGCCGCACCCGGCCGCCGCGCGGCTGTGGATGGAGTTCCTGTACAGCGCCGAGGGCCAGAACCTCTTCCTCGCGGGCAACGCCAGGCCCGTACTGCTGCCCGCGATGACGACGGACGGCACCGCCGACAAGGCCCTCGTCGCCAAGCTTCCCGAGGTCCAGGGCGCGCCGGAGTTCCCCGAGTCCGCCGACCTGGACAAGGTGAAGGCCGCACTGACCCAGAACTGGGACAAGGCCGTCTCCTGATGTCCGCCCACACCACGCCCGCCCCGGGCCCGGCCGCCGCACCGGCCGTGCCCGCGCCCACTCCGGGCGCCGCCGACGGCAGCCGCCGTCGGCGGGGGCCGCGCGCCTGGCTCGGCGCCCTCCCGCTCTTCGTCTTCGCCGGACTCTGTTTCGGCCTGCCGCTCGGTGCCGTGCTGTACGGGGCCGTCACCACCACCGACCCGGTCAGCGGCGCGGTCGCCGCGACCGGCACCAACATCACGACCACGCTCCAGGGCCCGTATCTGACGTCCCTGGTCAGCAGCGTCGAACTCTCCGCACTGACCGCACTGATCGGCACCGTGCTGGGCATGCTGATCGCCCAGGCCGTCGTCACCTCGCGCGGCGGCGCACTGCGGGAATCCGTGCTCACCGCCTCCGGCGTCCTCGCCAACTTCGGCGGCATCCCGCTCGCCTTCGCCTTTGTCGCCACCCTCGGCATCTCCGGTGTGGTCACCCAGCTCATCCATCTCGAAGCGGCCGGCTGGAACCTGTACTCCTTCACCGGGCTCTGTGTGATCTATCTGTACTTCCTGGTGCCGCTGATGGTGCTGGTCAGCGTCCCGGCGCTGGACGGGCTGCGCCCGCAGTGGCGCGAGGCCGCGCAGAACGCCGGAGCCACCTCCTGGCAGTTCTGGCGCCATGTCGGACTGCCGGTCCTCGCGCCCACCCTGCTCGGCGGTTTCGTGCTGCTCTTCGGCAGCGCCTTCGCCGCGTACGCCACGGCCGCCGCGCTGGTCGGCGGTTCCGTCCCGCTGGTCACCCTGAAGATCGCGGACGCGCTCTCCGGCAATGTCCAGGTCGGTCAGGAGAATGTGGCGCTCGCACTGAGCCTCGACATGATCGTGATCGCCGGCCTGGTCATGGCGGTCTATCTGCCCCTCCAGCGACGGAGCACCCGATGGCTGCACTGACACCCACCGCCTCCACGGCTCCCGCCGCCCCGCGGAACCCGTCGCGGCGGAACAAGGCGGCCCGGCCACGGCCGCGCGTCTGGCGCGGCGCCGTCCTGGGCCTGGCCGGGATCTACTTCCTCGTACCGCTGCTGGCCTCGTTCGTCTTCACGGTGCACATTCCAGGACAGGGCGTCTCCTTCGACGCGTACAGCGGAATCCTGTCCGCCGAGGGTTTCTCCCAGAGCCTGCTGCTCTCGCTCGGCCTCGCCGCCGCCACCATCGCGCTCTCACTGCTGCTGGCGGTGCCGGCGCTGGTGGCCGTGCGGCTCGGCGCGCCGCGGCTGCGGCCCTTCGTCGAGATCGTCTGCACCCTGCCGCTGGTCGTGCCGCCCATCGCGCTGGTCAGCGGCATCACCACCGTGCTGCGCTGGGGTCCCGAGTATCTCTCCACCACGCCGCTGTACCAGACGTTCATCGCCGTCCAGAACGAGTCGTTCCCGCTGGTGCTGGTGTTCGCCTACACCGTCCTCGCGCTGCCGTTCGTGTACCGCTCGCTGGACGCCGGACTGCGCGCCGTCGATGTGCCGACCCTGGTGGAGGCCGCCCGCAACTGCGGAGCGAGCATGCCGTACGTGATCGTCCGGGTCGTCCTGCCCAATCTGCGCTCGTCGCTCGCCGGCGCCTCCTTCCTGACGCTGGCGCTGGTCCTGGGCGAATACACCATCGCCGCGCTGCTGGGCTTCCGGCCCTTCGCCGTGTGGATCGTGTCCATTTCGGGCAACCAGGCACAGACGTCCGTCGCCGTGTCCCTGCTCAGTCTGCTGATCGCCTGGGCGCTGCTGTTGGTCCTCTCCCGCGCCGGGGCCCGGGCCGGGGCCAGTGCCGCGGCCGGTTCCGCCGCTCCCTCCGCACCCACGCCCGCCTCCGGCAAGGAGTAGCCCCCATGTCATCCACCTCCACAGCGACCGCCGAGCGGCCGGAGCAGACGGCCGCGGCCGGCGCGCTGGTCGAATTCCGCGGACTGCGCCGGGCGTTCGGCTCCACCGTCGCGCTGAACGGCCTCGACCTCACGGCCAGGCCCGGTGAGCTGCTCGCTCTGCTGGGCCCGTCCGGCTGCGGCAAGACCACGGCGCTCCGCGTGCTCGCGGGCTTCGAGCGGCACGACGCCGGCGAGGTGCTGGTGGACGGCCAGGACATCACCCGGGTGCCCGCCAACCGGCGGGACGCGGGCATGGTCTTCCAGTCGTACAGCCTCTTCCCGCACCTCAACGCCCGTGACAACGTCGCCTTCGGGCTGCGGGTGCGCAAGGTCTCCGGCGCCGAGCGGCACGCCCGCGCGGCCGAACTCCTGGAACTCGTCGGCCTGCCGCAGCACGGTGACCGCTTTCCGCACCAGATGTCCGGCGGCCAGCAGCAGCGCGTCGCGCTCGCCCGTGCGCTGGCCCTGCGTCCGCGCGTCCTGCTGCTGGACGAACCACTGTCGGCACTCGATGCCAAGGTCCGGCTGACGCTGCGCGAGGAGATCAGGCGGCTCCAGCTCTCGCTGGGCATCACCACCATCTTCGTCACGCACGACCAGGAGGAGGCGCTGTCCATGGCCGACCGGGTCGCCGTGCTCAACGCGGGCCGCCTGGAGCAGTGCGCGCCACCGGCCGAGCTGTACGAGCGGCCCGCCACGGCCTTTGTCGCCGAATTCGTCGGCACGATGAACCGGCTGCCCGGACATCTCACCGACGGCGGCCGGGTCGAGGTCGCGGGCTCCACGCTGCCCGTCGACGGCGAGATCCCGGCGGGCCGGGAGGTGGAGGTGCTGATCCGGCCGGAGAATGTCAGCGCCACCGCCGACCCGGCGGGCACGGCCACGGTCGTCTCCGCGTCCTTCTTCGGCTCGGTCACCCGGGTGCTGCTCGATCTGCCCGGCGGCGGCTCGGTCAAGGCCGATGTGCCGTCGCGGGACGCCGGTGAGCTGGCGCCGGGCGTACGCGCGACGGTCACGCCCGCGCAGCGCCCGGTGCTGGTCGTACCGGCCGCCGCGGGCACGGCGACGTCCGGCAAGGACGCGTGACCAGCCCCGCGGCCGTGCTCTTCGACATGGACGGCACCCTGGTCGACACCGAGGTGCTGTGGTGGAACACGGCGGACGAGATCGCGGCGGGCCTCGGCCACCGGCTCACCGGCGCGGACGCGCCGGAGGTCGTGGGCCGGGCCGTCGCCGACACCGCCGCTCATCTGGTACGGGTCGCGGGCACCGGCTCCCGGGAGCGCGTGGCCGCCGAGCTGGCCGGCTCCTTCTTCCGGCGAGTGGAGGCCGGCGCTCCGCTGCGGCCCGGCGCCCGCCGGCTGCTGGCCGAGCTGGAGCGGGCCGAGGTGCCGTTCGCGCTGGTGAGCGCCTCACCACGGGCCGTGGTGGACTCGGTGGTGGCGGGCTCGCTGGCCGATGTCCGCTTCGCCTTCACGCTGTCGGCCGACGACACCGTACGGACCAAGCCGCATCCGGATCCGTACCGGGCGGCGGCCGAGCGTCTCGGTGTCGGGACCGGAGCCTGTGTGGCGGTGGAGGACTCGCCGGACGGCAGCGCCTCGGCGCAGGCCGCCGGGTGCGTGGTGCTGGTGGTGCCGTCGCTGCTGCCGGTGGACCCGGCGGCCGGTCGGTACTTCGCCCAGAGCCTGGAAGAGGTCGATCTCCGGGTGCTGCGCGACTGCGCGCGAGGCGGTCCGGATGCCGGAACCAGAGGGCCGTTCGGAGAGTGATTCTCGCCACGTTTGATAGAGCGGACGCTCAGACGAGCGGATGACGGCCGGCTGTATCTCCGGAAGGGGTGGCATGGGGTGCCACCCCTTCCGCGTTCAGATCGTAAACTCAACCGTGGAAGCTGTCGCTCATGTGAGCGTATGCGGTCATGAGCGGGTCATGCTCGCTTCGAGGAATGAAGAAGCCGGCGCTCGCCGACTACCCGCCGGTCACTTTCGATCCAGTGGCGGACGAGTGGTTGCGGCCGTATGACCGGCAAGTGGCCGTACCCAGGCACCTTCGATCTGGGTATGTTCCTCGCCGTCAGGGCAGCCACCGCGTCCTAGGAGCCGAGACCCGTGCCGGAGAACCAAGATTCCCACGTAGCCATCCCCGAGCCCCAGGACGTGAAGTTCGTCTACGACTTCACCGAGGGCAACAAGGATCTGAAGCATCTCCTCGGCGGCAAAGGTGCCAATCTCGCCGAGATGACCAACCTCGGGCTGCCCGTCCCTCCGGGCTTCACCATCACCACCGAGGCGTGCAACGTCTATCTCGACAGCGGTAAGGAACCGGCCGCGCTGCACGACGAGGTGAGTGTGCACCTCGACGCCCTTGAGCGGCGGATGGGCAAGAAGCTCGGTCAGGCCGACGACCCGCTGCTCGTCTCCGTACGCTCCGGAGCCAAGTTCTCCATGCCCGGCATGATGGACACCGTCCTCAACGTCGGACTCTCCGACGACTCCGTCGCCGGGCTCGCCGCGCAGGCCGGCGACGAGCGCTTCGCCTGGGACTCGTACCGCAGGCTCATCCAGATGTTCGGCAAGACCGTGCTCGGTGTCGACGGCGAACTCTTCGAGGTGGCGCTGGACGAGGCCAAGCGGGCCGGGAAGGCCGACAGCGATGTGGAGCTGGCGGCCGAGGACCTCAAGGAGCTGGTCAAGCAGTTCAAGAAGATCGTCTCCCGGGAGGCGGGCCGCGACTTCCCGCAGGATCCGCGCGAGCAGATGGACCTCGCGATCCGCTCGGTCTTCGACTCGTGGAACACCGACCGGGCCAAGCTCTACCGCCGTCAGGAGCGCATCCCCGGCGACCTCGGCACCGCCGTCAGCATCTGTTCGATGGTCTTCGGCAATCTCGGCCCGACAGCGACCTCCAAGGGCGGTGGCACCGGGGTCGCCTTCACCCGCGACCCGGCCGGCGGCCAGCAGGGCGTGTACGGCGACTACCTCCAGAACGCGCAGGGTGAGGATGTCGTCGCGGGCATCCGCAACACCGTCCCGCTCGCCGAACTGGAGACCATCGACAAGGCGTCCTACGACCAGCTCATGCAGATCATGGAGACGCTGGAGACGCACTACCGGGATCTGTGCGACATCGAGTTCACCATCGAGCGCGGCCGGCTGTGGATGCTCCAGACCCGCGTCGGCAAGCGCACCGCCGGCGCCGCCTTCCGGATCGCCACCCAGCTTGTCGACCAGGGCCTGATCGACGAGGCGGAGGCGCTCCAGCGCGTCAACGGCGCCCAGCTCGCCCAGCTCATGTTCCCGCGCTTCGACGACAGCGCCAAGCGCGAGCTGCTCGGGCGAGGGATCGCGGCCTCGCCCGGCGCGGCCGTCGGCAAGGCGGTCTTCGACTCGTACACCGCCATCAAGTGGTCGCGGTCGGGCGAGAAGGTCATCCTCGTCCGCCGCGAGACCAACCCCGACGACCTCGACGGCATGATCGCCGCCGAGGGCATTCTGACCTCGCGCGGCGGCAAGACCTCGCATGCCGCCGTCGTCGCGCGCGGCATGGGCAAGACCTGTGTGTGCGGCGCCGAGGAGCTGGAGGTCGACACCAAGGCGCGCCGGATGACCGTGAACGGGACCGTTATCGAGGAGGGCGACGTCATCTCCGTCGACGGCTCCACCGGCAAGGTCTATCTCGGCGAGGTCCCTGTCGTCCCGTCACCGGTCGTGGAGTACTTCGAGGGACGGATGCACGCGGGCGCCGACGACGCCGACGAACTGGTCGAGGCCGTCCACCGGATGATGGCGTACGCCGACCGCCGCCGCAGGCTGCGCGTGCGCGCCAACGCCGACAACGCCGAGGACGCGCTGCGCGCCCGCCGTTTCGGCGCTCAGGGCATCGGGCTGTGCCGGACCGAGCACATGTTCCTCGGTGAGCGCCGCGGCATGGTCGAGAGGCTGATCCTCGCCGACACGGACGACGAGCGCGGCGAGGCGCTGGCGGGCCTGCTGCCGCTCCAGCGGAAGGACTTCGTCGAGCTGTTCGAGGCGATGGACGGGCTTCCGGTCACGGTGCGTCTGCTCGATCCGCCGCTGCACGAGTTCCTGCCGGACATCACCGAACTGTCGGTCCGGGTCGCGCTCGCCGAGGCACGCAAGGACCACAACGAGAACGATCTGCGTCTCCTCCAGGCCGTCCACCGGCTGCACGAGCAGAATCCGATGCTGGGACTGCGCGGGGTCCGGCTCGGTCTGGTCATTCCCGGGCTGTTCACCATGCAGGTGCGGGCCATCGCGGAGGCGGTCGCCGAGCGCAAGAACGCCAACGGCGACCCGCGTGCGGAGATCATGATTCCGCTGGTGGGCACCGTCCAGGAGCTGGAGATCGTCCGGGACGAGGCCGAGCTGGTCATCGCCGAGGTCGAGCGGACCACGGGCGTCGAGATCAAGCTGGCGCTCGGCACGATGATCGAGCTGCCGCGCGCCGCGCTGACCGCGGGACAGATCGCGGAGGCCGCGGAGTTCTTCTCGTTCGGTACGAACGACCTGACCCAGACCGTATGGGGCTTCTCCCGCGACGATGTGGAGGCGAGCTTCTTCACGGCCTATCTGGAGAAGGGCATCTTCGGAGTCTCGCCGTTCGAGACGATCGACCGGGACGGCGTGGGCGCGCTCGTGCGGAGCGCGGTCGAGGCGGGCCGCGCCACCCGGCCCGATCTCAAGCTGGGCATCTGCGGTGAGCACGGCGGTGATCCGGAGTCGGTGCACTTCTTCCACGAGGTGGGCCTGGACTATGTCTCCTGCTCGCCGTTCCGGATCCCGGTGGCGCGGCTGGAGGCGGGCCGCGCGGCGGCCCAGCAGGGCGGCAGCGACTCCCGCTGACGACACCCGGCGGCTCCGGGCGTTCCTGTTCCCGCACGGCCGTCGCCCAGGATGCTCCGCCGCAGGACACCGGAGCCGTCGCCGCCGGTTCATCCCGACCCTCACCGGGCCGGTGGAACGGCTCCGGGGCACAGAGAAGAGGCGGGTGCCTGTGCGGGGCGCCCGCCTCTTCGTCACCGCGCCGGACGTTTCCACGCCTGGCGTCACTCCTTCGAGTGGTCTTTATGTCCGGAACGGACCCGTCACCTCGTAGGTGATGCCGCCGGAAGAGCTTCCGCTGGTGCCGCGCTGGCTGGAGAAGTACAGCCGCTTGCCGTCCGGCGAGAAGGCCGGTCCGGTGATCTCGGAACCGGACTGGCCGCCGACCCGCAGGAACGGTGCGACGACATCGTCCGGAGTGATCACACAGATCTCCAGATTGCCGCCGTCCTCCGCGACGAACAGATCGCCGGATCCGGACCCGGTGACATTGTCGACGCCGGTCAGCGGCGCCGTACCGGACACGAGCGAGTCGTCGTAGGCCAGCTCGATCGTGTTCGCGGCGGCGTTGTACTGCCAGACGCGGTTGTCGCCCTTGGTGGTGAACCAGCAGGTGTTGTCGGCGTAATAGCAGCCTTCGCCGCCGTTGAAACGCTTGGCGCCCGACACCTGGTCGCGGGTGGCCGTGGAGCCGCCGGGATCGGGGACGGTCGCCCAGCTCACCGGCCCGCTGGTGGCCGTACCGGCGACGAGCACCTCCAGCCGGCCCGCGGACAGATCGCCCCAGGTGGCCGGCGTGAAGCGGTAGAAGCAGCCGTCGGTGGTGTCCTCGGTCAGATAGACGGTCTTCCGTACGGGGTCGGCGGCGGCGGCCTCGTGCTTGAAGCGGCCCATCGCGTCCCGGCGGACCGGCGTCTTCACGCCCCACGGGTCGGTCTCGTAGACATAGCCGCGGTCCACCTCCTCGCAGGAGAGCCAGGTGTTCCACGGAGTCTTGCCGCCCGCGCAGTTCTGGCGGGTGCCGGAGAGGACGCGGTAGGCGGCGGTGATGGCGCCGGCCGAGGAGAACCGGACCGCGCTCGCGCCGCCCGACGGGTCGATCTCCGAGTTGGAGACATAGATCCAGCCGGTGCCGTCCGCGTAACAGGCGCCGCCGTCCGGCGCGTTGTGCCAGGTGTACGACGTGCCGGTGACCCGCTGCCCGGACCGGGCGATGACGCGGCTGGTGAATCCGGCCGGCAGCCGGATGTTGTTGGCGTCCGCCGCGCCGAGTGCTCCGTAGGGACCGGCTCCGGGCTGGGCGGGCGCGGCGATTGCCGCGCCGCGCCACAGAGTGCCGCCGAGGGCCGCGGCCGAGGTGCCGATGACAGCTCCGCGCAGGAAACTGCGACGTTCCACTGGTCGCTCCATGGGGGTGTCGTGACCGCCCCGCGGCGCCGGACAGCGCGGCGGGGTCGCACGTCGGTGGAGCCTATAAGCCCTGAATGGCCGCCGCCTGAACGCACGGTGAGCGCGCGTGTCTTGCGAGTGACACCGGCCCGTCCCGGAGAGCCGGCCGGTGTTCCGGAAAACTCGTGAAGATTTTCTCCGAACGGCGATGAGTTCGGCCGGAGCCGCCGGTCCACCTCTCCGAAAGCCCACGACACCGGCCCTGCCGCCGGACAGGCTCGGACAGGCTCGTACGGAATCGGATTAAGCCGTACAAGCTCGGACAGGCTCGGACAGAAAAGAGAAGGCTCATGCCCACCCTGATCTTCGTCAATCTTCCCGTGAAGGACCTGGAGACCTCCAAGTCGTTCTTCGGCAAGCTCGGTTACTCGTTCAACCCGCAGTTCTCCGACGAGCGGTCCGCCTGCCTGGTCATCAGCGACACGATCTACGCGATGCTCCTGGAGGAGTCGAAGTTCAAGGAATTCATCTCGAAGGAGGTCGCGGACGCCTCGAAGACCACGGAGGTGATCTTGGCGCTCGGTGTCGAGAGCCGCGAGAAGGTCGACGAGATCGCCGACGCCGCTCTCGCGTCCGGCGGCTCACCGGCCGGCGAGACCATCGACCAAGGCTTCATGTACAACCGTTCCTTCCAGGACCCGGACCACCACATCTGGGAAGTGGTGTGGATGGACCCGGCGGCCGTCGAGGCTCAGGACTGAGTTCACAGGTCGCGACGGCCTTCCGGGGTGCGGAGGCACGCGTACCGCACCCCGGCGGGCCGCTCCGACGCGCAGACGCCGCTGTCCGGCGATCCGCCGGCCGACGGTCCGCCGGCCGGCGAACTACCGGCCGGCGATCCGCGACGGATAAACCCGGACGGACACCGACTCGTCGTCCAGACAGCGTCCCGTCGTCAGGTCGAAGCGCTGCTTGAGCAGCGGAGACGCCACGTACGGACGTCCGTCGCGGGCGCCGAGCAGGCCACGGGACAGGACCTGCGCGCCGGAGTACGGGTCGCGGTTGTCGATCGCGTACGGATGTCCGGCGCGGTCCAGGAACACGGCCGCCTGCCGGCCGTCCGGCAGCAGCGCCGCCACGCCCCGGCCCGGAGTGAGGACGGACAGCGCGCAGACCGTGAACCATCCGTCACCGAGCCGGAGCGCCAGTGTGCCGGGACGCGTCGCCGCGTCCTCGGCCGTATGCGCGGGCGCGGTCATCGGACCGTCGCTCCTTCCGGGACGAGGACCGTCAGGTCCGGCCTGACCTGGTCGCGTTCCGCCACGAACTTCACCGAAGGATCCGGCGCCTGAGGCGCGTTGACGAAGGACACGAAGCGCCGCAGCCGCTCCGGATCGCTGATCGTCTCCGCCCACTCGTCGCGGTATCCGGTCACATGCGCGGCCATGAGCTGTTCCAGTTCGGCGCAGAGTCCCAGCGTGTCATGGACCACCACGTCCCGGACATGCCCGAGTCCGCCTTCGATCCGCTCCAGCCAGGCGGAGGTGCGCTCCAGCCGGTCCGCGGTGCGGATGTAGAACATCAGGAACCGGTCGATCAGCCGCACCAGCTCCGCGTCCGGCAGATCCTGCGCGAGCAGGTTCGCGTGGCGCGGATTCGCGCCGCCGTTGCCGCCGACGTACAGGTTCCAGCCGTTCGCCGTGGCGATCACTCCGAAGTCCTTGCCGCGCGCCTCCGCGCACTCCCGCGCGCAGCCCGACACCGCCGACTTCAGCTTGTGCGGCGCGCGCAGGCCCCGGTAGCGCAGCTCCAGATCGATGGCCATCCGTACCGAGTCCTGTACGCCATAGCGGCACCAGCTCTGTCCCACACAGGACTTGACCGTCCGCAGCGACTTGCCGTACGCGTGTCCCGACTCGAAACCCGCGTCCACCAGCCGGGTCCAGATCAGCGGCAACTGCTCCACCCGCGCGCCGAGCAGATCGATCCGCTGACCACCCGTGATCTTCGTATAGAGACCGAAGTCCCGGGCCACCTCACCGATCACGATCAGTTTCTCCGGGCTGATCTCGCCGCCGGGAATCCGCGGCACGATCGAATACGACCCGTTGCGCTGGATGTTCGCCAGGAAATGGTCGTTGGTGTCCTGGAGCGCCGCCTGTTCGCCGTCCAGGACATAGCCGCTCACACCCAGTGCCGGCGCGAGCGAGGCGATGACCGAGGCGACGGCCGGCTTGCAGATCTCGCAGCCGTCGCCGCCGCGGGCCCGCTCGCGGCCGTGCGAGTCGAGGAGTGCGGCGTACGACGTGACGCGCAGCGTGCGGACGATCTCGTACAACTCGCTCCGGCTGTGCGGGAAGCAGCCGCACAGTCCCTTGTCGCCGTCGCCGCTCGTGGGCAGGAGCTGTCCGATGACCTTGACGCAGCTACCGCACCCCGTGCCCGCCCTGGTGCGCTCGCGCACCTCGGAGAGGGTGGCGCAGGCGGCGATCGCATCTTTGCTGACGTTGTGACAGCTACAGATCACCGCGCTGTCCGGCAGCGCCGCCGGGCCGAGCGCCGCCGGTGCGCCGGCGCTCGCGGGCAGGACCAACTGTTCCGGCGGGACGGGCGGTACGGAGCCGGTGAGCGGACGCAGCATGCCGTAGGCGTCGGCGTCACCCACGAGGACACCGCCGAGCAGAGTGCCGTCCGGATCGATCACCAGCTTCTTGTAGACGCCGGAGCGGGAGTCCGCGTAGATGACGTCCAGAGAGCCGGGAGCGGCGCCGTGCGCGTCGCCGAACGACGCCACGTCCACACCGAGCAGCTTGAGCTTGGTCGAGAGATCGGCGCCGGTGAAGCCGCCGGTTGTGTTTCTGTCGGCTTCGGCGCTTCCGGCGTCGCTTCCTCCTTCGCGCGCCAGTACGCCGGCGACGGTGACGGCCATCTCGTAGCCGGGCGCCACCAGCCCGTACACCCGGCCGTCCGAGGCCAGCGCGCACTCGCCGATCGCGAAGACGGCCGGGTCGGAGGTGCGGCACCACTCGTCGACGGCGATGCCGCCGCGTTCGCCGACCGTCAGACCGGAGTCGCGGGCGAGCTGGTCCCGGGGACGTACACCGGCGGAGAAGACGACGAGATCGGTGGCGAGGACCGAGCCGTCCGACAGCGCCATGCCGTTGACCGCGCCTTTGGCGTCCGTCGTCACCTCCCGCGTTCCCACGCCCGTGTGCACCGTCAGTCCCATGGATTCGATGGTGCGCAGCAGGGCCGCGCCGCCGCCTCCGTCGATCTGGACGGGCATCAGCCGAGGCGCGAACTCGACGACATGGGTGTCGAGCCCGAGTCCCTTGAGCGCGCCGGCCGCCTCCAGGCCGAGCAGCCCGCCGCCGACGACCGCACCGGTGCGGGCCGTCTTCGCGTACTCCTCGATCGCGAGGAGATCCTCGATCGTGCGGTAGACGAAGCAGCCGGCCGCGTCCTTGCCGGGCACGGGCGGCACGAAGGGATAGGAGCCGGTGGCGAGCACCAGCGTGTCGTAGCGGAAGGTCCGTCCGGCCCGCGAGGTGACCGTGCGCGCGATGCGGTCGACGGTCTCGGCCGGATCGCCGAGATATGGCTCGATCCCGTGCCGCGTCATGAAGTCCGGTTCGGCGAGCGCGAGTTCCTCAGGTGTACGGCCGGAGAAGTACGAGGTCAGCCGGACCCGGTCATAGGCGGGCCTGGGCTCCTCGCAGAGCACCACCACACGGGCGCGGGAGAGCACGCCGCGCTCGGCGAGGGCCTCCAGAAACCGCTGACCGACCATGCCGTGGCCGACGAGCACGATCGTGGGAGTGGACATCTCAGAAGCCTCCATCGGCGGTGAGCAGGTGAAGCAGTGGCGTGGCGGACGGCAGCGGTTCGTCGCTCTCCCAGGTGCGGGCGAGTGCGCCGACGGCGGCGAGATCTCCGATGAGCACGCCGCCGACCAGCCGGTCCTCGCGGACGACGACCTTGCGGTACGCGCGGCGGGTGGCGTCCGCGAGCTGGACGACATCGTCGCCGGGGAGAGGGTCCGGCTGTCCGAAGACGGCCAGATCGAGCGGGCGGGAACCGGCGACGGTGCCGGTACGGCTCTGCCGCGGCGGCGCGTCGTGCGCGGCGGCGAGCGGGCCGGGCAGGGTGAGACGGGTCAGCGCGCGGGTCCCCGGGTAGCGCGGCCCCGGTGATGTCAGCGACCGCGCCAGCACATCGGCCTGTTCCAGCGCCGGACCCGCGAGGCCGTAGACGCGGCCCGCGTGTTCCGCGCAGTCACCGATGGCGCGGATGTCCGGGTCCGATGTGCGCAGCTCGTCGTCGACCACGATCCCGTCGCGCACAAGCAGCCCGGCGGACCGGGCCAGGCCGGTGCGGGGCCGTACTCCGCAGGCCAGGACCACCAGATCCGCGTCGAGGACATGGCCGTCGGCCAGTTCGGCGGTCGTACCGCGCGGGCCGCGCAGCCGCCGGACCCGGCACTCGGTGTGCACCTCCACACCGAGCTCTTCGAGATGAGCACGGACCAGCGCGCCCGCCGCCGCGTCGAGTTGGCGCTCCATGAGACGCTCGCCCTGCTGGGCCAGCAGCACCTCCGCGCCTCGCTCGGCCAGCGCCCGGGCCGCCGACACTCCGAGCAGCCCGCCGCCGATGACGACCGCGCGTGCTCCGGGACGTACGGCCGCGGCGAGCGCCAGGCAGTCGTCCATCGTACGGAACGGACGCACGCCGTCCGGCAGCTCACCGGCATCCGGTCCGAGCAGCGGCGGCAGTACCGGATTCGAACCGGTCGCCAGGACCAGCGTGCCGTATCCGATCGCGCCGCCGTCGGCGCAGTGCACCGTCCGCGCCGTCCGGTCGACGCGGACCGCGCGGATTCCGCGCCGTACGGGCGTCCCGGGCAGCGCGATCACCTCGGGTCCGTACCGGCCGGCGAGCACCTCCGCGAGCAGCACTCTGTTGTAGGGAGCGTGCGGCTCCTCACCGAGGACGGTGACGTCCGCGCCGAGCTGCCGGGCACGCACCGCCAGCCGCGTGCCCGCCAGACCGGCGCCGATCACCACGATGTCCGAGGTCATGTCCGGCAGCCTGCGCGGCGGCTGTTACCCGGCCGGATCGCCGCCGTTTCCCGTACGGAACGCTGCCCTCAGCGCGGCCGGGACCGGACTGTGAGGGCGGCAGGCCAATGGTGGCAGACGGGCCGGGACGGTGGCCGGGCGGAGTGGCGCGTGGCGCATGCCGTCCGAGGTCGATGGACAGGGCACGCATCTCGTCCCATAGGCTCGCGGCCATGCCCGACATCTCGCTGACCACGCTCGTTCTGCTCTGCCTCGCCGCGGCCGGGGCCGGCTGGATCGATGCCGTGGTGGGCGGCGGAGGGCTGCTGCTCCTGCCCGCGATGCTGCTCGGCCTGCCGCACGTACCCGCCGCGAACATCCTCGGCACCAACAAGGCGGTGGCCATCGTCGGCACGACGGGCGCGGCGGTGACCTATCTCCGCAAGGCGCCGGTCGATATGAGGACGGCCCTGCGAATAGGGCTCACGGCGCTTGTCGGCTCGATGACGGGCGCCTTCTTCGCGGCCGGGATCAGCAGCGAGGTGCTGCGACCCGTGATCATGGTGGTGCTGCTGGGAGTGGCGGCCTTTGTGCTGCTGCGTCCGTCCTTCGGCAGGGCGCAGGCGGGCGGACCGGTCACACGCCGTCGTACGGTCACCGCGATCGTCCTGGTCGGCGGCGGCATCGGCTTCTACGACGGGCTGTTCGGGCCGGGCACCGGGACCTTTCTGGTCCTCGCGCTGACCGCCGTACTCCACCTCGATCTGGTGACCGCGTCCGCCACCGCGAAGATCGTGAACGTATGCACCAACGGCGGCGCGCTCGCGATGTTCGCCTACCAGGGCACGGTGATGTGGCGGTTGGCCGCGCTGATGGCGGTGTTCAATCTGGCGGGCGGGATGTTCGGCGCGCGGATGGCGCTCAGGAAGGGCAGCGAGTTCGTCCGCGGGGTGCTGCTGGTGGTGGTGTTCTCGCTGGTCGCGAAGCTCGCGTTCGACCAGTGGACAGCCTGATGTCCTTATGGGCGTCCGCACGGGCGGCTGGACCACGCGGTGCCGGTTCCCCGCCCGTGTCAGCGATGAGCGTGACAGGGGCGGGGACGACGGGCGGGGGACGGGACGGTGGAGGCCGGTCCCGTCAATTGCCCTGCGCGCCGCTCGCCCGGCCGCGCAGCCGGCTCCCGCCGACGACGGCTGCGGACTGAGCCGCCTCCGTCGCGATCTGGATGATGTCGGGTCCGGTGAGACCGCCGGAGCCGCTCCTGGTGGCAGTGGTGCGCATCGTGGTCCTCCGGGCGGGATGGCGGTCTTCACCTCAGAGATAAGGCGCCTGAGCCGCGCACGCCTGCTGATGGATGGTCAGATCCGGCGGCCCGGAGCCGTGTGTCATCCGCGCGAGAGGGCTTCCTCGCAGGTCAGAGCCGATGGCGACGGATCGCCCGGCTCGGTGGCCGTGCCACGCCGAACGGGTGACACGGCACCGGCCTCCCGCCGTGCGAGCGCAGGCCCTCCGGCTCAGAGCCGGTCCCACTCCACCTGGTCGTAGAGCTCCGTCACCGTCTTCAGCACCGCCGCGTCGCCCGGCAGGACCGTCTCGTCGATCCGGGCCACCGGTGCGACTCCATGGGAGTTGGTGACAAAGGCCGCGCGGTACGAGGACAAGTCCGCCAGCGTGACCTCCCGGCGCGCGGACGGGAGACCGGCGGACGGAAGGAGCGGCTCCAGCAGGGCCATGGTGATGCCGGTCAGGGCCGGAGCGTCCGGCCAGATGACCGAGTCGCCGTCCCAGAGAGCGATATTGGCGATCGCGGTCTCCGACACCACTCCGTCCGGACCCACGAGCAGCGCGTCGTCGAATCCCGCGCGCCGGGCGAGGCGGCCGTAATGCGTCTGCGCGAAGCCGCCGAGATGTTTGATGTGGGCCACCGGACGCCGGTACGGGACGGACATCAGGCTCTGCGCCCGGTCGTCCAGGAACGCCGGAGGCCGCACCGTGACCATCAGGGTCGCGTCCGCCGTTCCTTCGGGCCAGTGGACATACACCCGGGCCGAGGCGTCTCTGGTGTCACCGAGTGCCTGCCGCAGAAGGTCCCGCACGCGGTCGCCGTCCAGCGCCGCGCCGAACAGTTCCCGGGTCGAGGCGTCCAGCCGGGCGAGATGGAGCGCCAGGCCGCGCACACCGCCGTCCCTGACCTGCATGGCGGTGAAATGACCATAGGTGTCGAGCGCGCGCAGGCGCAGATCCGCCTCGGTCGCGGGTCGGCCGTCTACCTCAATGTGCGGTCGCGGAGCGGCAGTCGTCATGCTCCACACCCTATGACGGGCTCGTTTTTGACCAGCCGGGCCGGACGAGTCAGGTCCGCGACGGCGGCCTGACGCTGACCAAGCTTGACGTGAACCAAGCTTGAGGTATCACGCTCTTCTCATGGACATCACCACAGACGGCATCAAAGTCGTCAACGCGGATATTTCCTCGGACGCCATGACGGACACCGTGCCGGACATCACGGACACCGTGCCGGACGTCGCCTCGCGTCAGTCCGTGCCCGGGTCGCTCCCGGAGCCTGACGCACCTCGCGAGCCTCTCGAACCTCACGCGCCTCTGAGACTCGCTGTCATCCTCGGCAGCAACCGTGAGGGCCGCTTCGGCCCGGTCATCTCCGACTGGTTCCTCTCCCGCGCCGCCGAGCGCACCGACTTCACCACCGAACTGATCGATCTGGCCGGGACGGACCTGCCGACCGCACTCTCCTTCAATCCGGGTCCCGCCGTCCGGGCGGAACTCGCCAAGGTCACCTCGCGGCTGGCCGACGCCGACGCGTTTGTCCTGCTCACGCCCGAGTACAACCACTCCTTTCCCGCCGCGGTCAAGTCGCTGATCGACTGGCACTACAACGAATGGCAGGCCAAGCCCATCGGCTTTGTCTCCTACGGCGGGATCTCCGGCGGACTGCGCGCCGTCGAACAGCTCCGGCAGGTCTTCGCCGAGCTGCACGCCGTCACCGTCCGCGACACGGTCTCGTTCCAGAACGCGAGGGCGAACTTCGACGACGAGGGACGGCCCAAGGATCCGACCGGCTGTGACGCCGCGGCCAAGGCGATGCTCGACCAGCTCGCCTGGTGGGGACTGGCTCTGCGGGAGGCCAAAGCCAGGCGTCCGTACGGCGGTTGAGGACGCCGGGCTGCCGGGGCCCGGTCAGGGCCCGCCCGGCGCCGGATCCGGCACCGGCCCGGCCTCGGACCTGACACCTGACAGGACCGCGGCCGTGGTTCCGCACGGTGTTTGATGAGGTGGTGAAGTGACGCCCGTACGGGACCCGCGCGACCCGGCCCGGGTCCCGGCCTCCCGCCTCCCGCTGACGAAGGAGCCCGACCGTGACTCTCGCCGAATGCCTGACCGTGCTGACCACGACCGACAGCGCCGACAAGGCGGACGAGCTGGCCCGGGGCGTGATCGAGGCCCGGCTCGCCGCCTGCGCGCAGATCTCCGCACCGGTCACCTCCGTCTACCGTTGGCAGAGTGCGATCGAGACCACCGAGGAGTGGCAGATCCTCTTCAAGACCACCGCCGCCTGTTACGAAGCGCTGGAGGCCCATCTCAAGGCGGCTCACGACTACGACACACCGGAGATCATCGCCACGCCCGTGGTGCGCGGCAGCGCCGAGTATCTGGCGTGGCTCACCAAGGAGGCCGTCGCGCCATGAGACCGGAGCGCGGGACAGCCGCAGCGCTGCCGTTCTTCGTCTACGGCACGCTGCGGCCGGGCGAACGCAACCACGGCCTGTTCCCGCGCGGTCGCACGGCCCGGCAGGAACCGGCCCGGCTGGCAGGAGCGCTCCTGTACGACGGTCCCGGCTATCCGTACGCGGTCGAGGCTCCTGGCGTGATCGTCGGTGAACTGGTGACGGCGGCGCCCGAGGTGTACGGCGAACTGCTGTGCGTGCTCGACCAGTTGGAGGAGTACGAGGCGCCCGGCGACCCGCGCAACGTCTACGAACGCGCCGTCCGCGATGTCCTGCGGGCGGACGGCACGACGGCCAGGGCCTGGGTCTATCTCGCGGCGCCGCGCGTGGCCCGCGAACTGCGGACACGGGGCCGTCCGATCGCCGGCGGCGACTGGCTCGCGCGGGCCGTCCACGCGCACCGGGCCGTCGTCAGTCCGTCTTCTCCCGCTCCAGCCGTACCGCGCAGACCTTGAACTCCGGCATCCGCGAAGCCGGATCGAGCGCCGGGTTGGTGAGATTGTTGGCCCGGCCCTCGCCCGGCCAGTGGAACGGCATGAACACCGTGTCCGGCCGGACGGCGTCCGTGATCCGCGCGGGCGCGACCGCTCGCCCGCGCCGCGAGACCACCACCAGCGCATCGCCTTCGCCGGCCCCGAGCCGTGCCGCGAGCCGTGGATGCAGCTCGACGAACGGCCCGGGCGCGGCGGCGTTCAGCTCTGCCACACGCCGGGTCTGGGCTCCCGACTGGTACTGGGCGACGACCCGACCGGTCGTCAGCAGCACCGGATACTCCGCGTCGGTCTCCTCCGCCGCCGGCCGATGGACGACCGGCACAAAGCGCGCCCGCCCGTCCGCGGTGGCGAACCGGTCGAGAAAGAGCCGAGGCGTGCCGGGATGAGCGGCACCGGCACCGGCACCGGCACCGAGCCGGACACCGGACGCGGCACCGGAGTCAGGCCGCGTGTCCGGACGGGACTCTCCTCGCGGTTCCGGACCCGCGTCCGTGGCCGTACTCGTGGCCGGACCGGTACTCGTGGCCGGACCGGTACTTGTCCCCGGACCGGTACTTGTCTCCGGCCCCGTACTCGTCTCCGGGCACGGCCAGAACACGCCGTCCTCCTCCGCGATACGCCGGTAGGTGATGCCCGAATAGTCCGCCGGGCCGCCCGCCGAGGCGCGGCGCAGCTCCTCGAACACCTCCTCCGGATCGGTGGGAAAGCCCTTCTCGTGGCCCAGCAGCCCGGCCAGTCCGTGCAGCACCTCCAAGTCGGTGCGTACCCGCGGCGGAGGGTCCAGCGCCTTGCGGCGCAGCAGCACGCGTCCCTCCAGATTGGTGGTCGTACCCGTCTCCTCCGCCCACTGGGCCGCCGGGAGCACCACGTCCGCGAGCGCCGCGGTCTCCGAGAGCACGACATCCGCCACCGCCAGGAAGTCCACTGACCGCAGCCGCCGCTCGATGTGCGCGGCACGCGGTGCGGAGATCACCGGATTCGAACCCATCAGCAGCAGCGCCTTCACCTCGGTGCCCAGGGCGTCGAGCAGTTCGTACGCACTGCGTCCCGGTCCCGGCAGTGAGTCCGGCGACACGCCCCACACCTTGGCCACCACCGCCCGCGCCACCGGGTCGTCCAGTCGCCGGTAGCCGGGCAACTGATCGGCCTTCTGGCCGTGTTCGCGGCCACCTTGGCCGTTGCCCTGACCGGTGAGACAGCCATAGCCGGAGAGCGGGCGGCCCGCCCGTCCCGTCGCGAGACACAGGTTGATCCACGCGCCGACGGTGTCCGTGCCCTTGGACTGCTGCTCGGGCCCGCGCGCGGTGAGCACCATCGCCGACCCGGCCCCGCAGAACAGCTCCACCGCCTCGCGCAGCGCCGGGACCGCCACGCCGGTGATGCGCTCGACCAGCTCCGGCCAGTGCGCCATCGCCCCGGCCCTGGCCTCCTCCCAGCCGGACGTACGCTCCCGGATGAAGTCCTCGTCCGTATGTCCCTGCGCCACCACGAGATGCAGCAGCCCCAGTGCGAGTGCCAGATCCGTACCGGGCCGAGGTGCCAGATGCAGATCGGCCTGTTCGGCGGTCCGCGTCCGGCGCGGGTCCACGACGATCAGCTTGCCGCCGCCCGCCCGCAGTTCCGTGAGATATCTGAGCGCGGGCGGCATGGTCTCCGCGAGATTCGAACCGACGAGGATGACGCAGCCCGTGCGCGGAACGTCCTCCAACGGAAACGGCAGCCCGCGGTCCAGGCCGAAGGCCCGCTGGTGCGCGGCGGCCGCCGACGACATGCAGAAGCGTCCGTTGTAGTCGATCTGCGACGTCCCGAGCACGACTCTGGCGAACTTCCCGAGCGAGTACGCCTTCTCATTGGTGAGGCCGCCGCCTCCGAACACCCCGACCGCGTCCGGGCCATGGACCGCTCTCGTACGTGCCAGCCCGTCGGCGACGGCGCGCAGCGCCTCGTCCCAGCCGGCCGGTTCGAGCCGGCCGGTGGCGGGACTTCTGATCAGCGGCTCGGTCAGCCGGACCCGGGACGAGAGCAGCGCGGGAGCGGTACGGCCCTTGCCGCACAGCGCGCCCCGGTTCACCGGGAAGTCCGTGCGCTCGACCACCTCGACGGCCCGGCCTTCGGCGAGACGCAGATTCATCCCGCACTGCAACGCGCAGTAGGGGCAGTGGGTGGACGTGGTGGGCTCGGTCATCGGGCCAGCGTGCGGCGACCGTGTTACGCGCCCGGCCGCACCTGGTTACACGCCGGGCACGGCCTCCTCAGCCACGCCGGTCCCGGCCCGTGAGGCAGTGGCGGTACGGTCACCGGCCGCCGGTGACGGCACGCTGCCTCCGAGCGGGACGGGCCGCGCCGTCGCACCGACCGGCCGCGCCTGCTGTCCGTCGCCTGCCGTCCCTCGTCAGCCGTTTCCGCCCGCCGTCCGACGCCCGCCGTCCGACGCCCGCCGTCCGACGCCTGCCGTCCCTCGTCAGCCGTTTCCGCCCGCCGCCATCAGTGCTCTGGCCACTCCTGTCTCGACCGGTCCGAGGAATCTGGGATCGGGCCGCAGCACGGCGTCGACCGCGGCCTTGCCGGCGGCGAACACCTCGCGTATCCCGCCGTAGTACCAGGTCACGTCGTGCGGTTCGGTGACCCCGACGCCGTACGACTCGACACCCGCCGCCCGGCAGAGCGCCACCGCGCGCCGGACATGGAAGCCCTGTGTCACCAGGACGGCCCGGTCCACTCCGAATATCTTCCGGGCCCGTACACAGGAGTCCCAGGTGTCGAATCCCGCGTAGTCGCTGACTATTCGCTCGTCCGGGACTCCGCGTCCGACGAGATAGGTCCGCATCGCGTCCGGCTCGTCGTACTCCTCACGGCTGTTGTCACCGGTGACCAGCACGACTCTCACTCTGCCCGCGCGGTACAGCTCCGCCGCCGCGTCGAGCCGGTGCGCGAGATACGGCGTCGGCGCGCCGGACCGCAGTCCGGCACCGAAGACCACCGCGACATCCTGGGCCGGGACGTCCGCGACGGTACGGACGCGGCTGTCGGCGACCGCGTGCATCCAGGTCGCGGGCGCCAGCGCGAACACACACCCGAGCATGACGGCCTGCGCGGCCCGGCGCTGCCAACGCCGGGTGCGGAGCAGCCGTTTCAGCGATGACAGCCGTGGCCCGCGTGGCCGGGCCGGGCCCGGTCGCGACGGTTTCGGCAGTGACATGATCCCCCCGTTCGATCGTGGTCCCCGTTCGGTCCACTCTGTACGACGACCGGCGGCACCGATCAGTTCGCGTACAGGTGCGGCGAGAGCCGGGCGGCCCTCGGCCCACGGCGGAAGGCTCCTTTCCGGTCCGCCGGTTCCGAACGAATTCCACCGTAGGTGAGAGGTCTGACAACGCCTCTCCGGAGCCTGTGAGGTGGTGGAAAACCGCGGTCACTCCCGCGCAACGGCCAGGCAACCGGGCCCCGGCAGAATCGGCTCAGCAGCCGGCTCGGCCACCTCGCACCGAACGGAACCCGCGGAAACATGCACAGCGACCGTCCCGCCCTCATGAGCCCCGCCCTCGTTGTCGTCGCGCACGGCAGCCGGGATCCACGCGCTCTGCGCACCATCACGGAGCTTCTGGACCGCGTCCGTGAACTGCGCCCTGACCTGGACGTACGGCTCGGACACATCGAGATCGACGAGCCACGGCTGCCGGACACGCTCGCCGCTCTAAAAGCCGACCGGGCCGACCGGATCGGCCGGGCCGTCCTTGTGCCTCTGCTGCTCAGCCGTGGCGTCCATGTCAAGCGCGACCTGCCCGCCGCCGCGGCGTCCGCACCCGGGCTGGACATCCGGATCGCCGCCCCGCTCGGGCCGCATCCGCTGCTCGTGGAGACGTTGTACGCCCGTCTCGTCGAAGCGGGCTGGCGGACCTCCGACTCGGCTGCCACACGGTCTCCGGACGCCACGGACGGCCGCGGACGACAGGTCACCGGTGTCGTGCTGGCCGCGGCGGGCTCGCGGGATCCGCAGTCCGCGGCGGACACCCGGCGCACGGCCGAGCTGCTCAGCCGCCGCCTCGGCGGTGTGCCGGTCGTCCCGGGATATGCCTCCGCCGCCTCGCCCACCATCGCCGGGGCCCTCCGCGCTCTCGCCGCGCGTGGCTGTCACCGGGCCGCGATCGCCTCGTACTTCACGGCTCCCGGTCACTTCGCCACGCGTGGCGCGGCCCACGCGCCCTGGATCGCCGCCGCTCCGCTCGGCGCTCATCCGGCGATGGCCGCGCTGCTGCTCCGGCGGTACGAGGAGGCGTCGGCGACGCCGTACGGGACGGGCCACCGACGGCTCCTCGCCACCTCCGCCGACGCGTTTCGGATGTAGCGACGGCCGTCCGCGCCGCCTCCGCCGACGCGTTTCGGATGTAGCGACGGCCGTCCGCGCCGTCTCGTCTGTCAGCGACTCCGGTTACCTTCGGTGCATGGCAGGTACCACCGGCATCACCACACCGCACCCCTCAGGACCGGCGGGCGCGTACGACGACACGGCCACCGAGCGCTGGGCCGCCGAGCCCGACAAGCGTCCCGGGCGCACCGCGTTCCAGCGCGACCGCGCGCGCGTGCTGCACTCCTCGGCGCTGCGCCGGCTCGCCGGCAAGACCCAGGTGGTGACCCCGGGATCCCGGAGCCAGCAGTGGGACGCCAGTCCTCGCACCCGGCTGACGCACTCCCTGGAGTGCGCGCAGGTCGGGCGCGAGCTGGGCGCGGCGCTGGGCTGCGATCCGGATCTGGTCGAGGCGGCGTGTCTCTCCCACGACATGGGCCATCCGCCTTTCGGTCACAACGGCGAGCAGGCGCTCAACGACTTCGCGAGGGACTGTGGCGGCTTCGAGGGCAACGCCCAGTCGCTCCGGCTGCTGACCCGGATCGAGCCGAAGCGCTTCGTGGGCTCGGAGGAGACCGGCGGGCTGGTCAGCGTCGGCCTCAATCTCACCCGGGCCGCGCTGGACGCGGCCACCAAATACCCCTGGCCGCGCGGCGCCCATCCCGTCGAGCCGGGCTCGCTGAAGTTCGGTGTGTACGAGGACGACCTGCCGGTCTTCGGCTGGGCCCGGCAAGGTGCTCCGGCGGACCGTATCTGCTTCGAGGCGCAGGTCATGGACTGGTCCGACGATGTCGCCTACTCCGTCCACGACTTCGAGGACGGTCTGCACGCCGGCCATGTCGACCCCGCCGCGCTCTCCTCCGAGTCCGAGCGGCGCGGCATCTGGTCGGCCGCCATCGGCAGGTATGTGCCACGGGACACCGATCCGCAGGAGCTGTCCGCCGCGCTCGACCGGCTCATGGGACAGGAGTGGTGGCCACACGGTTACGACGGCTCAGCCGTCGCGCAGGGCCGGCTCAAGGACGCCACCAGCCAGCTCATCGGCCGGTTCTGTCTGGCCGCCGAGACCGCGACCCGGCAGGCGTACGGCACGGGACCGCTGACCCGGTACGCCGCCGAGCTGGTCGTCCCGCGTGCGGCCCGGCACGAGTGCGCGGTCCTCAAGGCGGTCGCGGACCGCTATGTCATGCAGCGCGCGGAACAGGAGGCGCTCCGCGCCGACCAGCGGATCGTCCTGGCCGAGCTGGCCGAGGCGCTCACGGCCCGCGCTCCGGAAGGGCTGGATCCGCAGTTCCGCGCGCTGTTCGACGCGGCGCCCGACGACCGGGCGCGCAAACGCGTCATCGTCGACCAGATCGCCTCGCTCACCGACGCGGTGGCCCGGTCGCTGCACGCGGGACTCACCGGCCGGCCCTGACCGGCCGCGTGAGCCGTTCCACGAGCCAGGTCCATGAGCCGCTTCCATGAGCCTGGTCCATGAGCCGCTTCCATGACCCCGTCCCATGAGCCGGAGACGAGCCGCCTGTCCCGCCTCCGATCACTCCCGCACCCGTCCGTCCAGCAGCGCCTCTCCCAGCGCCGTCCTCGAATGGACGACGGCGTTGCCCCGGCGCTCCGAGGCGATCAGGCCCGCCTCCCGCAGCACCGTCGCGTGCCGGCTCGCCGTCGACAGCGTCAGCCGTAGCCGCGTGCCGAGCTGCGAGGTCGTCAGCGGCCGGTCCAGGATGTCCAGCGCGGCCGCCCTGGTGTGACCGATGAGCCGGGCCAGCGGCGGCGCCTGTGCCGGGCCGGCCGCCGCCGTACCGTCCGCGCCGTCCCGGCCGCGCGCCGACCGCGCCCGTTCCAGCCAGCCGGGGGCCGGCGCCAGCGGATGCACCAGCACCGGCGGCAGCTCCGAATCGGCCAGCTTCACCGGATACCGCACACAGAAGAACGCCGGGATCATCGTCAGCGGTCTCCCGCCGAGCACGAGTTCGTCATCGACCGGATACGCGGCCTCCAGGACCCCGTCCCGGCCCAGCGTCCCGTCCCGCCGTACCAGCTCCGGCTGATAGCTGGCCAGCAGACCGTCCGGCCCGCCGTCCAGCGCCGCCGCGGCCCGCACCGGCCGGTCCGCGGCCACCGCCGCCCGGATCTCGTCCCCGTACGGTTCCACCGCCACCGCGTAGTAGCGGCGCAGCGCGTCGCCCAGGCCCTCCAGCGCGCGCGGATCACCCTCCGCGAGCCGCCGCGCTCCCGGCGGCAGCGGCCCGCCGCCGAAGGTCAGCGAGATCTCCTCGCCGAGGCGCGCGGCGGGCGTGGACAGCACCTGGTCGAGACCCGTCTCCAGCTCCCTGACGCCCTGCCCGGGAGTGAGGAAATCGGGGAAATAGTGTGCCCAGGGGCACAACCGGTTCAGTGCGGCGACCGTGGAGGTGAGTCCGGCCCGCGCGATCGCGGCCCGCACCTCGCGCCGCCAGGGATCGAAGACCAGCGCCGCCTGCCGGTTCTGCAGCAGATGCAGACTGAGAACGATCTCCCACAGCGGGTCGGGCCGCGCCGCCACACGCAGCACATTGAGATCTTCGGAGGTGAAATAGATGCGTAACATGCGCCCCTCATGCCTCACGGCTCCTGATGCACGCTGGTACGAGAGTAGCCAGATCACGGCAGTGAGACACGCCCGTGGAGCGTTCCCTCTTTCGCCATCACGCTCCGTGCGGGACGCTCGCAGATGGCGGCAGCATGAAGAGGAGGCACCAAGTGGTCGACGCACATCGGACATTTGTCATCGTCGGCGGTGGGCTGGCGGCGGCGAAAGCCGCGGAAACCCTGCGCGCGGAAGGATTCACCGGCCGAGTGATCCTCATCGGTGACGAGCGTGACCACCCCTATGAACGTCCGCCCCTGTCCAAGGGCTATCTGACCGGCAAGGACGAACGGGACAGCGTCTTCGTGCACGAGCCCGCCTGGTACGCCCAGGCCGAGGTCGAGCTGCATCTCGGACAGACCGTCACCTCCGTCGACCGGCACACCCGGTGCGTGCACCTCGGCGACGGCACCTCCGTGCGCTACGACAAGCTGCTGCTGGCCACCGGCGCCGAACCGCGCCGGCTCGACATCCCCGGTACGGATCTGGCGGGCGTCCACCATCTGCGCCGCCTCGCCCACTCCGACCGGCTGCGGCAGGTGCTCACCGCTCTCGGCCGCGACAACGGCCATCTCGTGATCGCCGGGGCCGGCTGGATCGGCCTGGAGGTCGCGGCGGCCGCTCGTGGATACGGCGCGGAGGTCACCGTCGTCGAGGCCGCGGCGACCCCGCTCCACCAGGTCATCGGTCCCGAACTGGGCGAGCTCTTCACCGAACTCCACCGTGAGCACGGCGTCCGTTTCCACTTCGGCGCGCGGCTCACCGAGATCATCGGCCAGGACGGCATGGTCCTGGCGGCCCGTACGGACGACGGCGAGGAGCATCCGGCCCACGACGTGCTCGCCGCGATCGGCGCCGCGCCGCGGACGGCCCTCGCCGAGGCCGCCGGCCTCGATCTCGCCGACCGCGCCGACGGCGGCGGCATCGCCGTGGACTCCGCTCTGCGCACCTCCGACCCCGACATCTTCGCGGCCGGTGACGTGGCGGCGTTTCCACCGGCCGGCTGGGGCGTCACTCCGTCCGTCTCCCGGCTGCGCGTCGAGCACTGGGCCAACGCGCTCAACGGCGGCCCGGCCGCCGCCCGCGCCATGCTCGGCCAGGACATCACCTACGACCGTGTCCCGTACTTCTTCTCCGACCAGTACGACCTGGGCCTGGAGTACTCGGGCTGGGCGCCGCCCGGCTCGTACGACCAGGTGGTGGTACGCGGCGACGCCGGCAAGCGGGAGTTCGTGGCCTTCTGGCTGAAGGACCGCAAGGTACTCGCCGGGATGAACGTCAATGTGTGGGACGTCACCGACGACATCCAGCGCCTGATCCGCTCCGGCCGGCCGCAGGACCTGGAGGCCCTCGCCGACCCGGGCGTCCCGCTCGGCTCCCTGGGAGTCTGACGGGCACGGCCGCGTCCGGCCCGGCGGCCGTCGGAGGATCCGGCACCGGTCAGGACTCTCCGCGCGCCCCGTAGAATTCACGCGTGGCCGGCAGGATCAACGATGACGACGTGAAGGCGGTACGGGACGCGGTCCCGATCGACGCCGTCGTGTCCGAGTACCTCCAGCTACGCAGCGCGGGCGGCGGCAACCTCAAGGGCCTCTGCCCCTTCCACGACGAGAAGTCCCCGTCCTTCCAGGTCAGTCCGAGCAAGGGTCTCTTCCACTGCTTCGGCTGCCAGGAGGGCGGGGACACCATCGCCTTCGTGATGAAGATCGACCATCTCTCCTTCTCCGAGACGGTCGAGCGGCTCGCCGCGCAGACGGGCATCACGCTCAGATACGAAGAAGGCGGCTACAACCCGGCCGGCCAGCGCGGCGAGCGCACCCGGCTGGTCGAGGCACACAAGATCGCCGCGCAGTTCTACGCCGAGCAGCTCTCCGGCGCCGAGGCCGAGACCGGCCGGAAGTTCCTCGCCGAGCGCGGCTTCGACCAGGCGGCGGCCGAGCATTTCGGTGTCGGCTACAGCCCGGTGGGCTGGGACCATCTGACCCGCTATCTGCGCGGCAAGGGCTTCACCGACAAGGAACTGCTGCTCTCCGGCCTCTCCCAGGACGGCCGCCGCGGCCCGATCGACCGCTTCCGCGGCCGGCTGATGTGGCCCATCCGCGACATCTCCGGCGAGGTCGTCGGCTTCGGCGCGCGCAAACTGCGCGACGACGACAACGGCCCGAAGTACCTCAACACCCCAGAGACCGCGATCTACAAGAAGTCCCAGGTGCTGTACGGCGTCGACCTGGCCAAGAAGGACATCGCCAAGGCCAGCCGGGCCGTCGTCGTCGAGGGCTACACCGATGTGATGGCCTGCCATCTCGCCGGTGTCACCACCGCCATCGCGACCTGCGGTACGGCCTTCGGCGGTGACCACATCAAAATCCTCCGACGGCTGCTGATGGACAACGGCAGCGCTCGGGTGATCTTCACCTTCGACGGGGACGCGGCCGGCCAGAAGGCCGCGCTGCGCGCCTTCGAGGACGACCAGAAGTTCGCCGCCGAGACCTATATCGCCATCGCTCCGGACAACATGGACCCGTGCGAGCTGCGTCTCGCCAAGGGCGACGAAGCCGTCCAGGACCTGGTCGAACCCCGCACACCGCTCTTCGAGTTCGCGATCCGCCAGATCGTCTCGCGCTACGACCTGGAGACCCCGGCCGGCCGTGGCGCCGCACTCGACGAGGCCGCTCCGATCGTCGCCCGGATCAAGAACGGCTCCTCGCAGCACGAGGTCGCCGTCCAGCTCGCCGGCATTCTCGGCATCCTCGACACCCAGTTCGTGGTCAAACGCGTGTCGCAGGTGGCCCGTTGGGCGCGGGACCGCGGCGGCCGAGGCCCGGCCGGCCCGGCGGCGGCCCGTCCTGGCGCGCCGTCGTACGAGACCCGGGCCGCGGTGGCTCCCTCCGGACCCGCGCTCAATCTCCGTAATCCGGTCCACAGCACCGAGCGCGAGCTGCTGAAGCTGGCGCTCCAGCGGCCCGAGCTGGTCTCTCCGGCGTTCGACGCGTACGGCGCCGACGAGTTCACGGCCCCGCCGTACGCGATGGTCCGGCAGTGCATCGACGACGCCGGCGGCGCCGAACAAGGCGTGTCCGACTCCCGGGAGTATCTCGCCCGGGTCCTCGAAGCCGTTCCGGACGACTCCGTGCGCAAACTCGTCACCGAGCTGGCGGTCGAGGTGTTCCGGGGCAAGACCATCGACGAGCTGTACGCGGGACACCACCTCGTCCAGGTCCGCGTCCGCGCGGTGGACCGCCGGATCCAGGACATCGCCTCCACCCTCACCAGGCTCGCCAGCAGCGGCGATCCCGAGCGCTACGCCGCCGTGCAGAACGACCTCTGGGTGCTTCAGCAGTACGGTCAGGCCCTGCGCACCCGCGGCGCGGACGCCCTGTAGAGCCGCGCGGACCGCCTCCGCGACATCCACCGGTAACGGCCCGGTCACGCACGGGACGCAGAAAGTCACCGCACGCCCCTCGTGGCAGCGACGTGTCGTACCCCACACTGAGGTTCGATCCGCTCATCGTGTACAGGACGGCCCGGCGGCCCGGCCGCCTCCGTCCCGCCGCTGCACGACCCCGAACCGGCACCCCGAACCGGCAGCGATCACCCTGGAGGTCGCCCCCCGTGCAGACCCAGACCGTGACCGAGACCCTTACCGAGACGCCGGCCGTGGCCCTGGCCCCGCCGCCGGCCCATGCCCGCCTGGCGACGGCCGTCGAGATCCTCGTCGAGGACCCCGTGGAGGCGCCGATCGGGCCCGCGCCCCGCGGCCGGCGCGCGAGCCGCACCGACACCGGCGGACCCTCCTCCGACCTCTTCCGCCAGTATCTGCGGGAGATCGGCCGTATCCCGCTGCTCACCGCCGTCGAGGAGGTGGACCTGGCCCGCCGCGTCGAGGCCGGTCTCTTCGCCGAGGAGAAACTGAGCAGCACACCCGGTCTTGACTCCGGGCTCGCGCTGGATCTCGACCGGCTGGTCGTGCTGGGCCGGATGGCCAAGCGCCGGCTGATCGAGGCGAATCTGCGGCTCGTCGTCTCCGTGGCCAAGCGTTATGTGGGACGCGGACTGACCATGCTCGATCTTGTCCAGGAGGGAAATCTTGGCCTGATCAGAGCCGTCGAGAAGTTTGACTACACGCGCGGCTACAAGTTCTCGACGTACGCGACCTGGTGGATCCGCCAGGCGATGTCCCGGGCGCTGGCCGACCAGGCGCGCACCATCCGGGTCCCGGTCCATGTGGTCGAACTGATCAACCGTGTCGTACGGGTCCAGCGCCGGCTCCTCCAGGAGCGCGGCTGTGAACCGACAGCCGAAGAGGTCGCCGCCCAGCTCGAACTGGCTCCCGAGCGGGTCACCGAGGTACTCCGGCTCGCCCAGGAGCCGGTCTCCCTGCACACTCCGGTCGGCGAGGAGGACGATGTCGCGCTCGGTGATCTGATCGAGGACGGTGACGCCGCCTCTCCGGTCGAGTCCGCGGCCTTCCTGCTGCTGCGCCAGCACCTTGAGGCGGTGCTCTCCACTCTCGGTGAGCGCGAACGCAAGGTCGTCCAGCTCAGATACGGCCTGGCCGACGGCCAGGCCCGGACGCTGGAGGAGATTGGCAGGATCTTCGGCGTGACCCGCGAACGCATACGCCAGATCGAGTCCAAGACACTGAACAAGCTGCGCGTCCACAACTCCGCCGACCAGCTCCGCGGCTATCTCGACTGACCCGGCGCCGCGCCCCGCCCTTACGGCAGGCGGCGGCGCGGCGCCGTGGTCCTCCTCAGCCGTCCGAGGTCATTCCACCTCGACGACGGCCTGCGCGAACTGGGCCGCGTACAGCCGTGCGTACGCGCCTTCCGCCGCCAACAGCTCGTCGTGCGTGCCCTGTTCGACGATCGCGCCGTTCTCCATCACCAGGATGACGTCCGCGTCCCGGATCGTGGAGAGCCGGTGCGCGATCACAAAGCTCGTACGCCCGTGGGCCAGCCGCGCCATCGCCTTCTGGATCAGCACCTCGGTACGGGTGTCCACCGAGCTGGTGGCCTCGTCCAGCACCAGGATCACCGGGTCGGACAGGAACGCCCGCGCGATGGTGATGAGCTGCTTCTCGCCGGCGCTGACGCCGGAGCCCTCCTCGTCGATCACCGAGTCGTAGCCGTCGGGAAGCGTACGGACGAAACGGTCGGCGTGGGCCGCCCGCGCCGCCTCCTCGATCTCCTCCCGGCTGACCTCGCGCGAAGCGCCGTACGCGATGTTCTCCGCGATCGTGCCGCCGAAGAGCCAGGTGTCCTGGAGGACCATGCCGATCCCGGAGCGCAGTTCCTCGCGGGACATCTTCGCGATATCCGTGCCGTCCAGAGTGATCCGGCCGTCCGTCACCTCGTAGAACCGCATCAGCAGATTGACCAGTGTGGTCTTGCCCGCACCGGTCGGGCCGACTATCGCGACCGTCTGTCCCGGGTCCACCTGGAGCGACAGACCGTCGATCAGCGGCTTGTCGGGGGAGTAGCGGAACGAGACGTTCTCCAGGGCCACCTGTCCCCGCCGCTTGCGCAGCCGCTCCACCGCGGGCGCGTCGGGCTCCTGCTCCTCGGCGTCCAGCAGCTCGAATATCCGCTCGGCGGACGCCACTCCGGACTGCACCAGATTCGCCATCGAGGCGACCTGCGTCAGAGGCATCGAGAACTGCCGCGAGTACTGGATGAACGCCTGCACATCACCGATCGTCAGCGTGCCCGAGGCGACCCGCAGCCCGCCGACGACCGCGACCAGCACATAGTTGAGGTTGGATATGAAGAGCATCAGCGGCTGCATGATCCCGCTGTTGAACTGCGCCTTGAAACCCGCCTCGTAGAGCTGGTCGTTCTGCTCCCGGAACGCCTCGGCCGACTCGTCCTGCCGCCCGAAGACCTTCACCAGGGCATGCCCGGTGTACATCTCCTCGATATGCGCGTTGAGCGTGCCCGTGACCTTCCACTGCTGTACGAACTGCGGCTGGGACCGCTTGCCGATCCTCGCCGCCACGAACACCGACAGCGGCACCGTCACCAGCGCGACCAGCGCCAGCAGCGGCGAGATCCAGAACATCATCCCCAGCACACCGAGGATCGTCAGCAGCGAGTTGATGAGCTGACCCATCGTCTGCTGCATGGTCTGCGAGATGTTGTCGACGTCGTTCGTGGCGCGGCTGAGCACCTCGCCGCGCGGCTTCTGGTCGAAGTAGGCCAGCGGCAGCCGCGAGAGCTTCGCCTGCACGTCCTCCCGCATCCGGAACACCGTGCGGTTGATGACCCGGATCGAGAGCCGCGTGGATATGAGCATCAGCAGCCCGGCGCCCAGATAGACCAGCAGCGCCACCAGCAGGACTTCGCCCACCGCGCCGAAGTCGATACCGCGGCCCGGTGTGAAGTCCACCCCGGAGAGCAGGTCCGCGAGTTGGCCGTCGCCCTTCTCCCGCAGCCCGGCGAGGGTCTCCGCCTTGGTGGCTCCGTCCGGTGTCTGCCGGCCGATCACTCCCGCGAAGATCAGGTCGGTGGCCTGGCCGAGGATCTTCGGGCCGGTCACCGACAGCGCCACGCTCACCACACCGGCCGCGAGCATCCACCACAGCGTGGTCTTCTCCACGGCCAGCCGCCGCAGCAGCCGCTTGCCCGATCCCTTGAAGTCCATCGACCGCTGCGTCGGGCCGGCCATCATCATGCGTCCGCCTGGACCGCTCATCAGGCAGCCTCCGCCTCGGTCAGTTGGGAGAGCACGATCTCCCGGTATGTTTCGTTCTCCGCCATCAACTCGTGATGGCGGCCCTCACCGACGACCCGGCCCTCGTCCAGGACCACGATCCGGTCGGCGTCACGGATGGTGGAGACCCGCTGAGCGACGATCACCACCGTCGCCTCCGCGGTCTCCGTCGCCAGTGCGTGGCGCAGCGCCGCGTCCGTGGCGTAGTCCAGCGCCGAGAAGGAGTCGTCGAACAGATAGATCTCAGGACGCCGCACCAGCGTCCGCGCGATCGCGAGCCGCTGCCGCTGTCCGCCGGAGACATTCGTACCGCCCTGCGAGATCGGCGCGTTCAGCCCGCCCTCCAGAGTGGTGACGAACTCCTTCGCCTGCGCCACCTCCAGCGCGTGCCACAGGTCCTCGTCGGTCGCGTCCGGATTGCCGTAGCGCAGATTCGTCGCGACCGTCCCCGAGAAGAGATACGGCTTCTGCGGCACCAGGCTCACGGTCCTCGCCAGCAGTACGGGATCGAGCTCCCGCACATCCTGTCCGTCGACGAGCACCGTTCCGCCGGTCGCGTCGAACAGCCGCGGTACGAGACCGAGCAGCGTCGACTTGCCGCTGCCCGTCGACCCGATGACCGCGGTCGTCTCGCCAGGCCGTGCGACCAGCGTCACATCCCGCAGCACCGGCTCTTCGGCGCCGGGGAAGCGGAACTCCGCGCCGCGTACCTCCAGATGTCCGTGTCTGCGCAGCTCGCTCACCGGGTTCATCGGCGGTACCACACTCGACCTGGTGTCCAGCACCTCTTCGATGCGCTCGGCGCACACCTCGGCGCGCGGCACCATCATGAACATGAAGGTGGCCATCATCACAGCCATCACGATCTGCATCAGATACGCGAGGAACGCGGTCAGCGCGCCGATCTCCATGCCGCCGCTGTCGATGCGGTGCGCGCCGAACCAGACGACGGCGATCGACGACACGTTCACGACCGTCATCACGGTCGGGAACATCAGCGCCATCAGCCGGCCGGTGGACACCGCGACATCGGTCAGCTCGGTGTTGGCCTCCCGGAAGCGGCCCTTCTCGTAGTCGTCCCGGACAAAGGCCCTGATCACGCGGTTGCCGGTGATCTGCTCGCGCAGGATCCGGTTCACCGAGTCCAGCCGGGTCTGCATGCTCCTGAACAGCGGCCGCATGCGCTTGACGATGAGGCTCACGGCGATGCCGAGCACCGGCACCACGGCCAGCAGCACACCGGACAGCGGGATGTCCTGGCCGAGCGCCATGACGATGCCGCCGACGCACATGATCGGCGCGGACACCATCAGCGTGAACGACATCAGGACCAGCATCTGCACCTGCTGGACGTCATTGGTGGTGCGGGTGATCAGCGTGGGAGCTCCGAACTGCCCCACCTCGCGGGCCGAGAAGCTCTGCACCCGTTCGAAGATGGCGGCCCGTACATCACGGCCGAGGGCCGAGGCGGTCCGGGCGCCGTAGTACACGGCGCCGATGTTGCAGATCACCTGGAGGACACTGGCGGCGATCATGATGCCGCCGAACTCCAGGATGTAGCCCGTGTCTCCCTTCACCACACCGTTGTCGATGATGTCGGCGTTGAGGGTGGGCAGATAGAGGGTGGCGGCTGTCTGCAGGAGCTGGAGCACCACCAGCAGGGCTATGGGTCTCTTGTAGGGAGCGAGGTGGGCACGCAGAAGTCGTAGGAGCACGCGGAGTCTCTCGGAGTCGGCTCGGGAATCGGCTGGATCGGGCTGGATCGGGCTGGATCGGGAATCGGCTGGATCAGGGATCCGACCCCATCTTGCGGCACTCCGCCCACCGGGCCCCACGGATTTATGTCCAAGGCCGGGTCAAGAAGCCGCCTGTCGCGCCGCCGTGGTGAGTCCTGCGCCACATACCGCGCGCCGCACCTCACGACACCGGGCCTGACGCCGGGTCTTACGCCGCCGGTCCTCACCACGCCGGGATGCCTTCACGGGGCTCCGGCCACGCTCAGGACGCCGGTCCGAACGCGCCCGGGTGGACCTGCTCCCGCGTCGCCGCGTACTGCTGACGGACAGCCGCCCCGACGGCCGCGTCCTCACCCGGCTCGAAGACCTGCACCGCCGCGCCCTGCCAGGCCGGCGGTGTGTGCGGCGCGAGCGATCCCTGGGAGACACCGAGCGCCCAGGCCGCCTGCCGCGCCGCGCCCAGGGCCGTGTAGTCCGCGGGCTGCGGCACGAGCACCTGCGCTCCGAAGATTCCGGGCGCCGCGGCCTGTACGGCGGGCAGTTCGGCGGCGGCGCCGAGCAGGAACACCCGCCGTACCTCCACGCCGCGACCGCGCAGCACATCCATCGCGTCGGCGAGCGAGCAGAGCATCCCTTCGAACGCGGCTCGCGCGAGATGCTCCGGCTTCATCGATTCCCGGCGCAGCCCGGTCAGCGTGCCCGCCGTGTGCGGAAGCTGCGGAGTCCGCTCGCCCTCCAGATACGGCAGGAACACCAGGCCCGACGAGCCGGGCGTGGACTTCAGCGCGAGCGCGGACAGCTCGGCCAGGTCCTCCGTCCCGAGCAGCTCCGCCGTTCCGCGCAGGGCCCGTACGGCGTTCAGGGTATGGACGACCGGCAGATGCATCCCGGTGGCGTCCGCGAAGGAGGTGATCATGCCGGACGGGTCGGCGAGCGCCTCGTGGTGCACGGCCATCACGGAGCCCGAGGCTCCCAGCGACACCACGGCGTCTCCGACGCCGACACCGAGACCGAAGGCGGCGGCCATGGTCTCGCCCGTGCCGGCGGAGATCAGCAGCCCTTCCGGAGTGGTCCCGGCGGCCTCGGAGGGACCGAGCACCTCGGGCAGCGCGGCCTGATGGCCCAGCGCCAGCTCCACCAGATCCGGCCGGTAGGTACCCGTACGCGCGGACCAGTAGCCCGTCCCCGACGCGGCGCCGCGGTCGGTCGTTCTGCGTGCCGGGCGTCCCAGGAGCTGCCAGACCAGCCAGTCGTGCGGCTGGAGCACCAGCGCCGTCCGCTCCGCCGCCTCCGGCTCGGACCGCGCCATCCAGCGCAGCTTGGCCACGAGCTGAGCCGACTGCGGTACGGATCCGACGGCCTCGGCCCATGCCTGCCGGCCGCCCAGCGCGTCCACCAGATCCGCCGCCGCGACCTGTGCCCTCTTGTCGTTGCCGGTCAGCGCCGGACGTACGAGATTGCCCTGCCGGTCCAGCGCCACCATGCCGTGCTGCTGGGCGGCGACGCCGATGGCCTGCACACCCTCCAGCAGTCCGCCGGAAGCGGCCTCGCCGAGAGAGAGCAGCCAGGCCTGCGGATCGACGTCGGCGGCCTTCGCCTCGACCGGATGCGGCGCGTATCCCTGCCGCAGCACGGCCCCCGTGTCCGCGTCACAGACGATGATGCGTGTGAACCCGGACGAACTGTCCAACCCGGCGACTATTCCCATGACACTCGATTCTGCCGCACGCGCGGCGCGTCGGGCGCTGCCGGGACGTACCGGATGGACCGGGCCGGGGGACCTCAGGTGTGAGCGCTCTCAGGTGTTGCTGGTGCCCCAGTCGTCCTGGCCGTTCTGGCTCCGCTCCCGGAGCGAGCGCACGCGGTGCGCGACGGAGTCGGGCACCTTGTCCCCGACCTTGTCGCCGACCACGCCGCTTACCAGGTGGTAGGCCTTGCCTCCGTACTCACGTCCGGTCTGCGCGGCGCTCTCGGCCGCGTTCCGCACCGCCGGGTTCTGCGAGAGCTGCCGCGCCGACTTCTTGAGCTGTTCGTAGCGCTCGCGGCCGGCGCGTGTCCCGAGCACGTATCCGCAGGCCAGTCCCGCGATGAACGTGAGGCGGTATCGCATGGCTGCCACCCTTCCCTAAGCGTCGGAGTCCCCAGCGTCAGCGTCGGACCGTCGGTCTGTGTTCTCCGCTTACCCCGTCGGGGCATGGTGTCACCCGGCGTGACCCGCGGCGATACCGATTGGCGAAGCACCCCCCTGCTTGCGCTAATGTATGTGTCGCAGCGAACGTGCGCCGCCCGGGGCGACCAGGGTAGGTACGTTCGGTGCAAACGCAGCAATCCCCTGTAGCTCAATTGGCAGAGCAGCCGGCTGTTAACCGGCAGGTTACTGGTTCGAGTCCAGTCGGGGGAGCGCGGTCCCCTGTAGCTCAATTGGCAGAGCATTCGGCTGTTAACCGGAGGGTTGCTGGTTCGAGTCCAGCCGGGGGAGCCCAGAACGAAGAAGACCTCGCGGACCCTGCGGGGTCCTTTTTCGTGTTTCCGTCATCACCCGTCCGCCGCGGTTCCTCGCTCGTACGGCTCTACTTGGGTCCCCGAGGAACCGGGCGCAGCACAGCATGGTCCTCAAGGTCAGGCGTTGCCACCCATCCGAGGCAGGAGATCGTATGAGCGGCTATGCTGCGGCAGACGGCGCGCACAAATGTGCGCGACACGCCGTTAGGGGCGGTAGCTCAGCCGGTTAGAGCAGCGGACTCATAATCCGTCGGCCGTGGGTTCGAGTCCCACCCGCCCCACCGCTGCGAGCGCGATGCAGGAACGTTCCTGAGTGCTGGAACAAGGATCCACGCGTCACGACGCGGAGCGGGTAGGACACGCCGAAGATCTTTTGCCGGCCCTCCGCTCGGCCGAGAGGCCGGCGATCATGAGACGCCAGGCCCCGGGCGCGGACGCCGAAGAGCCATGGCCGCCGGGGCATATGGGCCGAAGACGATCGTGGACTCGCATGGCTTGCTCTTCAGCGTCGTGCGGTCGGCCGTGGTCGTGGACGCCGGTCCTGCCGTGCGTGATGCGGACCCGTGCGCCCACACCCGCCTGCGCCCAAGGATGCCGTGGACATCATCGATGCCCTTGTGAGCACCGGTCTTCGGTGGGGTGAGGTGACAGCGCTGCAGCCCAGGGGCTTCACGTTCGCGGCCAAGAGGCCCACGCTTCGTGTCCAGCGCGCCTGGAAACGACGCGGTGGAGGAGGAACGTATCTCGGCGCCCCCAAGACCGAAAAGGGGCCTGACCAAGCGTCCCCGGATCTACGACCTCCGCCACACGCATGCTTCCTGGTTGATCGCCGGCAAGGTTCCGTTGCCCGTGATTCAGGCCCGACTCGGCCATGAGTCGATCACGACCACCGTTGACCGGTACGGGCATCTCTTGGAGTCCTAGGACGACGAGGTTGTGGCAACGGTTGAGTGGGCAATGCGAGTTGCCGAGGATCTTGCTCCGACAAAGGAACGTTTGTGAGAGTGACTCCGTAGGCGGGGGACGCAAGCGAGGACGTGGTGGCCGTCCACGTGGGTGTCCGTGAGCGGGTGGATCATCCGCTCCACACCGACTGCGCCGCCGGACTACGGTCCTTCGGCAGACGGTCCCAGGGCTTTGCCCAGCGCTCGGTTGATCCGGGGGTCGCGGCCCGCGACGTAAGGAGCGATCAGGTCGTATCCACAGTTGGTGTAGAGCGCGAGCGCGGCGAGGTTGCCGACGCCGGTCTCCAGGATCACCTCGCTCATACCGTGCCGCCGGGCGTCGTCCTCCAGGGCCTTGAGGATCTGTCGTCCGAGGCCGTGGCCGCGGGCTGCCGGGGAGACGTACATGCGTTTGATCTCGGCGGTGGTGGGTGCGGCGGTGCGCCAGCCGCCGCAGGCCAGGGCGGTGCCGTTCGCGCGGGCAGCGAGGAGGAACGCGCCGTTTGGAGGGTCGAATTCGGCGGGCTCGGTGGCTTCGGGATCGTCGGCTCGGCCGTAGGCCGCTATCTGCTCACGGTGGAGGGCCTGGGTGAGTCCGCGGGCGTCGGGGCTGTCGTAGGAGACGGCGGCGATCATCCACGCTCGGTCCGCGGTCGGCAGCAGGTGGGTCATGCACTTGATAGTGCCTTGCTGATGGCTTCGAGTGCATCAGTGCGGCCGGCGGCACGCAGCGGGTTGCCGGCCCTGGTGCGCACCGCCGTCAGGAGAGTGCGGCACCGGATGGACTGGACGTGGGGAACGTGGCCGGCCAGCGCGGTGATCCAGTGGGCGGTCGCTTCCGGGTCGCGGGCTCCCATGCTGGCGCGGACGAGGTGGATGCCGTGGAGGATGCCGGAGCGGCGGAAGCCGGTGGACGGGCCTTGGTCGGCGATGGGGCTGAGGAGGTCGGCGGCCTCGCGTAGCAGGAGGGTGCGTTTGCCGGGGATGTGGGCAGCGAGGTCGACGAGGGCCTGGCCGGACTCGGCGTTGATCTGCTGGGGGGTGAGGTAGTACAGCGAGGGCGGGTCGTCGGCGTGGCGGTTTTGGATCAGGCGCCGGGCCTGGTCGGTCGCGCGGCGGAAGCCGTCGAGGTTGCCGGCGGCGGCTTGTGCGGTGGCCAGGCGCCCCCAGGCCTGCGCCTGGACCAGGGGCAGGCCGCCGCTGGACCCTCGACAAGTCCTATCGTTGCAGGTCAGGAGCACTTCTCTTTTTTTCGATCACACCTCGGACAACCCGACTCATGAAAGCCCGAGGCTAAGCACTACGCTGGTCGGCACCGGGCCCTGGCCCGGTGCCGACCAGATGCATTCAGTGAAGCGGCGCCCAGTCTTCGGCGGCATCCGCCAGCCATGAGCTTTGCGGGTTATCCCAGATCAGGCAGCGATAGACGATGCCTGGCACGCCGAACGAGCCCATCAAATCAGCGGGCCCCGCCGTGAGGGTGCGGTGAACGGCCTCCAGGTAGGCGGCGATGGACGGATACCGCGGATCGTCGATCCCCTCAGGAAGCTCCCAGGAGCCAACACCGTCAGGGCCTGCCTAGTGGCCGGACTCAGGCCCGGCTTCGTCCCGTGTGAGCCAGGGAACTACCGGTGCGCCCCGGCCGTCGGCGCCGATCCCATGACGGCTGCGGACTCTGGGGCCTTGGCCACCAGCTCGCGCATCTTGGGTCCTTGAAGAGGGCCTTCACCAGGGGCTTGCGGGTCTTCATCACCAGCACGTACGGCTTGCGTCCGGCCGGTGCCGGGAGTTTCTATTCAACTGGATGACTGACTATTTCGAGGACGCCGAGCCGCTGCGCAACAACCCGAGAAACGGCCCCAAGAGGAAACTGCCCATCCGTAATCGTGAGGGAGTAATAGTCAAGACCTGTGGAACGTTGAAGTTATCGTCTGATGTTCCGGTGCCACTGGATCTCGCCTTCGTGTCATTCGTCGGTGTGCGTGAGCCCAGCGGCGGTGGCGACGGCAGAGGATGCCCGGTGTTCGGGGTGGATGTGGGCGATGACGGTGTGCACCGGCTGCTGACTGAGCCAGACGACGAGTCCTTGGGCTGCTTCGGTGGCGATGCCTCTTCTCTGCCACGAGGTCCCCACCACCCAGGCGATCTCGGCGACGGGCCCGTGGCCGGAGGGGAAAACGTCGCCTTGTCGCTACCCCGCGTTGGCTCGGCGCGCTGTGCTGAAGCGCCGCTGATAGGCGGCGGGACTGATCGACAATTTCCTCACGAAAACTCTCCGCATACTCTCGTAACTCGGGAATCCGGCGAGGGATGCCGCCTGCGTTGCGGTATGTCCTTGGTCGAGTAGAGCTTTTGCCATGTCGAACCGGATCATCTCCACGTACCGGGCCGGCGTGGTGGACAGCTCGTCGTGAAAGAGCCGCGTGAGATGCCGAGGGCTCACGTTGAGGTGCTTGGCGAGTTCGCTCAGTGAGTGTTTTCCCGCAGGATTCGCCGTGACCAAGTCGGTGATTTTACGGAGGGCCGGAGATCGGGGCGGTGGTCCTTGCAGCGGTGCGGAGAACTGTGACTGGCCGCCTGAACGCTGCAAATAGACCACCAGGGCGCGGGCGACCTCGCGCGTCAGGTCAGGGCCGTGATCCTCCTCGACGAGTGCCAGCGCCAGGTCGATGCCGGCGGTCACGCCCGCCGAGGTGTAGGTGCTGCCGTCACGGACGTAGATCGCGTCGGGCTCGACACGGCTGGCCCGGCAGCGGGCGGCGAGTTCGTGCGTGACCTTCCAGTGCGTGGTCGCACGCTTGCCATCCAGGAGGCCGGCGGCGCCCAGGATGAATGCTCCGGTGCAGATGGACGCGACCCGGCCGCCATGGGCCGCCAGCGTTCGCGCGGCTTCGACCAGATCACGGGGGACAGGTGTGCGCGGATAGAGGTCTGCGCCGGCCACCAGGAACGTGTCGGGAGCAGGCACCGTGGTGGCGGCGTCATCGACCGAGATCCGGATCCCGATGGACGAGGTGGCATCGGCACCGGTCGGTGACACCAGCACGATCTTGTAGTCGGCACCGAGCCGGTTCGCCTCCGCGAACACCTCGGCGGGGCCCGCGACATCCAGGAGTTTGACACCGTCATAGACAAGGATCGCGACCCGATGCGCGGCGGCGCCCATACCCCCGCCGTCCGCCTGTCCGGATTCGGGTGACTCATGGCCAGACCGAGGCGGTGCCGGACGCTGGTTGGTTGGCAGTGTGGAAGACGGACGCACCGTCCATTCGTAGCACACCGATATCGGAAGGCACAGCGGCCATGAGTGAGATCATCGCGGGGGTAGAGATTCCTGAAACGGCGGCGGCCGCCGAAGCCACCCGCGTCATGCAGAAGATGACCAACCCCCTCATCTACCATCACTCCCGACGCGTTTTCGTGTTCGGCGTCATTCATGCGCGCAGGCTCGGCTTGCAGCCCGACCCGGAGCTTCTCTATCTGTCCGCCATGTTTCATGACACCGGCCTCTTGACGCCGTTTTCCGAGGTAGAGCAGCGCTTCGAGATCGATGGAGCCGACCACGCACGCACGTTCATGCTCGACCGCGGTTTCCCGGCCACGGCCGCCGACATGGTGTGGACGGCAATCGCGCTGCACACGACCCCGGGAATTCCCGGGCGGATGAGCCCGGAGACTGCCATCACGAATTTCGGGGTTTTGACCGACGCGATCGGCTTGGGTCTGGACGAGCTGGATCGCGGCCAGGTGGAAGAAATCACAACCGTCCATCCGCGGGGCGACTTCAAGAACGAGTTTTTGCAGGCCTTCGTCGACGGACTCAAGCACCGGCCTGAGACCACGAACGGAACCGTGAATTCGGATGTACTGGAGCACTTCGTCCCCGGCTTCCGTCGCGCAACCACGGTCGAGCGCATCATCGGCGCTCCCTGGCCGAGCTGATCAAGACGCCAGAAATAGACATCGTGATGAAACGTATGAGTCGCCCTCGCGATGAGCGTCGTCTCGGGCATTGTGTGGCCTTCGCGGGGCTGGTCCGCGTCACTGTGGTGATGATGGCCACGGCGAGCACACCGTCACCGATCTACCCGCTGCCTACCCGCCGCACCGGAAGCGTTGGGCCCGCGCGCGAGCGGGCTGTGCGCTCACGTCGCACCTCCCAGTAAGGACCTGTATGCAAGCCATCACTGTTCGAGACCGTAACGCCGGTCCCGCCGGGATGTCCCTGACGGACATGCCCTACCCCCATGCGGCCGAGAACGACGTCATCGTGCGGGTGCACGCCGCGGGCTTCACCCGCGGAGAGCTGGACTGGCCCGCCACGTGGACCGATCGCGCAGGCCGCGACCGGACGCCGAGCGTCCCCGGGCACGAGCTGTCCGGTGTCGTCGTAGAGCTGGGGTACGGCACCACCGGTCTGAGCGTCGGCCAGCGGGTGTTCGGCCTGGCCGACTGGACCCGTAATGGCACGCTCGCCGAATACACCGCGGTGGAGGCCCGCAACCTCGCCCCGCTGCCGGCGGAAATCGACCACACCGTGGCCGCCGCGCTGCCGATCTCCGGGCTGACCGCCTGGCAGGGCCTGTTCGACCACGGCCGCCTCATCACAGGCCAGACCGTCCTGATCCACGGTGCCGCGGGCGGCGTCGGCTCGATCGCGGTACAGCTCGCCCGCGAGGCCGGCGCGCGCGTCATCGGCACCGGCCGGGCCTCCGACCGGGACAGGGCACTCGCACTCGGCGTCGATACCTTCATCGACCCGCAGACCGAGAAACTGGAGGACGCCGGCGAGGCCGACGTCGTGTTCGACGTGATCGGCGGAGACATCCTCGACCGCTCGGCCGCCCTGGTCCGGGCCGGCGGCACGCTCGTCACCATCGTCATGCCGCCCAAGGTCCAGCCCCAGGGCGGGCGGGCGGTCTTCTTCGTCGTCGAACCCGACCGCGCACGGCTCGCCGATCTCGCCACGCGGGTGAGGGACGGCCGGCTCAAGCCGGTCGTCGGTGCTGTGCGGCCGCTCGCCGAAGCACCCGCCGCATTCGCTCCTGGCAAGCGTGCCCCCGGCAAGACGATCATTCGCGTCACCGAAGACTGAACCGGGAGGCCCGTCGTGATTGGAATGCGAATCGCCGCCGGCCTCCCGGCTGTTGCCACGCCGACTGCGGCCACGGCCTGCTCGACCTCCGACCAGCCCGCCCGCGCCAAGGTGTCGGAGACGGCCTCGGCATCCACGCGCCCCTTCGGAATCCGCAAACCGCTGCTCCAGCAGGCCCTTCCGAATATGAAGGGCAAGACGTTCACCCCAGCGGTCGTCGACTTCACACCCAACGCACGCGCGATGCCGCACCGGCATGGCCAGGCGTTCGTCTACGCCTACGTCCTCGAAGGCACCGTGCGCAGCAAGCTCGACGACAAGCCCCCAGGAGAACGCCGTGCCACGCAAGACCGGCCGTACGCTCCGCTCGCGTGCCGACCTGCGCAAGGTCCACAAGCTCAGCGAGCCGACGCTCCAGAACCTCTGGAGCGACCGCGAGAACAACGGCCATCCGCCCGTCATCGACACCATCGACGGCGTCATGCACTGGGACGCCGACGTATGGGCGAAGTGGCATCACGAGCTTCAGCGTCGGCGCGCAGCCGCGGCCACCACGAACCCGCCGAAGCTGGACGGCGATCCGGAAGAAGAGGTCGGGCCGGCCGAAGCCGCCAGGGTCTGTGGCTTCGCCGACTCCGCCACCGTCTCGCACTACGTCGAAAACCCGCCCGAAGGGTGGCCCGATCCGGATGGCTGGGATGAGCTTCCCACCCGGCGGCGCCCGAAGTGGAAGCGCTGGCGGCTGTGGAAGTACGTCGCGGACCGGAAAGGCCGCGGTCACGCCGGCGGCCGGCCCAAGGGCCGCCGCGGACTGGCCTACCCGTACCAAGGAGACGAGCGGCTCACCCGTGCACGGCAGGCCGTCGCCGCGAATCCCGGCGCGACGAACGCGGAACTGATCCCGCAGCTCCAGGAGCGATCTGAGAAGACCTACTCCCGCCCGACCTGGAACTTGATCCTCAAGTCCGCGCGCGATCACCCCGAGGAACAGCCGTGACCAACGCCCGCTCGATTGCCTGACCAGCACGGAGGGGCGACTGAGCGAACACCGGGAATCCAGTTCGCCGAGAGCAACCGTTGATCAGTCAACTGCCTTACTCTAAGGTCGCGTTAATCGAACGACCGCCTCCGGTCGGGAGTGCATCACCAGGAGCCCAGCCGTCCCCGGGCGGCGCGGAACAAGGGAGATCCATCATGGTCAAGCACTACGTCAAGTACGCGTTCAGCACGCTCACCGCGGCGATGTTCGCCAGCATGGTCTGACGCTCGGTCCCGGCCTGGACCGGGAAAACAACCCGGTCCAGGCATCAGGAGACCCCTTGTTCGGCACCGCACTCAGTCAGCTCCGCTACGGCATGGCGATCCTGCGCAACCGTCGCATCCGCCCGCAGGACCTGGAACGCATAGCCCGCGACCTGATCGCGACCCTGGCCGAGTTCGGCGAGCCCGGAGCGGACTCGGCTCTGCTCCCCGGTCAGGCAGGGGCCGTCGACCCCGCCGTACGACGGACCGTCATGGAGCGCAGCCTGCGGGCCACCGCACGGGCCGCCGCCCAGCACACGGCCCACTACCGGCGGACCTTCGATGTCCTGGGACTCGACCCGAGCACCCTCACCCCGGAGACCTGGGACCGCATACCGGTCACACCCAAAGAGGCCCTGCGCGGTCTGCCGGCCGCCTTCGTGTCCGCCGCCTCCACTCCCGCGCTGATGGCGCTCACCACAGGGACCAGCGGCACGCCCACCACCGTCTGGTACTCCAGGGCCGAGGTGGAGATCGCGGTTGCCATGAGTACCGTCTCGGCCGTGCTCGGCATGGGCCTGCGGCCCCGCCACACCATGGCGTACGCGGGCTGCTCCCGGGCGACCCTGCCGCTGCTCAACGTGGAGGAGTCGGTGACCCGGATCGGTGCCTCGTTCGTCCAGATCGGCACCGTGGACCCCGCCGTGGCGCTGGACCGGCTGGCCGCCCCGCTCGGTCTGCGGGGCAAGGCCCCGCAGATCACCCATCTGACGGTCTCCGCGTCCTACCTCTCCGCCCTCGTCGAAGAAGCGGAGAGAAGCGGCTGGCACGCATCGGACTTCGGCCTGGAATCCATCGGCGTCGGCGGTGAAGTGCTCTCCGACCCGCTGAGGGAGCGGGCCGCAGCCGCCCTGGGCGCCAGGATCTCCACGGCGTACATGATGACCGAGACCCTCCCCTCGGGCGGTACGCCGTGCGCCGAGGGACATCTGCACCACACCACCGAGTTCGGGCACATGGAGATACTCGACCCCGTGACACACGAGCCGACGCCGCCGGGCGCCGTCGGCATCATCGTGCAGACGCCGTACGTCCCCTACCGGGACTGCACCCTGCTGCTGCGCTACGCGACCGGCGACCTGGTCCGGCGCCCCGATGCCGAGCCCACGTGCGAGCTGGCCCATCTGCCCGCGACCTCGCCCATACTCGGCCGCTGGTCGGGTCCGCGGAGCATCGCGGTACCCACCCGGTCGGTGCTGAACCTGCTGGAGTCCGAGCCGGACATCCCGCTGCCGGCGCGCTACGCCCTGGTCGACCGGCCCGGAGACCCTGTTCTCCATGTCCTGGTCCGCCGGCTGCCCGCCGCCGCACTGCTCGGCAGGCTGCAGGACCGGGCCACAGCGGCGGGCCTCGCGCTGGACGGCATCGTGCTCCACGACGATCCGGCCACGCTGCCACCGACCGGCCCGGTCCGCGCCGATCTGCGCGAGCACACCTTCGAGTCGGTCCGCCCCGCCGCCGTACGCGTGGCGAGCCCGGCATGAGTACCGCCCTCGCCCTCGTGGGCCTCAACTGCGCTGTCGCCGCGATCACGGTGGCAGGTGCCGTCTACTTCGCGCGGGTCCGGATGCCCCGCCCTCCGGTCGGCACGTACGAACTGCCCGACGTCGCCGTGATGGCCGCCGTCGTGGTGGCGGCTCCCCTGGTGTATCTGGCAGTGCCCCGGACCGCGGTGGCCGTCGTCTTCGGCCTGGTCCTCTGCGCGGCGCTCCAGTTCACCCTCGCGCCGCTGATCGGCGGTGGGCGGGCCTGGCTGGCCGCGACGGTCTCCGTGGCCATCACCGCCGGATGCGCGTTCGCGGACCTGCCGGTCGCCGTGACGGCTCTGACCGACGTACTGCTCGCCATCGCCGTGGTGGGAGTAGCCAACATGTGGGCGCAGAGCGGGATGCGCTCCGTCCACGCGGCGTGGTTCGCGGGCATGCTCTGCTGCTACGACCTGGTGGCGACCGGACTCACCTCCGTCATGGACCGGTTCGCCGTCCAGGTCATGGGACTGCCGTTCGCCCCACTGCTGGCAGTCACCCAGGGCAGACCACCGGTGGCGCTCGGACTGGGTGACCTGCTGCTTCTGGTGCTCTTCCCGCTGGTGGCATTCAAGGCCTTCGGGCGGGTCGCCGGTCTTCTCGCGGCCGGGGTCGGACTGGCGGTGTCCGCGAGCGTCAGCCTGCTGTTCGGCCTGGGATCGCTGACCGGTGCGTTCCCGCTTCTGACGGCACTGGGACCGCTGATCGTGCTGCAGCACGTGCTGTGGTCACGGGCCAGGTCAGGCGAGCGGACCACCGCCGAGTGGCGCGCGGGAACACCGCGCGCGGCGGCGGCCGGCATCTCCACGGACCCCGACCCGGCGCTGCTCCAGGCCTTCGAACCGACCGGCGTGGACGTGCTGCGGGCGGAGCTGTCCCAGGGCGACTGGCTCGCGGTCGTCGACGGCCGGGCGGTGGGCAGCGGGAAGTCGCCTGGTCAGGCGCGCAGGGACGCCCGGCTCCGCGGCTGTGAATCGGTGCCTGTGGTACGCCAGAACTGAGCCGGGCTCGCGGCTGGAGCGACGACGGGTAAGACACCGTGTTCCTGAAGGCAAGCGGCACACCCAAGCCGTGCCGGCCCTCGCCCGCCAACGAGTCAACCCACCCGTCACCGCAGTGGCTTGACAACCACATGGGGAAGTGTCCTATCCCGCCGTCAGTCTCGGACGAGGGGCCGGGCGGCGCAGATGCCGCAGGGCTTCGGAGACCACCTCGATGTGAGTGTCGGCCTTGTCGATCGCCTCCTGGAGCATGCGTATCCGAGCCTCGATCAGGGCGGCTTCGGCTGCCAGAGACACACAGGCGACGGCGGGATCAAATTGCGGTTCAGAGTCTTGGGACATCATGCGTCTCTCTTTGGCTCAGGCCCAGGTTTCGTGTGACGGGAGTCGACTGCGGAAGAGGCCGTTCAGGCTTCTTCGGAACAGACCGAGCGGCCTGGCCAGTTGTGACAACCGTGCGTCGCGTGCCGTCCCCTGCGTCGAACGTGGCGGTGAGGACTACGGGAAGCCGCGGCCCGGACGTGCGCGTCGTGGGAGGGGCGCCGCGCGAGCGCAGTTCATCAAAGACCAGGCGACGCGGCCTGGTTCAGATCTGGACCTCGCTCCACTCGATGAACCGGCGCAGGAGGAGCCACTATCGAGCACTCGACACACGGCGGGACGCGAGGAGGCGAGTGAGGAACGCCGAGGAAGTCGGCGGTGCGCGGGCAGACCACCGGTACGGCTGCGGCTCGATCGGGACGCGCCTTTCTCAGCCGGTCGGCCTCGCCATGGCGTAAAGGGCGTCCGTCCTCGACGTCGGTTCCCACCCGGTCCGAGCATTGCGGCGGACCCGTGGGCCCACAGGCGCCTACGGGCCATCGTCGCAGGTCACGGTCACGGCATCGACGGCTGGACCACGGCAGGGCTTCGTCCGGCCCGCCGTACCTCGACCGCTCCGCGCCGGCCGCGCCCTTCGCGGACGCGGACGCGGACGACGGTACGCGGCAGGCCGCGTACCGCGAGCCGAATCGGACGCTCAAGGTATCGCCGACGCGGGACGGTGAGGGGCGGGGCAGGTCACTCAGAAGGGCCGCTGCTCCACAGGAGCACCCCGGACGCCGACCTGATCAGCAGGAGACCGGACTCCTGGAGCACCATCTTCGCACCGGGGTGTCCGGCGGTTCCCGACTGCCACACCCTCGTGCCGTCGTCGGCCACCACAACCAGATTGCCGTCGCCCTGGAACACGGCACGGCTCCCCAGAGTCGCCGTGTTCGCGGCCCAGCGCACGATGCCGGAGCCGTCTCGCACGACGAAGTTACCGTCGGGCTCCATCGAGAGTTCAGCGGCACCGGCGCGGACCGGCGCGCCCATCCGCATGACGTGCGGGCCGGCGATCACCGTGCCCGCGGGAGCCGCGGGCGTCTGCCGGGGAGTCGGCCTCGTGGTGCCCGGATCCCTCCCGGCCGGCGCCCCGGACGTCGTGTCACCGCTGCGGACCAATCCGCTTCCGGTCTCTCCGGTCCGGGCCGAGCGGCTCTCGGTCGCGTGGGAGCTGGGTGACGAACCACTCGGCTCCCACGTGGCGCGCACCTGCGCGCCCGCGAGAGCCACGGGCTCCGCGGTGACTCCGTCCTCGGTCGGGCCCGTCCCGGCCTCGTCGTCGGGGGCCGCAGCGGCCGGCGTGGGACGACCCTGTGTCTCGTGGCGGCCCGGACCGCCGCTCTGCGAGAGGAACGGCAGCGCGGTCAGCACCGCTCCCACGGCGGCCGCCATAACGAATGCGGGCCGCTTGCGGCTCTTGTGCCTTTTCTGGCGATGCCTGCCCGTGTGCTCTGCGTCGGTACCGGCTGGAAGGACGACATCGCCTTCGGTGTCCGCGTCGACCGCATGGCTGTTCTCGGTCTCGAACGCGTCGAGAAACGCCTGCGGTACACCTTCTTCCCGGCCGCCCTCGAACCCGGGGAGCATCACCGCATGCCGGACGCTCCCCGCCTCGTCGCTTTCGCGGGGCAGGTCCCGGGTCATGAAGGTCTCCTGGAAGAAGCGGTGGCCAACGAAAACGGTGTGCCCGTCGACAGGAAGGACACAGGGCGAGGAGGGGACATGAAGAACTTTGGCAAGGTTAACACCATCTCCCGTGTGAAGGACCACCTTTGGCACTGAGGATGCCAGTGTCGTCCCAACATTGAGGAAGTATATTCCGCAGTGAGGCGTGAGCGTGTCACACGTCACGCGTGCTGCCATGTACCGGACACCGCGAAGTGGCCCTCCGTGCCGCCGAGGCCGCTGCGCTGACCGGGTGTCACCAGCGCGGTACTCTCGAAACCGATCCCCGCGCGGGATAACTCGAACCTCGGCATCGACGAACTGGGCGAACGCCTCGGTATCCACAGCGTCCGGCTACCCAAACGGCACCACAAGTTCGGCGTGGCCTCTTCTCCACCACCCTTGCGGTGGCTCGCCTCCAAGCAGGTGACCAGCACAGCTCCCCGAACTACAGCCGGCGTGACTGACACCCGGTCACCATTCCGCCAACCCCGGCGCATCAACGCGCACCGCAACCGTAACGCGTTCCGAGAAGACCTCAATGATCTTGCAACGGTGCAGCACCGTGTGCCAACATCGTATGGACAGTTGTGGTGCTCTCGGTTTGGGTTTGGGTGCCGCTCACAGCGATGGAAGGTGACCTTGATGATCGCTCGACGCGTCAAAAAGGCGATTGGCTCTGTAGGTGTGGTTGTCGTTGCGACTCTGGGTGTTGGCCTCGGCACCGCAGGTGCCGCTCACGCCGAGACCAGGCTGGGACAGTACGAGTCGTATGAACAGTGTGTCCAAGTCAAGTTTTGGTACAACGCGTTGGACCCGCAGGGTAACTATGAGTGTGTCTTTATCGAGAACTACGGACCGTATGCCCTCGTACAATACTGACCGCGTAGTGCCCTGAGTCGGTAATTCGTCGACAGTGGGATTCGAGGGCATCGAGGATCTCCTCGGTGGTCTTTGTTCAGACGCGCGGTATGGGGACTTTGTTCCCGTCCATGGTCCAGGCTCTGATCTCTTCCAGAGCCTGGACCGACTGGGCTCCGGGCGCGAAGTTCACACGTATGCGTTCAGGCTGCGCCGGACCAGGCCCCGGGCCCGGTGGAAGCAGAGCTGGCCGCCGCGGCTCGATGCGAGAGAATCCGCCGCGCGTCAAGCGGCTGCGCACCATCAACGGCATCGCCCGGTCCAGCTTCCGCTACTGCGCGAGACCACGCCCGCGCGGGCCGCCCGGCTGGCCACCGATGACCAACTCGCGCGGCGAATACGGGCCGTGCGTACCGCCTCGGACAGCACCTACGGAGTCCCGCGCGTCACCGCCGAACTCCGCGACGACGGCGGCATGCCGAGGCCTTTCAACGCCCCCCGGCGCAGCACGGTGTACTCCCTGCTCCTTCTCTCGCACACCAGAAGAAACGACGTCTCAGGCGTGGTTCCCGGGGCGCCAGCCACGAGCGCGGCCGCGCGGTACCACCACGGCCAGGACCGCCGCCAGCGCGATCACCACGACCGCACCGCCCGCCACGCCCCATGCGGGCAGTGCCGCAACGGCCGGCTCGGGCTTCGGCGCCCGGTAGGGACGGGCCCCAGCGCCCGCGGCCGCCGCGGGCGTCCCGGAGGAGACGGGGACGCCGGACACCGCCGCCACCGGGTCGACCATGCCGTACCCGGCCAGCGGACCCGGGACGCGTCCCGAGGGCCGTACGGCGGTGGCCTGGATGCGTGCGACGACATCCCGCGCCGACAGCGACGGGTCGTGCGCGCGCACCAGTGCCGCCGTACCGGCCACATAGGCCGCCGCCACCGTGTCACCGCTCGCCGTGAAGTGGCCGCCCCCCGGACCGACGCTGATCAGCCGGTCTCCGGGAGCCACCACGTCCGGCGGGGCCGAGGTCGCCTCGCGGCCGGACGGGTACGGGGCGCCGTCGACACCGACCGAGCCGACACCCACGACGCCGGGCAGGGCGCCGGGGTAGGCGGGCGCACCGCTCCGGTCGCCGCCCGCGGCGGGAGCGACCACCACCACGTCTTTCTTCAGGGCGTGTTCGACCGCCGACTTCAGCTGTTTGCTCGACCTGCCGTACGGCACCGACACGAGTACGACGTCGCAGCCGCGGTCGACCGCGGCTGTGATCCCGGCGGCGATCGTGTCCGCGTCCGTGGTCCCCTTCTCCGCGGTCGCCCGCACCCCGAGGATCCGTGCGTGCGGTGCGACCCCGATGAAGCCAACGCCCTCGGCCGGAGCGGCGGCGACAATACCGGCGGCGAAGGTGCCATGCCCCACGCAGTCGCCCGTGCCGCCACCCAGGACCCGGCCCTTGAGCGCGGGAACACCACTGTCCACACCGGTGTCCACGACACCCACGGTCACCCCGTCGCCGAGGCTCAGTTCCTGGGCACGGCGCAGCCCGATCGCCTGCTGCGCCCAGGGCGTCTTCGCCACCGGCCGCTTGGACGCGTGGGTGCAGTCCTGGTCCCGGTCGAGCCATTCGGGTACCTGGGGCACCGTGTCCGAGGCCGACGCGAGCCGGGACGCGTCCGCCTGAGCCCCTGTGACACCGCCCAGAGCCAGGACGGCCGTACAGCCGACGGCGACCGCGATCCTCTGTCTCCATACGCGCACTGCGAAGTTCCTCGTCGTGACGGCCGTCCACTCGGCTCAGTGGTGCTCGGCCTTGGCGTGATGCGGACGAAAGGCCGTCGGCCCCGGCGCGGGCCGGAACACCGGATCCCGGACGCACACTGAAGTCCGCCTACTGGCAATTTATCCATCATGTTGCAGGCACACCATGCACACCATGTGTTCCGGCATGATGGACCCATGCAGGTATCCGACAGCATAGGCCGCTACCGGCTGGAGAAGCCGCTGGGCGTCGGCGCCTTCGGCGTCGTCTGGTTGGCCCACGACGACCGCTTGGAGGCACCCGTCGCTGTGAAGGTGATGGCCGACAACTGGGTCTGGCGCATCGATCTGTGCGAACGTTTCCTGTCCGAGGCACGGTTGTTGCGCAAGGCCGCGTCCCCCCGAGTGGTGCAGATCTACGACATCGGTGAACTCGACGACGGACGCCCCTACTTCGTCATGGAGTACGCGGACAGCGGCACCCTGGAGGACCGGCTGGCCGACGGAGCGCCGTCCGTCGAGGACGCGCTGCGGCTGGCGGCGGAGGCCGCCCGTGCGGTGGCCGTGCTGCACGGCGCGGGCATCCTTCACCGGGACATCAAGCCTTCCAACATGCTGCTCGCCTCCAGCCCAGGCGGAGGCATCGACCGGCTGCTGGTGGCGGACCTGGGTCTGGCCAAAAGCCTCGCCAACTCCTCGGGGCTGACCATGATCGCGGGTTCGGCCGGGTACATGGCGCCGGAACTCACGGACGCGGACGAAGGTGTCGACGAGCGGGCCGACATCTACGGGCTGGGCGCGCTGACCTACCACCTGCTCACCGGAGCCGTCCCCGCGTCGCCGGGCAGGATCATCGCACCCGGCCGTCTCCGCGAGGGAGTGCCCGGCCGCGCGGACCGAGTGGTTCTGCGGGCCCTGGAACGGGACCGCGGCAGGCGTTGGCCCAGCGCCACGGCCCTCGCCGAAGAACTCGACGCCATCACCGCCCAGTACCTGCGGGAGGTGAGCGCCGGCCCGGCTTCCGGGCGGCGGCCCGGGAACGGCACGACCGGCCGGAGGCTGACCGGAAACCGGGCACTGGGACGTCACCGGCCGACGCCGCGACGGCGTATCGCACTCGGCGCGGGAGCGGTGGCCGTGGCCGCCGGGACGCTGACCGGCTGGATGGTTCTCGACACACAGGAGCCCTCGGACGTGACGGCGTCGCACTCCGGCGAAGATTACGACCGCGGCGACGAGGGTCGCCCGTCGAACTCGCCCACCGGAACGGTCTCTTCGGGCCCGGGAGGCGGCATGTCCGCCGGCCCGAGTGTTCCCGCAGCCCTCACCACCTCCCGGGGCGCGCGCCGGACACCGGGCGCTGCCGTACCGGCCGGGGCCGCTCACGGGACGACGGCGGCCGGACCGGGAGACGATGGACACGGTGCGGTACCCTCCGCCGCCCCGTCCCAGCAGCCGTCCGCACTCCAGTGGACGACGAAGTGCGTCCAGCCCAACACCTGGCTGCTCACCGGGCAGGCCTGGAGCACCAACCGCACCCGGATGGTGATGCGGACCGACGGCAATCTGGTGATCTACGACGAGAACGCTCGGCGCCGGTGGTCGTCCGGCACCTCCGGAAGCGACTACCGCGCCTTCTTCCAGGGCGACGGGAACCTCGTCGTCTTCGACCCCGACGGTGTGCCGCAGTGGCACTCCGGCAACTACGGCCACGATGGAGCGATCCTGTGTCTCGGTGCCGACGGCAGTGTCAACGTCCTGCACAACGACCAGGTCGTCTGGTCGGCGGGAACGGCACACTGAGTTGGGCCAGTGATGTCGCCGTGTCCGTGGGACGGCTCGTCACACGCCCTGTCGTGCTCAGCTCCGCTGCGCCCGTGGCCACCACATCCGGCCTGCGTGGCCGGTGCGAGCCCGCGCCGGCACGGGACGCTGAGGCCGGTCGCGAGATGCGACGGCCCGCGTCGCGGCGCTCGCCGGTGGTACTCATCGCGTTGGCTCTCCCCGGAGTAGGCGACGGTGGGATCACGCAGAACGTTAGTGGGACGACGCCTGCCACCTCGGGATCAGAGAGTGTGAAGGACCCGGAAAGGACACCGGGTCTGCCCGTTCGGCCACGTTCTCTTCCCGCCGCCGCGACCGTCCTCGTTGTCCGCGCCGTATCCGGCACCATCGTCGACAGGAAGGTGTGCCCCGTGCTCCCCAAGGACACAGAAGCCCTCGCCCAGCGTGCCTCGAAAGGCGACCAGCAGGCCCTTGAGGCCCTCCTTCAGGCGATCCGGCCCGATGTGCTGCGCCGGTGCGGGCGGTTCCTGCCCAACCGGGAGGACGCGGAGGAGGCCGCGCAGGACGTGCTGCTGCACGTGGCCCGGAAGATCAGCACCTTCCAGGGACGCAGCCTGTTCGGTACCTGGCTGCACTCGGTGGTCGCCAACGACTCCCGCCAGAAGTACCGCGAGCTGAAGCGGCGGGCCGCCGAACAGCCGCTGCCCCCGGCGGACGTGCACCGTCCGGATCCGCGTACCACCAGCGTGATCGCGGGCTCGCGCCTCGATCTGCTGGAGGCCCTCGAACGGCTGGAGCGGGACCATCCCGCGCTGGTGGCGCCGCTGGTGTACCGGGACCTCTGCCAGATGGACTACGCCGAGGTCGCGGAACGTACGGGACTGCCGCTGGGCACGGTGAAATCGCGTCTGCACGCGGGGCGTCAGTACGTACGGCAGTGGTTGCGGGCCGGAATGTGACGACGACCTGGTGGTGCCACCGGCCGGGCCTGTCCCGGTGCGGGGCGAGCCGGGACGGACCCGGTCGCGACGTGGGGTGCGCTAAGACGTACCAGAGGCGTCGCGACCGCGACGAGGCACTGGGCGGCTCCCCGGAGGAAGCCGCCCACGGGCTGTCCCGTGCCGCTACTTCGGGCGGGTCTGCCCCGGCAGCCTGCCGTCGGCGAACGCCGCGAGCATCTCGTGCAGTTCGGCCTGCTCGGGGCGGCCGCTCAGCACGTCCTTGACGGCCTCGATGTCATGCCCGTCGAATTCGCCGAAGACCGCCATCATCTGGGCGGCGACATCCTCCTGTGCTTTGCCGATGGTGTCGGTCAGCAGTGCGGACAGTTCGGACGGTGCCATGGAGCGATAGCGCGAGGAGTTGAACTTCAGCTCCGTCAGGGAGCCCCTGGAGTCAACCGTTGCGGTGACCAGGTGATCCTTGGATGTTGCCGTCGCGCTGATTTCCGACAGCGCCTCCCGCGCCTGGCCTGCTTGTACGAGGGCCTCGTCCAGTTGCGACTGGACCTCGTCCAGGAACCCCTGGAGCGGATTGCTGGTCACGTGTGCCTCCTGTGGGAACGGTCTGTTGCGGGGCGCCGCCCAGAACAGTGGGCGCGAGAGCCGGATCGGTGCCCCATACGGCGGAGTCCTCGGAGAGCCACACGGAGCGCTCGCGCTCCTTGTTGTTGTCTCCCGAGCCATTGCCCATGCCGCCCATACCACCCATGCCGCCCATCATCGGCATGTAGGGCATCTGGGAACCCGCGCCCGACGCACTCAGTCCGGCACCCGCACCGGCTCCCTGCCCCGCACCCGAGCTGCCGTACGCCTCCTGGGCGCCGCCGGAGGACAACCCCTGCTGCAGGAAGTCGTACGAATCGACGCCGACGCCCGGGTCGGTCCCACCGGTGCTCGACAGCGACTGGAAGCCCTGTTCCTCGTAGGACGGCGGGCTGTAGCCGGGGTCGAGGGACTCGCCGTCCGACGGGAAGCCCGCGTCGTACTGTCCGGAGCCGTAGCCGGGGCTGTCGGCGCCCGAACCGCCGTACACACCGTCGCCGAGGTGGGGTTCGAGGTTCGGAAAATCCTCACTTCCGCCGAGGTTGGACGGGATGTCTTCGAGTGACGGGAAGTCGTCGAGGGACGGGAAGTCCGACGGCGGTTCCGGTGCCAGGACGCCGCCCCCGCCGTCGTCCGTCTTGCCGCCTCCTGGCTGGGAGGCGCCACCCGTGCCGCCGGTCCCGTTGGAGCCGCCGAACACCCCGCCGGGTGGGAGGACACCCGGGCCGGAAGTGCCACCCGTTCCTGATCCCGGGTCAGTGGGATCCAGGGTGTCGAACGCGTTGGGGTCGTTGGGGTCGAAGGTGCCGGGGTCGTCAAGGGCGCCTCCACCGAGGCCGCCCGGCCCACCGGTGTCGCTCCCGCCGCCGTATTCACCGTCCGGGACCAAGGAGTCGAAGGCGCCGCCGGCGCCGCCGGCCCCAGCCGCTCCGGAGGGATCCAGGGCGGTGAAATTGTCGCCGCTTCCAGCGCCGCCGAAAACACCGTCGACGCCGGCGCCCGCGCCTCCGGCGCCGTCCCCGGCGCCGGAAGCGGCGAGAGTGTCGAAAGTGCCGCCGCTCCCCTCAGCGCCTGGGCCGCCACCCTCGCCGGTTCCGCCGAAGAGTCCCTCGGGATCGATACCGGCACCGGCACCGGCACCGGCACCGGCACCGCCGGGACCGCCGCCGCCTTCCGCGCCACCGCCCCCGCCGAAGAGGCCTTCGATGTTCTCAGGGTTGGCACTCCCACCGCCTTCGGGGCCGCCACCCTCGCCGTAGAGGCCGTCGATGTTCTCGGGGTTCTCGGGATTCTCGGGGGTCTTGGGGTTCTTGGGATCGGGCAGGTTGCCGGTGCCGCCGCTCCCGCCCTCCTTCTTCTGATTGAGGATGTCGTCGATGGACTGCGGGGTTTTGGGGCCTCCGCCGAGAGCGGTCTGGATGACGTTGTTCAACGGGACCAGCATCATCTGAGCCCTGGCGTATCCATCGGTCAGCGCGCCCACGATGCCCGGTACGGCGGCGTCCAGACGCTGCTGTACTGCGGAGTGCCACTTGTCCTTGATCTGCCGGTCGACGGGCAACCAACTGTTGGCGTCTCCGGCCGGACCCAGGTCGACTCCGTCGAGCAGGAGGTAGCCCTGTCCGTTCACGACACGGATCTGCAGACCTGGCGCAACCTGTGCGGCGGCTCCCTCGGGGGACCACGCCGGGTCCGAAAGCCAGTCGTGGAACGTGGTCCCGGCGCTGTTGCGTGCCTCCCGCAGCGCCAGCTGGGCATTGTCGACAGCCGCGACATAACCTTCGTGCCCGCCGCCACCCGAGACCGTGTCCTGGATGTGCTCGTAGGCGAGAGTCACCCGGCCGATGATGTCGCCGAAGCCCGAGGCCGCCAGGCCCTCCCAGCCGTCATGCGGCAGCGCGTTGTTCCATGTCCTGACGTTCGGCGCCCACTTGTCGAAGTACTCGGCGACCGCACTGACCTGTCGGCGTCCCTCGTCGAAGCTGCGGGGACTCGCGACTTCCGTGCCATTTCCGTTCATGGCGTCGATGGCCATGGCGCTTCCCTGGTAGTAGCGCCACCACGCACCTCCGGAATCCGCCTCGCCGCCGCCCCTGACGCCTTCGTAGACAACGAAGCCCGCGTACGCGTAGTCGACCACGGAGTTACTGCGCTGAAAGGGATACTTGATGGAGTAGACCCTGCCGCTCGAAAATCTAGGGGGGTCGATCCGCCTGTTGAAACCATAGATCCAGGTCGGTGCCGTCACCTCCTCCGCCGTCGGAATCTTCCCCGGAGTGCCGGGCTCCGCGTTCTTGTCGGGGACGAAGATATTGATCAACTGGTCCCACTGGCTGTACTCAGGCATGCTTGTGCTCCACAATCGCCACGGCTATTCCTTGGCGTTACCGGAACCGGAGTTGCCGGAACCGGAGTTTCCCGTGCCGGGGGTGCCCGTGCCGGGGGTGCCCGAGCTGCCCATGCGCGCCTGCAGGTCCTTGCTCACGACTTCCCCGAGTTTCTTGTTGTTCTCCAGGTTCCTTTCCTCGACCTCCTGGAAGGCCGCGTGATTGCCCAGCATCGTCTCGTTGAACGACATCAGCATGGTGTCGTTGAAGACGAACTCCGAATTCGCCCCGTCGCAGGCACGTACATACGCATCTTCAAAAGCCTTGGCGGGTGCGAAGTTGGGGTTGCCGGCGTGAACCTTTCCGCCTTCGTTCTTGTATCCCTGCAGTGTGCTCTGATGCGTGAGCGATTCTCGGCGCATCCCGGGGAGATAGCCTTCCGAGGTTCCGTACTCTTGCAGGGTTTCGGGCGTGAACCTCGTGGTACCAGTGTTCTCGGACTTAGCCATCCGGTGCTCCGTTTCGGCTTGAATCGGTACCTTGGTGGGAGAATGGGGCGTGTACCGGACAACCGGCCGGCATGACGGGCGGCAGGGGCGCGCAGTCGCCTGCGGCGCCCCTGCCGTGAGTTCAGCCGCCGACCGACTCCCACCTGCTGCCCTCGGCCCGGTCGGTCTGCTGGTATTCCGTGGCGCTGTCCCGCAGGGTCGCGGCGCCCGTGGTCAGGGTGTTGCCCATCTCGTTGACCTTCTGCATCCACTTCACGTGCTCTGCGTGGTAGCTGAGGGCCATGTCACCCTCGATGTTCTGGATGACCTGGTCCACGCGGCTCTTGAGTTCGTCGATCTGCTGGCTGATGCTGTTGGTCGCCTGCACGAGGATCTGATGAGCGTCCTCGGCCTGTCCGTAGGTGATGGAAAACGAACTTCCGTCTGGCACAGCCGTCTCCTTGGTCTTCTGTGATGTGTGGGGTTCGGTGATCGTGCTGAGGTCCGGTTCAGTCGCTGCCCCTCAGCGGCCGCTATCCCTGGCCGTTGACCATGGAGTTGAACCGCTGGGCGTTCTGATGCGCGGTGTTCTCCTGGCCACTCATGTGACCACGTGTGCCGGCCAGTGTGTCCGCGAAGGTGTCCATCATCTGCCGAAGCTGGTTGTACTTGTCGTTCCACGAGGTCAATGCCTGGCCGAACGCCTGGCCGGCGCCTCCCTGCCAGGCCGAGACAAGGGTCTCGTAGGCGTTGGTGGCGTTATTGCGGATCTGGTCGCACTGACTGATCGTCGACTCGATCGCCTGGGCGGCCACCTGATAGGCGCCGTCATCAGCAACTGTGCGGACGGGACTCATCGCACTCCTGCCTCTCTGGGGATTGGACGCGGTGGCCGGAGCGGTTCTCCGGCCATCCGGTGTCATTCGGTCATGGGGCGGACCGCTTCGTCGGACCGCACTCGGGGTCGGGCGCGGCGGGCGCGGGCCCGGACAGTGCGGGGGCGGCCGCTCGGTCCGGGTCGAGCAGAGGACCGGTCGGCAGCAGCCGCAGCAGTGCCGACGGCAGTCGCATGAGGTCCTGGTCGGTGTAGGAGAGCCGGCCGGCGACCGCCGGCGCGGCGAGCGGGTACTTGATGCCGTCGTCCGTCACCAGATACCGCGCGCCGCTCGCACCGGCTCCGGCGGAGGCGGGCATCGCCAGGACGCCGCTTCCCGGGCGCACGGAGATCGCGTCGGGGACAGGACAGCTGGGAGCCACCCCCTGCCGGGCCACGACAGGCGCGCCCGCGGCGGACACGGCCGGCACCCGCACGAAGGCCTGCCGGGGTGCGCCACCGCCCGGTGTGACCCGAAGGCAGGGCACGCTGCCGGGCTGCGGCGCCAGGGCCGTCGGCGGACGCGCCGGCAGAGCGTCCGGGCCGGCGCCGGCGGCGGTGCTCTTCGGTGCCATGTGCTGGGCGGCCTCGTCCGGCGGCAGGACCACGACCGCCGGTCGCTGTCCGGCGTAGGCCTTGTCCCGGGTGCGAGGGTCGCCGCGCAGCAACTGCAGTTCGGTGAGGGTCAGCGGCACCAGACCCGCCCGGTCGAGCAGGTAGTACTGCTCGGGAGATCCCGGAGTGTGTACGGCGAAGAGCTGGCCGACGCGGCGCGGCTGCCCGCTCAGCCGGGGCCCCCGCGCACCGCGGCCCGCCACCTCCTGCGGCGCGAGGTCCGGACCGGCGGGGATCGCGGACAGGAACGCGTCGGCGACGGCGAGCGCTTCGACGGTGCCGTATCCGAGCGACTGCAGGGCGCCGTGCGCGGAGTCAAGCCGGAAGCGGGTGCCGTGCCACAGCAGGACGTCGGTGCTCTGCTTGCCCTTGCGTGTGGTCACCAGCAGCGCCTCGTTCGGCCCGAACTCCACGGAACTCCGCGGCACGATGCCCGCGGCGAGCGTGGTGGTGGGAGCGCGGGTGCCGTCGTCGGCCGCGCGCGAGGTGGCGCACACCTGCCAGGAGGCGTGGGTGAGCCGGTCGGCTGCGGGCAGTGAGTCGGGAGCCCCGGGAATGCCGATGAGCGTCCCCCGCGGGACGTCGGCGAGGGTGCTGCGGGAGACCTGCTGGACCGTGCCCTTGTCGCCGGTGACCAGCTTCGCCGAGGCGTAGTTGATCACCGGGCGCAGCGTGCCGCCGTCGTACACGTAGCGGGCTCCGGTTTCCTTCTCCATGACCAGTACGCCCGGTTTCCGCCAGGCGTCGGAGTCCTTGGGGAAGAGCAGCCCGAACACCATGAAACCGACGCAGATCAACGCGCCGATGACGAGGCCGATCGCGCTGCCGCGGCGGGTACGGCTCATGGGTGTGTCCACGGCGTCGGGGTCCGCCATCAGCATGCTGGAGGTCAGCCGTCCGACGGTGAACGAATATGCCTGGACCTGGTCGCGTCTGGACTGCATGGCGGCTAGTTCCACATCTCGCGGAGCATCGGGAGGACTCCGAGATCGATCAGCACGAGCGGGAACAGGGCGATCGTGGTCACGGAGTGGAGCAGGTCGGCGGCGCGGCCCCAGTAGGGGATGAGCCGTCGGCCGGGTATGTGCCAGGCGGCGAGGACCAGCACGGCGCAGGCGGCGGCGGAGGCGGCCAGCACGGCCAGGCGGTCCGGTGTGCCTTCGTGCCAGACCCCTGCCACCGGCAGCAGCAACGCGCCGTAGCACCCGGGCAGGGCGACGGCCAGCTTCTGCCGGGCGCTCGTCATCCCACGGCTGTGCAGCACCAGCAGAAGACTGAGGACGCCGCCCACCGCGTACGGCTCCCACCCGCTGCCCGTGGACAGCGCGGTCAGACACACGGCGCACACGATGCCGGAAGCCAGGTACAGCGCCGTCATGTAACGGTCGGCGACGACGGTCCGGGTGAGGATGCCCCGCGCCGGCAGCGGGTCGATGCCCTGCTGGAGCTGTTCCGCGTTGGTGGGCAGCGGCGGCAGCCTGAGCCCCGACAACCGGAAGGACAGGATCGGGATGAAGGTGCCGAACAGCGCTGTCAATGTCGCGATACCGCCCGCGCTCTCGGCGGGTGCGAGACCGGCGGTCAGCGCCAGGGCCCCGGTGATCGCCATGACCAGGCACAGCAGGACCACCGCGGAGAACAGGGCCACCGCGGCCGCCGCCGCCGCGACCGCGAGCACCGCGCCGCCGGCGGAGGCCATCGCGGCGGCCAGTAGCCGGGCACCGGTCAATTCGGTGCCCGGCGGGCCGGTCGGGACCAGCCAGCCGCCGAGTCCGAAGAACGGCACAGCCAGCAGCCCGAGCACGGTGCCGGTGACCGCGTCCCCCATCGCCCGGGACGCGGCGAACGCGCCGAGCAGCAGTGCGACACCCAGTCCCATGGACAGTGTCATCCGCAGGCCGGTGCCGGGCAGGGAGACGACGACGGCGAATCCGGCCACCAGCGCGCCGGCCGCCACACCGAGCAGCAGCGGCCTGGTGAACTCGGGCCGCCACTGGTCGGTGCGTTCCGACATGCCCGTGGACACGCCGTCGACCAGATCGTCGAAGTGGACCGGCGGCAACTGCTCACTGCGCGGCCGCAGATAGACCGTCTCGCCGTCCCGCAGTTCGAGTTCGTCGGGCGTGCTGTCCTCGTCGAACGCCTCCGAGCCCAGCCGCTGCAGCACCCAGCCGCCGTGTTCGAGACCGCTCTCGTCGAGATCGCCGGCCTCGGCCGCCGCATGGCTGACCAGCACGGGCAGCAGCTCGGCCAGCGGCACGTCGGAGGGTACGGCGATGTCGATGACGCGGGAGGGAGCATGCACCACCAATCGGGTCAGATCGGCGGCGATGACGTTGGCGTTGGTTGTGCTCACGCGGCGTTTCCGTTCACGGACGGGCCGAAGGATCAGCCTGGGCGACTGGGTGACTGCACGACTGGCAGAACGCCAGAAGACAACCGGCGGGCACCTGTTGATTGCTGCCGTCGGGGAAGCAGGGCCACAGACGGCTGACAGGCACGCTATGCAAGGCTGACGCTAGCAACGGCCGGGTGGTGCCTCGCGTGTCAGAAGAGGACCGTGCCTCTCCGGTCCCGCCGTGAGGACTGAAAGGGCCCTGCCGGGCGGCTCGGCGTTCCGGCGGTCGTACGCTGATTCAGCGCACTCTCGGAAAACTGTTCCCGAAAGAACACAACGTGCCTCGCACATGTTGTGACACGTACCATGCGCATGACACTACAATCGCCATCTGCCGTCGGCGGGAGTCGAGTGTGGCTGTGGCAGCGTACGGATCTGGAACGGGGCGCTGATTCGGAAGGATCTGGTGTGAGTCTCGTACTGTTCCGCCGCCCGTCGCGCAGGCCCGGCCCGGAGGTGCCGTCCGGTCAGCTGGAGCTTCAGGAACCGCCCGTCCTGCCCGAGCGGCAGAACGGCATGTCGGCCCTGCTGACCTACCTGCCGATGGCCATCATGTCGCTCGGCATGGTGATGCTGTACGCGCGGCCGGGTGCCACCGGCGGCAACAGCGCGTACACCTACGCCATCGGCGGCGTCATGGTGGCCGCCACCGCCGTGATGCTCGTCGCCCAGCTCGCCCGTACCGCCGCCGAGCGTAAACAGCGGGTGGGCGGTGACCGCCGTGACTACCTTCGCTATCTGTCCCAGATGCGGCGCCGCGTGCGTGAGGTGGTAGGCCGCCAGCGTGACGTGCACGCCTGGCGCAACCCCGAGCCGGCCGCCCTGTGGTCCGTGGTGCGCACCACCCGCCTGTGGGAACGACGCTCGGCACACGGCGACTTCGCCGAGGTCCGGCTCGCGGTCGGCGAACAGCGGCTCGGTGTGCGCCTGGCCCCGATGCAGACCAAGCCCGTCGAGGACCTGGAGCCGCTGGCCGCCCATGCGCTGCGCCGCTTCATCCGCGCCTACACCTCGGTCGCGGACCAGCCCATCGCGGTACGCCTGCGGGCGTACGAGCGGGTGCAGCTACGGGGAGAGACCGACGCCGCACGCGCCATGGTGCGGGCCGTGCTCGGGCAGCTCGCCGTCTTCCACGCGTCCGACGAACTGCACATGGCGGTCTGCGCGGGTGCGGACGAGACGGCCCACTGGGAGTGGGTCAAGTGGCTTCCGCACGCGCAGCACGTCACGAGGAACGATGGCGCGGGACAGCGACGGCTGATCACCCGGTCCACCGCCGACCTGGAGGACATCCTCGGCGAGAGCTTCACCGGCCGGTCGCGTTTCGACCCGCAGGCGGGCCCGTCGGCCGAGGAACCGTTCACGGTCATCGTGCTGGACGCGGCCGAGGTGTCCGCCAACTCCCGTTTCCTCGGCGGTGGTTACCGCAACGCGGTGGTCGTCGACGTCAGCGGGTCGCTGCCCGCCGAGACCGGCCCGCACATCCTGAGCCTCGATGTCACGCCGGAACAACTGCGGATGGTCGGCCAGGACCGCACCGGACGCGAGAGCGTCACCCCGCTCGGCCGTCCCGACACACTGAGTCCGGTCCGGGCGCGTGCCCTGGCCCGGCTGATCGCGCCGTACCGGATGCAGATGGGCACGGAGATCGCCGAGCCGCTCACCACCGACTTCGACCTGACCGCACTTCTGAGCGTCCCCGACCTGAACACCTACGACATTCCCCGGCTGTGGGAGAAGCGCAACCCTGGCGAGAGCGATCACCTGCGGGTGCCCATCGGTATCGCCGCGGACGGCTCGCCGGTGGAGCTGGACTTCAAGGAGTCCGCGCAGAGCGGCATGGGCCCGCATGGCATGCTCATCGGCGCCACCGGCTCCGGCAAGAGCGAACTGCTGCGGACCCTGGTCTCCGCCCTGGCGCTGACCCACTCGTCCGAGGTGCTCAACCTGGTACTGGTGGACTTCAAGGGCGGCGCCACCTTCCTCGGTATGGAGAAGCTGCCGCACACCTCCGCCGTCATCACCAACCTGGCCGACGAGGCCGCGCTGGTCACCCGTATGCGGGACGCCGTGCACGGCGAGCTGATCCGGCGGCAGGAACTGCTGCGCGCGGCCGGCAACTACAGCTCCCTGCTTGAGTACGAACGGGCTCGGCTGTCCGGCACCACGCTGGAGCCGCTGCCGTCGCTGCTGGTCGTGGTCGACGAGTTCAGTGAGCTGCTGGCCGCGCACCGCGAATTCATCGACCTGTTCGTCATGATCGGCCGCCTGGGCCGGAGCCTCGGCGTCCACCTGCTGCTGGCCTCGCAGCGTCTCGACGAGGGCCGGGTGCACCAACTGGAGTCACATCTGTCGTACCGCATCGGTCTGCGTACCTTCTCCGCCATGGAGAGCCGGGGCGTCCTCGGCGTCCCGGACGCCCACCAACTGCCCTCGGCGCCGGGCAACGGCTATCTCAAGAGCGACCAGGCCACCCTCACCCGTTTCAAGGCGGCCTATGTGTCCGGGCCCTACCGGCCCAAACGCCAGGCGGCGCAGACCGTCGGCGGGACCGGCGCGGTCGTCCGCTTCGACGCCGAGTACGTCCTGCCGACGCAGCCCGCTGCCGTACCCGCGGCGCCGCTCGCCGAACCGGAGCCGGACGAGAACGCCGAGAGCCTGCTCCAGGTGGCGGTCGGCCGGCTGAGCACCTGGCCCGGCGCCCGGCCCGCCCACCGCATCTGGCTGCCGCCGCTGTCCACCCCGCCCACCCTGGACGAACTCCTCGCCGCCGAGGAGGAGCCGGCCACCGACCCTGCCGAGAACTACCGCGCCGCCCGCCCGGACGGCGGCGGCCTGCGCCTGCCCGTCGGCATCGTCGACCGGCCGTTCGAGCAGCGCCGCGACCCGCTCATCGCGGACCTGAGCGGCGCCGGCGGACACGTCGGCATCGCGGGCGGACCGCAGAGCGGCAAGAGCACCCTGCTGCGCACCCTGATCACCGGACTGGCCGTCACGCACACGCCCAGGGAAGTGCAGTTCTACTGCCTGGACTTCGGCGGCGGCAGCCTGTCCCAGCTCAAGGGGCTTCCGCACGTGGGTTCCGTCACCGGCCGCATGGACGAGGAACGCATCAGCCGCACCATAGGCGAGATGGTCTCGCTGCTGGCCCGCCGGGAAGAGGCGTTCGCGGCGCACGACATCGACTCGATGACCACCTACCGCCGCCGCAGGGCCGCCGGTGAGTTTCCCGAGGACGCCCACGGCGACGTCTTCCTGGTCATCGACGGCTGGACGATCCTGCGCCAGGATTTCTTCGAACTGGCCCAGACGGTCACCCAGCTCGCGGCCCGGGGCCTGAACTACGGCATCCACCTGATGGTGGCCTCGCCTCGCTGGGCGGACTACCAGGCCGCCTTGCGCGACCAGATCGCGAGCAAGTTCGAGCTGCGTCTGGGCGACCCAGTCGACTCCATCCTGGGCATGCGCGTCGCGCAGGCGGTGCCGCGCGTCGCGGGCCGGGGCATGACCGAGGACAGGTTCCACTTCCTGACGGCGCTGCCCCGCATGGACGGCAACGGCTCGGCCGCCGACCTCAGCGACGGGACCCAGGCCCTGATCACGGCCGTACGCGAGGCATGGGACGGACCGTCCGCCCCGGTCGTACGGATGCTGCCCGCGACACTCCCCGTACGGGATCTGCCGTCCGCCGAGGGCATCAGGATCCCGCTGGGCGTCGAGGAGAGCGAACTGGAGCCGTTCTGGCACGACTTCGAAACCAACCCGCACCTGCTCGTGGTCGGCGACACGGAGAGCGGCAAGACCAACCTGCTGCGGCATGTCGCCCGGTCCATCGTCGGCCGGCACAGCAGCCGCGAGGCACTGTTCGCCATGGTCGACCTGCGGCGCGAGCTCTACGACTCGGTGCCGGAGGAATACCAGCTCAGCTATTCGGTGTCGCTGGACGCGGTGCGCGAGATGATCGCCGCGGCGGCGGACGCGATCAAGGCACGTGTACCGGGCCCCGAGATCACTCCCGACCGGCTGCGCGAGCGTGACTGGTGGACCGGCCCTCGGGTCTTCCTCGTCGTCGACGACTACGACCTGCTCGGCACCGGCGGATACGGGCCGAGCCCGTTCGAACCGATCCTCGAATACCTCAACCAAGGAGCGGAGATCGGGCTGCACCTGATCGTCGCCCGAGCGGCGGGCGGCGCGGGACGTGCCATGAGCGATCCGCTGCTGCGCCGCCTCATCGAGGCCAACACACCGAGTGTGCTGCTGTCCTGCCCGCCGTCGGAGGGCGTCCTGTTCGGCGACGTGAAACCGCGCGAGTTCCCGCCGGGACGCGGTTACTGGATCTCCCGGAGGCGCAAGACGCAGGTACAGACGGCACTGCTGGACGAATAGAGAAGAAACGGAGCGGGCGGCGCGCGGCATGGCTGTCACCTGATGCCGCACTCCGCCATGAGTCATATCCGGGTGGTGCTTTCCGTCACCCGGATCCAGTTCACCCACGTATGGAGAAGAGGTGGTCCGCATGGCGCCGGACACATACGGTATGAATCCTGAGGGATTCCAGTACCACGGTCGGCCGCTGAAGAGCGTCCTCCCCGAATTCCTCTTCGCGGAGCGCAAGCGGGTCGGTGACCTGCTCGCCATGGAACGGCCCGAATGGTGGGACGACGAGGTGGGCAAGACGTTCGCCAAGGCGTTTCACGAGTACGGCAATATCACCGTCAGCATGGTGGACAAGCTCATTGACGCGCTGGGTGCCGTGGCCGATCTGACGGACGGGACGACACTGCACAACCAGGAGACGGAAGAGCTGAACACCAAGGCGGCCCAGAGCTTCGGCGGTAGGACCGGCGGAGCGCACTAGGTCATGCCTGCCGGTGAGATCGAGCTGAGTGAGGGGTGGCGTACTCTTTTCAACAAGGTGCTTGGAATTCCGTTTCCCGCGCTGAGCGAGAGCTATCTGCGTGAACTGGCGGATGGTTACGAGGCGGTCGGGCATCGTGTCGATGAACTGCCCGAGCTGTTCAAGGACATCGAGCGGTCCATGGCGGCGCAGTTCGACGGCGGAGTGACGGTCGGGAAGTTCCGCAAGGCCATAGCGAATTTCCCGGAGTACATCGACGGTGTGCGTGGGGCCGCCCAGGCGAACGCGGATTTCCTGCGCAAGGTGGCGCTGGACGTCGAGTACGCGAAGTACATGGCCATCGGCATGCTCATCCAGATGCTGATCGAGATCGCCTGGTGCATCCAGATGGCGGTGCCCACGGGCGGCGTCTCCTTGCTGTGGATCCCGGTCATCCGCATGATGACCGCGTTGGGCCTGCGGAAGGTGCTGCAAGCCCTGCTGATGCGTGTCCTCGGCCTGGTCACCGAGGAGGTCACCTTCGGGATGGCGATGGACGGGATCGTCCAGCGGATTCAGATCGGCAAGGGCACCCGCGGCAAGATCGATCACAACCTGCAGGTCCAGACGCTGATCGGCTCCATGATCAGCGTGGCCATGGAGCTGCCGGCCGAGTTCTTCGCGGAGAAGGTCGGGCACTGGCTCACCGGCAAGATCTCCGGCGATGCCATGGACAAGCTGCGTCAGCAGTTCGGCAACCTCGACGTCAAGGACCTGGTGACCGAGGGGCTCGGCGACGGTGTGGCGGAGATCCTCGGCGGCGGGACGGGTCTGCTCACCGTCCTCGCTGCCAAGGGCGGCGCGGAACTCCCGCCGGACGTCGCGACGCGTTTCGGCGACCAGTTCGCCAGGCTGTTCGCCGACCACTTCGGCAAGGGCCCGGACGGCAAGGCGCTCGACGACCTGCGCGAGACCGGCCGGGCGTATGGGCACTCCCTGGTGGCGAACATCGACGGCACGGCAGGCGCCAATGTCTTCGGACCGGTGTGGAACACGCGCGGTGCCTCCGCCGTGCCCGGTCACGTGCGCGACGTCTTCAGCCGACTGCCCGAGGCGATCGGCCGGTCCACCACCCGCAACGTGAAATTGCTGATGACCACCGCAGGCGTCTTCATCGGCGGCGTCGCCGTCGAGGCGCTGGCGGAATTCGGCGCGGACGAGGCATCCAACGAGCTGTTCGCGAGCAAGGTCCCGGCAGACCAGCGCCCGGAGGACGACGGCGCCAACCCCTACACCTTCGTCGGAGCCCTGGTCACCGGTGCCCTCCAGGGCGGCGCCATCATGGCTCTCTCCAGCGCCATCGACAAGCTGAAGAACCTCGACATCCGCGTCCCCGACCCCGGCCCCATCTCGCCGCTCCCGCAGTCGGCCGAAGTCCTTCTCGCGCCACCGCTCACCACCGCCGACGCAGACACGGCCACGGTCGTCAGCGACGACGACACCCTCGTCGGCGACTCGCCCGATGACGGAGACGAGTTCTACGGGGACTACGGGCAGAAGGACAAGACGGACTCGGCCGGCAGCTCCGAGAACACGACCGGAACGGGAACACGCACCGCGTCGTCGTCCTCCACGTCCTCCACGTCCTCGTACGCCTCCACGGGCGCCGGGACGGGCGGGCAGAATACGCCCACAACCGCCCGATCCCTTGCCGGGAACACACCGTCCGGTCAGCCCGCCACCGGTCAGGCGGCGCCGCACCCTGCGGCAGCACCACAGCCCGTCGCCACCGCGTCCACCAGGCCGACGGCACCCGATCCGGCGCAGCCGGGCCTCGCTCCCATGCCCGCGCCCACGCCCGCGCCGGGATCTCCCGAGCCGACGCCCGGCCCCGTCACCGGACTTCAGGCGCCGGCCGCCACGGTCACGACGGCTGGTGGCGGCACGGTCACGTCCGGCGCGGGTCCGGCGAGCGAAGCGTCCGGTACGGCCCGGCCCGCCTCGAACCCGCCCACCGCTCCCACCGGCGGCACCAAGCAGTCCGGCACGACATCGCACGCGTCCACCGCACCGGGTTCCCAGCCGTCCGCGTCACGCGCCGCGGAGCCCGCGACGGCTGCCGCGGCGCCGACGACACCGATGTCGAGCGACGGCAGCGGTGACAGCGGCAGCGATGACAGCGGCGACGACCGCTCCGAGGCCGGGCACACGATGTCACACGACCGCGGCGGCGAGCACCAGGACGCCCGCCCGTCCCGCGAACCCGCCGCGGCTTCAGCACCGAACGCACCGAACGCGACGAACGCACCGAACGCGACGAACGCACCGAACACGACGAACGCGCCGAACGCGGCCGACGCCGGGACGTGGCCGATCCAGCCGGAGCAGACCATGGCGCCGGCCGCCGGGCCGGACCGTGGGCCGGAGCGGACCGACGGTCCGGCCTCCGGGTCGGCCGGTGCGCCGGCCGACCCGAAGACGGGGCCGTCCGGTCCGGTGGTGGTGTCCTCCGGTCCGCGGGACACCACCACCGGACCGGTGGACGACGGTCCCCGCCCGGCCGCCGACGCGGGCACTCGCCCCGTACACCTGACGCGGCAGGACGTCACCGACCGGCGCGAAGCAGCGCTCGGGGAGTACGGCGCGCGCCTCACCCAGGACACCGACGACCTCGCCCGCCGGGCGGAGACGCGGCCGGTGCGGGATGCCGGTGGTCTGGAGGAGGCCGCGGCGGAAGCGGTGCGGACCGAGCCGTTGTTGGCGGGGTTGCTTCCCGCTGATGTGGCGCGCGCTTTCGCCATTCAGCGGCGGGTGGATCCGGCGCGGCCGGTGATCGGGACCGACGCCGCGGCGTCGGCGTCGCGTGAGCGGCGTACGAGTGATCTGGCCGACATCACCCGTGTGTTGGCCGCTCGTGGTGGGCAGGCCGCCGAGGCGAGGGCCGTGGAACTGGCCGGCGGAAGGGCTCGTCCTGGTCTTTTCGCCGGAGGCCGGCGCGATGAAACGATACGTGGGGAGTCGTCGGGGGAGCGGGTGTCCGCGGCCGCCGCGCGTACCGACGGTGCGTCGGCCTCCACGGCCACCGAGGGCGCCACCGGAACAACGCCGCTGCCCGAGCACCTGGTGACCCGCCTGCGGAACATGAGCGTCGGTGCGCGGGACCTCCGGGGTCCCCGGGTCGCGCGGTCCGTGATGATGCGGTTCCAAGTGAGCCCGGACAGCCGTGTTCCCGCGACGGAGAGCGGGCTGACCGACCACGCTCTTGAGGATCTGCTGCTCGGGGACGAGTCGCGGGACCCGGAGCTGGCCGCGCGGGTGCGTGGGTACCGGGCAGGCGGCGCGTCTTCCGCCGCCACGCCCGAGCACGCGGAGCCGGCGGACGCGGAGCGGGGCACGGAGTACGACGACCTGCGGTTCGTACGGTCGCTCCTGGAGGGCAGCGAGGGCCGGCCTCGGCCGGGTCTCTTCGAGAGCGAGACCGCCGGGGCCGGCCCGGCCGGTCGGGCGCTCGCGCCCGAGGCCGTCGAGGAGGCGGTCCCGGAGCCACGGACCCCTTGGTATGTGCCGCGCATGATGGGCGAGTTCTCGGTGACCACGTCCACACCGATGGCACCCGAGGCGGCACGCCAGGAGGCGACACGGGTCGCGGAGCTCTTCGCTCCGCTGCTCAGGGATCGCAAGTCCGTGCCAGTGCTCATATCGGTGATCGAGCGGACACTTCTCCAGAAGGAGCCGGAGGAGTGGGGGAAGACACTGGTCAACGGCATGACCGCGGTGGTGGCGAACCACGATCTCCTCTGGGTTCTGCCGCGATTGACGGATGTGCGGTCGGCGGGTCCCGGTACGGAGTCTCCGACCCGGAAGTACAACGTGTCATTCACCAACAACACGGTGGGCAATGAGCGGAGCAGGGAAACCACCAAGGCGGTCGACCTGGCGTTCACCCATCTGATCAAGGGCGCCAGCACCGTCCTGGCCGCGTTCGCCATGGGCGCGAGTCCGATCGTGACACTGAAGGCGGTGTCCTCGCGGTCGGACGGTGTCCGCCGGACGGTCATCAGTGGCCGTAAGCCCTTCGTCCAGGGCTCGACGCGGTTCACCGGCCGTGTCGCGTTCCGGGTCTTCCTCAACGGCGAAGAGCTGGGTGCGAGCGCCGGGCGGCCTCATGCCGAAGGTGCTGTGGTGCGGCACCAGCTCGACGTCGAGTTTCCCACGGTGTTCTCGGCGGCGACGGAGCCGCGTCCCGACCGCGCCTCCGACGGGTCCGGCGAGTCCGCTCCGGCCGATTCGGCGGAGCGTCCGCCTGCCGAGCCCGGCGGACGCTCCGTTGAGCCTGCCGACGAGACGGCGCCTGCCGACGAGACGGTGGGGCCGGTCGGCCAATCGCCGGACGCGGTGCATCCGACTGTGACGCTCAACGCGATCGATGTGCGGCCCCTGGTGACCGAGCTGCACAAGGAACTGCTGCGGCGGGGGGTGTCCGCGAAGGCCGTCGCCGCCTGGACGGCCCACGCGCAGGAGGCCGTGCTGAACGAGCGGACCGCGCGCAATCAGAGCCGGTCGCTGTTGACGAGTGGTTACTCCTCACCGCTGTTCACGGTTCCGGCGTTCGCGGCCAGTGTGCGGATCCAGCTCGACTTCTACGGCGGACGGCTGGTGGACGTACGGGAGGGCGTCAGGGTCCGTGACGACCTGGGGGTGGGCGTCTCGACCATCACGGAGCGGCGTGGCGAGAGCGAGGCCGACGCGACCTGGGACGTCCTCGCCGCGCTCGGGCTGGCCAACGGCGCCGGGGACGGTACGAAGGACATGGGCCTGGTCAAGGCCCGTGCCGGTGGACGCCTCAGCTCGGGCTCGGGCAGCCGGTACACGTCCCAGGCTCTCAATCACACTGTTCTCAACACTCCGGACGCGGCGGCTCGTTACAGCGCGGTGTACCGGGCACGGGTCGTCGTCAGTAAGCGGGACGGCACGGTGTTCGAGCTGCCGCCGGTGCTGGTGGGGGCCGAGGTCGCGGTGTTGTGGCGGGACGGTCAGGGACCGGCGGCGTTCGAGCGACGCCATTTCGGAGACGTGATCAGCCCGGCGGTGCGGGAGGCGGTCGCGGCGGGTGCGGACGGCCGGCCGCCGCTCGAAGCGCTTTCCGCGCAGCCGTATGTGGACAGCGTGCTGACGTCGGCGCGGCGTGAGGGTCTGCTCGCGCCCGGCACGATGTACCGGCAGGACGAGCGTCTCAAGGACGCCTATCAGGCCAGGCGCGCGGCCGGTGAGCCGCTGCCGCTGGCGAGCCGGCGCGGTCTGGGATTCGGCGTGGCCGTGGCGTTGCCGTACTCGAAGGAGGTGTCGGCCGAACTGCGTGGCGCGCTGATGCGGCTGATCCGTGAGCGGCACATCAAGGGGGTCGACTGGCCGACGATCGACCGGCAGTTGGCGCTGTACTTCGGGACGCCGGCGCTTGAGGCGGACCTGGCCCGGGTGATGTCGGGGGTCACGCACACGGTCCGGGTCGGTGACCGGGATATCACCCTCAGAGTGGCGGCGCGCCTGTTCGACTCCAGGGGCACGACCCGTTATCCGATGACGGTCAACACGCGTGCCGCGGTCAATGACGTCGTGGAGGGCAGCCGGGAGCGTGGCGGTGCCGTGCAGTTCGCCGCCGGCGGCGGCGGCCGGTTCAAGTACGACGGCGTCACCGGTCGCGTCCTCGCCCTGTTCACCGGAGACCTCGGCGGCAGCGGGACCCTCGGTGTCGCTCGTGCGGCGAAGTCCTACCGGCGTACGGAGACGGTGGACAGCGTCGACGCGCATGTCATCGAGATCGGCTACGACCTGTCGACGCATGTGGCGGGTGACCGGAGGCCGGAGCCGAAGCAGTGGTGGTTCGGGAACAGGAACCACGTCGCCGTGGTCGCGATGCCGCAGACCCATGCGGCGGCGTCGCGGATCGATGACGAGGAGGTCTCGGCAGCCGGGAAGGTGACCGTCCTCGACACATGGCCGGACGACGACCACACGCCGGGGAACCTCGGCGCGGACCCTGATCGGACACCCCGGCTGAATCTGTCGCAGGGTACGTCCGCTCTGTATCCGGTCTTCCTGGACCTGCCGGAGGTGACGCGAGAGATCGTCGGCCTGCACCAGAGGATTCACGGTCTCGACGACCGTTTGCTGGAGCAGCCCTTTCACTGGCCGGACGAGATCCTCCGGGTGACGACTCCGAGCGCGCTCACCTCCTACGTGGGCACGCTCACGTCCCGGCGAGGGCTGACCTTCACCATTCCCGGCTCTTCCACGGGTCCCTACAGGACGGGTGAGGCCGACACCGTCGTACGGCTGAGGATGCGTCTCTACGCCGAGGAGATGCTGCCGGACGCGCAGGACGCGGAGATCGAGCAGTACTCGCAGGACATCGCCCGGCACTCCACCGAAAGCGACCGCAAGGGGTCGGCCGGCGGTCAGGCGGCGCTCGGGGTGGCGGTGCGGATCGGGTCCGGTGGAGACGACGGCCCGCTCGCCACGAACCTGGCCGTGCTGCCCGCGTCCGACGCGGAGCACGGGACCGGCGCGGACGGGCTCGACGACGACCCGGGCGAGCACGAGGGCAGCGGCGGCGCGGCCCGCGTCATCGTGCTGTCGACGGGTGCGGTACAGGCGGTCAAGGGGCGCCGCGTCGTCACCGAAGTCGATGGCATCACCATCGACCGCGCCACCTACGAGGGCACCTCCAAGAAGATGAGGGTGCGCCTCGTCCTCCAGGCCTCCGCCGACAAGGTGGAGAACGGGACGGAATCCGGGAAGCCCGAGACCGTCCACCTGCGCGTCGACCACGCGGCGGAGATGATCCTTCCTCCGCACCGTCTCAAGGACATCCTGCCCGCGGGCCACGCCGCACTGACCGAGCCGGACACGGAGCCGGACGGCGGCGACCCGGCGGGACCGGAGGCGCCCCGGACGGTGTCGGAGTCCGCGACGCCGGTGAAGCGCGGGTATCTGACGGGTTCCGTGCCCAGGACTGCGGTGCACGTGGAATCTCTGGAGGCCGAGGGCGTGGTCGACGAGATCCTCAAGCGCTTCAGGGACGCGGGACACCTGTCCCCGAAGGATCTGCGCGACGGGCCGTCGGCGAACGAACTGCGCAACCAGGTGAACGCCGCCTTCAGCCAGGACGCCCTGATGACGAAGGCGACGAGCCTGCTGGGCGAGGGCGTCTGGGCGTGGATCCCGGTCCGCAAGGCAGCCGGTTCCTACACGCTCTTCTGGGTGCGTGTGTCCCTCGCCGAGGTGAAACCCGCCCATGCCCATCAGCATCTGCCGAACGTCAGGCTCACCCTGCGCGGCGAACTCCTCAAGGCCGGGAAGACCACCCGGAAGAGCGCCGTGGCCGCCGCGGCCACCCTGAAGACCACGGTGCGGGGTGAAGGGCACCAGCAGGGCGCGGACGGACGGTCCGAGCATGAGCACGGTGGTGCCGAATACCTGGGCAAGGCTTCGGCGAGCCGCGGTACGAGCCACAGCGACGTGGCAAAGACCCTGTCGATCATCAGGGCCAACACGAGGGACCGGGACGGCTCCCATGCCTTCGACCACCAGGTGAGATTCAGGGTGGAGACGGCGGTGGTGACCGAACTGCCGCGCATCCTGTCGGCCCCCGCCGACGGCGTGATGACGCTCGCCGACGCCGTCGCCACGGCTGTCGGCAAGAAGCACCAGTGGCGGGACATCCGGAAGAATCATCTGTCGTTCGCGCGGTACGGCGACGGCGGCGGCCGGGAGGTGACCGGCCGGATACGGTTCGTGACGCCCGCTCATATGACGCTGCCCATCGAGGCCGGCACGGCCCGGGCGGAGTTGCTGCGGCGCGGGAAGGGAGAGAGGCCGCGGTGGGAGCCGGCGCGTTTCGCCACGGACGGGGAGGCCGAGGCCCTGGTCACCACGCTGGCCGACGAGCTGCACGCGTGGGACGTCCCGGCGGCCGAGGTGCTCAGCCGCTGGGTGAGGCAGGCGGTGCGACCCGAACGTGACCTGCGGCCGGACACGCCGCCACAGACGCGCGCCATGGACTTCGTCAGCCGGGCCGGTGCGACCTTCCAGCACCAGAGCGACCACAACGTGCTGCGGCTGCGGCTGGGAGACCTGCTGGCGGGCACGTACCAGGTCGATGTCGACGGTGACCAGGTACTGGTGGGCTTCGAACTGTCGAACCCGGTCGTGCTCGGTGACCCCGACGGGGTGGGTTTCAAGGCACGCCGGTACACCCAGCACGACGAGGACTTCGAGTCGGGTGCCGAACGGAGTGGTGAGATCACCCACGGCGCGGCGGGCGAGGGCGGTGGCGGCGGCGACCACGTCAACGAGATGGGCGTCCTCGGCGCCGAAATGGGCCGGGGCACGGGCCGTAAGACCATGGCGGGCACCGGGGAGACCCTGGAACGCAATATCGAGGGCACCCGCGGCTTCCGCTACTACCGATTCCGCGTCACCGTCACGATGACGCCCGTCAGCCGCTCGCACCGGGTGTTCAAGGTCGACGTGCCCGACGGTCTGATCGGCATGGTGCCGCTGCGCAAGGACGGGACGCTCGAAGGCGACCTGGAGACCACACGGTTGTTCACGGACGTGCCGCCCCGACTCGCTCCGATCCCCGAGGACATCCGTTGGGACGCGGACCTGACCGACCACCTGGCGAAGGTCACAGGTCTTCCGGAGGACCGCCGGCCCGGCGACACGCACGACACCGCTGACGGCCACGCCGATGGGACGACGCCGGAGACCGGGCAGATCGTCCACCTGGGCTCCCGGTCGCCCTATGACGCATGGCATGCCCTGGAGTCGGAGCAGAGGGGTGAGGAGAAGGCCCGGGACATCCTGGCCGCTGTGGACCGTCTTTTCCCCGGTCAGGAAGGAGAGATGCACGATGCGGCCAAGCGGGCGTACGGCACCCTGACGGAAAGGGAACGAGTACTCCACCACCGCGCCGTCGCCCAGCTCCTCCAGAACCAACTGACATCGGGCAAGCACTATGTGATGGAAGGCGGGACGCCGAGCGGTGGCCCGGCCGACTCCGTGCCCGCGACGCCGGCCGACGTGTCCCGTGTTCTGAGCGGCTCAAGCCCGTTCGTCCGGTCGCCGTTCCTGGATCTGGACACCTGGCCCCGGGCCGCGGAGGACTTCGAGGAAGAGGTCGCCCGCCGGGCGTATCAGGACCTGCTGGCGCATCGGACGATCCGCCGCGCTCTGCGCCGTATGGTCCAGGTGCTGCGTACATACACGGGACTGGTCGACTACGAGGTGCTGGGTGCCTTCGTCCGTGACGACGAGACCTACGCCGGCCAGGTGGGTACGCGACTGACTCCGGAGCAGATCGCCGACATGCTGGACTCGGGCACGCCCCGAGAACTCTTCACCGCTTTCTTCAACGCCGCTTTCGAGAACTCGGAAGCACCGGTGACACTGAAGACGGTGCTCGACGACATCCTGACCCATGCGGACTGGGAAAAGGCCGGGGAGCTCGGACTGGATGTCGACGGGCTGCGCCGGTACCACCAGGCGTTGCAGAACCCGGCACGTCGAGTCGGGCACGCGCTGCTGGAGGTGACCGCGCCCGGCTACGCGCGGCTCCTCGGCCACGAACCCTTCGCGCTGGGGAGTCTCATCACCCAGAACGAGAACTGGTTTTCCGACGGCAGGGAGCTGCTGGCCAGCCGGGCCTCGCGAGAGGTGCTCGGCGAAGAGGAGCGTATCGACAAGCGGCGCACTCCCGCCCACTACTACTACGCCGGTGCGCCGCTGAGCCGGCGCGAGGCGGAATACCTCTTCTTGGGGAAGCTGGAACAGCGGGTCCCCATCGGTGTGTCCCGTGAAGTCGTGCCGTTGAACAGCCTCCGTTTCGACAGCCAGGGTTTCCCGCTGGTGGACCATCTGAAGAAGCGGTCCGACGTGATCGACGTCAAGGTCGACGGCGTGGCCATCCGGGACCGGTTCGTGGCCAGGAACGTCACGAAGGTCGTGCGACGTACGGAGCGGGTGGATGTCCTGGAGACGGACACCCCGCTCATGTGGCGGGAGGGACGGCTTGAGTACAGCGTCGAACACTCCGCCTGGGCGCGGGAGTTGGGGGCGCGCGGCATCAGGACGCTCACCGGTGTGTCCGGCACCACCACGCTGCTGCTCAGCGCGTTCCGCTGGCTGAACGTACCGGACGTCGACACGTCGGACTTCCTCAAGGGCCTGATCGGCTGGATGGGCCTGCACGGCGACCACTCTCTGTACGAGATCATCCGGGGCGCCGAGATGGCCGGCTACACCGGCGTCGACGGCCGCCGCGTCAATCTCGCGGACGGCCCGTCCATGTACCGGACCCTGGACGCCCTCGGCAGCGGGTTCGAACGCTCCAATCTGCTTCCCGGCAGCGAGGAACGGGTCCTCGGCGACCTCCCTGACGAGAACGTCTACCTCAATCAGGTGCTGGGACGGGAAAGGCAGTTCCTGACCGATGTACAGGAAGATGTCGACCACCTGTTCAGGGACCTGATCGACGGGATCCGCGGCCGGGCCACGGAGCAGGTCTCGGATTGGATGCGCGCCAACAACGAGAAGCCGTCGGACCTTGTCGAGCGCCTCAGCCATGCCCAGGTGACCGCGCTCAATCTCTACACCGGCATGCATTACGAACTGATCAACAAGGTGCTGGCGGCCAGCCGTTGGGCGGACTCCGTGAGAGTCGCTCCGGGGCTGGTGGACCGCGTCATGCGGGACGCGGCTCGCAAGAGCGTCGACAGCAATCTGATACCGGACGGCGAGGACGCGAGCGCGTACTTGATGCATGACGAGCGTCTGCTGTCTCTTCGCGACGAGTACAGAGCGGAGTACGAGACGCTGCTGGACGCGGGCGCGGAGGACGCGGCATTCGAAGAGGCCAGAGGCACGTGGCGGAAGAAGGCGTTCCGCCGGCTGGACGAGATACTGCCCGCTCTGGTGAACCAGTCGCGGCTCCACGCGGACATGCTGACATCGGCGCTGCGTGTCCTGCCTCCGGTCAGAGGCGACGTCTGGCGGGGGAACTGGGCCGTGGGCGGCAATAATCTGATCAGTCCGTTCCTCAAGGCGATGTCCACGGGCTACAACTCACGGCTGATCACCGTCGACGACCTCACCAGTGCCTCCAGGGATGTGGACGTGGCCCTGGAATTCGCGCGCGATCACGAGGTCACGGATCTGAGCCGTCCCGTCCTGCTGAAGATCGGCCTGAAGGGTCTGTACGGACGGGACATCTCCTTGTTCTCCGGGGTCGAGGAAGCGGAAGTCGTCTTCCTGCCCGGCGCCCGGTTCCTGGTCACCTCCCGGCGGTGGGTCCTGGACGAGACACGGGGACGCGGCTGGCGATACGAGCTGATCGAGGCGGAGGAGGTGTCCCCGGACGAGGACGTCCACGAGCTGCTGCGTGCGAAGTCCGCCGCCTCCGATACGGTGCCCGTGGCCTCCGGTTCGGGGTCGCCGTCGGCTCCGGCGCGGCCGGAACCGGTCGAGGCCGGTGAGCGGGCCGTTCGGGAACCGGATTCGGCGGGCGGGGAGACGGCCGCGGCCAACGGCGGCGTGCGGCGGAACGCGACCCTCGCGACGCGTGGTCCGGACTGGGACGCGGCGCGGGCGGCGGCTCCGCCCCGTACCGCCGGGTTCTCGTGGATGGACCCGTTCTCGGGGGCGACGAACGGCATCCACGATCCGCGTGTCGTCGTGCGGTCCGGCTTCGATGTCCGCAGGTTCGAGGCGGACGGCCGGGCCTTCGCCGATCTGACGGTCAGGGTCCATCTGTCGGGCGACGGCCGGTCCGACGCGGAGACCGAGGCCCTGTGGGCGCGGGCCGTCGCCGGGGTCGAGAGAGCCTTCAACACCGATGTGACGCTGGACAGCGGGAGCATCCTGCATGTGACGCTGGATCGGGTCGCGCATCCCGCCGACGCGCATCTGAGCGCGGTGGTGACACGCCCCGGCACCAGGACCAACCAGCACGAGTGGTCTCTCACCGCGCGCGAGCAGGATCTGGCGCACGAGATCGGCCACCAGCTCGGCCTGCGGGACGAATACCGGGAGGAGGGCGCCGACGGGCGTGCCGGTGTCCCGGGCAGCCTGATGGGCGACTACCACGAGCCCGCACCCGACGGCATGCCCGCCGGAGGATGGCGTCCCCGCTACGGGACGATGATCGACGAATACCTCACCCGGTTCGACGGCAGCCATGCGCCCGGTACCGCCGGGGCCTTCCGTGTGCCCGGTGCGACGTCCCCGTCCGCGCCCGTCCCGGCCGGTTCGGGTTCGGGCGGCGGACTGTCGGAGAAGGCGCGTGGCAAGCGGCCGATGGTGGACGGGGGTGCTGCCACGGAGCGGAGTGGTCTCGCTCCGATTCCCGAGGAGGAGCTGACCGCGGTCCAGGCGGAGGACGAGGCGGACGCCCGGCGGTTCTTCGCACCACCCGAGTACGCGGTCTCTCCGAGGTTCGGTCAGGCTGTGGGTTCGGAGAGTTACGAGTTCCCGGACGACCGTCTGACGTCGGCTGTCGTCGATTCGGTTTTGGTGAATGTTCCGGAGAGTGCGCGGGGGAGGGTCGGCGAGTTCCTGCGCGGGTACTTCTCGTCGCCGACCGAATTCAACACGGGACTGCACGCGGCGGTTTCCGACCGGTTGGTGATAGAGACCGAGGGCTTCTCGTTCACGGTCGCTCTGCGGCTGGGTGGCTGGCAGCAGATGACGGATCCGCGTGGTGAGCCGCTGCTACCGGAGGCTTCCGACCCGATTCCGGACAGGCGGGAGATACGAACGCATCAACTGCTGCAGTGGACTCAGAGTTCCGGCACCAATAACAGCAGTGTGCAGAATGTCGCGGTTCCGCTTCCGATCGGTGTGGAGTGGAGGAGCGGAAACCGTGTCCTGGACAGCCTCACCACCAACACCACGGTGAATACGTTCAACAAGAGGATCACGAAGAACGTGTCGGTGGTGTCGGCGGTGAAGTCGGAGTGGGTGGTCAAGCATTCCGGATACCGGGCCGTCGACTTCCTCTTCGATGTGGGGGTCGTCACGACCGTGCGGTCCAAGGACGATCCGGCCCGGGCCAGGTATCACCACCGGATCGTGGAGGAGGCGCTGGTCGGGCGTTTCGACCGTGAGATCGTCCGTCACGCGGAGCGCACCGAGGACGACGCGTGGTATGCGACGTCGGATTCCTGGGCGGCGAGGCACGGTGAGAATGTGCGGGATCCGGGCGCCGAGCTGACGGCGGGATTTTCTGACGGGCCGTCCGGTGTCCTGGAGGGTGGAGTCGAGTCCCTGCGGCTGGGCGCTCCGGTGGATGGTGGTGGCGACCGGCCGCTGCCGGATCCGGTGGATCTGCCGCGTATCGGGGTGTTCGAGGCGGTGGGCGGTTGGTCGCTGCTGCGCGGGGCGGTGTTCGATGCGGCGAATTCCGCTCACCGTGACCCGTTCGACGGCTCGTTCCGGGAGTTGGTGGCTTTCACGGACCCGCAGCTTCTCAAGGGTGCTCTGCACCAACTGAGTGCGGGTGGTGTGTCGTCGCCGGTGCTGTGGAGCGAGGCATCCGGGCCCGAGTCGGTGTTCGTGAAGGCTTCGTACCACGATCCGGTGATCATCCGGGAGTTCGACGACAAGACCCGGATCGACAGTTCGGACAACTACAGCACCACCGCGGAGTGGTCGGAGACCCAGACTCAATCGAATGTCTATCCGTTGAATCTGGTCGCGGGACTTCCCAAGGAATGGGAACCGAAGGCGAATCCCTGGTCGCTCACTCTTCCGGATCTCTCCTACACGAGAAGTGTGACGGTCAGGAATCCTCCGCGCGGAGTGACCAGTAACGAGGTCCGGAAGATAAAGCTGACCGAGCCCACGGCGGTGGTCGAGGTCAAGGTCAGATTCGTCGTCAGTGGAAGGAACAAGCCCGACCGGGTGGTCGTTCTGCCTGCCCGATTCCGGCTGACGGCCAAGGACCTCGCCGGGCTGCGCGGGGAGTGGGGTCTTCCCGCGGCCTCGGACGCGGCAGGTGCCCTGGCTGTCTCGTCCGGCGGGAACCGTGGTCGGTTGCGGGCGCCGGACTGGTTCGGCAGGTGGATTCCGCCGCATGTCAGGGTGAGCGGTATCGGCGATGTCCGCCCGCTCGAAACCGCGGCCTACGATCTGCTCGGCCGGCTTCCCGGATTCATGCCCGCCGGCCTGCGGCGGCCTGATGGTGACACGGGGCTGTTCGAGCAGTTCTGGAGAGCGGACCTGGACGACAAGGTGTGGCCGGGCCATCTGGAGAACGTCATGAAGATCATGGGCGTGATCAGCCGGGAGGGGCTGGCCCAGCATGCTCCGGCCATGGTCAACGGGTATCACTCGATCACTCTGATCAAGCCCGGAGGACGGTCGGATGCGCTCACCGGGCACCTGGGTTCCCTGGATGAGGAGCACGTACAGCTCAGATTCACGGCGGAGTTCATCTCCGACGGGAACGAGCCGGAATTCCATGTGAACGGGAACATGGAGACGTACTACGGTGTCGTCTTCAACCTGACGCACAGCACGTCGCGTTCGTGGAACGTGACGGGTGGCGCGGCGGTGGCGACAGGTGGCCAGGTCGCGCCGTTCATCAACCTGTCGGGTCGGGTTTCCGGTTCCTACCGGTGGGCGGGTTCCACGACCGAGACGGCCGGATACATCACGGTCGGCGCGACCGGCGGCGGCTTCTCCGGCATGTCGAGCCTGCGGGGCTCCCTGCGCGTCCGCGTCGAAGTCGTTTCACCGCTCCAGCCCACCGCCACCGCCGGGCGGCTGCCCGATCCGGAGAATCCGAGCGCCTTGCGGCTACGGCCCGAACCGGTTCAGGTCGGTCTTTCCCTCCTGGCCGCGACCGACCTCCTCGACGAGAAGGACGACAGGACCGGCGATTTCCATCCCACGCTGCGGTACGCGTCCGATGACGCCGACGGAGGTACGCCACGACGAGTCCTCCGGCAGCCGGATGAATACAGCACCTGGAGCCAGCAGAGCCGTCCGGAGATTCCGTACCGGCTGCTCCTCATGGCGAACACCGCTCTGGGCGCCCACATCGAGGAGGGCCTGCGGAGTCTCGGTGTCCGGCTCAGCCGGGAGCAGGACCGCACCGACCTCGACCTGGCGCTCCAGCAGGTGGGCCAGCGCGCCCAGGACGGGCTGCGCGCTCCGTTCACCATCTGGGAACGGCAGGTCAGCACAACCCTGTTCGACGGCAAGAAGGTCGAGATCCGGCTCGGATTCTCCGGCGCGGAGCTGAGGAAATCCGGTGAGATCTCCGACGGTTACCTGTACGACCACGCGCTGGGCATAGCGAACGTCTCGCGGAACGAGTCCGAGGACACCCGTGCGCTCAGCTTCGCGGCCTCCTTCACCGCCACCTACAACAACGCCGCCCACGAGGCGCACACGATCATCGGGCATCCGTCCGCCGGTATTTCACCCAGCATCGGTTACTCGCGGAACGGGTCGACCACACAGAGCAGGGTCATCGGCGCGCAGACGGACCGGGTCAACATCGACGTCGAGGGACCGAAGGTGGTCGCGCGGGGCACCATGAAGGCCCACGTCACCATCGTCGTGGAGGACGGCGTCACCAAGGACCTGGATCCGGTACCGGTGGACATCCTGGCCCTCGTACCCGCCGACAGCGCCCGCACCATGGGACTGCTCGCGCCTCCGGCGGCCAACGACGCGCGGGGCGGCGACCAGGACCAGGCCGACGATGTGCTGGCACCTCTGTCCGTGCTGCGAGGCGACGGCTTTGACCAGGCCAACATCGTCAGCATCCCCGACCTTCGCGGAGCGGTCGCCACGGCCCTGCGGAAACTTCAGCGGGAAGGATTCGCGCCCGCCAGGATCGAGGGAATACGGCACGCTCTCCAGGCCCTTACGTTGCGGGAAGCCGTCAAGGCGCTCATGGAAACGGCGCTCACCACCGGGATCGTGATCCCGGTCGACACCACCACCGCACTGGCGTCCTACACCGACCGGATCACCATCAAGGCCGCGGTCACCGGCGCGAAGTCCAGAGGAGTCACCGAGGGGCAGTTCGTCACCGAGGGAAAGAACATCGTCGTCGACGCCGGCAGCAGCGAGACGCGGCACGCCCGGTCGCACAACGCCGGTGTGTCCCTCAACGCCAGTGCCGACCCTGTCCGTGACCCGGGCAACAGCAAGCGGTCCATCCCGCTGAGCCTCAGCGGGAGGCTCTCCTCCGCGTACTCCCGCGGAAGGAAATCCGAAACGGAGATCCAGGACAGCGTCGCCCATCTGCATGTCGCGAAGAACGCGCAGACCGAACTGGACCTGGAATTCAGCATCACGCTCGTGTCCCACGAGACACGGGAAACCGGCTCGTCGGTCCTTGACCCGTTGGTCGCCCGCCTCTTGGGAACCACCAGGGAAACAGAGCTCTACCGCGGTCCCGTGGACGGACACCTCGTACTCGCCCACCCGCGGTCCTTCGCGCGGTCGCGATCGGAAGACGCGCTCGAACTCACCACCGTCGACGAGCTCCCCGACAACGCGCGGCGCATCCCACTCACGCACGCCGACCTCGCCGAGACCCACTTCGCGACCTTCAGCGGCCTCGACCGGGTGAGTGACGCCGTCGTCCACTACGTCAGCGCTTTCCAATGGTCGGTTTCCGGCAGCTCCTCCAGGCAGGCGAACTCCGAACAGCTCAACACCCTGATCAAGACGGTCTTCTCCAGCATCAACGCCAACCGCATCGGAAGAACCCTCGTCGAGCCGCTCCACATCCCCATCACCCGGCCCGGAACCCTCAAGGACGCCGACGACGTTCTCATCATTTCCACCCAGATCCACGATGTCGCGGAAGCTCCCGTGGGCACCGGCCTTCCCTCCCGGCACAACAAGACGATCGTCAAGGAGTACCAGCGCGGCACAACAGGGTCCGGTGGCAGCTACAACTACAACCAGACGCTGTCCGCCGGTCTCACCGTTCAGATTCAGGGACGGGAAATCAAGGCGGACGCCACCGCGCGGGGAGGCATCAACCCGTCTTTCTCCCGCGCCAAGACAAGCGGGAGCGGACTCCCGGACAGCAAGACCATGCGCGAGACCGGTAACAAGACGACGCCCGACGCCGGCCTGTTCGCCGATCCCGACAGCAGAACAACCGTCCGCCTCGCGTCCACCCACGTCAGCTACCACATCTCGCTACAGAGCGACCTCGCCCGGACCCACGTCATCAACGTCAGAGGACCCCAGGCGGCCGTCTTCTATCCCACCCACACCACCGCCCAGAGACTCCTCACCCTCACCCCCGACGTCACCGACACCAGCAACACCGACACCGACACCGACATCCCACGCGTTCCCGGAGCCTGGCCCGACACCGGCACACCACCGAGTCGCCACGAGGGCGCCGACACCACACGCGGTGAAGACCTCCAGGACGAGACGCGGGAGAAGCTGAAGTGGCGGAGCCGCCTCCACCCGGGCGGCCCGACGCCGGCGGCAGCCGCCGACGGTGTGCCCGACGCCGACCTCATCAAGGAGGTCAACCGGGAACTGCGCAGGCTGGGTTGGGCCAAGGAAGCGGTGTCCCAGGAGGCGGTGTGGGAGCAGTACCAGAAGCTGCCGGAGGTCTTCAAGTACGCTCCGCGTCCCCACGTCGTCAACCACCTGGCCTCCATGGTGGTCAGCGGCAAGCCGATGGGGCTCAGGGGTGGCGGGATCCTGTCCCGTATCAAGAACAGGCGGGAGCCGTCGGCCACCTCTGGGGCCGGCAGCAGCCTGATGGCCGGGGCCGCGAGGCCGGTTGCTTCATCGGGGTCGCGGAGCGTCCCGTCCTTCGGGCCCAGCGGGCACGACCCGCGGGAGCGCTGGGTGGACGCGCTGAACGACCACCAGCACGACCTGGGCCTCTGGGTGGACGACACGCCGGACAGCCCGTTCTCCCGGGCCCTCACCGCTCTGGCCGATGCCGGGCATGACGCGGATTCCGCTTCACCGGCAGCCGTCGCGTTCGTCGCCCGCCGGCTCCAGAACCAGCGGGACGTGACGTCCGTGGTGGCATCGCGCGGACCGGGCACCATGAGCGCCGACCGGGTGGAGTTCGACCACCAGGACGCCAAGAGCCTTGAGAAGTCCGTCCGATCCGCACTCGGCCCATCGGAACCCGACGACGCCCGCCACACATACTCAGCCAACCCCGAGCGGGTTGCTTCGTCGGCCGCACGGTACATGCGGGCCGGTGCCCGCGGTTCCGCCGGTGGTGTCCGGGCTCCGCTGCCGCCGGCGTCGTGGACGGCCCCCGGCTCCGAGGTGGGTGTGCTGGACAGGCTGTGGGGGCGGGATCCGGGCCTGCGGGACACGCCGCTGGATGTGGACCGTCTTGCCCGTCGCGTTCTGCATCTGCGGCAGGACCGGGTGGACAACAGTGTGCGGGGGGAGTTGTTCGCGCTGGTGCGGGACGCCGTCGCGTGGGGACAGGACACGAGCCTGGCCGCGCTGGGTGCCCATCACATCCGTACCGGCGCCGCGCGGCAGGTGCTGCCGCTCGACCGGGGTGCCGGCAGCGGTGTGAACCTGACCGGCAGCTACGTGGGTGATGTCTCCACCCGTCAGGTGTGGAGCACGCCGATCGCCGGGGCCCTCACCAGCAGCCGCGCGCCGTGGCGGGGAACGCCCCTGCTGGTGGTCGGAGACGGCGACCACACGGGTGTCGGGGTGCCGTGGTCCGATGGCTCGCGTCGCTGGATGAGCGCTGAGGAGGTCGCGGAGTACCTCGTCGTGGAGATGGCGGGGCAGCCCGCCGGCCGGTCGATCGTGCTGGCGTGGCCCTTCTCCGGCGACCAGGACCTGTATCTGCCGCGGCTGGTGGCACGGCGGACCGGCCGCACGGTCTGGTCCTACAGCGCCGTGGTCCGACTGGAGCGCGATACCCAGGGGTACTTCCTCACCGGCGTCGAACAGAAGGCGGGAGGGCTCGGGGACTGGGTGGTCAGTGAACCCGGTCATCTGGTCGGCCCCCGCCCGGGTGACACGCCGGAGTGGTGGGAGCCGCTGTGGTCGAGCCGCGCCATCGTCAGCCCCGGCCACCGCCGTCTCGGACGAGTCTCGCTGGCCCGGCACGAACTCAACGAGGGGCGGCTGCACAAACTGCGCCGCCTGCTGGAGTACCGGGGCCGGTTCGACTACAACCCGGTCACGAAACTGCTGGTGGGCGAGATCGCTTCCGCGCCGGAGGCGGACTACTTCTACTACGGTCACGGCCTCCCCAACCAGATCATCGTGCCGCTGGTGAACGGGCAGGAGGTGCTGGTGCCCGGTGCGTCGTTCGCCAGGGCCCTGGCCCGGCGGAACAGCGTGCGCCGTCTCACCGAGGCCAGCGAGGCATCGGCGCGCGGCGGCGGCAAGCGCCTCAGCCTGTTCTTCGCGCCCTGTTACGGTGCCGCCGCGTCGGACCTGCCCCCCGAGCGGTATATGAACGCCGCCGCTCCTCCCGCTTTCGTCCTCGACCCGCTGGAGACCGTCTCCACGGCCCAGCACGTCGCGAACGAGACCAGGCTGATCGTCCCGACCGGTGGCGACCAGACCGTCGGTAACTGGGAGCACCCCGATGTCGGTCTCGTGCACTACCTGCACACGGACGTGCGGGGCACTCCCGGGCAGTCGCCGACGCTGTGGCCGGAGCCGACCTCCGAAACACTCGACAATCAGGCCCGCCTGGCCGGGCTGCACCACGGCCCGGGACCGGTCTCGGGCGCCGACCGGGACGCCACACTGCGACTGGTCCGGGCGCTGCGGCTGATCCTCGGCGAGGACGCGGACACTCGTCCCGACTACCCGAGCCTGCTGGTCGCGATCGGGTCCGTCGAGTTGCTGCGGCGAGCGGACCCCGTACTGGCCAGGATGGCGCCGCTGTTCACCATGGACCTGCTGGACCGGGTCGTGCGGGCCGACCACAACATCCCGCAGGCCCCCGGCAACCGGCTGGAGCGAAGCCGGTACGAGGCCACACTGTCGCGGTCGCGGACGGTTTCCAAACGGAGCCGGGAGGCGCGGTTCTCCCGGTCCGTCACCCAGGCGCCGGGAGTGCGGCGGGTCGCCCAGCGGCCCGTCTACGACGAAGAGGTCCGCGACACGCTGGGCGTTTCCCCGGCAGAACCCCTGAGGGCGACGCACTACTCGAAGTACTTCTGGGTCGGAGTCGCGACCGAGGAGGTGTTCGCCCGCCAGCGCGACGTACGCGCCTTCACGGCCCGCGTCCTGCACTCGCCCAGCCCCGATCCGCGTACATCCGCGGCACGGCACACGGTGGCCTGGGCGCTGGCACGCGGATACAACCCCTCCGACGTCGACGCGCTCGCCTCTGCCCACCTGATCCGGCAGTTCGGACTGACGAGGGCGGAGGCCTCGCTCACCGGGAAGGCCAGCGGGCGGAACTACGCGCCGATGGACTTCCCCGGAGGTGTCGACGCGACGGTGCTGCGTGTCTCGTCCACAGCCACCATGCAGGCGCCGTGGCTGTCTCTCTGGATCGTGCCGCCGCTGGTCGTCATCCTGGGCGCACCGACCGGCGGGCCGGTGGGCCATGGGCGGGTGGAGCTGACCGGGCCGGACGGCACGCGGCTTGTCGTGCCGGAGAACGAGCTGGTGGAACTGCTGGCCCGGGACAGCGCCATCTTCCAGAAGCCCCTGAATGTTCCGTTGGTGCTGGCGATGTCGTGGGCCGCGACGGCCAACCCCGACCTGCCGGGCAAGCTCGCCGACCGGCTGGGCCGCACGGTCTGGTACGCCGAGGGCCCGGTCGGCTGGGCCAATCTCCAGGGCACGGGCCCGGCGGTGATCGATTCGACGGTGTCCGGCAATCCGGTCTGGAGGTGGATCGCTCCCGGGGCCCGGAGGACCAGACTGGCCGCCGGGGGCCCCACGTTCGGCTACGCCCCTGGGCAGGATTCGGACGGCACGCGGGGGCGCTGGGTGGACGCGCTGAACGACTACCAGCACGACCTGGGCCTCTGGGTGGACGACACGCCGGACAGCCCGTTCTCCCGGGCCCTCACCGCTCTGGCCGATGCCGGGCATGACGCGGATTCCGCTTCACCGGCAGCCGTCGCGTTCGTCGCCCGCCGGCTCCAGAACCAGCGGGACGTGACGTCCGTGGTGGCATCGCGCGGACCGGGCACCATGAGCGCCGACCGGGTGGAGTTCGACCACCAGGACGCCAAGAGCCTTGAGAAGTCCGTCCGATCCGCAGTCGATCCGTCGCGACCCGATGACGCCTCCTCCCGCCCTCGGCCGGTGGACAGCGAGGTCGCGGCCTCGTCACCGGCGGAACCCTCGGAGACGGCGCTCCCCGACTCACTGGCCGCGCGGCTGGGCAACCTGTCCCTCGGCCTCGCCGACCTCCAGGAAGTGCTCCCCGTCGGCTCACTGCCCGTCGGACTCCGGCTGGATCCGGCCCTGCGCCGGCGTGCGGCGGACGTGGGCCTCACCGAGCAACAGATCGAGACACTGCTCGCCGACAGGCCGGACCTCGACAGGGAACTGGCGGACGACCTGGTCGCCTTTCGCCGCACCGGGTCGCCGGTCTCCGTTCCGGCAGGACCGATCTCGCCTGCCGAGCCGGACCCCGCTCCGGACCGCCGCGCCTGGATCTCAGCGGGGAAGAAGCGGAGCGCGGACGAGTCCCACGCGCGACAGCCCACAGCCGGCCCTTCCACGAGCCCGCGGGACGCCCACGGGCGCCAGACAGATCAACACGAGGACGCAAGCCGAGCCACCGAGCGGGGGAGATGGAAAGCCGCCGTCAACCCCGGTGCGCGAGAAGGCCACACGGGGACACCTTCGCGGGCCGACGGAGCGATGACCGTCGGTACGACACCGGCGGTCGTCACCAGGTTCGCCCGGGGCGCGGACGACACCGGCGGCCTGGAGACGGGAGCTGTCCGCATGGAGCCCCTGCCCGCCCACGTCCTCAATCGAATTGGCGACCAGGCCGCCCAGGCCCTCGACGGCGTGCCGCGGGACGTTCTGCGACCGCTGATCGGCAGGACACTCGCCGCGGAGAACCTGCCGAGGCGATGGTCCGCCCTGCGCGGCGAAGGATTGCCGGTCACCGTGGAGCACGGCGGCCGCTCCCAGACCGTCGTCCTGCGCCTCCGCCTCGACGGCCCTCGAAGGCCGGCGGCCGACCCCGCCCCGGCACCCGTGGATCCCCGGCGGTCGAGCACCACCGCTCCGACCTTCGACGCCCGGACTCTCGGCCGTAACCGGCGTTCCCTCGGCATCAACTGGGGGCCGCTGCTGGGCCTGCCGGTCTCTCCCGAGATATCGGCCACCGTGAACGAGGTTTCGACCTCAGCGGCGGTCAGCACAACCGTCCGTACCTCGACCTCGGTGCACAACACCCGGCTTCCGGAGGCGTACGACTTCGCCATGCGGTGGGACATCCGCGTACAGGTGCCCGGCGAGAACATCTCCTGGACGCCTCTGGAAACCGACGCGTCACTGCGGGTCTGGTTCCCGCGGGCGGCGGACGGAGGGCCCGAGCGGCAACGGGCCGGACTGCACACCGTCACCCGCGTCCTGCCACTGGCGGCAGTGCACAGCGTGCCCCGGGCCGACGACCTGTTGCACGAGGTCACCGCCTTCTTCGCAAGGGACCTCTCCCGTCTGTCACCGGCGTCGCACGACGTCATGCGGGCCTTCTTCAGCGAAGCCGCACTGCGCGACGGAATACCGACGATGCTGGACGGCCCGCACACCTCACCCGTCCTTCGTTCGCCACAGGGGAAGGCGGTCGGCTACTTCCGGGTGACCGCTCGGCTGCGCGAGCCCGGAACCAGGACCTGGCAGCCCACGGGCGACTCAGTGGTGCTGGAGAGCATGGTGCGGCTGACGGAGGAGACCGCGGGGCGGGCGTCCGTCACCAACCGGCTGACGGGCGGACTCGGCCTGTCCCTCGGACTGCCGATCGCCTCTCCCGTCGCGGCGAGCGTCAGCGGCAGAGCCACCGGGGAGACCGTGCACACGCTCGGTGTGACGAACACCCTCCAGAGCCTGATGGGTCTGCGGGTCACCAGCCCGTCAGGTCTGGTACCGGCCGATGTCACCTACCAGGTCACCCTGGTACGGCCGAAGCGCTCGCCGGACGAATCCACCATGACCAGCGCTCCGGGCCAGGCCGTGTTCCACGTGCCCTCCGCCGCCGCGCTTCAGGGGACCGGGCCGACAGCCCGGTTCCTCCCGCCCGACGTCGCGGAGCTGCGCAGCCTCGGCATGTCCACCACCGTACTGCGGGTCGATGGGGCGGAACCGCTGTACGACCACATCGAACGCGAGCTGACCGCACGACGGTTGCTGCCGGACGCCTCCGCCGCCGACTGGGTCAGGGGCGCGGAGCGCAGGGAACAGCGACTGGCCAACCTGCTCACCCTCGACAGCCTTCGCTCGCAGCCGGTCCAGCGTGCGATGCTGGGCCAGCAGATCGGCGCCGGGCATCTCGTGGCGTTCGCCGGCGCCGACGCCGTCGGCCGTGAACGGGCGACGCTGAACGTCTACGTCGTGCGGGACGGCGAGAAACCGGTCCAACACGTAAGCAGCCTCCCGGCAGTCCGGGTACACAACTGGGCCGAGTCGGGAGCACCGAGCGCGGACCGTCTGGCCTCCACCACGTTCGGTGTGTCAGCCGCCGCGGGCGCTTCCGTGAGCGCCGACGTCGAACTGCTCGGCGTGGACGTGCGGAACCTGGGCAGCCAGTGGCGCGGCTCGCACCACGTCACCACCGCGGACGAACGGAGCACATCGGTCACCGAGCGGCGCCACGCACCGGTACCTCCCGGCGACGGAGTCGAGATCTACGCCGTCCCCGCCTGGCTGCACGCGGAGTCCGAGGGCGGACATCCGCTCGGGGAGGCCGTGAAGGTGCCCATCACGGTCCACATCGCGGTGCCGACCCACCGAACCGGCACCGAACCATGGGACGCCGCCCGTGCCGCAGGCGACACGACACCGGACGAGGACGGCGCGTCCGCGACCCTGAACCGGGCCGACGCCGGCGTTCTCCTGCAGACGGCGCACGTCGAGTCCGTGGCGGGCAGCCGGTCCCTTACCACCGAGGTCGCCCGGCTCCTCGGTGCGCCGTCCGTGACGCCGTCCAGGAACCTGGCCGAGAACGCCGCCGCCGTGGACCACGCGGACGACACAGCGGAAGCGGACCACACCGGCGACGCCGCGCGCGAGCCGCTGCTCACCAAGGGCCCGGCCACCCCTCAGCCGGGTGCGGCGGTACGGGCCACCGGGCAATGGCTGACATCCCGGGTGAGCGGGGCGCCACCGGGCAGCCGGACGAATCTGGTCCACGGCATCGTGCGGCAGGCACTGGCTCCCGCCCGGCTCGTCGCGGACGCCCCGGCGATCTTCGGCGGCGGTCTCGTCAGGGAACTGGGCCTTGGCCACGGTCTGATCACGGGTACCCGGGTCCGCGTCACGGTCGAAGGACGCCTGCGCGCACCGCGGTACGCGGGACCTGTCGGATTCGCCGAGCACCGCCGCGGCCTGACCACGACCAAGACCGCGGCGGTGATCCGGACCACGGACAACCAGCAGGGCCCACAAGTGACGGCCGCCGGCGATATCGCATCCCTGGACGCCGTCGCCTCCAACGCGCAACTGAGCCTCCGCCTGACCGAGTCGACCGCGCGGACCGAAAACGACGCGGCGAACACCACCTGGATGATCAGCGCCAGTTCCTCCCCTCTGCACCGCATACGCGCCACCGCCGACTTCGACATCACAGTGGAGACCGCACAGGACGGCCTCCTTCCGGGCGCGCTCTCGGCCGAGCGCAACGTCAGCCGCACGACCGCGACCGTGACCGAGCCCGACGGCGTAGAGCTCGTCGTCACCGAGGACGAGCTGCGCCGCCTTCGGGTGCTGCCGTCCGACGACGGGATGCCCGCGCCCGCCGCGCCCACACCGTCGGAGCGGATGCTTCCGGCGGCGATCGTCTCCGGCTCGGACACAACAGAGGCATCGACAGTCGTGTCGATCCGCCCGCGCAACGGTCCGGCGGCGCCGCGCGACCTGGTCGTCTCCCTGGTCGAGAAGGCTTCGCCGGGGGTCACCTCACTGAGGAGCGGCAACTACCTGCCCGGGGTACTGCCTCAGATATCCGAACTGACCTCGGCACCGGCACTGCGCGCACTGGCCGCCACGCCCGCGGGCACCACCGGCTTCCGTTTCGTGCATCGCTCCGCCTTTCCACGGATCGTGGAAGTGACCCTGTCGGCACAGCCGGCCGTGGACCGGTCGGCAGCCGTCCGGAGCCGACCGGGCCCAGTGGCCTCCGCCGGGGCCGTGGCCGGCGCATCCGTCGACGACCGCGCCAACCCGCCGTCTGTCACCCGCACCGGCGGGTTCCAACTGGGCATGGACACGCTGTTCAACCTCTCCGATGTCGCGCAGCTCGACCTGACGCAGCCAAAGGACGCGTCCGACCTGCCCTTCCCGCAGGCCGGCGAGGCAGCGGACTCCCTCGGCACGGAGCACCCGATCGACTTGGTGACGGAGTCCGAGGTCTCCTACACCTTCACCGTCACCGTGAGGTCCAGGGCCCTGAGCGCGGCGTCTCAGGTGCCCCGGCAGCGCGTACTTCCGCAGCCGGCCACGGGGCAGTCGGCGTCGTTCGACGCCACGGCCGTCATCCGGGTCGCCGCCGGCAAGGCGCCGCCCGCGCCGCAGCCGTCGGCAGCGGATGTGTGAGAAGTTGTGTCCGTCTCCGTGTTGACATGCATCCGCGTGTGGTACTTAACATGTAACTAACGCAAGCACCTATTCAAACCTGCCCCGGAGCCGCTGACTGAGACCGGAGAAACGTCACATCAGAGGCGGAGAACGGCAATACGCAGGGTTCAAACCGGCGGGTGCCGGAAGCCGTGGTCTTCCGGCACCGACCATGGACAGCCGTGTCACACTCACTGTCGCACGATGTGTTATGCCCTCAGAGGTTGATGCGCATAAAACCGTTCAAGAAGGGTTGGCACGGTAGAGGCCACGTCCCGCGCGGTGGATGCGAGACGCGCCCACGAGCCGGTCGAGTGTGCTGCGCACGGCGTTGATGCTGCCGGAGTCAGTGTCCCGCCCGAGTGCGGCGGCGACGTCACGCGCCCGCACGCTGGCGTCGGTCGAGGCGAAGTATTCGAGGATCTGCTCGGTCAGTTGGCCGTACTTGCCTTGTTCCGCGTCACCGGCGACGCGGAGTTGCGGTACTGCTGCCGAGGGAATCTGTTTCTTCTCCGCGCGCGCCGGTGGTCGGGAGACGTCGGCCGCCTCCGGCTCCGGCTTTCCTGCGGCAGGCTCTCCACCCTTGTCGTGCGCAGCGTCCATGGACTCGCCGACACGCGGGCTCACAGCCGGCACACTTTCTCCCGCGGGCGCCACTCGCATCAAATCCTGGAGGACTCCCAGTGCCTTCTGTACGGAGCCGAGATGCGCGACCACGGCCGCCAACTCACGTTCCAGCGCCTGCCGCTGTTCTTCGAGGCGGTGCAGTTGCGCCTGCAGATTCTCCGCAGTGATCTCGATGTTCTGCGTCGTGTAGGCCACGGGGACCAGGTGTTCCTTTCATCTTCAATCCTTCCTGCTGCACATCCGCTCCGTTCCCTTCGCGGCCGGATCGGTCGCCGACGCGAACTCTGTACACGCAGCGGCCCGTCCGGGACACAGATTAGTACGGCGCGCGGGAAGTGACCGGTGAGTAGTCTCGCTCACAGCTCTCGCTGTGACCAGCGAGATGCGTGAAGGTGGGCCATGATCATGGTTCCAGCCGCAGCGCGGGTGAGGACGCGCGTACGAACGATGCCGAGTCCCGGGCGAGGACACCGGCCGGCCTTCGAACTTGTGCACGGTTGGTGGTGCGACTTCGAGGGTCCCGGCGGGGCTCAGTGTTCACCCGTGCTGCGCCGGGGCCAGGTCCGCCGTCTGTTGACGGGAGAGCGGGCCGGCGATGGCTCGGACGGTGTCGGTCATGTGCTCGCGGCGGCCGGGGTGGCGGCCCAGGGCCTGCCAGTTCTTGAGGTGCGCGATGCCGTACTCGCCCGGACGCGGCGGGAGGAAGGTGCCTTGCGCCGGTGCTACCGCCGGCCCGTCGGCCGGGAGTGCGACCGGCCCCGGCTGGTCTGCCTTTCCTTGCGCGAGGGGAGGATGTCTCCGGGGCCTTTCCCTGGGGGACGGCCCGTTGCCAGGCCCCGGAGACCACCTTGCGGGAGGGCATCGCTCGACACGGCCCTCCCAAGGAACATGCATCGTGGCACGAAGACCACTTCACACTATTCCAGATTTCGGTGGGGCGTCCGTCCCCTGTCCTGTTCACGCTTGCGAGTCGGTGTGAGACAGCGGGTGACGTGCCCTTGCCGACGGGTGGCGTGATCCGGCTGCGGCGATCGCGGCCGATCGGACCGGTCAGGAAGCCGTCGCTTCTTTCACTTTGAGATGGTATCGGCCACCGGCGTCAGGCTTTGCTGAGCGCCCAAAAGCGGAAGACCGTCGAGGCGTCCAGGCAGTACTGGTAGCCCCGGACGTTACTGCGGACGACGGCGTACTGCTTCCCCTGCCACAAAGGCAGGACGGGCAGTTCCGCCGCGACGATGTCCTGGATCTTGCCGAACTCCTTGCGTGTGTTCGTACGGTCGCTCTCCGCCGCCGTGCGTGGCAACAGCTCCTTGGTAATCCTGCTGTTCGAGTAATTGTTGTTCAGTACATTGCCGTCGCCGAAGAACGGGGCCGTGAAGTTGTCGGCGTCGGGGTAGTCCGGCACCCAGCCTTTTACATACACCCCGTATTTCCCTGCGGATATCGCCTTCTCGTACTCGTCGAAGGGGACGGAGCGTACCTGGGCCTCGAACAGCCCGCTGGCTTCGAGCTGTTCGGCGATCAGCTTGAGGGCGTGATCGGTGGCAGGTCCATAACGCGTGGGGGTCGACCAGAGTGTGATTTTGACCTTGTCCGTGATGCCTTCGGCGCGCAGGGCCTCGGTGGCGCGCTGTCTGGACGGTCTGGCGCCGTAGGTGTCGAAGAACGCCGTGGTGTGCCCGGAGATTCCGGCCGGCACGATCGAGTACAAGGGGATCGCCGTGTCCTGGAATACCTTCCGCACCAGGCTGTCCCTGTCCAACAGATAGGCGAAGGCCCTGCGGACGCCGAGGTTGCCCGCCACGGGATCCTTCATGTTGAAGACAAGGTGCTGGACCTCCGCGCTGCTTCCCTCGATGACGTCGAGACCGTTCCTGTCGCCGTCATTGGTCATCTCGGAGATATTGCTCAGGCTCAGGCCGCGGTAAGCCATGTCGACCTCCCCGCTGGTCAACGCCCGCTTCAGCGCGTCCTGGTTCGCGTGGAAGAACCGCAGGGTGACGCCCGAGTTCTTCGTCTCGGCCGCGCCCTTGAAGCTCTCATTGACGGAGAAGACCGCCTTGTGCTCGTCGAAGGAGTCCAGTCTGTAGGGCCCCGATCCCACAGCCCGCCTGTCCGTACGCAGCCGGTCGGCTTCGTACTGACGGTGGTCAACGATCGATCCGGCTCCCGACGCGATTTTGCTGGGGAAGGTGGCGTCGGGTTCATTGAGCCGGAAAATCACGGTCCTGTCGTCAGGCGTGGACACCGATTCGAGCGTACGCAGCATGATCGCCGGGCCCGCCGGGTCGTTGATGCGGAGCATGCGCTCAAAGCTGAACTCCACGTCTTCCACAGTGAGCGGGTCACCATTGCTGAACTCCAGGTCATCCCGGAGAACGCAACGAAAGACCTTGGCGCCGGCGTCCGTGAAGCCACAGGACTTGGCGGCATCCGGTTGGGGCTCCGCAGAGCCTTCCGGAAATCTCAGAAGGGACTGGAACACGTTGTTAAACAGCATCCAGGAGCCGGGATCGTAGCCAGAGGCGGGATCGGTGGCCAGGATGCGGTCCGTCATCCCCACCACAAGGCGCGGCGCACTGTCTACCAGCACGGCCTGGCACCCCGTCAGTAGGCCGGCCATGAACCCGGCCAGCGCGAGGGTGACCGGCCATCGTCTTTGTATGCTCACTGGAACGCACCTCGTCCTCACTCGGCCAGTCGTCCGGCCGAGACCAACCGCTCGCAGGGCATGCGAGGAAACCCACAGATCAGAGGTCTCAGGGTGGAGCGCACCTCGTCCGTTGAGGTGGCGCTCGGCCATCATAGGAGTGAGAAGTGGGACTCACTCCACACTATGTGCCATTGTTTCGCGACTGTTTGGCGAACATAGTGTCAGGCGTTGCTCGGGTCGAACCGTGACTCAGGCGCCGCGGTTTGACGGCCAGAATGCGTGGGCGGCCATGGCCGGCGTGGTGTGCGGATATACAGAAGCCGGTCGATCAGCCTGCGTCCGTGCGAAGACGCGTAGGCCAGGAAGGCATCGTGTCCGGCGACAGGTACAGGGCCGTGCCCGCACCGAACGCGCGTCACGGACGAGGCACCCGAAGGCGGCCGCCCGCGCACTTTCAGGCACTGTGGTGGGACCGATGAGGAACGGAACCGCGCGGGCCGGACGGATGACCGAGACCGCTGTTACGTTGGGAATTGGCGGGCCGGTCACGGCCTGGACCGGTCATCACCTTCGGGCCGCACGGCCTCCTGGCAGCTCACCGATCGACCCTCGTGTCCGCAGAGGGCACGATCTTCGATCGAGCGGTGTCAAGAGCCCTGGCGATTCAGTCCTTCGGATCCGGGTCGTCAGCCGGCGCCCAGTGAGGACCGGCACCTGTGTCGAGCAGACCGTAGCCGTCGTCACGTCCTGGAGGCGCTGTGCAAGCTCCGCTGCCCGGCCTCTCGGTCGAGGGGCGTCTGCTGTCCGTCCCGGAACCGCCGAGTGCTTGGTGTCGCACAGGAGCGATTCTTCGCGACGCAGGTATCACACCGTGTGCCGTCGGTACCCGCCATCTGGCCATGAGGGACGGAGGGCCGGCCCGGCCGTCCTGGCGTCGCAGCCACGCAGCCTCTCGCCGCGCCTACAGGAGGCCGAGCCGGAAGCCCTCGGTTCCGTACGTGCGCTGTTTCCCGGAGACCCGCCGGGCCCGCACTGACCTTTCACCGTCCGACATCGTCGTAGAGGACAGAGCAGAACATGAGTGAACCCGCAGCGAAACCCGCGGAGAACGGCACGGGTTCAGCGGCAGTGGAGGGCGAACCGGCCGGCCCGGACAACTCCGTGGCATCGGCCGCAGCCCCGGATCCGGCTTCGTCGCAGCCGACGGCACCGACCGCCGCGACAGGTGACGGTCCCGTACAGTCCACGGCAGCCTCGAATTCGCCCGTCCCTGGCACCGAAAGTTCGGCGAGGACGGCCGATTCGGCATCATCCCGGGGCATCGCCGCCACCGCCGGGGATCCGCCCGTGCCGCCGTCCGGAGCCGCCTCTCCCGAACCCGAGTCGAGCGACGGGAGCGGGGCGGGCCGACTGTCTCCCGGCGTGCTGGCGGGCGCGGCACTCGCCGGACTGCTCCTGGTGGCCACGCCGTTCGCGCTGGCCGCGATAGCCGGAGGTCCGTCAGCCGATCGCCACACGGCGGCCGCGAAACCGGGCGACACGGACGTCGCTCTGGACGACCCGGGGCCCGGCTTCGTGCCGGTCCCGGCAGCGAGTTCCGGTGCTCCCCGCGGCCATGCTCCCGTGATCGCCGGTGCCGCGCTGGGCGGGCCCGCGGCGTCGGGCGGTGTCGGCCTGGCCGGTCCCAGACCGGCATTGTCCACAACCCCGGCCTCGTCGGCGGACGCCCGGGACGGTGCGAAGCCCGCGGCGCAGACCGGTACGAAGTCCGGCACGAAGTCCGGTGCCGGGACCGACACGCAGACCCGGAGCGACAGCGGCCGTACGGGCTCGACCGACACCCCGAAGCCGCCCCCTGCCGCCCGGCAGCCCGCGAAGGCGGAGGTCGTGAGCAAAATGAACAACAAGTGCTTGGACGTCACCGACTACAACTACGCGCCGGGGAACCCCGTGCAGATGTGGACGTGCCGTCAGCAGAGCAATCAGTTCTGGCAGTTCTATTCGGACGGCACCCTGCGGGCCGGTGGTCTGTGCATGACCAGCGAGTCGGGCTCGGGCGCGAACGGATCGCCGATCCGGTTGGAAAAGTGTGCTGACCGTCCTCAGCAACAGTGGGTGCTCAACAAGCGGGAGGACATTGTCAACCCGGCGGCCGACAAATGCCTCGACGTCGTGGACATCAACCGCAGTAGCGGGGCTCGTCTGCAGCTGTGGAGCTGCAACGGCCAGGTGCAGCAGAAGTGGTACAAGCGGTGACCCCGCCGCCCCGGCGCTGAGCCACCGTCCCCTGCGACAGCCCCGCACCGACCGCTCGGAGCCGTCCAACGGCCCGCCCCCGAAGATCTCGCGCCATCCGGCCCGGAGAGGAGAACGTCCATGACCCGCCAGGTACTGGCCGTCGACCCGGACAACCCTGGGAGCCACGTGTCCATCGCGGACGCCGTGCGGGCCGCGAGGAGCGGTGCCCTCATCACGGTGGCCCCCGGCCGGTACAGCGAGCCGCTGGTGCTGGCAGACGTGGTCACCATCGTGGCCAGGGAGGGCCGGGGATCGGTGGAGATAGCCCCTCGGTCCGGCACGGCCGTGACGGTGGCCGCGGAGGCGGTCAAGCTCACCGGGCTGGTACTCAGAGGCAGCGACGCGGAACTTCCCGCGGTCGACGTACCGGCAGGCCAGTTGGAGCTGGACGACTGCGAGATCAGCGCCACCTCGTGGACGGCGGTCCTGGCGAGGAACTCCGGCGCGCTCGCCATGCGAGACAGCCGGGTCACCAACTCCGTCGGCGCCGGGATCGTGGTGACCAGCGAGGGCGAGAGCATCGTCGAGGACTGCCTGCTGGAGGACCTGGGAGCGTCCGGCCTGGTGATCGGCGAACGGGGCAACCCGCTGATCCGACGGTGCACAGTACGCGATGCCGCGGGCAACGGTGTGTTTGTCAGTGGTGAGGGACGCGGCCGGCTTGAGGACTGCGACATCTCCAAAACGGAGAAGCCGGGTATCGCGCTGGAGGACCGCAGCTCCACCCTGGTCGTGCGTACCCGCGTGCACGAGGCCGGCCTCGTCGGGATCCATATCTCCAGCCGCAACCGTGTCCAGTTGGAGGACTGCTCGGTGCACGACACGGCCGGGCACGGGCTGACGGTGAGCGGTGACGCGGAGCCGCTGGTGCGCAGGCTGCGTGTGACGGGAGCGGGGCAGCAGGGCCTCAGACTCGGTGACAAGTCGCGGGGCCGATACGAGGACTGTGAGGTGCTGGACCCCGCCGAGGCCGGGCTCTGGGTCGGCGGCTCCGCCTCTCCGGTCATCACCGGGCTCACGCTGCGCGGCGGTGACTCGGACGGGGCGCATCTGACCGGCGACTCGACGCCGGAACTGGACCGGCTGCATGTCAGCGGCCCGTCCGGCAGTGGAGTGCGGGCCGACGAGAACACCAACCCACTGGTGCGCCGCGCCACGATCGCGGACTGCGGCGGGCAGGGCCTGGAGATCGGCGACGCCGGCGGAGGCCGCTACGAAGACGTGGAGATCACAGAGGCCGGCAAGTCCGGGGTGCGCTTGACGGACTCGGCCCGTACGCTGCTGCACGCCGTGCTCGTCCGCGAGGCGGGAGACAACGGTTTCTCGGTCGTCGGTGAGGCCGTCGCGACTCTGCGGGACTGCGACACCTCACGCGCCCAGAACTACGGCCTTTCGGTGGCCGCGGGAGCCAAGGTGACGGCGAACCGGTCCCGGTTCCACGGTTCGGGCCGTGCCGGGGTCATGATGGCGGCGAACAGCTCCGGCACGCTCACCGACTGCGAGGTCTTCGACAACTCCGGTGACGGCATCCTGCTGCACACCATGGATCGCGTCGTGATCAAGAAGTCCGCGGTCTATGACAACAGACGCAGTGGTCTGCACCGCACGGTGAAGAGCGAAAACACCATCCTGGAAGAGCTGGTCAGCCGGTCCAACGGCGCGCAGGACATCCACGGGGAGTCCAGGGAGAGCGTCCAGTCGCTCAGCGCCGATGTCGCCAAGCCGTTGCGTGAGCGGATTCCGGCGATGCCCGCCGGCGACGGCGAGCGTCCCATCGTCGGCGAAGGCGGCTCCCGGCCGGAGCGGACGGATGTCGAAGCGGAGCCCGTGGCGGACGGCTTCCGCCCGGAGGACGGCACCCGTGGCCAACGGAAGAAGAAGAAGTCGACACTGCTGGAGGAGTTGGAGGCGCTGATCGGCCTGGACTCCGTCAAGCATGAGGTGAAGACCCTGGTCAGCCTGAACCAGATGGGCCGCCGGCGCGCCGAGATGGGCATGTCGGCGCCGCCGATGAGCCGCCACATGGTGTTCGCCGGCCCACCCGGCACCGGCAAAACCACCGTGGCGCGGCTCTACGGCGGCCTGCTGGCGGAGCTGGAAGTGCTTCGTTACGGCCATATCGTCGAGGTGGCGCGGCAGGACCTGGTCGCTCAGGTCATCGGCGGTACGGCGATCAAGACCACGGAGGCCTTCGAGAAGGCGCGCGGCGGCGTCCTGTTCATCGACGAGGCGTACACCCTCACCTCGCAGTCGGACGGCGGTGGCGGAGCGGACTTCGGCCGGGAGGCCGTGGACACTCTGGTGAAGCTGATGGAGGACCACCGCGATGACACGGTGGTGATTGTCGCCGGCTACTCGGTCGAGATGCGCCGCTTCCTGGCCACCAACCCGGGCCTGGCGTCCCGCTTCAACCGCACCATCGAGTTCCCGAACTACACGGTCGACGAGCTGGTGACGATCCTCGAACACATCTGCGATCGGCACGAGTACGAGCTGGGCCCGGGCACCCGGGAGGCCCTGACCTCCTACTTCGAGAACATGCGGCGGGACGACACCTTCGGCAACGGGCGTACCGCACGCAAGGTCTTCGAGGAGATGGTCGACCGCCAGGCCTTCCGCCTCGCCGAGGAGGCGGACGTGCTGCCCACCGACATGGTGCGTCTGATGCCCGAAGACCTCGGTAAGAACGCGCCAGGAAGCACCGACGACGATGAGGCGGGCCGCGAGGAACTCGATTCGCTGCTCGCCGAACTCGACACCATGGTCGGGCTGGACAAGGCCAAGGAGTCCGTCGCCTCCCTGGTGCATCTGGCCGCCAACACCCGCCATCGCGCCGCCGCGGGCCTGCCCACGGCGACCCTCAGTCACCATGTCGTCTTCTCCGGCGCCCCTGGTACCGGCAAGACGACCGTTGCCCGGCTCTACGGGCGCCTGCTGGCCGCTCTCGGTGTGCTCAGCAGCGGGCAGGTCGTCGAAGTGGCCCGCGCCGACCTGGTCGGGCGCTATGTCGGCCACACCGCCCAGATGACCAGCGATGCCTTCGACCGCGCCCGCGGCGGGGTGCTGTTCATCGACGAGGCATACACCCTCACCCCCGGCGGGGGCGAACGCGCCGGCAACGACTTCGGCCAGGAAGCCGTCGACACGCTCGTCAAGCTGATGGAGGACCACCGAGACGACGTTGTGGTGATCGTCGCCGGATACACCGACGAGATGTCCGGGTTCCTGGCGTCCAACCCGGGTCTCGCCTCACGTTTCTCCCACCAGATCGAATTCCAGGACTACTCGGCCGACGACCTTGTGGTCATCATCGAGCGCATGGCCGAGTCCAGCGGCTACAGCTGCGTCCCGGAGCTGCTCGACAGGGTCGGCAAGCACTACGCGACGGTGCTGCGCGACCGCACCTTCGGAAACGCGCGCGACGCCCGCAAGCTCTTCGAGTCCATGGTCACCCGTCAGGCGGTCCGGCTCAGCAAGTCCGCTTCGCCGACCCTCGACGAACTGCGCCGACTGCTGTCGGACGACCTCGTGGTGTGAACCTCACTCGGGAACCGAACTTTTCCCACTCTGTGTGCATCGAAGAATGCGGGCCGAACCAACCAACGTTCGGCTGACATCCTTCGTTGCTGTCTCCGGGGCACACGGTTCGCGGAGACAGCCGGCAGACCGAGGACTTGAGAAGATGAGCAAGCTGTCCGTAGCGGTGCACTCAGCGGACCCGCTCACCCGGTGCGGGCTGGAACACTGCCTGGCGCACAGCCCGCACCACGTGCTGACACCGATAGCCGAGGCCGAAGTCGTGGTGGTGGCACTCGACACCGTGGACGCCTCGGCCCTGGAGACGCTGGCCGCACTGGACACCCGCACGAGCACTCGCTTCGTCGTGGTCACGGGGCGCGGCTGGTATGTCGATCCCTCCTCCGCCGTCGAAACTGGTGTACGGGCCGTGCTCTGGCGGGAGGACGCGAACACCAGCACACTGGTGCGCGCGGTGGCCACCGTGGCCGCCGGACATGCCTGGTTACCGCCGTCGGTCCAGGGGCGGCTGCTCGACCAGGTCGAGCATGTGCAGCGGGAGGTCCTGCGCCCGCGCGGCCTGACTTCCTCGGGACTCACCGCACGGGAGATAGACGTCCTGCGAATGATCTCGGAGGGCCTGGACCTTGCGGAGATCGCCCAGAAGATGAGCTACTCCGAACGCACCATCAAGAAAATCATTTCTTCGGTTATGAGCCGCCTGGGGCTGCGTAACCGCGTCCACGCGGTGTCGTACGCCATCCGCGCCGGGCTGATCTGATCCGGTCCGCAGGCTCGAAACGCAGAGCGTGCGAACCTCCACCGGCGTCCCTGCCACCACCCGGGGCAGGGACGCGGAGAGGAAGTTCCTGGACGGGCGATCGAAGCACGCCGCACGTCAGCGGCGGATGGTGCCCGGAAGTGCCCCGGTGCGGAGCCAGTTCTCGTAGCGGGTGGCCGTGGTCTCCACATCGGCGTCACCGGTGAGTACCCCGTCGGGGATTCCCGCGAGCAGGCCGGCGGACTCGTCGGTGATCACCGTACGGCCGTCCGCGCGGGCATCCAAGGTCACGTCCCCCAACCGGTTCAGGCGGTGGATCTCGGGACCGCCGATGCGCCGGACGCCCTGACCGGGTCGCCCTCTGCCACCGCGGCGAGGACATCGGCGACATCGGAGGCGGCTATGGGACGCACCTGAGTGGAGGGCAGGAGTATCCCCTCTCCCTGAAGTCAGGGCCATGAGCAATTCGACGAATTCGAAGAGGAGGCCGGCCCGTACGACGGTGTGGGGCAGACCGCGGCACGGATTCCGACTCGACCACTTCGAGTGCCGCGCCTGGCGCGGCCGGCACCACGATCCCTGCGTCCACCACGCCATGCTCGGTATCGCCCACCCGCACGACCTCAACCTCGCCGAATAGGCGAGCGGGCGGAGCAAGGACCGGCCACGCCCACACCCCGCCAAAGATCATTCACTGGACAGCGTTTGGAAGCCGACGCCGGCACATGGGAACGATGTGCCGGCGTCGGGACGTGCAATGGCCACTGCGTGGCCCGGGGTCTGATGGCTCAACTACTCGAAGTCGCACCCGGGGTTGGAGGCGTCCTGGGAGAACGGGGCCCCGTGCGGGAGGACATAGAGGACCTGGAGAACCACGTTTGTGGTACCACGGTTCTGTCCAATGTGCACATGGTCCGAGCCGGAGGGTTCGGTGAGGAAGTCACCCTTGCCCCAGACGCCGTCGGAGGAGCAGGTGGCGTCGAAGTGGCTCAGTGTGCCCTGAGCCACACGGGCGTAGAGGGTGCCGTCGTGGAAGTGCCAGCCTGTGCCCTGGCCGGGCGGGATGGTGATCTCTCGCACGGTGTAGTCCTTGCCATTCACCGTCACGGTGGGGACAAGGGTTTTCGCGGTGACGCCGGGGCCGCCAGGGGTGGCATAGGCGGTGGCGGGAGCGAGGGACAGGCCGGTCAACAGAGCCGCGACGGCTCCGATACGCAAACAATGACGCATGAGGTCCGCTTTCGTGAACTGAGGGGATGGGGGGCCGCCCGTCGGCATACACAGGACAGACGCACCACTGACCACGTGCCGGGAGCGCAGCACAGATTGGGCAGGACCCGGTGGGTCGCGGCGCACGAGCCCTGCCGGTACCCGCGTCCGGATCTGAAGGCGGGCAGGCGGTGGGGCGTTGCTTCGGGCGCGACGTCACTCTAGTGCCACTGACATGGTGTGAGTTGCCACTGTTCACCATGCGGTCATCCCGCGCGGTGAGATGGAGAGCTTGCCGGCAGCATCATCTGCCTTTGTCGCCTCCGTAGTTCATCCTGAAATCTGGTTGGAGGCTCTGACCATAGGCGTTGGACGTGGCGTTGGGTGATCAGGGCATGTGGCGAGGCAGAGGAGTGTCGCGGTCGTAGCTGCGGTCGGCTCAGAGCGTGTCGGTGCGTCACGGTGGCCGTCCGACGATGCCGGCCCACCACGCGCACGCCGGAGATACCGGAAACCCGCCCCAAGATCCCGCACGGGAGGACCGTTTGGACCCAGCCGGGTGTCCTCACCTCCCCGTCAGCCGGGAGGGAAGCGTCTATTCACGCCGCCCCGCACGTACCTCACACATCCGCTGCCGACGGCTGCGGCGCGGGCGGCGCCTTGCACGCGCATGGACTGGTACTCCCTGTTCAGCGGCGGGCTCAGATCGAGATCGCCGCCAATCGCAGGGCTGCTCGGTATGCCAGGGTCTGCGTCTTTCGTCGACCAATCGCTCGACCCGCGCGACGGGACACCCCGTCGAGGTCGAGCAACAACGTCGTATCGTTGAGCAAGCCGGTGGCTCCCGCATGATCATTCTGCGTCGAGAACAGAACCGATCACGCTGGACCGCGGGAGCCCTGCGTCCAGGGAGACGAGACCACCGATCTCCCTTGCACGGTGACGCCGCCTCAGCAACTCGTGCACCGCTCAATTTCGAAGACTCACTAAGTATTCTCGCAGTGGCGCTCGGGCCGGTCGTGTCAACCGGCCGGCAACGCTATTCGAGAATTGATGGGTAGGCGCCAGTTCCGGCAACGCCCCGCCCCCGCGCACGGCGGGTGGCCTCGGCGACCGGAAACAGGACGGCGGCCCCGGCGCCCGGGGTCCCGGCAAAGGAGAGACTCAAGAGATGAGTGACACCCCTGATCAGTCCAGAGCGTGCCCCGACGCACCAGAGGACATCCGGGAAGCCGCGCGAATCGCCCCTGACCACTGGTTCGGCATGGTCGACCCCACCTGGCGAGGCCACGGGAATCCACCCGCATGGGCCGTCATAGGCGAATGGCGCTCCGGTACGGACGGTGAGATCGAGGAATGGAGGGAAAACGAGGACTACCGTCCCTCACCGGCGGCTTTGGGCTGGCCGGACCCGACGGACAGCATTGACCAAGCCGTGCAGCTCGCCGTCACCGGCTACGGACGCGCCGAGAACGTGATCCGCCTTCTTGCCACGGCCAACGTGCAGATCCTGCTGACGCCCGACGACCTACCGCTGGCAGCCTGGACGACGGACAACCTCCCCGTCGTCCCCATCTTCACATCCGATGACCATGTTCGGACGCTCAGCGGACTGGGCTCGCGAACTCTTCCTATGGCGGATGTGATGGGCCAACTGCCGTCGCGACACAGGGTATACGTCAATCCCACCGGCGCTGTCGGCATGGTGATCGAGACGGAGCCGCTCAACGCGGCGATCGCCGCCGCGCAGGTCGAAGCAGCACGTAGCGACGAGGCGCCCACCGACGCAGCGCACAACGAACTGCCGGCGGACCAGCACGGACTGATGTTGCTTCCGCCCGCTGCTCGCACTCACACCGTGTCCTGAGGGCTGTCCCGTCGTCGGCGAGGCAAGCCCGCCGGCCCGGCTGCCCGCGTCAACCGGGCGACACGGCGACGCCCGCACGCAGCGCCCTCATGCTGGAGAGCGGCATGGACGCGTGGGGCACCGTAGGTTCCTCACGACCTCGTGTGGACGGATGATCCGCTCGGTCAGCTCGGCGTCGCGGACCGCGCGGGGACCGGGGGTGCCGGTGCGGCGGGCATAGTGGGCGGCTCGGGAGACCTTCAATGGCTCACACGCCCGTTTGACGCAGTGACCTGCACTTTCTCCGCCTTGATGAACGGGTCCACCGTCACCGGGTCTCCTTCGCGAAGAAAGCCGTCTTGGATTCAACCGGTCAGATCGAAGTCTTTGGCGACCCGACCGACCGTACGGTCACCGCGCCGGCACAGCTCGCGATCTCGGCCGTGGACTCCGGCGTGAACGAGCGGCGAGGGCGAGGCTTCTTCTTCCCCATGCTCTCCATGACGGACACTCTTCCAGGGCAGAACCCCTGATCTCGAATGTCCGTCGCGGCGGATCAAGCATAGGCTATGGGGTCGAGGTCGTCGGCCTCGTCGCTCTCCTTCTCTTCGCGGAGTGTGGGGATGTGCAGGGTGATTGTTGTCCGCCGCAATAGGCTGGACCGGTCTTGCCCAGTATTCAGGGCACTCTGAGGCAGGTCTTCGCCGCGACTTAGTGTGACTATCGAGATAGTGTCGAGGCGCGCGGTGCCAAGCCGGCGGGCCAGGCTTTGTCGCAGCTGTGCGGTGACTGTCTCCGCGCGCTTCTGGCCGGTGCCGATGCCGTCGCTGTCTCCTCGGCGTCCCGACGCATAACCGATGACCGTGACCACGGGCTTCTGCTTCGGGTCAGTACCGGATTGCCGCGCGGCGTCTACGGCCCGGGACGCCAGGTGGTCAATCACTCGCTGCTGGTCGGCGGGCAGTTCCACGCCGCCCTGATGGAACGACACCTCGATTTCTCGGCCGAGTCGCGGCTGAATCGGAAGGAACTCGCCGGGTGCCCCACTGGGGGCCCGGCTGATCCATGCACGTGGTGGGGATTGGTAATCTTCGATATACACCCTACCGGCGGCGGCATAGACGGTCGTTTCCAAATAGTCCGCCACTTGCTGGGCAAGTCCATCGTCGTACGCCCCCGCATTACAAGCGATCATCACTACACCGGCCCCGGGTTTCCGGGCAATCAATTTCTGGAAACTGGGGCGGTGCCGGACTACAGCCCCCAACTCCGCGCCGTACACCCGGTATTCGTTTCCTTGGGCGTCCTCCACTCTGGCCTGTGCTTCGTGTGAGTGCATCCCGAGGAAGTAGTTGCCTTTGGACCACGGGACCGGCGTTGTCTCCGGAAGGCCCTGCGTGACCCGCGTGTAGGTGGAGGTGCTCGTCCAGGGAGGGAACCCTTGAAACCATCCGGGGTTGCGGGTCTCAGGGAAATACGCGCGGCCGACGGGCCTTCCGTGCTGGTCGAACATCTCATGCGAGTGCAGGTGACGCTGTTGCACGCCGACGGTGGGGCTTACGGGCGCGGGATGTGCCGGAACGTGGGTCGAGTGTGAGCGTGTGGTCGATGAATCTTGCTGTTTCCCCTTCCCTATGCCAAAGAGGGTCTTCAGATTCGGTGCGCCATAACGGCCGTCAGACCGCGGGTCGGTGAGGGCGCGTGCGGCGGCGGTGCCCATGGAGCGCCACTCGATCGCGCCGGAGCGCGTGTGTCCGTCGCGGTTGAGGACGACGGCGTGGGCGTCGACGGCCTCCCAAGGGCTGGGGGGTGTAGTCGCGACGCGGTGGTCCGCAGGGGCCTGGGGGTCGATCCAGCGTATGCCCTCGGTCGTGTGGTAGGCAGCGATTGCGTGGCCGGGACCGCGACGGCGGTGCCAGACGATCAGACCGGTCTCTCCGGAAGCGAGAGTGTCGGCGATCTTGTCGAGGTCCGTCACGGGCGTCCAGGCGGTCGCGGGGGCGAGAAGGCTACGGGCTCCGCCGATCCCAAGCTGACTGTCGTCCACGCTTCGTGCGCCGGGAGCGGGGGTGCGTCCCGGACCAGTGAGAGAGGCGGGAGGGTAGACCTTGATCTTCAGATCACCTAGCAGGCTCACGCACAGCGCGAGATCGGCCGCCTGGTCGGGACTGAGCCCAAGACGGGTGGCCAAATCAGCGGCTTGGTCCCCGTTGTCGGACGGTCCGGCCGCCGGATGGCGGAGGGTTGCCCTTGCGACGACGTCATTGACACGCTCGGTCAACTGGTCGGAGGAGAGAACCACCCCATCAGCCGTATCACCCCGTGCCGGAGCTTCCGCCGCAGACAGTGGACGCGGCCGAGTGTCCGTCGGCTCGCTGTGTTTGCCGTGGAGGTCGCGGACTTCCCGAGTCGTGTCATTCAGTTGAGGCGACGGTTTCGCTGCCGGCTTGTTCCGCACGCTCTCCGCGAGCTCGCCAGGGCGGTGGTCACCGCCGACGTGCTCGACCGTAGAGCGAGCGAGTGGCTCATCGGTCTTGTGGGCCGCAACCGGTACGCCGCGTCCTGAAGAATCGCCCTCCGAACCTGAAGGCCGCACGACGCTCGACGGCCCGTCCGCCGTCCCGGGCGCCTCTGTGGCCGCATCGGGTGTGGACGGACCTTGGCCGCTGTCTTGGGTGTGTGCAACGGGGTTTTGTGTCTCGCCGTCTGTCTGCGGTCGGGGGTCTTGCGGTGCGTTCGACGGGGTGAGGGCTGCCTTCCATTTCTGCTGCTCGGTGACTTGGCCGGCGGTGTCCGGGGCATCCGCTCGCGCGTCGGCAGGGTTGGCCTCCTCGGCCGGGCGGCCATGGCCCACCGGATCGGCTGGTGTTCCGGCCGTCGGGGAGAGCGGCCCGTCGGCCTGTTCCGGCCCACGGTCCGGTGTGGTGGCCGACGGTGTGTCCTGCTCCGGCTGGGCCGAGCCCGTCTCGGCGTTGGCCACGGCCTGCGCGTCCGGTACTGACGGCTCGGCCGACACGGCAGATGCGGCAGTCTCGCTGGACGGACGGTCGCCCTCGTATGCGCCGCTCCCGTCGGACGGGGGCGTGTGCCCGTTCCCGGACCGGTCGTGGCCGCTGCCGCTGCTGTCACGGTTGCCACTGCCCTCGGCGCTGCCGTCGATCAGGGGCGCCGGTGTTGTGGGGGCCGTAGCGGGGTCTGTGGCGTGCGGTCCGGCACTGTGGGCGATGCTCGTGGTGGACCGGGCGGCCAGTGCGTCGGCATTGCTCGGCCCTGCGGCAGCAGCCGCGAGCGCGGAATCGGGGCCAGTGACGGGTTCCCGCGTCCCGCCGGAAAGGCCTGGCGGCCGCTCGGGATCCGGGAGGGTTCTGGCGTGTACTTCGGCGGCGTGCACACCGTTTTCGCGGAGGCTTCCAGCCGTCTCGGCGACGCTCTCCCAGAAGGAATCGGCGCCGTGGTCGACAGAAAGGCTGGGGCGGCGGCCGGCGGCGCGAAGGATATTCATGGCCAGCCGGACATGGGCAGGGTCGAAGTCTCGTAGCCGGGGGTGTTGTCGAACTGCCTCGGCGAAGGCATCGTTTTGGTCGTCACTGTCTCCAGCGTGTGGTTTTGCGGGGTCCCGCTGCTGTACGGGTATGGGCGCTTGTGGTTGGGCCCCGGACGGGTCGGCGAGCGAAGAAGGCGAAGCCGCGGGGACATTGGCACCACCACGGAGGCGGGCCGCCGCATATCCGGAAGCGCGTCCTGCGGGGCTCTGACCCGTCGAGGATTGCCGGGACGGGGCGCCGGCGGAGTTGAGTGGCGCGGGCCAGGTCAGCTTTTCGGCCGTCTGGGCTGAGCTGGAGAGGTCGGCGGCGCCTTCAGGAGTGACGTCGAGAGAGACAGGATGCCCACGAAGCGCGAGTTCGGGGAAGCTGTTGCCGCTCATGGCGGTGTCCGCGATCTCCGCTACGCCCTCCGGCGCAGGGCTTCGTTCGGTGCCCAACCCTTGGAGGGCGGCCTCCCACTTCTCGTGCTCCCGGTCGCTGTGCAAGACGGGTTCGCGCAGGTTGACGCCATCAGCAGACCCAGTCGCCGTTGGCGCGCGCGTCTGGCTCGCCGCCATGCTGGTGTCCGCCACATCGCTTTCTCTCATTCCCGCCCCGTCGGAGTCCGGACCACGTCCCGCTCCTGCGGGCTCCTGGATATGGGGCGTGTCCGTGCCCTGTCCCTCGGCATCCCCGCTGACGTCACCCGTGACGGGGGCGGACACGGCCGTGGCCTCCCCAGGGCTCCGCGCAAGCGTTGCTGCCGTTCCCCGACTGGAGGCAATGATGGGTGCGATGCGGCTGGCGAGTTGGGACAGCGGGAGCAGGCGGTCCAGGTAGGGGAGTTTCTTCCAGGCAGCCAGGATCTCCCCATGGCTGGACAGGTCGTGCGGTGCCCGTGATTCCTTGCTGAGTGCGCTGCTGACGAAGGCGCGGAGATCGTTGCGGAACTCGGAATCTTCCGTAAGTGCTTGGTGGCGGGCTAGATCGAGGGCTGATCCTGTCATACCGATCGCCGATTCCCGCTCGGCGGCGACCTGAACTGCCTTCTTTTCGATCGCTTCGCTTATCGGATCCTGTCCTGTGCCTGGGTTACGCAGAGTCGCTGTCTGCTCTTGGGTAGCTTCCAGACCCGCTTTGGCGATTTCCCGAATGTCCTGGCGGTACTGTTCCTGCGCCTGTTGGGATTCATTGTCGTCGCCGAGCCGAACCTCGGCCGGGTGTATCCGCTGGTAGGCCGTTATCGCCTGGCTCACCAGCGCGGGCGGAAGATCTCCCAAAATCTCGTCGGACAGCAGGGCCTCTATGCTGCCGCTGTCCTCGTTGTTGTCGGTGGTCGTCTGATCCGGTGCGCCACCGGCGAAGAGCCCGCCTCGCCCGCGAGCGTGCAGCGGGGATGCGGTGATGCGCAGTACGAGCTCTTTGACAATCGTTTTGTCCGACCTGTTACGGATTTCGCCGGGCAGGCGCTCCAGCAAGTATCGAACGGTTTGCTCGTCTGCTCGGTAGCCGGGCCCGTACAGTCTTGCCAGTCTTTCGTTCACCTGGCGCCCTATGCCTTTTTCCCACCCCTGGGGTGCTTGCCATCCTGATGGCCCATCGTCAATCCTCAGCGCATGCTGCATTTGTTGCGCCAAGCCATGAGCCGCATGAGAGCTCTGTGGGCGGCTCCATTCGAGGACGCGTTGCGCAACCGTCTGACCGAGCACCGATACCGGCTGGGTGTGGAGGTCCGGGGACATGCCGTTCAATATGTCCCGCACCACGGAACTGTCAATCCGGTAACCGGGGTATCCTTTTTTCCTCAGTTCAGTAAGTGCTGCGGAACGCACAGCTGAAATCCGGTTATGATAATCCTGGACCCACAGCTGAAACTTCTCAGCTATATTTTCCGGATTGTGGCCCCAAATGGTCAGAGCGGCTGCGGCCAGCTCTAGTTGCTGCCGTGCCGATTCGTCCTCTTCGGCTGTCGCGATCTGCACCCATCGGGATGCCCGCTGGAACTCGTACCAGGCATCTATCCTGGTTTTTGGAAAGCCTCGCACTTGGAGAGTGAAGTACTCTATGATTAGTTCCGGATGCGGAGTGGACCTGGCCGTTTTTTCTAGTTCCCGAGCCCACAGGGTTACGGGAGCTTGCATGGACTCCAGCAATTTGATGCCGAAGTTGTGCGGTACCTCATTTGCAAAGATAGCAGGCGGGTAGAAGGCTTCTGGATAGCCGTTACCTGCTTCAGCCGCTGCCGCCTCGGCGTACAATCTATTCGCCTTGTCGGCGAGCCTTTCATAGTTTCTCTGGGCCGTATCTGCACTTATGTATTCGGCGCCATACGCTCGAACCTCCAGAACTACGAGGGGCAGAGAAGATCCATCATTATTATCGAGACGCCTCAGTTCGGTCATTCCGCCGAAAGCGGACTTCTGGGATACTCGCCAGTATTGGTGGTCCAGTCCGCTCAGCAGGTAGATCCTGAACCGTCGGGCACGTTCATCGATTTCCCCTTGGGGAATGTTACGAAAGTCTCCATAAAACTGAGCGAGGGTTCCAAGGACACGCCAGCGGAAATCTTTGAATATTTCATCAGAATTATCTCGAAGGATCCCCTGAATGCGCGGTCGCAACGTGTGAAGGATATCCGCCATGGCGTGACGGGACAGTACAGCCGCATGCGCCTTAGCCAGCCGCTCGTCGTCGAAGAGGCGATTTGCGAAAGCTGCCGCGTTGACGTAGAGAAGTGAGGCGTAGCCCTTGAGTTCTGCTGCTTCTGTAGCGCTCAGCCTGTGTGAGAAATCTTCGGCGAGCTCCTTGCCGAATTTCAGACCTTCGAACAGGTGTGTCCGGGTGAGATAACCCGGGTTCTGGGTACGGGATCCCCAGGATTCGTCGAGCCAGGTGTGCTTGTGAACATGTTTGAGAAATGAGTACAGGCCGCTCATAGGGACACCGACGGTGTACTGGACATGGTGCAGCGTCGAGTCCTTGAGCGGCCGACGTCCAATCAACGCCCCTCGTCCCAGCTCAGTTGCCTCATATCCCTCCGCGACAGGGAAGAGCTTCGCCAAGGGTACCTGCGGGCGCCCTCCCTCTCTTCCAGGCAAGCCCCTCAGCCGGGTTTCTATATCCTTCAGAATCCGGAACGTGTTCGCCGGGGGTCGACGGCGTCCCTCCACACCTCCCTTCAGCACCTGCATGACATCTGTAACGATCTCCAGGACAGCAGTCATCATGGATTCACCAGAGCCGCCTGCTTGGATGGCGTCGCCCTGATGACGGTAAATGGTGTTATTCGGACCGCGATAGAACTCCTTGGGCTCTACGACCACCTCCATACCCGGCCCCTTGATCAGGGCCTTGCCATAGAAGTCGAAGGGATCTTCAATCCCCTCCAAAAGGATTACTTCGGTGAATTCTACTTCGAGGCCCCCGCCGCCTCCCGCGAGGCCCACCAGCCCGCGGCCGAGAAAGTGGTCTACCAATGCCCCGGCAAGGCCCTTGGTGTTCGAGGGAAGGGATTTCCCGTACGCCGCAACCGCCTCATCGCGCAGCTCCAGTACCTGCGAAATATCCAGAGAAACTTCGGCCCCCGACGCCCCTTTCAGACGCTCTTCGGCCAGCACCATATTGACCCAGGTGAAAAGATCTGTGTCCGCGTCCAGACCATTCGGTTGTGGCGTGTCGACAGAGGTGTCCGCAGTTGCCGGCACCTGCTGGGGGTCCGCCTCACCCGGCGGCACGGCCCGGTCCGCGTTCCGGTCGGTGCCGGTGAGTCCCGTCGTGCCGGGCGTCGCGGGCGGGTGACCGTCCTCGAGTCCGGAACTGACAACTCCGGTGTATGTCTGCCGAGGCGGCAGATCATGCTCCTGACGGATCCTGTTCGCGGTGAACTCCCGATCCGCGTGGGGTGCGGGGTGTGGTTCGCCCGGCAGGTGTACGGGTGTGCCGGCTGGGCGTTGCAGCAGGGCTTGGTGGCGGAAGAGGTGGTGGACGTCCGCAGGGTCCAGGCCGGGGATGAGGGTCCGCGCCTTGATGGATGCGTCTTCGACCATGGATTCCATGTCTGAGATCCATGGTGTGTGGTCTGTTTCGGGGTCTTGGAGTGCCCGGTCAATCGCTTGGTTGTATGCGTCCAGCGAGGTGACGATTTCCTTCAAGCGGTCGATTACTGTTTTATCGAACCCCTCAGTCCCCGCCTCTGCACGGGCGACGGCCACGGCAGCCACGATCCGATGCACATGATCCCGGTATCGCGTTTCTGGTTCTTCCTTGCCGATCACCAGGCGATAGTTCAGTGCTTGACCGACAAGACCGGAAGCCTCTGCGTATTTCCCGCCTGCGAAATCCACAGTCCAGTCACGGGAAGCCGCCCAAGTGTTGAGGAACTCGTCGTCAACCGTGACGTCTGGCGGCGAGGCAAGCGTCGGCGGTCGCGAGGCGGACGGCCCCACATGAAGCTCGGGCAGGACGACAGGGGCGGGCACAGCGCCTCCCCTCATACTGGCCGACGCACGGGTGTGGGCTGGGCGAGTGATGCGGGCCGTGCCGAAAGACTCGGCCATGATTCTTGAGGCGTCGGCGGCCTGGTCCTCGCCGGCATGGTCCAGGTAGTAGGCAACGACCTGTACGAGCTTGTCGTGGAGGGCGCGGTACTGATCGGCCCCGGGGATGCCCGTCGATGCTGCCGGGCGCGCCACGTGGTGCTCGCCGACGATGCGTCGAGCGTCGGAGAGGAGTTCTCTCAGCCTTTGCTGGTCGGATGTCAGGGAGCGCAGGTACTGGCCGGCCGCGGTGAAGTGGCCCTGCCACGGCTGCAGCTCTCGTTGCGTAGGTTGCGGGTATTCAGCCGCGGGTGCGGCGTTGCCGCTCGTCCTGCTGCCGCCCGTGTGTGGCGCCTGGGGTGCCGAATGTGTGACGGCCCTGCTGCGCTGGTTGGATTCAGCCGGTTGAGTGCCGCTTTGACCAGTGAGAGATTCGGCGACATGGACGCCAAGTTGAAGCTGCGTTCGGACATCTCCAGCGGGAACAGGAAAGAAGGTACTTCTTCCCGACAGGGCATCCTCGGTCAGCCGGGCCAGCGTGTTCAGTGTTCTGACCGCTTCGGGCGACAACGCGTTCCCGTTGACCACAAGATCACTGATTGATCGAGCGAGCTCCAAAGCATCAAGACCATTGACCGAGTTCGCTATCGTTTCATCGGAAGACTTTTTCAGCAGCGGGATGACGTTGAACAACGCACCGACCGGCAGTAGGTCGGAACGGCTGTCCAGAAGATTGTCCACGTAGTCGACTCGCCGTTGCGGTTCCAGTATCCGATTCGCGACATTAGCACTCACTGTCGCGGTCAAATCATTGATTGTCGGCGCCAATTCGGCCGGAGTCAGATTGTTGGAGCCACTCGTTCCGGCATAGGCGCGCAACTCCAGGAGCACCAGCGGGGGCCGGTGCTCCGAGTCAAGATGCTTGAAGTCCCGGTCATCCATTCCAGTCAGATCACGCTGACTGATACTCCTTCCGTCGTCAGTCCTGCCTGTTGTTGCGTAGGTGAGCGCATCTCGAATCGTGAAACCTTTATCTTGCAGGCCCGGTGGCAGATCGAGCACCGAGGTGATTCCTTCAGGGAAACTTCGGACGCCTGCTTGCTTCAGGAGGGGTTTCCACGACTTTTCGAAATAGTCAATAATTGTCTGGCTGTTGTCTTTCAGGTACTTCCTGACCTCGGGTCGAAGAGCCCTGCGCACGGCGTCAAGGGGGTGCCTGCAAGCGGCTGGAAGCCCATTCTTGACGAGAATGTCTTCGGCTCTGGCGTGCAACGCCAGGTGCTGCCCCGCAGAGATGTGGTTGAAGAATAGCCAGCCGTATCCCCACAGTTCACGCACTCGCGGATCGGCGGTGAGGAGATTGATCTCCCCGAATCCAAGCGGGCCATGCTGTCGCTCTACGAAATCTTTTGCGAGCAGCGAGCCGAACTGGCGTGCTGTCGGATAGACGCCGAGCAGATTCGGATTCACTATTCTGGCCTCAGCCAGATAGAGAGCAGCTAGGAGTCCATCCACTGGGACGCCAATAGTGAATTGGGAAAACGCTGTTCCCGCCGCCTCCCCCGCTGGAGCCGGCCCCAGCCGGCCGTCGGCGAATTGTTCGGCGACCCGCCAGCCATCCCTTCTCGTGAACACATCTTCCAGCCTCGCACGCTCAGAGGCCGTCAGAATCCTTCGGAATGTCGACTCCGTCGATGCCTGGATCGCATCCCAGGTCAGAGCTCGCCGCTCTCCTGGAAGGGCAGCGGCGGGCTGCGTGACAATTTCGAGCACGGTATGCTGCTCGCGTTTTATGTGCGCATGCCCCGCCTGCTGTGCGTCCTCCCTCTTGATATACAAGGAATCGCCGGCGCGATAGAAGTCCTGGTGATCCGTTGTGATCACCGAGCCGTTGTCATTAACTGCGACCACGGTCCCGTATCCAGGGTCCCCCACGAAGATGACCGGACGTCGGACTTCGAACTCCCCGCCCAAACCGGCATATTGGTGGTGAGTGGACGGGTCTACGACGGAGTGCCCCATGGAGGTCGAGGCGTGGAATTCCGGCAGGGCGTTCGGAATGATGCGGGCGTCGGAGCCGACGACGACGGCGCGGGCTTCGGCAGGAGCGATACGCGGGGGCTGCTTGCCAACCCGGACAACTAGCAGGGGATCAATGTCGATCCAGACAACATCGATTGCACTACTGGCGTCGCGTGTGGCGGTGGCAGGGAGAGCAAATGCGGCGAGGGCGTGTCCGATGCCGCGGGGACGTCGGACGAGGACGAACGCGGCGCTGCCAGATCCCGTCGCGGCGAGGGTGTCCGCGACCGTTTGCCAGGATTGGACGGACCTCCAGCCATCGCCTGCGGCGAGACGGCTCTCGTGGGGGTGCAGGTCGAGCACGCTGTCGTCGGCGGCAGCGCGCGCGGTCGCGACGCCCTGCGGGAAGAGAGCGTCGCGCAGAAGGTGCAGCAGGTCCAGGCATTCCTGTATCGACGGCTCGCGTGGGGACATAGACGCCCCCTCGGCCGCCCGTCGACCGCCCGCGACGCCGGCATGCTGCCTGCGGTGCTCGTTCACGACCTCTTCGACGATGTCGACCAGGTCCTCACGATCCAGCTCCTGCAACCGGCGCGGCCCAACCGCCCGTCGCACCGTGTCCGCACGTTTGTCCGTGCCAGACGCACGGCTTTCCGCGGTCTCCATGACGGGAGCCGTTTCGGAACGGGAGCCGGCGCGGGACAGGCTGTCGGCATGCATGGGAGCGGGCGCGGGTGTCTCACCCGCCGCCGCGCTGGTGTCTGCCACATCGCTCTCCCTCGCCGCCGCCCCGTCGGAGCCCGGCTGCACGGCGGGCAGCCGGTGGCCTCGCTCGTGGTGTGGTTCGCCCGGCAGGTATATGGGCGTGCCGGCTGGGCGTTGCAGCAGGGCTTGGTGGCGGAAGAGGTGGTGGACGTCCGCAGGGTCCAGGCCGGGGATGAGGGCCCGGGCCTTGATGGATGCGTCTTCGACCATGGATTCCATGTCTGAGATCCATGGTGTGTGGTCTGTTTCGGGGTCTTGGAGTGCCCGGTCAATCGCTTGGTTGTATTCGTCCAGCGAGGTGACGATTTCCTTCAGACGGTCGATGAGAGCGGCGTCGTACGCGGGTGTGGGGCGGTGCTCGGTTTCCTTGCCTTTCGCCGTGGTGGCGGCTTCGGCGCGGGCGACGGTTACCGCGGCAACGACGTCGCGCAGGCGTTGGCGGTACTCGGCTTCCGGAGTGTCCTGGCCGATTGCCGTGCGGTAGCCCAGCGCCCGGCCTACGAGACCGGATGCCTCGACGTAGCGTGTGATCGCGAAGTCAGTGGTCCAGTTCCGGGAGCGTGCCAAGGCGTTGAGCCATGGGTCGTCAGTCGTGCGGTCTGTTCCATCGCCGATGGCGCCGCCTGGGAGGCGTGGCTGGGCTGGGGCGAGCCGGTGACCGGTGGAACTCGGGGAGTTGCTCGGGCCGCTCTTCTCTTCTACTTCAGCGGGCTCCGCCTGCGCCGCTGGTGTGGACGAGGCGTGATCGCTGCCGAACGCGGCCGCCATTTGCTTGGAAAGTGCGATCGCGCGGGCCGTACGATCAGTTTTGTGGCGATCGCGGCCCAGATGGGATGCGACGACGTCGATGATATGAGCGTGCAACTTCCGGTAGGACTTGGCGTCGTGTGGCAGACCGTGGGATTCGGATGGGGGAGCCACGTGCTGGCGGGCGACGATCTGTGCAGCCTCGTGCCGGAGATCAGCCGCGTCTGGCATTGCCCAGAGATTTTGGTCCGCGAACGTGAACTGATGGGACCATGCCTGCAATACCTCGGAAGATGGTTGAGGGAACCGCCTGCGGCGCAGTTGGTCGTTACTGTCCGTTGTCGCATCCCGTGCCGTCTGCCGCTGCGACGGATTACTGGTCGAAGGGGCGGCAAGATGCCCAGCCGTCGCGGTTGTGTCCGGCGGCAATGCGCCGGCCGACGGGTTCGGTAGCGGCCGAGCGGGATTCGGCGCACCGCCGTGCAGTGCCTTCCTCTGCGAATCCGCCGGGTTGCGTCGGTAAGCCTCTGTGGGTGCGTGAGACGAAAAAGCGCGTCCGGAATTCATGGTAGGGCCGGCATATGTGCCGCTGGTGGCCGCGCGCAACGGCTGCTTGTAGTAGGAAGATTGCTGTCCGGCGGGCTTGAATGCCTGAGTCGTTGATGCGGCACCGAAGAAGTAAGAAGATATGTTACGGCCGTGCGCTCCGTGGCTACTGGTCGGGGAGCTCGGCGACCCCTTGTAGTGGATGGTCGGCTGGAAGGACACAGGATTTCGACGGACTGAGGGAGCGGCGGAAGGGTGTGGCTGCATCCGATGACTGGGCACGGAGGAGGATGATGCCTGTGCAGAGGAAGAGAGTTGCGTATTACTCTTAGATTCTGACGCGCCGCTCTGATGGTCGCCCAGGCGCCACTCGACAGAAGAGGTCGAGGGATTCCAAACTCCTGTTCTGCCTGATTGTTGGTCATATACACTCACCACCGCCCGGGCTTCAATGTGCGAGGTGAAGGAAACTTCGCTTTCAAAAGTTTTGGCTACGAGATCAGTTCGCGCTTGGGGTTCAACACTTTTGCCAGGATGGATTTCATATCGGTACCGCCTGCCGTTGTACCAAAAGTCACGATCGCGCGTCGTGGATATGTGCTGAGCCACGGCATTGTGCACGATATAATCGCGCAGGAGGACCTTGTTCTCCTTGTTTGGTGCGAGGAACCCACCCCGGAAGATTTGTTCAGGGGTCAAAGGACTGAAACGCCACAAGATTTCATCGGACGAGCTTTCGGGAACTTTCTCGAGATTTGCGGGGAGGACGAGGTCGCGATGGACGCCGTAGCGGTGGTCAACTGGAGGATCAAGGAGTGCATGAGCGGTTGAGGCGGACTCGACCGCGTCGGGCAGGCCGTGGGCCCGCGGGCTGCCCGCGGGAGTGAAGACAACAGCGCGTGCGCTGACCGCGTCCCAGACCGGAGGCTCGGCGACTGCGCGCTGATCCGGGCCCCGAGTGGGGTCGATGTACAGCAGGCCCTCCGCCGAGTACTTGTAGACCGCGATGACGTGACCGGGCAGACCCTGGCGTCGCCATGCGATCAGGCCCATTTCTCCAGGCTCCAGATCATCGGCGAACTCGTGCCAGCCCGTGATGCGGCTCCAGTAGTGGTCGGGTGCAAGACGGCCCAAGCTCGTACCCGTACCCACGCCTATATCGTCGTGACCGCGTGTGATGGATCCGCCGGATGAAGCAGACAGCGAAAAGTCAAAGCCCAGTTCCTTCTGGAGCTTTTCTTGGACCCTGAGGCACAAGAGCACATCCGCAGCCCCCTCCCGGTCGAGGCCGAGACGGGTACCCAGGTCCGCGCTCGGATCGTCTATGTCGACCGTGCCTCGCAGTTGCCGAACTACGTCGTCGGCAACTCCGTTGGCCAGTTTCCGCAACGACTCCTGGTCATGGCCGCCCCGTCCACGCGACTGCGTGGGCGGGGCACCGTTGATGTTGTCGACGTGCGTGGAGTGGACAGCGGTACGCGAACCACGTGGCCGCACCCCATCACCCTCCCGGGATGACCCACCCCCGGAAGAACCCTCAAACCCTCGCTGCGACGCACCGGACACGTCGGTGTCACGCACTCCCGGGTCCGGTGCTGACGGCGCGTCGGGTTCGCGGGAGGACAGGGTGTCCTGGCGCTCGCCGGCCCGGTCGTGTGATGTGGTGTGCCCGTTCCCGGGCTGACCGCTGCTGTTGTTGTCGCGGTTGGCATTGCCGGTTGTGCCCGGGTCGCCGCTGCCGCCGGGGCTGTTGTCGCTGTCGCTCTTGTCGTGGCTCGACGTGGCCGGCTGGGTGGCCGCCGTGGCCGGTTGGGCGGCGGGGTCCGTGGCGCGTGTCGTGGATGTCGGGGAGCCCTGCGGGGTGCTCCCTTATATACATCTCCTAGCCCACAGGCAAAAC